>JANRIQ010000033.1:0-1987 GCA_033764775.1 Hyphomicrobiales bacterium | reverse complement strand
CGCCATCGAGGATGCGCTGCGCGAGGGCCGGCTTGAAGTCCACGTCAAGGTGCGCTCGACGCGCCCGCCGCAATCGGCGTGGCTGAGCACCGGCCCCGACGGTTACGAGGTTGAACTCGTCGACGGGGAGGAGGGGGTTGCGCCGGGTCAAGCCTGCGTGTTCTACGATGTCCCGAGCGGGCGCGCCCGCGTTCTTGGCGGCGGCTTCATCCAGAGCGCAAGCCCGGTCCTTTCGGCGGGAGAGCGCTCCGGCGTTTCGCTCCTCGACGCGCGCGCGAGCGCCTGACACGACACTGGGGCGAATTCATTGGACGACCTCGACAAGACGACCGTCGCCGCGGCCTATGCCCGGTGGGCGCCGATCTACGACCTCGTGTTCGGCGCGGTATTTGCGCGCGGACGGCGCGCCTCGATCGCGGCCGCCGAGGAGATCGGCGGACGCATTCTCGAAGTCGGGGTCGGGACCGGCATATCGCTGCCGCAATATTCCCGCGCAAACCGTTTGTGCGGCGTCGATATTTCCGAGCCCATGCTGCGCAAGGCCAGGGCGCGCACGATCGAATACCGGCTCGACAATGTCGACGTGATCGCCGTGATGGATGCCGAGCATCTGGGTTTTCCCGACGACTATTTCGACGTGGTGGTCGCGCAATACGTCATCACCGCGGTCCCCAACCCCGAGGCGACGCTCGATGAATTCGTGCGGGTCACGCGCCCGGGCGGTGAAATCGTGCTGGTCAATCACCTTGGTGCGACGACCGGCGCGCGACAGGCCTTCGAGCGGGGCTTCGCGCCGCTGGCGCGCCGGCTCGGCTGGCGGCCGGAATTTCCATGGTCCCGGCTTGCCTCCTGGGTCGAGCGCCAGCCCGCATTGCGGCTCATGGAGCGACGGCCGATGCCGCCGCTCGGCCACTTTTCCCTCATCCGATTCCGCAAGATGCCGGCCGAAGCGCTGTCCTGACCTCACCGATCGCCACGTGATCATCTGATTGTCTCCTGCGGGCATGGCCGCTGGACGCGACGCGCTCGCGCGACGGAACATGCACTGGACTGCGCCGTTTCGACATAAAGGCGGTGCAGGTATGAACGGCGGTCTCCAAGCCTCTCTCATTCTCGCGGTGACGACGCTCGCGACGGCTAGCCTCGCGCAGAGCCCGCCCGAGCCCCCGCCACCGACCGCGCCGCGCGCGCCCGAACCGCAGCCCCCGACGCTCGATCCGCGCGCGTGCGCCCCGGGCGAGCGGATCACGCCCGGTCAGCAGATGGGCAGGTCCTCCGAGCCTACCGAGCATCTGAGCGATAAGCTCGCCCGGACCGAGGGCGTGCTCTGCCCGCCGCCCGGCATCGATCCTCACATCGTCGAACTCCCGCCGGCGGGTGGCGCGATCAAGGTGATACCGCCTCCGAAATGAGGTCCGAACTCACCATCGCGCGCTCAATGGCGCGCCCATGAGGACTTCGGCGATGCGGGCGCGTGTCCCGGCCGTGGTGTCATTGGGCAGTTCGTCGAGGGGAAAGAAGGCAGCGGCGGCAATCTCACGGTCGGCGAGGCGTTCGGCGCTCTGCTCGAAGTCGCGCACGACGTAAAGCGCGACGTGATCGCGGTTGCCTACCTTGGCGTTGTAATAGATTCCGAATAGTTCCGGCACGTCCGTAAGCGCGATATTCCCCTCCTCGGAGAGTTCGCGACCGAGCGCCTCAACGGCCGTTTCCCCCGGCTCGACCCCGCCGCCCGGCAAGTGCCAGCCGGTCACATAAGTGTGCCGGACCAGGAAAATCCGCGATCGCGGGTCGATGACGAGCCCGCGCACGCCCAAGGTCAGCCCGCGTGACTGCCGCCAATAGAGGTGAAGCACCCGCCGAACCGCCGGTTCCGCCAACCGCCGCATGACATTCATCTGTATAGTCCCGCCGCCATCCCACGACCTGCGTGGATAGTATGGCGTTCGCCTGCCAATTGCTTATATGGAATGATTCTAAGTGAGGC
>JANRIQ010000008.1:0-1602 GCA_033764775.1 Hyphomicrobiales bacterium | reverse complement strand
CATGACAGGCGAGGGCGCGGGGTAACTCCCGCGCCTTTTTCTTTGAACGGAATCCACCGATGACCGATCCCGAACCGCCGTGGCTGGCGCATCGCCGCACGCTGTTCATGCGCTACGACGCGCACCATTACTTGCGGCAGGACTACGAGCGTTTCCTGCCGCCCGGCGCCGGCTACCAGGAACCGGCATATTTCAAGGCGAGGCGCGAGCGGGAAGCCTTGGCCGAGGCCAAGGCGGCGCAAGCGCAGGCCGAGGAGCGCGCGTTCCGCAACGAACTGGCGGCGATCAGGTTCGAACTGCTGCTGCTCAAGACGGCGCTTGATGCGCGCCGCCGCTGGCGGGCTAAGGCCGGATTCGATCCCAGCCAGCCGCGGGTGCCGGCCGGCATTCCCGACGGCGGGCAGTGGACGGACGGGAATGGAAACAGTTTGGAACGCTCGGATCGGGAGAGTGTCGCCTCGGAAGGTTTCGATGTTGCCTATGTCATTCGTATCTGCATCGCCAGCGGCATATCGCGGTTTGGCGACGGAACGTACAGGGTGACGTATGACTGCTTCGACGGACGGACAATAACGCGTCACGGCGTTGGCGCGGTACCAGGTCTCATACGCGATCCCGGTCGATAGCCGTGACGAATTCTGAATCATGATACACTAATATGAAGCCGATCCGGGGATGACATGGCATCAAATTTTGATTCAGGCGCGCCTCGCGATGGGTTCAATACAAATGCGAGGGTTGTACTGTCGCAAGCGGCGCGAGAAATGGCGATTGCCTTCATGAACAAGGTCGACGACATGAGGCCGAAACATGACTTTATCGTCGTGTTTGACTGGGCTGACAGTCGCCGGGTGCGCTATCCGCGCGACAGCAACAACTGGCAGGAACTTGGCGCGGGTATCGATCTCGGAGTCTGTGAGCGCGGTCATATTCCGTTCAATGCCGTTATGTCCGCCGAGGGGTTGGAGTTCGCGGTCAAGATCGACGAACGAATACTGGCGCGGAGCGCTGAAAGAATTATCGATGTCGATCGTTCGACCAGTCCGCCGCAACTCGTGATTCGATAGACGCGATTTTCAGGCTGCTCATCACGCTCGCATTGCGCCTTGCGAGATCGGCGCTGCTGAATTGCAGGGCGCCGCCTACAGCTCCTTGCGCGCCTTGTTGTAGGGGTGCTCCGGGTCGAAGCCGAAGGCGGCGCGGTAGCCGTCGTAGCGGTAGCCCTTGTATTCGAGCACGACGACGGCGGCGAAGATGACGGCGATCAGCGCCATCACCACGACGCCGAGCCACGGCATCGAATACTGCATCAGGCCGGAGGCGACCGCGCCGACCGCGCAGAACGCCGCGGCATAGCCGCCGGTCTTGTGATAGGCCTCGAACCGCTTGCGGCGCGGCGTCATGTTGTAGTGGTCGCCCCACCAGGTCTCCGGTTTTCTCGGCTTGGCGGTGTAGTAATATTTGCCGCCGTGCTTGCCGCGCACCCATGACGACGCCACCTGCAGCACGCCGAGCACGATGGTGGCGATGCCGAAAAACGAATGCACGGTGCCGCTGAAGCCCTTGCTGACGGTGAGCGCGATCGCCGCGGCGATCACGGCG
>JANRIQ010000001.1:0-1856 GCA_033764775.1 Hyphomicrobiales bacterium | reverse complement strand
AGGCCGGGTGTGTAAGTGCGGCAACGCATTGAGCTTACCGGTACTAATCGCTCGATTGTCTTGATTGCTCTCATTACTCAATGTCCATGTCTCGGGCCTCATCCTTCGAGACGGCGCTGACGCGCCTCCTCAGGATGAGGGGTTGGGAATGGCTGATCCTCATGGTGATGAGCGCCGAAGGCGCGTCTCGAACCATGAGGCCCAAGAACGACCAGCGCTTTACTTCATCTCGTCTTTCGCCGGCCTGGTGGTTCTTGCGAGGAGCCTGAACCCGATCCCATCCCGAACTCGGCCGTTAAACTCCTCAGCGCCGATGGTACTAAGTCTCAAGACTTGGAAGAGTAGGTCGCTGCCAGGCCTGCCAAGGACGAGAGAGCATGATCCCGAAAAGTGGGAACCGGTTTTCGGACAAGATCCTGCTCACAAAGAAAATCTCCTCGATACGATGACAGCCACGAAAACCCCCGCTTTGGCGGGGGTTTTTTATTACGCTGAATGTATTTTGCCGCGTGGCGCCCGTCTTGATGAAGTCGCGCTCGGCGGCGCCTTGGCCGCGGTCTTGCCTGCCATGTTGCCGGAACGCTTTGCTCGCTTCCCGGTTCTCGCCTTCCGGGCCGACGCGATCGTGTCGTGTCTGCCGTCCTTGCCGTTGCCGGCCGGGCGGCTGTGCTCCCACAGCGTGGCAATGCGCTTGCGGAACGCCTTGGGCTTCTCGGCGAACAGGCGGCCGGCGAGCCGCGAGGCGGTGCGTACATGCGCCGCGCGCCGCGCTACGATCATCGGCGTGAGCCGCGAGCGCCACGGCGCCAGCGGTCGGTGCGGGCCGGCCATCTGCTCGAGCACGAACAGGTCCTGGCAGGCGCCGAGCCGGCTGCGCAGGCGCTGCGCTTCCTCGGCCCAGAGCTGGCCGAGCCGCGGCCACAGGTGCTCGATCAGCTCCATCTGATGGCGGTGCTCGACCACGCGCCGGCGCAGGTCGTGCAGGTGCTCGGCGCTGGCTTCGCCCCAATCCTCGGGCACGAGCTGGCGGGCGCGGCGATAGGTGACGGACAGCGCGGCCGCGATCGCCGCGAATTTGACGTCGTCGAGCGGCCAGCGCTCCAGCGACAGCAGGCCGTAATCGAGATAGCGCGACAGCCGCTCGCGCATGGCGTCGGAGAAGCCGCGGGCCTCGGCCTCGGACCTGATGGCGGTCAGGCGGCCATGCATGGACGCCATCGAGGTCGGCGACAGCGCGATCTCGCTCTTGCGCAGATCGTCGAGCGCGTCGAGGCAGGCCTGGGCGTCGCGCGCGCCGGCGAGATCGCGCATCAGCTCGCGCGCCTCGCGCCGCATCTGGTCGGCCGGTTCGCCCAGAATGGGCTCGAGCAGCCGCATCAGCGCGCGCCAGCGCTTCAGCGCCTTGCGGATCTCGTGAACGGCCTGGGCCGGCGGCAGGTCGGCCGAAACGAGCCCCCGGCGGGCGTCGGCGAGGATCGCGCGGCCGGCGGCCGCCAGCGCGGCGCCAATCCGGTCATACTCGTTGCCGGGGGGCGCCCCCGCGGTGCCCTCAATGTCCGGATTCCGAAAAATATCCATCACTGACATGCAGTTGCGCCCTTTTCATCGGCGCCGGTCGTTGCTAAATACCCGCCTGTCGCGCGGGGGTGGCCCCGCGCGTCGTGTTTTGCCGCTTGATTATGCACACTGTCAGACCGTTTTTTATGACAACGGTATGACATTGATTTTGTTGTGCTATGACAGCTTCGTGCGGATTTGGCACAATGTTAAAGGTTTAACGCGGGGTGGAGCAGCCCGGTAGCTCGTCAGGCTCATAACCTGAAGGTCGCAGGTTCAAATCCTGCCCCCGCAACCAA
>JANRIQ010000029.1:0-1848 GCA_033764775.1 Hyphomicrobiales bacterium | reverse complement strand
CCTCCTCGTCCTACGCAGACGCCCTTGCCTCGGCACGGCACGCCGCCAAGCGACTTGGTTTCCGCCTCGATCTTCGAGGCCTTACACCGCACCAACCTGCGGGACTGACGTTTTCCCCAGCTGACTGCCAGCAGAGCGCGTTCGAGTATCCCTGCTATGTGGCCAGGGGACGAGGAGATGACGGGGCGTACGTCAGCATCGAATACTCGACGGCCTACGCCGGCTTCAGACCCGGACTCTACGTCGTGATCGTCGCCAGTGACGGCAAAGGTGGAAGAATCGCGAAGGACGCGTTCAAGGCGGCCAAGAAGCGATTCAAGGACGCGTACCTCCGCCGCACAGGCGTGTACATGGGTTGCCTCCACTAATCTCGGCGCGCTGGCTAACAGGGCGTTGCAACGGACGAACGCCCCGCGGTTCGCCTGAAACCGTGACCCCGACTGCGAGCGCCGGCGCCGACGGCCGCTCGTCGTGAAGGCAGCGGCCGCGTCCGCCGGCGCCTCAGTGCTACGATTCTCCGTCAACCAGGACGTTCGCCGCTGAACGCCAAGTACGTTGGGCGGACTGCGCTCGGTGCTCTGCGGGAGCCGAATTGCTTCGGTGTGCCGGGAGCGCCATCATCCTCGCGAAGGCGGACGGCGAATAGGTCGGCGACGTCATCGGCGTCTCGGCGCTGCAGACGACTGCTCGGCATACCCGCCCGCGCCCGATGCCCCGGACTCACGCCTGCTCCACGACAGGGCACGGGCTTGCCTCGCTCGGCACCCCGGGAAGGCTCAGGCTCCGGCGCGGGCCGTCCGCCGACGGTGCCAACCATCGATGGCAGCAATCGCCTTCCATGACAGGTGCGATGCCCCGCGACCTCGCGACCCCCGAGTTCGGAGTATTCGTGCACACGCCCCCTTCAAGCGCGAGCGCCCGGATTCCGACTCTGTCGCCTTGGCCTCGAACGAGCCCACTGCCGCCCAACAGAGCGTTGCAATCGGACGTGGGCTCGCTTCCCTCCGCGCGAGCCCTGCCCAGGTGCACACCCCGGCGCCGACGGTCGCTCGTCCCAAAGGCTTCGGTCGCGTCCGTCGGCGCCTCGGTGCTACGATTGGTCCTCGCGTTCGGCCCACGCCGCTGAACGCTGAGTACGTTGGGCGGACATCCCCCGTCAATGGGCAATGCCCAATCGCTTCGGTGCACCGGGAGCGGCAGCTTCCTCGCGAGCCCGGACGGCTTATGGGCTCCGACGTCACCCGCGTCTCAGCGCCGTAGACGACTCCTCGGCACACCGCCCGCGCAAGGCTCGTGTCCTCCGACTACTCGGCAGACGCGCGGGCTTGCCTTGCTCGGCATGCCGGGAGCGCTCCGGCTTCGGCTCCGGCCGTCCCCCGCTAGTGCACACGCCCCCTCCTCGCGACCGTACGGATCGACGGCTGACGGGCGCTCACGGCTCGCGACCGCTGGGTTCGGATCTCTCGGGCACTCGTCACTTTCGTTCACCAGCGCCGGGATCTGCTCTTGCTCCCTTGGCCTTTGACGGGCCCACTGCCGCCCAACAGGCCGTTGCAACGGTCGTGGGCTCGCTGTCCTCCGTGTCAGCGCCGGCGACGTGCACGCCACGGCGCCGCCGGTCGCTCGTCCTGAAGGCAGCGGTCGCGGCCGCCGGCGCCTCGATGCTACGATTGAACCTCGCGTTCGGCCCACGCCGCTGAACGTCAAGTACGTTGGGCGGACAGAGCCAGGAGCCGTTCGTGACCGATACAAGCCGCTACCAGAATGAGCGCTACAACCCGGTTTTGGCCCATTGCCATTCTTTGGCACTGCGGTTTGATGGCCGGGCGTTGCACCTGACCGGAGGCG
>JANRIQ010000021.1:0-3031 GCA_033764775.1 Hyphomicrobiales bacterium | reverse complement strand
GAACCGCGTCACCGGCATCGTCTCGCGCGGCGGCTCGATCATGGCGAAGTGGTGCCTGTCGCGGCACAAGGAGAGCTTCCTCTACGAGCGCTTCGACGAGATCTGCGACATCATGCGCAAATACGACGTGTCGTTCTCGCTGGGCGATGGGCTCCGCCCCGGCTCGATCGCCGACGCCAACGACCGCGCGCAGTTCGCCGAGCTTGAGACGCTGGGCGAACTCACCAAGGTCGCATGGGACAAGGGCTGCCAGGTGATGATCGAGGGCCCCGGCCATGTGCCAATGCACAAGATCAAAGTCAATGTCGAGAAGCAGTTGAAAGAATGCGGCGAGGCGCCGTTCTACACGCTGGGCCCGCTGACCACCGACATCGCGCCGGGCTACGACCACATCACCTCGGCGATCGGCGCCGCCATGATCGGCTGGTTTGGCACCGCGATGCTCTGCTACGTAACGCCGAAGGAGCACTTGGGCCTCCCCGACCGCGACGACGTCAAGGAAGGCGTCATCGCCTACAAGATCGCGGCACACGCGGCGGACTTGGCCAAGGGCCACCCGGCCGCGCAGTTGCGCGACGACGCGCTCTCCCGCGCCCGCTTCGAGTTCCGCTGGGTCGATCAGTTCAATTTGTCGCTCGACCCCGACACCGCGCGGCAATACCACGACGAGACGCTGCCGAAGGAAGCCCACAAGGTCGCGCATTTCTGCTCGATGTGCGGGCCGAAATTCTGCTCGATGAAGATCACCGCCGACGTGCGCGACTACGCCGACAAGCTCACCGACAACGAGAAAGCCGCGCTCTTCCCGCAGGAGACGGGCTCCGCCCTTTCGCCTCATCCTGAGGAGCCCGCCGAAGCCTTGGCGAAGGCGGGCGTCTCGAAGGATGAGGCCGAACGCGGAATGAAACAGATGTCTGAGAAATTCAAAGCGCTCGGCAACAAGGTCTATGTCGACGAAGCGACGGCGGTGAAGGAGAGTAATAAGGCGCTGTAGCCCGACCCGGTCCGCCCGTGACATGACCGACATGGATGATCTCACCCTCGCCCGCGCTTTGCATGTCGTGGCCGTCGTCCACTGGATCGGCGGCGTCGCCTTCGTCACGCTGGTGCTGCTGCCGGCGGTGCGCCGCCTCGCCGCGCCGGGTGAGCGCGTCGCGCTGTTCGAGGAGATCGAGCGCCGCTTCGCCATGCAGGCCCGCGTCTCGACGCTCGCCGCCGGCCTCACCGGCTTCTGGATGACCTGGCGGCTCGACGCCTGGGGCCGCTTCGCCGAGCCCGGCTTCTGGTGGATGCACGCCATGCTCGCGCTGTGGGCGCTGTTCACGCTGATGCTGTTCGTGCTCGAGCCGCTGGTGCTGCACCGCTGGTTCATGGCGCGGGCCGCGCGCGCGCCGGAGGCGACCTTCGCGCTGATCGAGCGGCTGCACCGCGTGCTGCTCGCAGCCGGCGCGATTACTGTCGCCGTCGCCGTGCTCGGCGCGCACGGCTGGCTGTGACGTCATTACGATGCGCCGCGCGCTCACTTACATTCTCTTCCTCGCCGTGGTGATCGGCGGCGGGCTGGCCATCGGCGCGGTGACGCGGCCGGACGGCTGGTATGCCGCGCTGGCGAAGCCCTCGTTCAACCCGCCGAACTGGGTGTTCGCGCCGGTCTGGACGCTGCTTTATGTGATGATCGCGGTGGCCGGCGCGCGGACCTACGAGCGCATCGACGGTTTCGCGCTGTGGACGGCGCAGCTCGCGCTGAACTTCGCCTGGACGCCGGCCTTCTTCGCGCTGCACCGCCCCGGCCTCGCGCTCGTTATTATCGTGGCGCTGCTCGTGACGATTCTGCTGTTCATCCGGACGCGCTGGCGCGCCGACCGCGTCAGCGCGCTGCTGTTCGCACCCTACGCGGCGTGGGTTGCTTTCGCCACGCTTCTCAATGCGTCGATTGTGGTGTTGAATTAGGGAAATTCGCGCAGACCTTCATCGACTACCAGCAGACGCCGGAGGCAGTCGCCGTGTTCACGGCCAAGGGCGTGACGCCGGGGTGATGGGGGCGAGAGAAAATGGCAGGGCTCGTAGGGCGGGTTAGCCACAAGCGCAACCCGCCTTTTTCCTAATGTAGTTTGCGTGCTATATTTCATCAATCAGGCGCGCACGCCTAGTAGCAAGCGTAGCCCGGATGAAGCGCAACGAAATCCGGGGCAATCTTGCCGCACGCACCCCGCATTCCGCTTCGCTCCATGCGGGCTACGGGCGGATGTTGTGGCATTACCCCGCCTTCAGCTTCCGCGCCTTCCGCAAATCCGCGTTGATGCGCGTCTGCCAGCCCGCGCCGGTCTTGCGGTAAGCGGCGAGCACGTCGGCGTCGAGCCGCAGCTTCACCGCCTGCTTCGGATGGTCGAGCGGCGGTCGCCCGCGCCGCACCAGCCGGCCACCTTTGCGGATTTCGGCGCGGTCGAAGAAGGCTTCCGTCAGTTCCGGCGCATCGTCGGGGTCAACCCATGCGTCTGCGCCAGATGTTTTCTTCCTTGGCATGACAGTGCCTCATCGAAATGATGTGGCGCGTAGCGCCACGTTCGGTCCAGACCATCACCACCAGCCGTCCGTCGAGATGGCCCGCGGTGATGAAGCGGGTCTCGCCATAGTCGAAGCGGTCGTCGATTATCGTCGCCGTCACGCCCGCAAACACCTCGCCGGCCCTGGCGAAATCGAGCCCGCGCCGCCTGAGCGTCAGGTCGCGTTTTCCCGAATCGAAGACGATCCGCATCTGAATTATTGTGCCCCCAATTAAAAGCCGGTGTCAATCATGCCAGCGGCACGATGACTTGACATTCTCGATATCTGGATTATATTCCTATTACCCGATCCACAGTCCGGCTACGCGCAAGCGTTTCCGGCGATATGAAGGGCGCTTTCATGAGGCGTCATGACTGCGGGATCGGGTGCGGTGCCCGCGGTTGCGCCTCGCAAGCGTAACCCCGGGCGGCGCCGGACCCCGCTCCCCCGGCACTACGACCGGGGCGCGAGGAGCTCGCTGACGGAC
>JANRIQ010000019.1:0-1533 GCA_033764775.1 Hyphomicrobiales bacterium | reverse complement strand
CACGCCGCTGCGGCGGATGCGCGGCAGGTTGGCGAGCGCGCGGTCAACGACGGCATCGAAGTCATCGAGCACGCGGCGCATGTCGGCGAGCGTGCGCAGGCGGATGCCGCGCGTGATGCAGCCGATCGCGGGCGAACGCCGCGCCGCCCAACGGTAGCCGCGGGGCAGTCTGCGTTTGTGCATCTGGACGCGCGGTCGCCTGACCTTCCGCATCCGCGAGATGACGGCGGCGGCGATCAGGAGTCGGATGTCGCTGCGCACGCGGCGCAGCTGGCTCTGCATCCACAGACGGGCGTCGCGTGGCAGCGGTGCGTATTCCGCGACCCAGGCCAAAATCTGCAGCACCCAAAGACGGAGCGCCGCCAGCGCTTCGGCGACTTGCGCCGTGAAATCCGGCGTTCTCACGAACTGCATGGCGGTGCTCCTCTCCGTGACGCCCGGACCATCCGGACGCGACGTGGGAGAAGCGTTTCATGGATCTGGACCCGGTCGGATTGCGGAGGCGAGTTTTCTTCGCTGGGCGCGTACAGCCCTTGTGCGCCATGAAAAGAAAAATGCCGGCCCGCCCGAAAGCGAGGGGAGAAGCTCGTGAGTTCCCCTCCAATCCTTGACAATTCAGTACCCCCGCCCCTCGCGGGCGGGGGCAAGGGCGGGGGGGCTGTGGCGCCTCCGGACGCTAGCGGACCAGATGCCAGCCCCAGTCGAACGGCCGGCCCCTACCCCCGGCCCCGCCCCGCGAGGGGGCGGGGAGAAGTGCGCAATATCCCGTCCTTCCCCGCGAGGGAAAGCACGGTGACTCTTAGTGACGCATTTGAGCGTCACCTTTCGGTGTAGTTGCCCTCAGCCAATATCTGCTTCACACGCGTACACACGTCATCGACAAGTTCAGCTAGGTCCAGTTGCTCGCGGGCATCAATACGCTTGGCGATCATGCTGATCGGGTGAATTGTCAAAGTAGTCCCTGGGACGGCCAGTGAGGTCTCTGCGCCATATTCATCGGCCACTCGAACCCACTCGAAATCGCCATTGGCTCGAAATATCTCGCCGAGCGCTATGCCCAATGGGGCCTCAAGGCTGGAAGTGTCCGCATCCATGACGATTGCGGCATCGTAGAGCCGTTGAAGTACTGGCAATGCCTCTTGGGTGATTGTCCGTTCGGAATAGCCTTCAAGATCGGCCATATACAGAAACAGCTCCATCGCCTGCTGCAATGCAGTGCTGGCGCGCGGGTCTAGATCGCTGATTTCCACGAAACCTCTCTGATCTTCGTCGCATCACATCCGGAAAACGCCAAACCGCGTCGGCGGGATCGGCGCGTTGAGGCTCGCTGCCAGGCTCAGCGCAACGACGCGGCGCGTCTGTGCGGGATCAATCACGCCGTCGTCCCAGAGGCGGGCGGTGGCGAAGTAGGGCGAGCCTTCTTCCTCGTACTTCTCGCGGATCGGGGCCTTGAACTTTTCCTCGTCGGCGGCGCTCCACGACTGGCCGCGCGCTTCCATGCCGTCGCGGCGCACGGTGGCGAGCACGCTCGCG
>JANRIQ010000018.1:0-396795 GCA_033764775.1 Hyphomicrobiales bacterium | reverse complement strand
GGTTTCCATCAAGCCCCTCAAGCATACATAAAGTATGCTTAAAAATATACATTCGCCAGCGCGGCGGCAATTCTATTCGCGCACGAGCATTTTCGGCGTCACGAAGCGCGCGAGCCGCCCGTCGCCGACCCCTAACCGCCGCCAGTCGGCAATGCCGAACTCGATCTGCGCCAGCGCCGCCGTGGGGAACTTGCGCGCAACCGCCAGCATCGCTGCGCGCTCCCCTGCGCCGAACAGATCGAGCGCCAGCGCGTGCAGGCCCGGATTGTGGCCGACGATCATCACATGCGCGACGCTCGCCGGAAGGGCGCGCAGCATCGTGAGCATGGCGCCCGCGCTCGCGTGATAAAGCGCATCCTCGAACAGCGTTTTCGGCTCGCGATCCCATTTTTTCAGCGCCAGCTTCAGCGTCGCCCGCGTGCGCAACGAGGAGGAGCACAGGATGAGGTCGGGCGCGACGCCGTTCGCCGCCATGTAGGCGCCCATGCGCGCCGCCGCCTTCTCGCCGCGGGGGCTGAGCGGGCGGTCGAAGTCTTTCAGGCGCTCGTCCTCCCAGCTCGACTTGGCGTGGCGGAATAGGCTGACGGTTTTCATTTATCGCCGTCAATTGCGATTGTCGAAATGACCTGAAAATCATTTGCTCCGTACGGGAATTCAAATCCATACAGCTTATGGTTTAAGGTGTTTAAAACGGTTTCAATTTCTGATTTTATGCGGATGGCATTGTCAATATCTCGAACTTCCCACGGTGCCCGCAAAAACTCACTTACGGGATCGAGATATGGGACTGAACCTTCAATTTGTTTCTGATCATGTAAAGGCGTATCTTTACCATGTGCGGCTAAATCTCTGAAGGCTATTAATTCTTCAACGACAGTCCATGGCGAAGCATTCGTTAATTTTAAATGTGTTTGGACTTTTTCTAGCTTTTTACGGATCGGCGTTCTATCTTTTTTATCAAACCAAGTTTCGCCGAAATGGTTTCCTATATGATTTAAGAATGATTCCAAAGAAAAGGCATAAAACACAATCCCTGCTAAATAAAGATAGCCAAATCCCGGAGCTCTCTTTTGTCCTGCCTCAAATAAGTGATTTGCAGCATTCCAAAAATAAATATGGGGAATAGCAGTGCGGTCTCGACTGTAAACAAATGTTGTCATATTTTATTGCCCGCGGCCGGGCTGGCTGGCGAAGCGCACCGCCTCCTCCGCCGCACGGAACAGCGCCTTGGCCTTGTTGATGCACTCGGTGTGCTCGGACTTGGCGACCGAATCCGCCACGATCCCGGCCCCGGCCTGCACGTGCATCACGCCGTCCTTGATGAGCGATGTGCGCAGCACGATGCAGGTGTCCATCTCGCCGCCAGCGGAGAAATAACCGACGCAACCGGCGTACAGCCCGCGCTTTTCCGGCTCCAGCTCGTCGATGATCTCCATCGCCCGCACCTTGGGCGCGCCGGAGACCGTGCCCGCGGGGAAGCCCGCCATCAGCGCGTCGATGGCGTCGTGCGGCTCGGCCAGCGCGCCGGTGACGTTCGAGACGATGTGCATCACCTGGCTGTAATATTCGAGAAAGAAGCTGTCGGTCACCCGCACGCTGCCGGTTTTCGCCACACGGCCGACATCGTTGCGCCCCAGATCGACCAGCATCAGGTGTTCGGCGCGCTCTTTTTCGTCGGTGAGCAGCTCCTCGCTGAGGCGGTCGTCTTCCTCGGGCGTCGCGCCGCGCGGCCGGGTGCCAGCAATCGGGCGGATCGTCACTTGTCCGTCCTTCACCTTCACCAAAATCTCGGGGCTGGACCCGGCCACCGCAAACTCGCCGAAGTTGAGAAAATAAAGGTACGGCGAGGGGTTCACGCGGCGCAGCGCCCGGTAAAGCGCAAACGGCGGCAGCGTGAACGGCGCGGAGAACCGCTGGCTGAGCACCACCTGGAAGGCGTCGCCCGCCGCGATATACTCCTTCGCCCGCTTCACCATTTTCACATATTGCTTTTCGGTGATGTTCGAGGCGGGCACGGCGTATTTCAACTCGCCGTTCAGTGCGGCGGCGCGAGGCAGAGGCGCGTCCAACTGGTCGATGGCGCTTGAGATGCGATCGACGGCGCGGGCGTATGCGGTTTTGGCGGAAAGACGAGGCTGGCGGCGCACCGGCGTCACAACCGCCAGTTCGTCCTTCACGCTGTCGAAAACGGCGATGATCGTGGGACGCAAGAAAATGCCGTCCGGCACGCCGATCGGGTCCGGCTTGGGCGCGGGCAGACGCTCCACGAGGCGCACCGTGTCGTAGCCCATATAGCCGAACACGCCCGCCGACATGGGCGGCAGCCCGCGCGGCAGGTCGATGCGCGACGCGTCGAGCAGGTCGCGTAAGGCCGCGAGCGGCGGCTTTTTGCAGGGTTTGAAAGCCTCGGGCTTGGCGGCGACCTGCGTGTTGATCTCAGCTTTCTCGCCGTGGCAGCGCCAGATCACGTCGGGCGCGAAGCCGAGGATGGAGTAGCGCCCGCGCGCTGCGCCGCCCTCGACCGACTCGAGGAGAAAGCTCATCGGCCGGTCGTGGGCGAGCTTCAGCATGGCGGAGACCGGCGTCTCCAGATCGGAGACGAGCCGCGCCCACACCACTTGCGGCTCGCCGTTGTCGTAGGCGCGGCGGAAGTCCTCGAAGGCGGGTTCGATGCGCATGGGCGCCGCTCCAGAGCGAGCATGGACGAGGCGCGGCGACCACCGCTCCCGGTTCTGACCGCGCCTTGTTATTGCGGGTTGGCGAGGCTGGCAAGCAGTTTCGAGTTTAAGCTGACGCCGAAATCCGCCAGAATCGCTGAATAATACTGCGCGTCGAAATCCTGGCCGATGACGCGGCCCAACTCGGCCCGCGCTCTCGTCAGCTCATCCTCGCTCAAGGCGGGCGGCGGGGTTACGGTCTCGACGCTGATGACCGCCTGACCGCCAAACGCGGGCGTGGCCTCGATGGCGCCTTGGGGCAGGCTGAAGGCGAGCGCGATCGCGGACGTGGGCAGCCCGGGCTCGGCCCCGCCGCGCCGCAGCGGTTGTGAGGTTTTCACCGTCGCGTTGAATTTTTTCGCGACGGCCTCGACGCCGCCGGGGGCCGCATCCTTCAGGGCGTCGCGCACCATCGCGGCGAGCCGCGTCTGCAACTCCCGTTCGCGCCACATCTTGGCGGCCTCGTCGCGCACCTCGTCAAGCGGCTTTAAGCGCTCAGGCGTGACTTCGAGCACGTCGAACCAGGCGGAGCCGGGCGCGGGCGAGCCGTCGCCGCGGGCGCCGACGGGCAAGGCCGGGCCTTCTTGATCCACGGCCGTCTTGAACGCCTCCGCCAGCAGATTGGGGGCGTCCGGCAAGCCTTCGACCTTGGCGCCGCCGGGCGCGGTTCCATTCAGCGCCGTCGTCGCCTCGATCACGGGCACGCCGATTTCGGCGGCGAATTCTTTAAGGCGCGCGCCTGCCTCCCGCTTCTTCTCGACGGCGGCGACGACATTCGGCACCTCCGCCTGGGCGCGCTCCGCAACGAGCGCGTCGCGGATCTCGGCTTTGGCGTCGTCGAAGGATTTCGTGAAACCCGGCGTGATCTCGCTCACGCGCGCGATAACGACCGAAAGCGCGCCGTCGATGGGCTGGCTGATCTCGCCCTTGCCCAGAGCGAACACGGCGTCGGCGACCTTTTTGTCCGTCATCTCGGATTTCGCCAGCGTTCCAAGATTTATGTCGCTCTCGTTGAAGCCCAGCTCTTTCGCCACGGCGGCGAAATCAGCGCCTGGGGCGGTCAGCTTAGCGCGGGCAGCCTGGGCGGCGGCCATGTCCGGGAACGCGATCTGCTCGATCTTGCGCCGCTCCGGCGTGCCAAGCGTGGATTTGCGGGCTTCATATGCAGCGCGCACGTCCTCATCCGACACCGTGATGCGGCCTTTGAGGGTTTCGGCGGTCGCGCTCATCACAACGATCTTGCGATACTCAGGCGTGGTGAAGCTGGGCTTGTTCGCCTCATAGAATGCGCTCAGTTGCTCCGGCGTCGCTTGCGGAGCGTCGCCGACGGCGTCCGTCTTCAGAGTGAAGTATTTGATGACCCGCGTCTCGCCCTGATAGCGGTTCACCGCGTCGATGAGGGTCTGCGGAGCGAAACCGGAGACGCCCACGGATTGCAGGATCTGCTCCTGCACGGCTTGCCGGCGGATGTCGGCCACCAGCGCCGCCTCGGTCAGCCGGTTGGCCTCCAGAACGTCTTTGAAGCGGTCGCGGCTGAATTTGCCCGTCGCGTCCTTGAAGTAGTCGAGCTTCATGATCTCTTCGGCGATGGCCGCGTCGCTGAGGCCAAGACCCAGCCGGGCCGCATGCAGATCGACGGCGGCCGCGCCCACCATGCGCCGGAGCACCTGAAGCTGGATGGTCTGAAGCTGCTCGGGCCCGGCGTTGTCGTAGCGCTGTTGCTCATTGCGCACCGCCTGCTCGAACTCTTGGACGGAGATGTCGCGCCCGCCGATGGTCGCCACGTTGCGCGATCCGCCGCCGGTGTAAACGTCGTTGACGCCCCAGGCGACAAAGCTGACGGCAAGCAGCACCAACAAGATCCGCGCGGCCCAGCCGCCGGCGCCTTTTCTCAATGTTTCGAGCATGGTCGAATCCGTATCTAAAGGCGGGAATAAAAACACGCGCCTTGATTTTTGGAAGGCTTTCGCCAAAAACTTCCGCGCATCATAGGGATGCGGCCCAAGCGCTGCAAGACGCATCTCTGTGTGGGACGGACACGCTTTTGTAAAGGTCATAAGGCATGCCGAGGCGCCGCCCGCTTCTCGCCGGCAACTGGAAAATGCACGGGCTGAAAAGCGCGCTGGGCGAGGCTGAGGCCATCGCGGCTTGGGCCGAGGCCAACGCCGCGCGCGTCGGAGTCGAGATCGCCCTTTGCCCGCCCGCGACGCTGCTGCCGCTGCTGCGCGAGAGGCTCGTCGGCGGCTCCCTTCGGCTTGGCGCCCAGGACTGCAGCGCGGAGGCCGCTTTCGGCGCGTTCACCGGCGAGCTTTCCGCCGGGATGCTCGCGGACGCCGGCGCGGATTACATCATCGTCGGCCATTCGGAGCGCCGCGCGCGTCATGGAGAGCGGGACGCCGACGTTCTCGCCAAGGCGGAAAACGCCCTCGCTGCCGGCGCCTCGCCGATCGTGTGCGTGGGCGAGACAGCCGGAGAACGGCGCCTCGGTCTCACCCTTGACGTGGTGCGCCGCCAGGTGCGCGGCTCCACGCCGGCCGATGCCCCGCCGGAGGCGCTCGTCATCGCTTACGAGCCGGTCTGGGCCATCGGCGCCGCGCGCACGCCCGAGGCGGCGGACATCTCGCGCATCCACGGCGTCATCCGCGCGGAACTCGCCGGATGGTTGAAGGCCGGGCGGGCCGACGCGGTGCGGATTTTGTATGGCGGCTCCCTCAACCCAGCCAACGCGGCGCTGATTTTGAAGGCACCGGACGTGGACGGCGGCCTTGTGGGCGGCGCGAGCCTCTCCGCCGCCAGCTTCACGGCCATCGCCGCCGTTTATGGGCTGTGACGGCGTCCGCGCGGCTGGCCTTCGGGCGCGGGCGCCGCTAGGATCGCCGACCATGAGGAGACCGGACATGATGCTCATCCTTCGCCTGCTCACGGTTGCGGCGCTCGCGTTCGTCGCACAGCCCGCGCGAGCTGAACCGCTCGACGCGCTCACTTGCGCGCAACTCGGCTCCGAGCAGGAGGCGCTGCGCCGCGCTGGGGTTGAGCAGGACATGGCGAAAGGGCACGAATGGGCGCGCGCCAACCTCACCCAGAACGACCTCAACGTCATTCGCCGCTTCATCGAGGTGAGCGAGAGGCTGCGCTTTCGCTGCGCCAACCTGGCCCCGACGCGGCCCGAGGTGAACGCCGCCGCGACGGCCCTGGGATCGGCCGCCAACGTCGCGCCGACCGGTCTGTTGCCGCCGCCGCCTCTGCCGCAACGGCGCACGCTTCCGACGGTGAAGCCCGCGGTCAAGCCGGCGGCGCCCGGGGCGCCCGCAAAATCCGCCCCAGCCGCCGCAGAACCGGCGAAATCCGCGGCGCGCCCAAAGCCTGGCGAGAGTTGATCGCCGCCCCGTAGTAGGATATGACGTTCAAAAGGCGCGGCTCGGGCCGCTCACGCGCACATGCGCGCCCATGTTTTTCCGGAACCTGACCCATGACGACAGTCGTACTCATCATCCATCTGATGATCGCCGTGGCGCTTGTCGCCATCATCCTCCTGCAGCGTTCCGAGGGCGGGGCGCTCGGCATCGGCGGCGGCGGCGGTTTCATGTCGGGCCGGGGCGCGGCGAACCTGCTCACCCGCACAACTTCTATCCTCGGCGCGGCGTTTTTCATGACGAGCATCATCCTGACGATCCTCGCCAACCAGCGGGTGGGCGGCGGCTCCATCATCGACGGCGCAGCGCCGCCCCCGGCCGCGAGCGGCGAGGCGACGCCTGGCGCGGCCCCAGCGACGCCTCCTGCAGAAGGCAAGGGCATCCTAGACAAGCTGCGCGGCCCGCAACCGCCCACCGGACAGGCGCCGCAGTCAGAGTAAGCTCGCGCGGCGCCGCTTTTTGGCGGCTATCGCCGGCAGGAGAGCGAATAGCGTTGGTTATTCCATGTCGTCCAGCCCGTGCTAACGTTGCCCACGGGCTTCGCCAGATACCACTGGTTGCCGTCAGCGTGGTTGAAGAACAGTCCGCCCTGGGACCCTTCGCGCGCATTGGTGAGCGGAACCCAGGCGGAGCCATTGTCGGAAAAGCTTCCCTTCCAGCGCACGCCGCTTGAAGTCGTGCACGTTCCGCCGGAGCAGGTGGTCTCTGGCGCCTCGAGCACGTCCCACTTCATCTTAGCGGGACGCCCGTCTATGACGCATGTCCATTGCCCGCCCCACCAGCCGACAGCTTGCCCGGCCAGCGCTGGCGCCGCCGGCGACACGGCGAGCGCGAAAAGAATGATCTTGAGTCTTGACCGCATGGTTTTCTCCTAGCCATCGTAAGCGCCCCTTCGGACGCTTTCGCCAATAAGCCAGAACGCTTCGCATCGGTCGTCCGCCGTTTGAATGAGGCCTGCGCCACGCTTTGCCGTGGAAGAGTCGGAGTTTGAGGTTTTGCCGCCTGTGCTCTTGTTGTAATGATACAAGCCCATGACGCCATCGATGACGCGATATATTTTCATAACGGGCGGCGTGGTCTCCTCGCTCGGCTAGGGGCTTGCGTCCGCCGCGCTCGGCGCGCTGCTGCAGGCGCGCGGCTTCCGCGTGAGGCTGCGCAAGCTCGACCCCTATCTCAACGTCGATCCCGGCACCATGTCGCCCTATCAGCATGGCGAGGTGTTCGTGACCGACGACGGCGCCGAGACCGACCTCGACCTTGGCCACTATGAGCGCTTCACAGGCGTCTCGGCCACGCGCGGCGACAACGTGACGACCGGGCGCATCTATCAGGACATCCACGCCAAGGAGCGGCGCGGCGACTATCTCGGCGGCACGGTGCAGGTCATTCCGCATGTGACGAACGCCATCAAGGAGTTCGTACTCGCTGGCAACGAGGACGTGGATTTCGTGCTGGTCGAGATCGGCGGCACGGTCGGCGACATCGAGGGGCTGCCGTTCTTCGAGGCGATCCGCCAGCTCGGCAACGAGCTGCCGCGCAACACGGCGATTTACATTCACCTGACGCTGCTGCCCTACATCCCGGCGGCGGGCGAGTTGAAGACCAAGCCGACGCAGCATTCCGTGAAGGAGCTGCGCTCCATCGGCATCCAGCCGGACATTCTTCTCTGCCGCTGCGATCGCCCGGTGCCGAAAGACGAGCGCGCCAAGATCGCGCTGTTCTGCAACGTGCGCGAAACCGCCGTGATCCAGGCGCTTGACGTGGCCAACATCTATGATGTGCCCGCCGCCTATCACCGCGAGGGCCTTGATCGGGAAGTGCTGGAGGCGTTCGGCATCTATGCGCCGCCGCCTAAGCTCGACCGCTGGACGATGATTTCCGAGCGCATCGCCGAGCCGGACGGCGACGTGACAGTCGCCGTCGTCGGCAAATACACCGGCATGAAGGACGCCTACAAATCGCTCATCGAGGCGCTGCAGCACGGCGGCATCGCCAACCGGGTGCGCGTGAACATCTCGTGGGTGAACTCAGAGCAGCTTGAGAACGCCGACCCGGCGCCGTTCTTTCAAAACGCGCATGGAATCCTGGTGCCCGGCGGCTTTGGCGAGCGCGGCACGGAGGGCAAGATCGAGGCGGCGCGCTACGCCCGGGTGAAGAACGTGCCCTATTTCGGCATCTGCTTCGGCATGCAGATGGCGGTGATCGAGGCGGCGCGGCACATTGCAGGGATCAACGGCGCGTCGTCGACCGAGTTTGGGGAGGCTAAGGCGCCCGTCATCGCCTTGATGCGGGAGTGGATGAACGGGCGTGCGCTGGAGCGCCGGGCGTCGAACGGCGATCTGGGCGGCACCATGCGTCTCGGGGCCTACGAGGCCGACCTCGCGCCGGGCAGCCGCGTCGCGAAGATTTATGGGCAGCTTCGCATCTCCGAGCGCCACCGCCACCGCTACGAGGTCAACATGACCTACCGCGAGCAGCTTGAGAACGCGGGCCTGCGCTTCTCCGGCGTCTCGCCCGACGGGCTGCTGCCGGAGATCGTGGAAATCCCCGACCATCCGTGGTTCATCGGTGTGCAGTTCCACCCGGAGCTGAAGTCACGGCCGTTTGAGCCGCACCCGCTGTTCGCCAGCTTTATCGAGGCGGCCGTCGAGCAGAGCCGGCTGGTTTAGTCCCCCACACGGACGGCTTGCGGCGCGCGGCGGCCCGCCGCCGAGATCATCGCGGACAGCAGGGCCGCAACGGCGATGTTGAGGGCGAGCGCATACAGCCCTGCGTAGACACCGACGCCAGCTCCGGGCAGAGGCGTGATCGGCGTCAGCTTCGGCCCCCAGACGAGCCACGTGCCGAAAATGAGGCCCGCGATCAGGCCGGCGAGCAGCGCTCGCCCGTCGAAGCGGCGCAGGAACAGCCCGAAGATGATGGCCGGGAACACCTGGATCATCCACACCCCGCCAAGCAACTGCAGGTCGATGGCGAATTTGGCGGGCGCGAGGAAAATCACGGCCAGCGCGCCGACCTTCACCACCAGCGACACGACCTTGGCGATGAACGCTTCTTTCTCCCCTTGAAGCCCCGGCTCGATAAAGGGCTTCCACACATTGCGTGTGAAGGTGTTCGCCGCGCCGATGGACATGACGGCGGCGGGCACCAGCGCGCCGATGGCGATGGCGGCGAACGCGAAGCCTGAGAACCAGTCGGGGAAGAACATGAGGAACAGCCGCGGCGCCACGTCCTGCGGGTTGTCGAGCTTCAGCCCCGCCGCGTGGCCCATGACGCCGAGGAGCGCGATAAGCGCCAGCACGATGGAGTAGGCGGGCAGGGCGATGGCGTTGCGTTTTATGGCGTCGCCGGAGGACGCGGACAGGATGCCGGTGAGCGAATGCGGGTAAAGGAACAGGGCCATCGCCGAGCCGAGCGCCAGCGTGATGTAGGGCCAGTATTGCGCCTCGTTCAGCGTGAGGCCCGCCCCCGCCTTGCCCGCGTAAGCCTGCTCGGCCTTTGCGAATATTTCGCCGTAACCGCCAAGCTGCGCCGGGATGATGATGATCGCCGCGATGACGAACACGTAGATCATCACATCCTTGACGAACGCGATGAGCGCGGGCGCGCGCAGGCCGCTGTGATAGGTGTAAAGCGCAAGGATGACGAACGCGATGGTGATCGGCGCGTGCGACCAGGCTCCCTCGCCGCGAAAACCCATCGCCTCGATCACCCGCTCCATGCCGACAAGTTGCAGCGCGATGTAGGGCATGGTGGCGATGAGGCCGGTGAGCGCGACGGCCAGCTCCAGCCAGCGGTTGTCGAAGCGCCACCGCACATAATCCCCGGCGGTGATGTGGCCGTGGTCGCGGCAGACGCGCCAGAGCCTCGGGAAGGCGGCGAACAGCAGCGGATAGATGAGTATGGTGTAAGGCACGGCGAAGAAGCCGAACGCGCCGACGGCGTAGACGAGCGCGGGCACGGCGATGACGGTGTAGGCCGTGTAAAGGTCGCCGCCGAGCAGGAACCAGGTGATGACCGGCCCGAAGCGCCGTCCGCCGAGGCCCCATTCGTCTATTTTGCCGAGGTCGCCGCGTTTCCACCGCGCCGCGATAAAGCCGAGCACGGTGACGAGCGCAAAGAACGCGATGAAAACGCTCGCGGCCTCCCAGTTCAGCTCGCTCATCGGCGATCCATGAGGTAAGCGGCCAGGGTCGCCAGCGCCGCGGCGGGGATAAGCGCGATCTGCGCCCAGTAGAAGAAGGGTACGCCGAAAAGCTGCGGCTCGACGCGGTTATAGACCCATGGCGCGAGCGCCAGAGCGCACGGCACAATCAGCAATAGTAACTTCACCCCGCGCCCCCCGTTTCTTTTAATTGTAGGGGCTTTCGGAGGGCGTCGTCGAGAGGCGGAGTTTGAGTTCGCGCGGAAAATGCGCTAGCCATGCCGCCTTGGCGACACGGAGAGCGCGATGCAGCCCAACAGCACCGTCAGGGTCGGCGACGTCATCATCTCGAACAAGGCGCGGCTCGCCGTGTTCGCAGGCCCATGCCAGATGGAAAGCCGCGCGCACGCGCTGGAGATGGCGGCGGCGCTGAAGGAGATCGCCGCGCGTCTCGGCGTCGGGCTCATCTATAAGACCTCGTTCGACAAGGCGAACCGCACAAGCGGCGGCGCGGCGAGAGGCGTCGGGCTGAAAGCCGCGCTGCCCGTGTTCGCCGAAGTCCGCGAGATGGGGCTACCCGTCGTCACCGACGTGCACGAGGCGTCGCAGTGCGCGGCGGTGGCGGAGGCCGTGGACGTGCTGCAAATTCCGGCGTTTCTTTGCCGCCAGACGGATTTGCTCATCGCCGCCGCCAAGACAGGGCGGGTGGTGAAGGTCAAAAAGGGCCAGTTCCTTGCGCCATGGGACATGAAAAACGTCGTCGCCAAGGTGACCGGCGCAGGCAACCCGAACGTGCTCGTGACCGAGCGCGGCGCCAGCTTTGGTTACAACACGCTTGTGTCGGACCTGCGCGCGCTGCCGATCATGGCGGAGACCGGCGCGCCGGTGATTTTCGACGCCACGCACTCGGTGCAGCAGCCTGGCGGGCAGGGCACGGCGTCGGGCGGCGACCGGCGTTTCGTGCCGGTGCTCGCACGCGCGGCGGTGGCGGTGGGCGTGGCCGGCGTGTTCATCGAGACGCACGAAAACCCGGACGCGGCGCCCTCCGACGGGCCGAACATGGTGCCGCTGTCGCAGTTCGAGGCGCTCATCGCCGACCTGCTCGCCTTCGACGCGCTGGCAAAAAAGCGGGCCGCGCCATGATCGCGCTTGATCCGCCGTTCCGCCGCGCCGCCCTCGAAGACGCGCCCGCCCTCGCCGATCTCGTCAACTTCGCTGGGGAGGGCATGCCGCTCTACTTGTGGGGCAAGATGGCCGAGCCAGGCGAGAGCGCCTGGGATGTCGGCCGGCGCCGCGCCGCGCGCGACGAAGGCTCGTTTTCCTGGCGCAACGCCTATGTCGCCGATGCAGGCGGCCGGGCGGTCGCCTGTCTCATCGGCTACCACATCGCCGACCCGCCGGAGCCTATTCCGGCGGACATGCCCGCCATGTTCCGGCCGCTGCAGGAGCTGGAGAACGCGGCGCCCGGCACATGGTATGTGAATGTGCTTGCGGTTTACCCGGAGCATCGCGGGCGGGGCTTGGGCGGGAAACTGCTCGGCCTTGCGGATCAGCTCGCGGCGGCGGAGGGCAAGCGCGGCCTAAGCGTGATCGTCGCCGATGAAAATCTGGGCGCGCGGCGGCTATACGGACGGTGCGGCTACGTCGAAAGTGGACGCCGGCCAATGGTCAAGGACGGCTGGGAAAACCCGTCCCGCGAGTGGGTGCTGCTGACGAAGCGGCTCGCGGATTAGCTCGCCTCGGCGAGCGGCGGAAACGGGCCATGAGCCGTATCGCCCTCACGATCCGTGAGCCGGGTCGGATAATCGCCGGTGAAGCAATGATCGGTGAATTGCGGGAAATGCGGGTCGCGCTGCTCGTGGCCGATGGCGCGGTATACGCCCTCGATGGAAAGGAACGCGAGCGTGGTGCAGCCGAGCAGCTTGCGCATGCCTTCAAGGTCATAATTGGCGGCGAGCAGGTTGTGCTTGTCCGGCGTGTCGATGCCGTAAAAGTCCGGGAACATAATGGGCGGGCAGGCGATGCGCATGTGCACCTCGCGCGCGCCCTTGTCGAACATCATCTGGACGATCTTGGTCGAGGTGGTGCCGCGAACCACGCTGTCGTCGATGAGGATGATGCGTTTGCCGCGAACCAGGCCCGCGGTGGGGTTGTGTTTGAGTTTCACGCCGAATGCGCGAATGCGCTGCTCAGGCTCGATGAAGGTGCGTCCGACATAATGGTTGCGGATGATGCCGAGTTCGAACGGCAGGCCGGACTCTTGCGAGTAGCCGATGGCTGCGGGCACGCCCGAATCCGGTATGGGGATGACCACGTCCGCATCGACCGGCGCCTCGCGGGCTAGGATGCGCCCGAAGTTCTTGCGCACGTCGTACACGGTGCGCCCGTCGATGACGGAGTCGGGCCGCGCGAAATAGATATGCTCGAAGATGCAGGGCCGCGCCGGCTTTGGCGGAAACGGCTTGTGGCTCTCCACGCCATCCTTGCTGATGACGACGATTTCGCCGTTCTCGATCTCGCGAATGAACTGGGCGCCGATGATGTCGAGGGCGCAGGTCTCCGAGGCGAACACGTAGGCGCCGTCAAGCCGCCCGAGCACCAGCGGCCGAATGCCAAGCAGATCGCGCGCGCCGATCATCTTTTTGTTGGTGAGGCAAACGAGGGCGTAGGCGCCCTCGATCTGCCGGAGCGCCTCGATGAAGCGTTCGACGATGCGCGGCTTCTGGCTGCGCGCGATGAGATGCAGAATAACTTCTGTGTCGGAGGTGGACTGGTAGATGGCTCCCGTTTCGACCAGTTGCCGCCGCATGGTGACGGCGTTGGTCAGATTGCCGTTGTGGGCGAGCGCGAAGCCGCCGCCGTACAGTTCGGCGAAGAGCGGCTGCACATTGCGCAGCAGGGTGCCGCCGGCGGTCGAGTAGCGGACATGGCCGATGGCGCTTTCGCCCTTGAGCTCCTCCAGGATGGGTTTGTCGGTGAAGCAGTCGCCAACCAGGCCGAGATGACGCTCGGAGTGGAATTTCTCACCGTCGAAAGAGACGACGCCGGCCGCCTCCTGGCCGCGATGCTGGAGCGCGTGCAGGCCGAGAACGGTCAATGCGGCGGCGTCCTTGTGGCCAAACACACCGAAAACGCCGCATTCCTCGCGTAGGCGATCACCGTTCAGCCAATCATCCGAGATGTCGGCGCCGTCGCAAGCTTCGCTCATCGCCCTGCGTCTTTCTTTGGTCAATGTCGCTATCGTGGCCGGGTGGCGGCCCCCACTGCTTCATCAAGACCGCGCCGCTCGCCTGTGGCGTAACCGCGATCGCCGCCTGCGTCCGTCCGTTCGTCGGCGGCGCCCGGCGCCGGCTCCCGGCTGCGGAAAATCGAGGCCGGATTGTCCGGCAGCAAAGAGATAATGTTGTCGCCAGTCGATTCAATGAACCGTCGGCTTTGCGCCGTCTGCACCCAGTCGGGGAAGTCTTTGCGCTCCACGATGAGCGCGACCAATTCATACGAGATGACCACAAGAATCAGACCGCGAGCAAGTCCGAACACAAATCCGAGCGTGCGGTCAAGCGCTCCCACGCGGCTGTCGAGGATTTGATCGGACAGTCGGATCGTGACGAGGCTCGCCACGATCAAAACTACGATGAATATCGTGCCGGCGAGCGCGGCATCGGCGAGGATGTCCGGTTGGATGTATTTGCGCGCGATATCCCGGTAGTTCGGGAACAGAAAGAGCGTGGCGAGGGCCGCCAGCGCCCAGGACATGATGGCCAGCATTTCACGGGTCAAACCCCGCAGCATCGCGAGGAAGCCCGACAGCAGCATGATGACGACAAGGATCACATCAAGCCAGGAAAACGGCATCGCACGAACCTCTACAACACGGGCGTCCTACCCATGACTAGCGTTTCCACGATTGGCTTATAAGACTTGCGCTAAAGCGTCCACAGAATCATTCCAACCGGTCGTCCGCAGCTCGCTCGCGGGAACGCTTCACCGCCGCGCGCATCAGATGCGGCTCCAGTTCCCTTAGGGTTTTGATTCGCGATAGTTTGAACCCCTTCTCGGCCGGGGGCGCATCGCCTGCGCCGGGGATGACGGCGGCGTTGAAGCCGAGCTTCGCGGCCTCCTTGAGGCGCAGCGCCGTTTGTCCGACCTGCCGCACCGCGCCCGACAGGCTCACCTCGCCGAAATAGACGCATGTCGGCGGCAGCGGCTCGCCCGCGATGGCGGAGATGAGCGCGGCCGCTACAGCGAGATCGGCCGCCGGTTCGGCGATTTTCAGCCCGCCCGCCACGTTCAGGTATACATCGTGCTGGCCGAGGCGCACGCCGCAGCGGGCGTCGAGCACGGCGAGGATCATGGCGAGCCGCGTCAAGTCCCACCCAACGGCGGCGCGGCGGGGCGCCGCGAAGGGGGAGGGCGCAACGAGCGCTTGAATTTCAACAAGCAGCGGCCGCGAGCCTTCGACGCCCGCAAACACGGCGGCCCCCGGCGCGTTCGCCTCGCGCCCTGAAAGAAACAGCTCGGAGGGATTGGCGACGCCGCGCAGGCCATCGCCGCGCATCTCGAACACGCCGATTTCGTTCGCCGGGCCGAAGCGGTTCTTCATCGCGCGCAGCAGGCGGAAATCCTGCGCGTCGCCGCCGTCGAAATAGAGCACCGTGTCGACCATGTGCTCGATCACCTTCGGCCCGGCGATCTGCCCGTCCTTCGTCACATGGCCGACAAGAATGACGGCCGAGCCGCGCTTTTTGGCGTAAGACACAAGCGCCTGCGCCGAGGCGCGCACCTGAGAGACCGTGCCGGGCGCGCTGTCGATCACGTCGCTCCACAGCGTCTGGATGGAGTCGATAATGAGCAGGTCGGGAGGCGGGGCGCCGTCGAGCGCGGCGAAAATGGCGGCGACGCCGGTTTCCGCCGCGACCCGCACGGGCGACTTGTCCACGCCGAGCCGCGCCGCGCGCAGGCGGAGTTGCTGGGTCGCCTCCTCGCCGGAGACGTAGACCGCCGCGCGCCCAGCGTCCGCCGCCGCCGCGGCGATCTGCATGAGGAGCGTCGATTTGCCGATGCCAGGGTCGCCGCCGACGAGGATGGCCGAGCCGGGCGTGAAACCGCCGCCGATGGCGCGGTCGAACTCGGGCATGCCGGAGGTGAAGCGGGCCCGCTCCTCCTCGCGGGCGGCGAGGGTCTCAAACGCGGCGGCGGGCGCCTTCGATTTGCGCGCCGCGGCGAGCGCCGAGCCAGGAGCGCTGGCGGCTTCCTGCGCGAGCGTGTTCCAGCCGCCGCAGTCGGCGCAGCGACCGGCCCATTTTGAGGCGGCGGCCCCGCAGGCCTGGCAGACAAAAACTGCCGCACCCTTCGCCATCAGGACTCCGTATACACGCGCTCGTACCGTGCGCCGAGGCTGGTGAGCATCTCATACCCGATCGTCCCCGCCGCCGCCGCGATGTCGTCGAGCGTCACATGCTCGCCGATGATCTCGACCAGCGCGCCGCGCCGCGCGAGCGGCTCGGGCACGTCCGTCACGTCCGCCATGAGCAGGTCCATCGACACGCGGCCGACGAGCGGTGCGCGCACGTCGCCCACGTAAACCGCCCAGCCGCCCGCCCCGTCCTCCGCGCCCAGCAGCCGCTTGAAGCCGTCGGCGTAGCCCGCCGAGATGGTCGCGAGCCGCGTGCGCCGCGTGCAGGTGTAGGCGCCGCCATAGCCGACCGTTTCGCCTTTCTCCGCCTCGCGGATTTGCGCGATGCGCGCGTAGAGCCGCACCACCGGCTCAAGCGGCGCGACGGTGCGCGAGAAGCGGCCGCCATAAAGCGCCACGCCCGGGCGCGCGAGCGAGAAATGATAGCCCCGTCCCAGAAACACGCCGGCGGAGTTGGCGAGGCTTTTCTTCTCAGCGCGAAACAGTCCGGAAAGCGCGGCGAAGGCGTCCCGCTGAACGGCGTTTCTGGGGTCGGCGGGGTCGTCGCCGCAGGCCAGGTGGCTCATGACGAGCGACACAGGAAACGCGCCGATGATGTCGCTGGCCTGCGAGAGCCGCCCGGCGTCGGTCGCCGAAAGGCCGAGCCGGTTCATGCCGGTGTCGATGTGGATCGCGGCCGGGAATTGTCGGAACGTGCGGTCATTGTGGTCGGCCCAGTCCTTCGCCTCCTCGATGCTGTTCAGCACGGGACGCACATCGGCGGCCGCGAACTCGGGCGCGGCGCCTGGCGCCAAACCGTTGAAGGCGTAGACGGCGGCGGCTGGGGCGACGGCTTTCAGCGCTTTCGCCTCGCTCAGCGTCGCCACGAAGAAGGTCGAGCAATCCTCGGCCAGCAGCGCTTTGACGACCGGAGCAAGCCCGAGGCCGTAAGCGTCGGCTTTGACCACGGCGGCGCAGGCAGCGGGCGCGACTGCGTTTTTCAAGGTGCGGTAATTGCGCCGCAGGGCGCCAAGGTCGACGACGAGCAGCCCGTTGCTGGATGGCCTCGCGAGCGGCGGGTCAGCCATGACGACGCCTGCGATGCGCCCGCCCTGAAACGGCTTCCATTCGTGGAGCACGTGGTTCTCCTACCGCGTTCTGGCGGGCAGGCGCTCCTCTGTGGCAAGGTCGGAGAAGCGGGTCACGTCGGAGTGGAATTGTAGCCGCACCGTGCCCGTCGGGCCATGCCGCTGCTTGCCGATGATGACCTCGGCGAGCCCCTGGCACTGATCCATTTCGTCTTGCCACTTCTGGTGATCCTCGACCTTGGTGGTCGAAGGTTCGCGCCGCTGCACATAATATTCCTCGCGGAAGACGAACATCACCACATCCGCATCTTGCTCGATTGAGCCAGATTCGCGCAAGTCCGCCAACTGCGGCCGCTTGTCCTCGCGGTTCTCGACCTGCCGCGAGAGCTGCGACAGCGCGACGATCGGCACGGCCAGCTCCTTGGCGAGCGCCTTCAGCCCCGTGGTGATCTCGGTCACTTCCTGCACCCGGCCCTCGCTGGCGCGGCGCGACGAGCCGGAGAGCAGTTGCAAATAGTCGACGATGATGAGCCCCAGCCCCTTTTGCCGCTTCAGCTTGCGGGCGCGGGCGGCGAGCTGCGCGATGGAGATGCCGCCGGTGTGGTCGATGAACAGCGGCAGGGTTTGCAAATCCTGGCTCACCTGCACGAGCCGGTGAAATTCGTCCTCGGTGATCATGCCGCGGCGGATTTTCTCCGAGGGGATCTGCGCCTGCTCGGCGATGACCCGGGTCGCGAGTTGCTCCGCCGACATCTCCAGGCTGAAAAAACCAACGACTGCGCCGTCCACCGTCTCCTCTTCCCCGGTCGGCCCCTTCGCCGTGCGGTGCGCGCGCGCCACGTTGAACGCGATGTTGGTGGCGAGCGCCGTCTTGCCCATCGACGGGCGCCCGGCAAGGATGATGAGGTCGGAATTCTGCAGGCCGCCGAGCGAACGGTCGAGGTCCTTCAACCCCGTCGAGATGCCCGAGAGGCCGCCCTCGCGCTGATACGCCTTCGACGCCATCTCGATGGCCTCGGTCGTCGCCCAGCCGAAGGTGAGAAACCCCGAGCCGTGCTTGCCTTTCTCGGCCAGGCTGTAGAGGCGCTGCTCGGCCTCTTCGATTTGCGTCTCGGGCGGAGCGTCGACCGGCGAATCGTAAGCCACGTTGACCATATCCTCGCCGATCAGGATGAGGTCGCGCCGAACGGAAAGATCGTACACCGTGCGGCCGTAATCGGCGGCGTTGATGATCGTCGTCGCATGCGCCGCGAGCCGCCCGAGATATTGCGGCACGGTCACGTCCCCGAGCGGATCCTCCTTGTCGAAGAAGGTCTTCAGAGTGATCGGCGTCGCCTGCTTGCCGGCCTGGATGAGTTTCGCCGCCGTCTCGAAAATGCGCGCGTGCAGCGGCTCGAAAAAATGATGCGGCTCCAGAAAGGCCGAGACCCGGTCGAACGCCTCGTTGTTCACGAGGATCGCGCCGAGTAGCGCCTGTTCGGCCTCCACATTGTGGGGCGCCTGGCGAAAGGGGAGCGCGGCGTCGGACGGCGTCGATGAGTGCGCGGGGAAGGGGGAAGGATTCGTTTTCATGGCGGCACGCTACCCGATTCCCGCCCGCCGCCGCCTTCACTCGTCGAAAATCCAAAGTTTGCACAGTTACGATTGTGGCCCGCAACTTTTTATGGACACGGGCGAATGAGTATCAATTGCAACTGACTTGGGGGGCGCCGCACGCTGCTCCCGTCGCGCCATACCAGCGCTGTTGGCCTGTTTGAAGCCGCAAAGTGTAGGAGTTTCCGTAGAGTTGCCCGCCGCCGGTATAGGTTGGCATGTTCACATGGCATGTGACGGGAGCAGAGCAGTTGTTCGTAACGTAGAGATAGCATGTCGTCCCGTCTCGCTTGACGAAATGCTCAATACAAGCGAACGCATCGGTTCCCGATACCGAATTTGCAACCAATGCTAATAAGAAGGTAAACAGACGCATAGCTAACCTCAAGTTGATTTACAACTTCAGGTTTATAGACAACTGCCCCGATGTCAAGCTCGAGCAAGGACGCAAACTGATTAACGGTAATAAACCGTTTAACGGCCGCTTCAGGGGCGTTTGCCGAGCTCGGCCTGCATCTCCTGCATGATCCGCTGCCCGTATTTGATGCCGATCTGCGATCCGGCCTGCATCAGCTCTGGCATCTGCGTGATGAATTTGGCGCCGACCCCGCCGCGGTAGAAATCAGCGAGCGCGGTCATCTCCTCGGCCGTGAAGCGTGAGGCGTAAAGCTCGACGAAATCCTCGATCATTTCGTTTTTGTAGCCCAGAAAGCGCTCCATGAAGCCCTCGAACGCCTTCGCGGCCGCCCTTGCCTGGGGCGAGTCGGCATCGCCCTGGCCTTGCTTGAAGCCGCCAAGCATCGCCTCGATCATGCCGTCGATCTGACGCGACACGCCGGTCACGGTGAGCAGGTCGCGCGCGGCGGCCGCCCGAGCCGGGTCGGTCTGCGCGATGGCGGCGCCCGCCGAGGCGCACGCAAGGAAAGTCGCGAGCGCCACATGCGCCAATGTTCTAAGCATCGACATCACTCCCTGTTGAGCTTCGTCGTGCTAGAGCGGCAATGCGGCGGTTCGGCGACGCGCACGGACATTTCGCGACGCCGCGACGCTCAGGCCGCTTCGTCTTCGTCCGGCATGGCGTCCGCCTGGAACACGTCTTCGGGGCGGATGGCGTCCTCGTCGGGCTCTTCGCGACGCATGGTCACGTCCTCGCCTCTCGCCTGACGCTCCGCCTCTTCCTCGGTCCGCGCCACGTTGACGCCGACCTTCACGATAACCTCTGGGTGCAGTCCGATTTTCACCTCCTGCAGGCCGATGGTCTTGATTGGACGGTCGAGCAGCACCTGGCTGCGCTCCAGGGTGAAGCCGCCGGCGGTGATCATTTCGGCAACGTCGCGCGTCGACACCGAACCGTAGAGCTGCCCGCTGTCGCCCGCCTGGCGCAACACCACGAAGTTTTTGCCGGCGAGCTTCTCCGCCACCGCCTCGGCTTCGCGCTTCAGCTCAAGATTGCGAGCCTCAAGCTGGGCGCGCTCCTTCTCGAACCGCTGGCGGCTCTCCTTCGTCGCCCGCAACGCCTTGCCTTGCGGCAACAGAAAGTTGCGCGCGTAGCCGTCGCGCACCTTCACCACGTCGCCCATCTGGCCCAGGCGGCCGATGCGCTCCAACAGAATGACTTCCATATTCGCTCCTTCGATGTGTCTCAACGATTACGACGCGGATGTCGGTTCGTCGCCGACCCCGCGCAGATTGAAAAACTGATCCGCAAGCCCCGTCGCCGCGATGAGCAGAAAGGCGGGCCAGGTGAGGAAAATCAGGCTGGCCCAAACGATCGCTAACGCGAGCGTCCGGAAGGGCAGAGCGCTGGCGAGCGCGCGCACCACGATCATGCCCATAATGAAATAGGCCGCGAGCAGCGCCCCTGCTGCGGCGGCCGCGTACATCTGCTGACCGCCCGAGGCGAAGGCGAACGCGGTGGCCAATATGGCGGCGATGGCCAGACCGTTCGGGTAGCGCATCACCGCCAGGTCGGGCCAGGGCCGCATCAAACGGCCGGATCGCCGCAGGATGCTCGCCGCCGCCCAGAAATTCAACAGCATCAGGATCGTAAGGATGGCCCCCGTCATGGCCGGCAGGATGAGGCTGACGGTGATGTCCAGCGTTTGTTCGAAGAGTTCCGGCGATGCGGCGGCCAGGCCGATCATGTCGCGCACATTCTCCTGCTTGAAGAACTCGGACATCTGCTCCCGGAACTGCGGCTCGCTGACGCCCGCCAGCTCCATGAGCGCCGCCGCGACCACCGCCGCGCACGAAACCGACACCGCCACGAGCGCGCCCGGGCTGAGCGGCGTCGCAGGAGGGGCGTCGTCCGCCGCGAACGCGCCGCGCTCGGCCGCAAAGCACGACACGACAGGGGTCAGTCCCACGATGAGCGCAAACCCGACGGCGCCCGAGCCGCCGAGCAGAAAGCCCGACAGCGCCGCGCCGGCCGACATGGCGAACAGTCCGAGCAATCCGCCCCAGCCGAGGCCCGCGACGAAAAGGCCGAGCGGCGCGAACAGGAAAAGCCCGAACGCGAGCGGCGTCTGGGTTGCAAGCGAGGCGTAGGCGAGCGCGGAGGCCACGCCGCAAATGAGGCCGATGAACACAGGCGAAGTCATGAGCTGTCCCGCTGGGTTGGAGCGGTTAGAGCGGAGGCGCGCCTCCTGCCCAACCGGACGCCGCGCAAGGCCACTCCTCGCGCACGCCCTGTATTATTTCAGAATGTATGGCAGAAGCCCGAGAAACCGCGCCCGCTTGATGGCGGTGGCCAGCTCGCGCTGCTTTTTGGCGGAGACGGCGGTGATCCGGCTCGGCACGATCTTGCCGCGCTCCGAGATGAAGCGCTGAAGCAGCTTCACATCCTTGTAGTCGATCGGCGGGGCCTGATCGCTGGAGAACGGGCACGTCTTGCGCCGGCGGTTGAAGGTGCGCCGCGCGCCGCCGCTTGCGGCCGCGCCTTGGCTTTGTCCCATGCTCATTCCGCGTCTCCCTGCGCTTGCGCCTCATCGCGCCGTCCGAACCGTCCGCCCTCCCGCGGGCCCTCCGAGCGGAAGCCGCCGCCGTCGCCGAAGCCGCCCTCGCGGCGCGGCGGACGCGGCCCCCGATCGCCGCCCCTGTCGCCGCCGCGGAAATCGCCCCGCTCGCCGCGCTCGCGCTCGCGGTCGTCCGAGCGGCGCATGGCGGCCGAGGGCTTCTCCTCGAGCTCATCCACGCGCACGGTCATGAAGCGGATCACGTCGGTCGAGATGCTCATCTGCCGCTCCATCTCGGCCACCGCCTGATGCGGCGCGTCGATGTTCATCAGCGCGTAGTGCGCCTTGCGGTTTTTCTTGATTTTGTAGGAAATCGATTTCAGGCCCCAGTACTCGGTCTTGCCGACCTTGCCGCCGCCCTCTTCGATGATGGTCTGGAAGGTCTTGATAAGACCTTGAGCCTGCGCGGCGGTGATGTCCTGCCGGGCAAGGAAAACATGTTCGTATAACGCCATGCGTCGCGATGCCTTTCTCGTTTGCGCCCGGCGCGAAGCCCCTTTAAGCCGATCAAAGGCCTAAAAGTCGTCTGTGAAGAGCGGAAACACGGGGAAAACCATCCCAGCGGACGGCGACCTTCGCTAATGGTTTTCGATTAGCGCCGATGCTGTGCGCAGGCGCGCACATTTCCCGTTCAGCCTCCGACCGGGTTTGCCGCACTATAGGCGACGCAACGCGCGCCGCAACCCCTTTTCACCGCGCGCCGCCAACAAACTTGACACATCGTCACAAAACGGTGTCATTCACGCGGCGTTGATCATGGCATGGACGGAGCGGCGCGCGGCGCGGCATGAAGACAGCCTTCATATTTCCCGGACAGGGCAGCCAGCATCTGGGCATGGGACGGGATTTGGCCGCCGCGCATCCGGAAGCCAAGGCGGTGTTCGATGAGGTGGACGAGGCCTTAGGGCGCAAACTCACCGCCGTGATGTGGGGCGAGAGCGAAGCCGAACTCACCCTGACGGAGAACGCCCAGCCGGCTCTGATGGCGGTCTCGCTGGCGGCCATGCGGGTGATCGAGGCGGCGTTCGGTTTCCGGATCGCTGATCGCGTGAGCTATGTGGCCGGCCATTCCCTGGGTGAGTATTCGGCGCTCGCAGCCGCCGGCTCGATTGGCGTCGCTGACGCAGCGCGCCTTCTCGACATTCGCGGCCGCGCAATGCAGAACGCCGCGCCTGTGGGATCGGGCGCCATGGCGGCGCTCCTCGGCGCGGATTTCGAGAGCGCCGAAAAGCTCGCGGCCATCGCAGCGGAGGGCCAGGTCTGCCAGGCGGCGAACGACAACGCCGTCGGTCAGGTGGTGATCAGCGGACACCGCGAGGCTGTGGAGCGCGCCGTCGCCATGTCGAAGGATTACGGCGTGCGCCGCGCCATGATGCTGAGCGTCAGCGCGCCCTTCCACTCCGCGCTGATGGCGCCCGCCGCCGAGGCCATGGCGAGAGCGCTCGCCGAAACCGCAATCGCCGCGCCCGCCGTCCCGCTCATCGCCAATGTGCTTGCGCGCCCCATCTCCGACCCGAAGGACATTCGCACCCGCCTCGTGGAGCAGGTGACAGGCGCGGTGCGCTGGCGCGAGACCATGGATTTCATGATCGCCGACGGCGTGACCGTCATCGCCGAGATCGGCGCGGGCAAAGTGCTGAGCGGCCTGGCGCGCCGCGCCTCGCCCGATTTGACCACCGTGAACGTGGGCGCGCCGCAGGATCTGGACGCATTCGGCAAGACGTTTTCGGCGTGATGCATCGGAGAGACGCATGTTCGATCTGACGGGAAAAACCGCGCTCGTGACCGGCGCCAGCGGCGGCATCGGCGCCTCCATCGTGCGGGCGTTGCAGTCGCGCGGGGCCAAGGTCGCCATTTCGGGCACCCGCCGGGAAAAGCTTGAGGCGCTCGCGGCGGAGCTGCCCGCGCCTGCGCCCGCGCTCCCCTGCGATCTGAAAGACCGCGCCGCCGTCGCGCGCCTCATCGGCGAGGCGGAGGCCGCGCTTGGGGGCGAACTGCACATCCTTGTCAACAACGCCGGGGTGACGAAGGACAATCTGTTCATGCGCATGAAGGACGAGGAATGGGACGACGTCATAGCCGTCAACCTCACCTCCACCTTCGCCCTATGCCGCGCGGCGCTGCGCAACATGATGCGCCGGCGGTACGGCCGCATCGTCAACATCGCGTCCATATCCGGGGTCATCGGCAATCCGGGGCAGGGCAACTACGCCGCTTCCAAGGCGGGCATGATCGGCATGACGAAGTCGCTCGCTCGCGAGGTCGCCAGTCGGGGGATCACGGCGAACTGCGTCGCGCCGGGCTTCATCGAGACGCCCATGACCGGCGAGTTGAACGCCAAGCAGACCGAGACGATCGCAGCGGCCATCCCGGCGGGCGTGTTCGGCAAGCCGGAGGACGTGGCGGCGGCGGTCGTTTATCTGTCAAGCGACGAAGCGCGTTACGTCACCGGCGAAACGTTGCATGTGAATGGCGGCATGCTTATGGTTTGACTATGCGCCGCCCGCATGGCCGAAACGGTTTGAAACCCTCGGAAATCTAACGGAACGGACGCGAAAAATGCTTTCCTCGGACTCGCTTTCAATGTTACCAGCCACAACGCTGGAGCGTCCGCGGCCGTCAGTTATGACCGAAGGGCGCGAGGCCGCAGTCTCAGCGCGTATCTGCGAAAGACCGGGGCGGAATTGGGTTTGGGAGCAACAAGAGGCAATCATATGAGCGATATCGCAGAGCGCGTTAAGAAGATCGTCGTCGAACATCTGGGCGTCGAGACCGAGAAGGTCACCGAGAACGCGAGCTTCATCGACGATCTGGGCGCAGACAGTCTCGACACGGTCGAACTCGTCATGGCGTTCGAGGAGGAGTTCGGCGTCGAAATTCCCGACGACGCGGCTGAGACCATTCTGACGGTGGGCGACGCGGTCAAGTTTTTGGAAGACAACGCGGCCTAAGGGCCGGTCCGGCGCGGCGAGCGCCCATCCGCCGCTTGGACCCATGCAATCGCCTCACGCCCGCGGCGTTTGCGTGGCCCACTGGTCAAGCGTAGAGACAGAGCGGAGACAACATGCGGCGTGTCGTCATAACCGGGTTGGGCCTCGTCGGTCCTTTGGGGTGCGGCGTCGACCCAAGCTGGAGCCGGATACTCGCCGGCGAGAGCGGGGCGAAGCGGATCGACGAATTCGAAGCGTCCGATCTCGCCTGCCAGATCGGCTGCTTCATTCCGCGCGGCTCGGCCTCCGAGGGCAAGTTCAATCCCGACGACTGGATGGAGCCGAAGGAGCAGCGCAAGGTCGACGACTTCATCGTGTTCTCGATGGCGGCGGCGCGCCAGGCGCTCGACGACGCCGGATGGGCGCCGAAATCTTACGACGATCAGGCGCGCAGCGGCGTGCTCATCGGCTCCGGCATCGGCGGTCTGCAGGGCATTGAGAAAACCTCGCTGCTGCTCGCCGAAAAAGGCCCGCGCCGCATCAGCCCGTTCTTCATCCCCGGCCGGCTCATCAATCTCGCGTCCGGCTATGTCTCAATCACATTCGGGCTGAAAGGGCCGAACCACTCGGTGGTGACGGCGTGCTCCACAGGCGCTCACGCTATCGGCGACGCCTCGCGGCTCATCGCCTTCGGCGACGCGGACGTGATGGTGGCGGGCGGGGCCGAGTCGCCATTGTGCCGGCTCTCGGTCGCGGGTTTCGCGGCTTGCCGGGCGCTGTCCACCAATTTCAACGAGGAGCCGACGCGCGGCTCGCGGCCTTACGACAAGGATCGCGACGGCTTCGTCATGGGAGAGGGCGCGGGCGTCGTCGTGCTGGAGGAGTACGAGCACGCCAAGGCGCGCGGCGCAAAGCTTTACGCCGAGGTGATCGGCTACGGCCTGTCGGGCGACGCCTACCACATCACCGCGCCCGCCGAGGACGGCGACGGGGCGTATCGCTGCATGGCGGCGGCCATCAAGCGGGCCGGGCTGCAGCCGTCCGACATCGACTACATCAACGCCCACGGCACATCCACGCCGATGGGCGACGAGATCGAACTCGCCGCCGTGGAGCGCCTGTTCGGCAATGCGGCGGGCCGGCTCACGATGTCGTCCACCAAATCGGCGGCCGGCCACCTGCTCGGCGCCGCCGGGGCCGTCGAAGCGATCTTCTCCGCGCTGTCCATCCGCGACAACATCGCGCCGCCGACGCTCAATCTCGACAATCCGTCCGTCGCCACGCCCATCGACCTGTGCGCCCATAAGGCCAAACCGATGCGCATCGACACCGTGCTGTCCAACTCCTTCGGTTTTGGCGGCACCAACGCGTCGCTCGTGCTTCGCCGGGTGGAGTAGCGCGGCGGCCGCGGCCGGCTGATTTCTCCCTTTCGCCACAATTGGTTGGTGTTATCCCCCAGCTAGCTTAGGGATTATGCATGCGAGGCGACGATCAGCTCTGGGGAGGCGGCGGGCGCTCCATGAAGGCCGCTTATTCCGGCGTCTCGCAGCGCCCCGTCGGCATCATGGCGCGCAGCCCTTCCGAAGCTCTGGAGCCCGACCACGCGCCTGAGCCGCCGCGCGGCAGCAAAAAGCGCCTTCAGCATCCGGTTCTGATTTTTCTCAACACGTTCATCACCCTGCTGCTGATCGGCGTCATCGGCCTGGCCGGTCTGTTCTACTTCGTTCGCACCCAGTTCGACAAAGCCGGACCGCTCACGCACCCGACGGTCGTCGTCATCCCCAGCGGCGCCGGGCCGATCAGCATCGCACGTCAGCTTGAACGCGAGCGCATCATCGCAGACCAGCGCATCTTCATGGCGAGCGTGCTCTATTTCCGCGCCCACAAAAAGCTGAAAGCGGGTGAATACGCCATCAAGCAGGGCGCGAGCATCCGCCAGGTTCTGGACACCATCATTGAGGGCAAGGCCATCCTCTACAGCGTCAGCGTGCCGGAGGGGATGACGAGCGAGCAAGTAGTCGAGCGCCTGCGCGCGAACGAGGACCTCGTCGGTGAGATCGCCGAAATCCCGCCGGAAGGCTCGCTGCTGCCGGACACCTACAAATTCTCCCGCGGCACCAGCCGCGAGGAACTTCTGCGCCGGATGCGCGCCGACCAGGAAAAGTTCGTCGATCAAATCTGGGACAAGCGCGACAGAAACCTGCCGTTCTCCACCAAAGCGGAGGCGATCATCCTTGCGTCCATCGTCGAGAAGGAGACGGGACGGGCCGACGAGCGACACCGGGTCGCCGCCGTGTTCGTAAACCGTCTGCGCAAGAAGATGCGCCTGCAGTCCGACCCGACCACGATTTACGGCATCACCGGCGGCAAGGGGCCTCTCGGCCGGCCCATCTATCGCAGCGATCTCGACCGCGACACTCCGTACAACACCTACAAGATCGCCGGGCTGCCGCCCACGCCCATCGCCAATCCAGGCCGAGCGGCCATCGAGGCGGTGTTGTCGCCCGCCAAAGTGTCCGATCTGTATTTCGTCGCGGACGGCACCGGCGGGCACGCGTTCGCCGAGACCCTGGCCGACCACAACCGCAACGTCGCCAAATGGCGCGTCATCGAACGCGAGCGAGCCGAGGAGGCGGCGCAGAACCCGCCGGCCGCCGCCCCCGCCGTCACCGCAGGGGCCGCAACGACAGCGCCCGCGCCCGTGTTGACCCCGGCGCCGAACATGGTGCAAGTGCCGCTGCCAGAGAAGCGGCCCGCCCGGTGACACGCAGCGGACGCACACGCCCGAGCATGCTCCCGGGCGCGAGCGATCGACGCCGCTTTTCAGGTATTGCGCAGCCGTGACCCCTAATGCAACCGAGCGCGATGCGTCTGGGCCAGCCGTAGGACAGCCCGCGTCCCGCCGCGGCCTTATGCTCGCGCTGTCCTCCCCCTCGGGCGCCGGCAAGAGCACGTTGGCGCGTCTCCTCCTAGAGGCCGACGCCGCGTTGAGCCTGTCGGTGTCAGCCACAACCAGGCCGCGCCGCCCAGGCGAAGAAGACGGCGTGCATTATCACTTCATCGACCGTGCGGACTTCGCCGCTCGCCGCGACGCGGGCGCGTTTCTCGAATGGGCCGAGGTTTTCGGCAATCTTTACGGCACGCCGCGCGCGCCCGTCGAACAGGCGCTGAACGCCGGCCGCGACGTGCTATTCGACATCGACTGGCAGGGCGCGCGGCAATTGCAGGCGGCGGCGCCCGACGATCTGGTGAGCGTATTCATCCTGCCGCCTTCGCGGCCGGAGCTTGAGGCGCGGCTTCGCGGCCGGGGGGCGGACGATCCGGCGTCCCTCGCGCTGCGCATGGCGGCGGCCGCCGACGAAATGAGTCATTGGAACGAGTACGACTATGTGCTCGTCAACGACGATCTCGCGGCCTGCGCCTCGTCTTTGCGCGCCATTCTCGCCGCCGAGCGCGTGCGTCGGCGCCGTCAGCGCTGGCTCGACGCCTTCGCGGCCTCGCTATGCTCGCACGATTATAAAGGCGATCCGGACGGCGGCGGTCAATGAGACGCGCGGCCGCGTCTTGCGGGCGGCGCGGGCTATTCCCACTCGATTGTGCCGGGTGGCTTCGAGGTCACGTCGTAAACGACGCGGTTCACGCCCTTCACCTCATTGATGATGCGGCCCGACGCGCGCGCGAGGAACTCCGCGCTGAACGGGTAGGCTTGCGCCGTCATGCCGTCGGACGAAGTCACCGCGCGCAAGCCGCACACGTAGTCGTAGGTGCGCGCGTCGCCCATGACGCCGACTGTGCGGACGGGCAAGAGCACGGCGAACGCCTGCCAGATCTCGTCGTAAAGCCCGGCCTTGCGGATCTCTTCGATGAACACGGCGTCCACCCGGCGCAGTATGGCGAGCTTCTCCCCCGTCACGTCCGAGAGGATGCGGATGGCGAGGCCCGGGCCGGGGAAGGGGTGGCGGCCGATGAACGCCTCGGGCAGGCCCAACTCGCGGCCAAGCGCGCGCACCTCGTCCTTGAACAGCTCGCGCAACGGTTCGAGCAGTTTCAGGTTCATGCGCTCGGGCAGGCCGCCGACGTTATGATGCGACTTGATGGTTGCGGACGGCCCGCCGCGGGGCGACACGCTCTCGATCACGTCGGGGTAGACGGTGCCTTGCGCCAGAAACTCCGCGCCGCCGAGTTTGGCCGCCTCCGCGTCGAACACGTCGATGAAAAGGCCGCCGATGATCTTGCGTTTCGCCTCTGGATCGGACACGCCCGCGAGCGCGCGGAGAAACGTGTCCTCGGCGCGCACGTGCACGAGCGGAATGTTGTACGCCCCGCGAAACAGAGAGACGACCTCATCGCCTTCGCCCTCCCGCATCAGCCCGTGATCGACGAAGATGCAGGTCAGTTGGTCGCCGATGGCCTCGTGGATGAGCACGGCGGCGACGGAGCTGTCCACGCCGCCCGACAAGCCCAGGATGACGCGGCCCTTGCCAACCTTCTCCCGAATCGCCTCGATCGCCGTTTCCTTGAACGCGCGCATCGACCATTGCCCGTGAACGCCCGCGAGCCGCAGGAAATTGCCGAGCATGGCGGCGCCGCGCGGCGTGTGCGCGGCCTCCGGGTGAAATTGCACGCCGTAAAAGCGGCGCGTCTCGTCGGCGATGGCGGCGAACGGCGCGTGCTCGGAGATGGCCAGCGTCCGGAAGCCCGGCGGCAGCTCCGTCACCCGGTCGCCGTGGCTCATCCACACGCGCTCGATGTGCCCCGCCTCGCCGACGCCGTCGAAGAAGGCGCCCGGCTCCACAATGGTGATGCGGGCGTCGCCGTACTCGCGTTCGCTGCTCGGCTCGACCACGCCGCCGAGTTCGCGCACCATGGTCTGCTGACCGTAGCAGATGCCGAGCACGGGCGCGCCCGCCTCGAACACTTCGCGCGGGGCGCGCGGACTATCAGCCTCCGTCACGCTCGCCGGGCCGCCGGAGAGGATGATCGCTTTGGGCTTGAGGGTCGCGATGGTTTCGGCGGCGCGGGTGAAGGGCACGATTTCGGAGAAGACGCCCGTTTCGCGCACGCGGCGGGCGATAAGCTGGGTGAGCTGACCGCCGAAATCGACGATCAGCACGGTTTCAGCGGCGGGATCGGACTGCTTATGGTCGTTCATGCCCGTTCCATAGCAGGCGCTGCCCGAAAAGCAAACCGGACGCGCCGAGACGACGCGGCGCGCAAGGTCGCGTCGTCAGCACGTCGCCGGCGCCGGCGCTCCCGGGCCCATGCGGCCGCGGATCTCGCCGCACGACCAGTCCCGCAACGGTTCGGGCATGTACTCGTTGATGCTGACCCAGATCTTGTCGGCGCTGGCGTCCGTCGTCGTGTAGGTGGCGTAGAGCCAGTAACCGAAGACGATGATGACGAAAACGATCAGCAGGCTGAGGATGGTTCGGATAAAGCCCATGGCGGTGTCTCGCTTGTTGGTTCAAAATTATGCGGTTCGAGCAAAATAGCTCCGCCGTCTTAACGCGGCGATGTAACAATCGCGCGAATGGACGATGGGGCGCGGGTCTATGGGCCATAAATTTCGAGGCGAATCTTGGGCGTCGGCGTCAGCCTGGCTTGCGCTGCTCGAACAGGGCGATGAAAAAACCGTCAGTCCCGTGACGCGCGGGCGTAAGTTGCAGCCAGGGCGCGCTCGCGGCTGAGGCCGGCGGCTCGGAGGGGAGGGCGGCCTTCCATGCGGCCTCCCACGGGGCGGCGGCGAACTGCGGGTGCTCGGACAAAAACCAGGCGGCCTGATCGGCGTTTTCCTCCGGCAGCACGGAGCAGGTGACGTAGACGAGCCGCCCGCCGGGCCTCACCAGCGGCGCACCGAGCGCTAGAACCGCGCGCTGCTCCGCCTGACGCGCCGCGAGAGCCTCGGGCGTCAGCCGCCATTTCGCGTCCGGCCGCCGCCGCCATGTGCCCGAGCCGGAGCATGGCGCGTCGACGAGCACGACATCCATTGTCCCGTTTAATTTGGCGAGCGCCGCCTCGTCGCCCGCTGGAACCGCCTGCACGTTGCGCGCGCCAGCCCGTCGCAAGCGGTCGAACAGCGGGCGCATACGCTGCGGATCGGCGTCGAAGGCGTGGATTTGCCCGGTGTTCTGCATCATCGCGGCGAGCGCCAGCGTCTTGCCGCCCGCGCCTGCGCAGACGTCCGCCACTTGCATGCGCGGCCCGGCGCCCGTGAGGAGCGCGGCGATCTGCGAACCTTCGTCCTGCACCTCGAACCAGCCTTTGCCGTGCGCCGGCTCGGCCTCGACATGCGGGCTGCGGCCGGCGCCGGCGCGCGGCGGCGCCCGCACGCCGAGGGGGGAGTGAGGCGTCGCCTCGGCGCCGAACTTGACGAGAGCGGCGAGGACCTTGGCGCGCGTCGCCTTCAGCGCGTTGACGCGCAAGTCGATCGGCGCGCGCTGGGCCAGCTCTGCGCCTTCCGCGGCCGCCGCGTCGCCGAACGCCGCTGTCATGGACGGTTGCAGCCATTCGGGGTAGTCGCCGAGCACCCAATCGGGCGCGCCTTCGAGGCTGCCGGCGTTGAGGCGCGCGCGCTGCGCATCGGACAAGGGCGCGGGCGCATGGGCCGAACCGTCGAACAGCGCCGCGACCGCCTCCGCCTCCATGCCCCAGACATGCTTGAGCGCGGCGGCGACGAGGGCGGGCGGGGCGTCATCCAGCATGATCCAGGCGAGAGACGCGCGGCGGCGCAGCGCGTCGTAAACGAGGTTGCCGATGGCCGCCCGGTCGCCCGATCCGGCGAAACGATGTTCGCGGCCCCAGTCGGCGAGCGCCTGCGGCGCGGGGCGGTGGCGAGCGTCCATGTCAGCCAAAATTTCGCACGCAGCGAGCGCGCGGCCTGCGAGTTTCACTTCAAGCGCCTTCCGTCATGATGCGGAACGCCAGCATGCCCCACATGCCGATGAGCGCGAGCGCGCCGAGGCCGAACCAGCGGAAGCGCCAGATCACATGGTTGCTGGTGCATGCCACATAGGCGTGAACGAGCCGCGACCCGGCGAAAATCCAGGCAAGCGAGATGAACCAATAGTTCACCTTCACCAGCGCGATGGCGAACAGCACGGCCGCATAGAACAAGATCGGTATCTGGAGTTGATTGTGAAACGAGTTGGCGATCTTTGTCACGTGCGCAGGCCAGACGTCGCCGCCAAGGGCGATGTCCTTCAGCTTTTTCTCGCCGGTCGCCAGCCATTTCACCCGCGTCCGGCCCATGTAGAACAGCAAAAAGAACGTGAGCGCCACCTGTATGAACACAGGCGCCATCAAGGCTTTGATGATCATGTCGGCCCCCCAGCCGTCAGGTGTTCGTCGGGTAGTTCGGGCTCTCGCGGGTGATCGTGACATCGTGCGTGTGGCTTTCGCGCAGGCCCGCCGTGGTGATGCGGATGAACTCGGCCTTCGCGTGCAACTCGGCGATCGTGCGGGCGCCGGTGTAGCCCATCGCCGCGCGAAGGCCGCCGACGAGTTGGTGCAGCACGCTTGCGAGCGAGCCTTTATATGGCACCTGCCCCTCGATGCCCTCCGGCACAAGCTTCAGCGTGTTGTTCACCTCCTGCTGGAAATAGCGGTCGGCCGAGCCGCGCGCCATGGCTCCGATCGATCCCATGCCGCGATAGGACTTATACGAGCGGCCCTGGTAAAGGTAGACCTCGCCGGGGCTTTCGTCGGTGCCCGCGAACAGCGATCCGATCATGACGCAGGAGGCGCCCGCCGCCAGCGCCTTCGCCATATCGCCCGAGTATTTGATGCCGCCGTCAGCGATGACCGGCACGCCCGCCGCATGCGCCGCGTCCGCCGCGTCCATCACGGCGGTGAGCTGCGGCACGCCGACGCCCGCGACGATGCGCGTGGTGCAGATCGATCCCGGCCCGATGCCGACCTTGATCGCGTCCGCGCCCGCGTCGATGAGCGCTTTCGCGCCATCCGCCGTCGCCACGTTGCCCGCCACCACCTGCACGGCGTTCGACAGGCGTTTGATGCGCGTCACCGCCTCCAGCACGCGGGACGAGTGGCCGTGGGCGGTGTCCACCACGACAAGATCGGCGCCGGCCGCGATCAGCGCCTCGGAGCGGCGGAAACCTTCCTCCCCCGTGGTCGTCGCCGCCGCCGCGAGCAACCGCCCGTGGCCATCCTTCGCCGCGTCCGGGTGCTGTTGCGCCTTCTCGATGTCCTTCACCGTGATGAGGCCGATGCAGTGGTAGTTTTCGTCCACGACCAGCAGCTTTTCGATGCGGTTCTTATGTAGAAGGCGCTTAGCCTCCTCCCGATCCACGTTCTTGTTCACGGTGATGAGGTTGTCCTTGGTCATCACCTCGGAGACCGGCTGGCTGCGGTCGGTCGCGAAGCGCACGTCGCGGTTCGTGAGGATGCCGACCAGCTTGCCTTGCCGGCCGCCGTTGACCGGCGCCTCCACCACGGGGATGCCGGAGATGCCGTGGTTCTTCATAAGGTCGAAGGCCTGGGCGAGCGTTGCGTCCGGCTGAATGGTGACCGGGTTCACCACCATGCCGCTTTCGAATTTTTTGACTTGCCGCACCGCGTCCGCCTGCTCGTCCGGCTCCATGTTGCGGTGGATGACGCCGATGCCGCCGGCTTGCGCCATGGCGATGGCGAGCGCCGACTCCGTCACCGTGTCCATGGCGGCGGAGAGCACAGGGATCTTGAGGCGGATCGATTTCGTCACATGGCATGACACGTCGACCTGCGTCGGCAGCACCTCGGACGGGCCGGGGCGCAGGAGCACGTCGTCGAACGTCAGGGCAAGTTCGGGGTGTAGCTTTGCGCGATGCCGAACCATCCGTTGCGGCCTCCTTGTTCCTAGCCCGCGCGCGGCGCGGCGATCGTTTCAGGGATTGACCGCTTCATACACGCGGGCGAGCGTGGCGCCAAGTGGGGCGCGGTGGCGCAAGGCGGTCATGCCAAGGCGAAGCCTTTCCGAGCGCCATGGCGGATGTGGGGCATAGACAAGGATCACGCCTTTTTCTCCCAGCGGCCGGCCTCGGTCTGGCGCCAATAGGTGACGGCAGCGCCGGCCGCCTTGGCGCGCCGCCACTCCTCGCGCGCGGCGGCGACCGCGTCGTCGTCGCGGCCGTCGAACATGAAGACCACGCGGTGGTACGGCCCCAGATCCGGCGCGGCGGCGCCATCCACCAGAAACCGCACGGTCGCGCCGTTGGGGTTGTCGTCGCCGGCGGTCAGGTAGATGGGCTGGCGGGCGGCGTTGTCGCGCCCGGCGCCATGGGGCAGAAAACTGTCCTCGGCGTAGGTCCACAGGGCTGCGTCCAGCGCCTCCACACGCTCGCGCGATCCGGCTTGCACGACCGCGCGCCAGCCCCGCTCCAGCGTTTTCTCCAAGAGCAGCGGCAGAGCGTCCTCCAATCGCTGCCGTTCCAGATGGTAGAACATCACCTCGGTCATGATTTCGGACGCTGACGCAGGCGGGCTTTGCGGGCTTTGTCGGGCTTTTCGCCGCGCCGCACGCCGGGTTTGACGCCGCGCCGCTCTTCGGGCTTCGGCGCGTATGGGTTTTCGCGCTTGCGCAGATGCAGACGGATGGGGGCGCCGCCCATGTCGAACTGCTCGCGCAGGCCGTTCACCAGATAGCGCACGTAACTCTCGGGCAGTTCGTCGGGGTGTGAGCAAAAGGCCACGAAGGTCGGCGGGCGCGCGTTCGACTGGGTGATGTAGCGCAGCTTGATGCGGCGGCCGTCGATGGCGGGCGGCGTATGCCGCTCCAGCATCATGGCGAACCAGCGATTGAGGCCCGCCGTGCCGATGCGCCGGTTCCATTTTTCATACGCCTCAAAACAGGCGGTCATAAGATCGTCAAGCCCGCGTCCCGCCAGCGCCGAGACCTTGATCAGCGAAACGCCCTTAAGCTGCGGGAGGAGCCGGTCGGCGGCGGAATAGAGCGCGCGGGCGTAGGCGTCCTTGTCGGCGATCATATCCCACTTGTTGGCGGCGATGACGAGCGCGCGGCCTTCCTGCTCGACGAGCTGGGCGAGCAGCAAGTCTTGGCGGTCGAAGGGCTGCTGCGCGTCGATGAGGAGGACGACGATCTCGGCGAATTTGATGGCGTTGATGGCGTCGCCCGCCGACAGCTTCTCCGGCTCCGCTTCGATGCGGGCTTTGCGGCGCAGGCCCGCCGTGTCGTAGAGCTTGATGGCGCGGCCCCGCCAGACGAGATCGGAGGCGACCGAATCGCGCGTCAGCCCCGCCTCGGGCCCAGTGATCATGCGCTCGTCGCCGAGGAGCGCGTTGACGAGCGTGGATTTGCCCGCGTTGGGCCGACCGATCACCGCGATCTTGACGGGGCGGTCGCGGGCGGCGGGTTCATCTCGGGGTGCAGGGCGAAGAGCCAGCGCCTGGTCGATGGCGGCGCGCAGATCGCCGACGCCGTCGCCATGCTCCGCAGAGATGGCGATAGGCTCGCCGAGGCCCAGCCGGAAGGCGTCATAGAACCCCGCTTCGGCGCTGCGCCCCTCCGACTTATTGACGGCGAGGATGACCGGCTTGTCGGCTGCGCGCACCTGGGCGGCGAACGCCTCGTCGGCGGGCGTCACGCCGGCGCGGGCGTCGATGACGAACACCACGCAGTCGGCGTCGGCCAGGGCGCGCTCGCTTTGCGCCCGCATGCGCTGGGCGATGGAGCCTTCCGCCGCGTCCTCCAGCCCTGCGGTGTCGATGAGACGCACGCGCGTCTCGCCCAACTCGGCTTCCGCCTCCCGCCGGTCGCGCGTCAGGCCCGGCATGTCGGAGACGAGCGCAAGGCGTTTGCCCACGAGCCGGTTGAACAGCGTGGACTTGCCCACATTCGGGCGGCCGGCGATGGCGACGATGGGCAGGCGCTCGGTCATCGCCAAGTGATAGCGCAGTTTGCGCTGCGCCGCACCTGCGCCGCTCCGCGAGACCGTTTAAAGATCAGAGAACGCCGTAAAGCACAGCGGCATAAAGGCCGGCGAAAACGAGGGCCGTGACGATGGCGCTCACAAAGCGGTTCGAGAACGACAGCATGTTGGCGATGAGGTCGGCGATGAACACCGCGCCCGCGGCCACGGCGAGAGCCTGCAGGAAGGACGGCTCCGTCACCGCCGGCATGCCGCCGCCGCTCGCATACACGAAGCCGACGCCGACCGCCGCTGCGATAAGCGCGGTCACGAAAGCGTTCACGAAGCGGCTGCCGAACGAGAGCAGGTTGCCGAAAAAGGCGATCAGGAACACGATGCCTGAGAAGATCAGGAGGATCTGGATTTCGCTGGACGACATTGGCTTTTCCATCAAAAAGAGTGAAACAGAGCAGGCTACGCATTGACAAGCGGTCGTCGCCTTGGAAGGCCCTCACCGCCAGGGTCTGCGACGCGACCCAAATTCTGATCCGCGGCCGCGCCGAACAGTCGCCGCGAGAGCAGGGGGTTTCGCCGATCTAGACGCCGATACGCGACGCCGTGATGACAGGCGAGACCCGTTCAGTTCAGCGCGATCAGGTTCGCCTTGTCCGACAGCACATAGATGCGGCCGTTGGCGGCCACGGGCGAAATGAACACGGGCGAGCCGATGTCGGTTTTCTGCGCGACCGCGCCCGTCACCGCGTCCACGCCGACCAGCAGACCTTTGTCGGAGGCCAGCCACAGCTTGCCGCTGGCGAGCACCGGGCCGCTCCAGTTTTTCGCGCCGGGCAACTCCGTCATCCATTTGGTTTTGCCGTCCTTGCGCGACAGCGCCATGAGCTTGCCGTTCACGTCCACCACGAACAGCGTGTCCCCCGCCACCCACGGCGTCTGCGCGCCGCTGATGTCGCGCTGCCAGAGCCGCTCGCCGTCGGTTTTCGACGTGGCGATAAGGCGCCCGGCGCGGCTGACGGCGTACACGGCGGGGCCGTCCACCACGGGGCGCGCCGGCTCGCCAATCGCGGCGTAGGCCGTTCCCGCCGCCGACGACCGGCTGATGCTGTCGGTCCAGACCGGCTCGCCGGTGTTGATGTCGTAGGCGGAGATTTCGCCGGACGAGTAGGGCGCGATGACCAGATTTCCGGAAACCGCAGGGCTGACATTGCTGAGCATAGAGGCCAGTTCGGGCAACCCGCGCGCGATCCAGGCCTCCGACCCGTCGGCGGCGTTCAGAGCGTAAAGCTGGCTCTCGACATTGACGATGAACACTTTGCCCTGCGCGGCGGTCGGCGAGTTGCGAACCGGCACGCCGATCGCCTTCGTCCACACGGTCTTGCCGGAGGACGGGTCGAGCCCGTAAATGGTTCCGTAGCCGGTGGCGACGAACAGTCGCCCGGCGTCATAGGCGAGGCCGCCGCCAAAGCCCGAGCGCGCCTTCTCCTTCTCCGGGCGCAGGCTCATGCGCCACAGCCGAGCGCCGCCATTGGCCGAAAAGGCCGAAACGGAGCCTTCGGTGTCCAGGGTGAAGACCTTGCCGTCCGCTACGATGGGCACCGCCGTGAGGCGCCCGCTTTTGCTCGATCCTGCGCCGGCGTCAGAGCGCCAGCTTGGGCCGCCGCCGCCCGACACGCTCAAATGCCCCGGCGCGTTGCTGGCCACGCCGCCGGGCTGGCTCCAGGAGGCGTTGGTCGCCGGCGCCGGGAGCGTGACCGGCTCCTTCGCCGCGATGGAGGCCGTGGTTTCGGCTCCGCCCGTCTCGGCCTGCAGCGCCGCCACGCGCTTGCCCGCGAGCACCTCTTCCTTCTCGTTGAACAGGTTGCCGATGCTCGGCATCGACGAGCCGCAGGCGGACGCCGCAAGCCCGACGCAGACGGCGAGCGCAGCGCGCGCCGCGCCAGTCCGCCGGCTAGTTGGTTTTGGTCTCATCGCGCGACGTCTCCTTGGTTGTCCCAGCCGGAGTCGCTGTCGGTTTGGGCATCAGGGCGAGCATGGTGACCGCACGCTGACGAATCCCCAACGGCGCTTCGGCGTCTTCGCGGATATCGCGGAAATATTGCTCCGATTCGGCGATCTTGCCTGCGCGGAACGCCGCCAATCCCAGGATTTCCCGGGCCGAATGCCGCCAGGGCGCGCCCGCCGACGCCATGCCGTCGAGCCGCTTGCGGATCTCCTCCTCGGGCGCGGCGTCCACCTGGAGAAGCGCCCACTGGATGCGCGCGTAATCGCGCAGATGCTTGTCGAGGAACGCGTCGTCGGCGATGGCGGCGTATTCGGCGACGGCCTTGGCCGGCTCGCCCTTGGCCACCTGCGCCGCGGCGACCCGCAACCGGGCGAGAACGCCGTAACCGCGAGGGTCGCTCTCCACGAGCTTGAGCATGGCGGCGGTCATTTCCTCGGTCTTGCCAGCCTCGCCGAGGGCCGCCGCGCGCGTGAACGCCTCGCCGTTCTCCGCCATCGCCGTCGCCTTGCGCCAGCGCCAAGCCTCATAGCCGGCGACCCCCACCACGATGAGCGCGGCGGCGATGAGCACATATGCGCCGTATTTGTTCCACGCGCGCGCGAACTGCTCGCGGCGGATGTCCTCTTCGACTTCGCGGAAAATATCGCCTTCAACCATGACGGTCACGACCATTGAGCGACGCTTGGCGCGCCGCGTGTTGTTTAATGCGCCATAAGAGCGGCTCTGCGGCGCAAACGCAACAGCCTTCGCGGCCCTTGCGCGCATGCTCGCTCAACTGCTGGCAGTTTTCGGCTTTTTCGTGACTGGCGCGCCGGACGCCGTCGCTTCCTGACGCATGCCGTAGACATGCTCGGGGCCGGGGAACTCGCGCGCCCTGACCGCCTCCGCGTAGGATTTCACCGCCGCCTCGATCGCGTCGCCGAGCTGCGCGAACTCCTTCACGAATTTCGCCGGCCGGGGGGACAGCCCCAGCATGTCCTCCAGCACCAGGATTTGCCCGTCGCACTGGGCCGAGGCGCCGATGCCGATAGTGGGGATGGGGATCGCCGCCGTGATCTGCGCCGCCAGCATCTCCGCCATGCCCTCCAGCACCACGGCGAAGGCGCCCGCGTCCGACACGGCCTTCGCGTCCGCCTCAATGGCCGCCCATTGCTCGCGCCGGCGCCCTTGCGTCTTGAAGCCGCCGAGCACGTTGATGAACTGCGGCGTCAGTCCGATATGGGCCATCACCGGCACGCCGCGCTCGGTGAGGAAGCGGCTCGTCTCGCCCATGCGCTGGCCGCCTGCGAGCTTGACCGCGCCGCAGCCCGTCTCCTTCAACACGCGCGAGGCGTTGCGAAACGCGAGCTGCGGGCTTTCCTCGTATGAGCCGAACGGCAAATCGACGACCACGAGCGCCTGCTTCGAACCGCGCACCACCGCCGCGCCGTGCATGATCATCAGGTCAAGCGGCACCGGCACGGTCGACTCATAGCCGTGCATCACCATGCCGAGGCTGTCGCCGACGAGCAGAAAATCCACGTAAGGGTCAATGATGCGCGCGGTGTGCGCGTGATAGGCGGTGAGCGAGACGATGGTGCGTCCGCCCTTCCTCTCGCGGATGTCGGGCGCGGTGATGCGGCGGGTGGCGATGTGCTGAGACATGGCGCGTCTCCGTGTTGCGCTGCCCGTAATGTGGCCCGCCCGCCCGCGCCGGTAAAGGGGGCCGCCGGCAAACAGAGCGGAAAGCGGGCGTTGCGGGCGACGGCGCGCAGCGGTAATGTCGCTGCGCAAACAATAAAAACCCGCCGAACGCCTGCAAGGACGCCCGCCCATGTTCCAAAAAATCCTCATCGCCAACCGGGGCGAAATCGCCTGCCGCGTCATCAAGACGGCGAAGGCCATGGGCATCAAAACCGTCGCGGTTTACTCCGACGCGGACATCGACGCCCTGCACAAGGAAATGGCTGACGAAGCGGTGCACATCGGCCCGGCGCCGGCCGCGCAAAGCTATCTGGTGATCGAGAAGATCATCGCGGCGGCGAAGGAGACGGGCGCCGAGGCCATTCATCCCGGCTACGGATTTCTCTCGGAGAACGCGGCGTTTGCCGACGCGCTGCTCGCCGCTGGCATAACCTTCATCGGGCCGAACCCGCACGCCATCCGCGCCATGGGCGACAAGATCGAGTCGAAAAAGTTCGCCGCGGCCGCCAAGGTTTCAACCGTGCCGGGCGTGCTCGGCGTCATCTCGGGGCCGGAGGAAGCGGTCAAGATCGCGAGCGAAATCGGCTTCCCCGTGATGATCAAGGCGTCGGCGGGCGGCGGCGGCAAAGGCATGCGCATCGCCTGGAAGCCGGAGGAAGTGGCGGAAGGCTTCCTCACCTCCACGGCGGAGGCGAAATCGAGCTTCGGCGACGACCGGGTGTTCATCGAGAAGTTTGTCGAGAACCCGCGTCACATCGAAATTCAGGTGTTAGGGGACAAGCACGGCGCCGTCATCCACCTAAACGAGCGCGAATGCTCCATCCAGCGCCGCAACCAGAAGGTGATCGAGGAGGCGCCGAGCCCCTTCCTCGACGCAGCCACCCGCGCGGCCATGGGCGCGCAAGCCGTGGCGCTGGCGAAAGCGGTGAACTACGACTCGGCGGGCACGGTGGAGTTCATCGTCGATCCGAAGAAGAACTTTTACTTCCTTGAAATGAACACGCGGCTGCAGGTGGAGCACCCGGTCACCGAGATGATCACCGGCGTCGACCTTGTCGAGCAGATGATCCGCGTGGCGGCGGGCGAGCCGCTCAAACTCAAACAGGCGGACGTGCGCATCAACGGCTGGAGCATCGAGAGCCGCGTGTACGCCGAAGACCCGTTCCGCAACTTCCTGCCCTCCATCGGCCGCTTGACGCGCTACCGCCCGCCCGGGGAAGGGCCGCTTGGCCCCGCGATGGTGCGCAACGACACTGGCACCTATGAAGGCGGCGAAATCTCGCTTTATTACGACCCGATGATCGCCAAGCTCGTCACGCACGCGCCCACGCGCGGCGAAGCGATCGCCGCGATGGCCTCCGCGCTCGACGATTTCTACGTCGACGGCATCCAGCACAACATCCCGTTCCTGTCGGCGATCATGCAGCATCCGCGCTGGATGTCCGGCGACATCTCCACCGGCTTTATCGCCGAGGAATACCCTCAAGGCTTCACGGGGCCGCAACCGCACGGCCGCGCGCGCGATGTGATAGCGGCCGTGGCGGCGGCCATTGACCACCTGAACAACCTGCGCCGCCGGGAGATCAGCCACCAGATGGGCGGCCAGCCCTATCGCTTCACCGGCGAGCGCGTGGTCGACTTTGGCGCCGAGCGCGTGCCGTTGCGCGTGTCGGGCGAGCCGTTCGAGCCGGTGACCGTCGAAATCGGTGGCGCGGCGTTTACGCTCGCCTCCGACTGGTGGCCGGGGCAGCCGGTGTGGCGCGGAACGGTGAACGGCGAGGCCGTCGCCGTGCAGGTGCGCCCGGTGCAGAACGGCTACGACCTGTCCTATGCAGGCGTGCGGGCGAAGGCTTACGTGTACACAAAGCGCGAGGCGGAGCTTGCCGCGCTCATGCCGGTGAAAGCGGCGGCGGACACCTCCAAAAAGCTCTTGTGCCCAATGCCGGGCCTCGTCGTCTCCATCGCGGTGGCGGAAGGGCAGGAGGTGAAGGCGGGCGAGGCGCTTGCCGTCGTCGAAGCGATGAAGATGCAGAACGTGCTGAAAGCCGAGCGCGACGCGGTCGTGAAGGCGGTGAAGGCGAAGCCCGGCGACAGCCTCGCGGTCGACGCGGTGATCATGGAGTTCGCGTGAGGCTCGTAGCAGCTCGCATGACGACCGGCGCCGTAAAGCTTAATGCGCGCATCCCCCTTCAAATTGCATAAAAGTTGAGAGATCATAAAGGCCGCAAGCATCAAGGGCGGCGGCGTTGGACGACGAGCAGTTCGAGAAATGGGAGCCGATCGGCGGGCTGGACGCGCATATGAGCCTCGAGTCCATGCGCGACGACCACGAGGGCTTCCGCATCATCCTTAAAGCCGACAAGCCCGACGCGCGGCCGCTTCGCATCCGCTTTCAGGAGCCGGTCTGCTATCGCGGCGCGGCGGAGAGCCATCTGCTGAAGCAGCTTTACGAAAGCCACGACATTTATCCGTGGCCGATCTTCATCGTCAAAAACTCGCGCTACGCCGCATGGTTTTACGGGCAGGTGGGCGGAGACGCGTCCGGGCGGCACTATCACATCGCGGCGACCGACGGCATGATCGACGTGATCTCGGCGCGCCCGCCCATCGTCACCTGGCTGCCGGAGTAGCGGGCTGGCGCGCTTTTTGCTGTAATCAGGCATGGCGCAGCAAACTTCACCTCCGGTCCGCGTCGTCCATGTGCGCATCGAAGGGCGCGTGCAAGGCGTCTATTATCGCATGTGGGCGCAGGAAAACGCGCGACGGCTCGGCCTCGACGGCTGGGCGCGCAACCGCCGCGACGGCTCTGTCGAAGCGGTCTTTGCGGGCGCCGGCGACCGCGTGGAGGAGATGCTGCGCCGCTGTGCGCGTGGCCCGCGCGCCGCCCGCGTCACCAGCGTGCAAGTCATCCAGGACGGCGGCGCCGCGCCCGCGCCGGGCTTCTCCATCGAGCCGGACGCCTGAGCCTAGCGGCAGCTCGCGTCGCACGCCGACCGGCACTGCACGCCGCCCGCCTGACACCGTCCCGGCGGCGGCGAACCCGGCCGTGCGCTGCAGCGGCTTTGGGAGGAGCGGCAGCGCGCGTAACAGCGGTCGAGGCAACTGCGCCCGGAAGGCGGCGCAAGGCTTGGACGGGGCCTTGCGCGCGGCGACCTCGGCCCCTGGATGGGCAGTTGCGCAAGCGTCGCAACCGCCTCCGCCGTCGCGGATAGGGCCGGGCCTGGCCACAGCGCGGCGGCGGCCACGCATGCGAAGGCTAGTTGAGACGCGCGACGCCCAAAGGCACGCTGTAGGGTTTGCACCAGATGAACACCTCGCTGTATTTGCTCGGGTCCACGCCAGCCGGCACGGCGTAGACCTGAGCGCCGTTCAACCGGCGCAGTTTGCCGAGCTCGCTCGACTTATCATACACGCCGCCGTTGCCGAAGCCCACATACGGGCCGGGCGCGCCATCCAGGCGGAAGTTTGCGCCGAGGCGGACCTCGTAGCCCGAGGGCGTTTTCACCAGCTCCACCCGTCCGGCCGTTTTGTGGCCCGAGCGGCCCGAGAAATCGCCCGTGCGCGGGTCGGCGAGAGCGGGGGCGGACAGGGCGAGGGCGAGCGCCGTCGCGGCGAACAGTCTGGTCATCATCTGGACGAACTCCGTTTGCGGCCGTGATGGCCGGTTCAGCGGAGGTTCGCGCCGCGCGGCGAAAGCGTTTCGCGTCAATCGGCGCCGTCGAGCGCCTTCTCGTAGGCGTTGCTGGCGTCGATCCAGTGCGCCTCGACCTCCTGCAAGGCTTTTCGGAGTTCGGCGTTTTCCTGCATCAGCTCCTGAACCGCTTTCGGGTCTTTCTGATACAGCTCCGGGTCTTGCAGACGCTGGTTCACGCGGGCTATGCGGAGCGCCAGATCCTGAATGCGCTTCTCGGTTTCGTCGATCTTCTTTTTGAGCGGGGCGAGCGCGGCGCGGCGCTGGGCGCCTGTCAGCTTGCGCAGCTCCTGATCCGCCTTTGGGTTCTGCTTCTCCGCTTTTTTCGCGGCGCGCTTGGCGTCGCGGGCGGCGCCCAGGCATTCGGCGCGGTAGCTCTCGAGATCGCCGTCATAGGGCGTCACCGTGCCGCCGCGCACGATCCACAGCCGGTCAACGGAGGCCTCCAGCAAATGCCGGTCGTGGCTGATGAGGATGACGGCGCCTTCATACTCGTTCAGCGCGCGGATCAGCGCCTCGCGGCTGTCCACATCGAGGTGGTTGGTTGGCTCGTCGAGGATGAGCAGGTGCGGCGCGTTGAAACTCGCAAGCGCAAACAGCAGCCGCGCCTTCTCGCCGCCGGACAGCTTGCCCGCTTTCGTGTCGGCCTTATCCGCGCCGAAGCCGATGCTGGCCACCTTCGCGCGCTTCTGCGCCTCCGTCGCGTCCGGCATCAGCTCGGCGATGTGCTCGTAAGCCGATTTGTTCTCGTCGAGGTCGTCGAGCTGGTGCTGCGCGAAATAGCCGACCTCCATTTTCTTGGAGGCTTGCCGCAGGCCGTCAAGCGGAGACAGGCGCCCGCAGAGAAGTTTGGCGAGTGTGGATTTGCCGTTGCCGTTCTGGCCGAGCAGGCCGATGCGGTCGTCGATGTCGACGCGCAGGTTCAGCCGCTTGAGGATCGCCTTGTCGGCATATCCGGCGACCGCCTCATCGAGCTTAATCAGCGGGTTGCCGAGCTTCGTCTTTGGAGTGGCGAAGCGGAACGGCACGACCTCGTTTTCGACCTCCGCCGCGATCGGCTTCATTTTGCTGAGCGCCTTCAATCGGCTCTGTGCCTGGCTCGCCTTGCTGGCCTTGGCGCGGAAGCGTTCGACGAACGCCTCCATGTGCTTCCTCGCGTCATCCTGCTTCTTCTTAAGCTTCAGTTGCAGGCGCTGGCGTTCGAGCAGCGTCTCCTCGAACGTGTCGTAATTGCCTTGATAGAGCGTCAGCTTTTTGTCCGACAGGTGCAGAATGCTGTTGACCGATTTGTTCAGCAAATCGCGGTCGTGGCTGACGATGATGATGGTGTGCGGATAGCTGGCGAGGAAGTTCTCCAGCCACAGCGTGCCTTCGAGGTCGAGATAGTTGGTCGGCTCGTCCAGCAGCAGGATGTCCGGCGCGGTGAAGAGCGCGGAGGCGAGCGCCACGCGCATCCGCCAGCCCCCGGAGAACTCCGCGCACGGGCGGTTCTGCGCCTCCTCCGAAAACCCTAGGCCTGCGAGGATGGTCGCGGCGCGCGCGGGCGCCGAGTGCGCGTCGATGTCGATGAGCCGGGTCTGGATGTCGGCGATTCGTTCCGGGTCTGTCGCCGTCTCGGCTTCTGCGAGCAGCGCTGCGCGTTCCTTGTCCGCCGCCAGCACGGTGTCGAGCAGCGTCTCCGGCCCGCCCGGCGCCTCCTGCGCGACGCCGCCGAGCCGCGCCGCCTTCGGCCATGAAATCGAACCGTCGTCGGGCTGGATTTCGCCGCGGATCATGCGCAGAAGCGTCGTCTTGCCCGTGCCGTTGCGGCCGACGATGCCGACCTTGTGGCCCGCCGGGATGCCCGCCGTCGCCTTGTCGAGCAGCAGCCGCCCCTCGATGCGATAGGTGATGTCGTTGATATGCAGCATAGGCGCGGAAATATCATGCCGGCCGCAAACGTTCAACGCGAGGCTGCGGCTTGCCGGGGTGCGCCGCGACAGCTATAAGCGCGCGGTAAAGCGAAACGATCAAAACACGGGGAAGACCATGGCGGTCGAAAGAACGTTATCCATCATCAAGCCAGATGCGACCGAGCGCAACCTGACCGGCAAAATCATCTCCAAATTCGAGGACGCTGGCCTGCGCGTCGTGGCGCAGAAACGGACGCGCTGGACGGAGACGCAAGCCGGCAAATTTTACGAGGTGCACAAGGAGCGCCCGTTCTACGGCGAACTGGTGTCGTTCATGATCTCCGGCCCGATCGTTATCCAGGTGCTCGAAGGCGAGAACGCGGTGGCCAAGAACCGAGAGATCATGGGCGCGACCAACCCGGCGAACGCGGCCCCGGGCACGATCCGCAAGGAGTTCGCCGAGAGTATCGAGCGCAATTCCGTCCACGGCTCGGACAGCGCCGAGAACGCCGCGGCCGAAATCGCGTTGTGCTTCAAGCCCGAGGAAATTGTCGGCTGATTACGCCGCCATCGGGTTGTAACCCAGCGGCTTGCCGGTCTCAAGCAGCGTCTTAAGGCCGGACAGGATGCCGGGCCAACCACCGCCGACAGCATGATAGGTCGCCGTTTCGCTGTCGAACTCGTCGTGCACGAGCGTCAGTTTGCAAAACTCGCCCTGCTGCTCGATTTCGAAGGTCACGCGCGATGCGGCGTCCCCCGCCATATCCGGGCTCCATGAGCCTTGAAAGCTTGTGACAAGGCGGCGCGGGGCATCCATTTCAAGAACTTTTCCGGTGATCCACTCGCCCGAACCGTCCGGCGCATGGTAGTTAAAGTGCGCGCCCTTGGCGCCGCCGTTGTTCACTTTCGATCCGTAGTAGTAAAGCGGGGTCCGCTCGGGATTGGTGAGAGCGTCCCAGAGCGCGGCGGGCGTCGTGCGGATAATCGTCGTGTAGACATGCTTCGGTTTGGCGGTCATGGCGTATCCTTTTTCGAGTTCCCATTTCAGTTGTGACATGCCTTGCGCCCACGGCGCCGCGAAGGACGAAATCCAGCGGTCGGCTATGGTTTGAAGAGGAACCGGATTTAAATAGTGATATTTAAACCGGCCTTCTTTGCGGGTGGCGACGAGGGACGCTTCCTCCAAAACCTTCAAGTGCTTCATCACGCCGAACCGTGTGAGCGAGGGAAATGCAAGCTCCAGTTCGCTCAAGGTTTGCCCGTCCTTCTCGCGTAGGAGATCGAGGACGTGGCGGCGTTGCGGATCGCTTAGGGCTTTGAAGATGTCGTCCATGGCGACTATTTACGTGAGTATTTAGTCACGTGTCAATGGGGTCACGTAAAAAATGCGCTCGAGCGCTCGAACGGTTCCCGCGCTTGATCGCATGGTTGCGGCGGCGGCTTGGGGGAGGGGGAACAGCGCGAAACAGGTGGAGCGAGGGCCGCAAAGGCCCTCGCAGGCGCTGGCATTACCGGGCGGCTGCGTCGCGACGAGGTTCCGATCCAGTCACGCGCCAGATCTTGTTGCCCACGTCGTCGGCCACAAGCAACGCGCCGCGCTTGTCGATCGTCACGCCGACCGGTCGACCCTGCGCATTCTCATCCTTGTCGAGGAAGCCGGTGAGCACGTCCACCGGTTCGCCGGCCGGCTTGCCCTCGCTGAACGGGATGAAGACCACTTTGTAACCGCTTGGCGGCGTCCGGTTCCATGAGCCGTGCTGCCCGATGAACGCGCCGTTTGCAAAGCGCTCGCCGAGCTGCGCGCCGTCGGCGAAGCTGAGGCCCAGCGACGCGGTGTGCGCGCCGACCGCGTAATCCGGCTTGATCGCTTTCGCCACCATGTCGGGCCGGGCCGGCTTCACGCGCTCATCGACCACCTGACCGAAATAGCTCCACGGCCAGCCGTAAAAGCCGCCGTCCCGCACCGAGGTGATGTAGTCCGGCACGAGGTTATCGCCGATTTCGTCGCGCTCGTTCACCGCCGTCCATAAGGTGTTCGTCTGCGGCTCGAAATCGATGCCGACGGGGTTGCGCAGACCGCTCGCGAACACGCGGGACGCGCCCGTCTTCACATCGATCTCCCAGACGGCGGCGCGGCCCTCCTCTTTCTCCATGCCGTGCTCGGCCACGTTGCTGTTGGAGCCGACGCCGGCGTAGAGCTTCGATCCGTCCGGGCTGGCGACGAGGCTCTTCGTCCAGTGATGGTTCAGCGGCCCGCCAGGCAGATCGGCGACCTTAACCGGCGCGGCGGTGATTTGGGTCTGGCCCTCTTCATACGGGACTTTCACCACAGCGTCGGTGTTGGCGATGAACAGTTCGTTGCCGACGAGCGCCATGCCGAAGGGCGAGTTGAGGCCGGTGAGGAAGGCGGTTTTCAGTTCCGCGACGCCGTCGCCGTCCGCGTCGCGCAGGAGGCTGATGCGGTTGGCGGTGGGCGTCGTTGCGCCGGCGCGGCTCATCACCCAGTGCTGGACGTAGCCGCGCACGCTGTTGCCGCGCTCGGGCCGTTCCGGCGCGTTGGTCTCGGCGACGAGCACGTCGCCGTTGGGGAGCACGTGCAGCCAGCGCGGGTGATCGAGGCCTTCCGCGAACGCCGTGACCTGAAGGCCTTGGGCGGGGGCCGGTTTGGCGCCCGCCTGCCAGCCTTTGGCCGGGGCGATGTTGATGGTCGGTATCCAGGCCGACTGCGGCTTGGGCAGCGCCGGGTTGGGGCCGAAGGTTGTGGAGATGTCGTCGGCGCTGAGAGCCGGGGCGGCGAATGCGGCGGCGCCCAGCGCGATGGAGATTGCAAATGCGGTTTTCATCATCCGTCCTCACTTTGGGAAGCTGTCGGTGAATGGATGCGGATGAAATAAGGTTCCAACACGTTCGCGAAAGAGGGAGCAAAGGCGCGGACGTGGGGAGAGCGCGCGTCCACGTCCTTGCCTCACGTCACTTCACGCTGGCCGGATGAGCGATCACCGGGCAGTTGATGGTGACCTTCAGCGGCTTCAGACCGCCGAGCCAGGGATTTGGCTCCGCGTCTTGATTTGCGCTCACGATCAAGCCCTCGGCGGCGAGCTTTTTCAGATCCTCCACCGATTTGATGCGGCGCACCTTGCCGGCCTTCACGGCTTCCGGCGTCCAGGCGACGACGTGAGCGTCCCACAGCGGCGAGTAATTGTTGTTGTCCGAGCTGTCCGCGTTGTCCGGGCCGAACGGGAACACGTTGATCGGGTCAATGCCGCCATTGGCGAGGGAGGCCTCAAAGCCCTGGAACTCCGGGTTTTTCACGTCGGAGATGCCGTTCACCACCGGCGCGAAGGCGAGCAGCGCCGACTTTTGCGACGGCTCGGACTGGCCGAACGCGGGGATGAGCGCGAGTTTGGGGGCATACACGCCTTGCTCTAGCACGGCGGCCAGATCGAGCGACACGTCCGTCACCAAGTGATAGAAATACTGTTTGCCGCCCTGGAAGCCGTCCAGCACCGACAGCGTCACCGTGCGCTTTTTCAGGTCGATGTCCTTCATCCGGTCGTGGCTGCCCGTTTTGTTGTGCACGATCTGCAGATTGAGCACCACGCCGGACGGCATCACGGCGAGCGAGGAGTAGTTGGCGTCGGCGACGGCGCCGGGCTTGAACGACGCGGGCGGAAAGGCGCTCGGCGAGCCCGGCTTCACCTCCCATTTCGGCGAGAAGTCCACATCGCCGGGGAACTTGACGAGGCCCTTGTCGATGGTGACGGGCATCGCGCCCGCCGTGCCGATGACGTGGCGCATTTTCGGCGCGAAGTTCACGCCCAGCTTCTCCGCGACCGCATGATCGGACGCCTCGGTGATGATGTAGAACACATCCTCTCCCTTGGACGACAGGCCGCGGAACAACGGCAGGGTCGCCGTCGCTTTGTTGTAGGTGAAGTCGACCGCAAGCGTGTTCTTCAGATAGACGCGATCCTCCGCTTTGAATTTCACGGCGGTGGCGGGCGAGTAGCTTGGCCGGCCTGATTCCTTCGCTTCGAGGGCTTGAATGTCCGCCGCTTCCTTCAATGCGTCGGCGTGAGCGAATGCGGTCGCGGCCGCAAGCAGGCACGCCGCCAAGATCCCTGTTTTCATGGTGATGACCTTTATGGAAGACCGTGGAGGTCTGTTTCGTGAGGTGTCAAAGCAAGTTGACGCCATGAGGGAACCATGGGCTTGACGGGAACGGAAATACCCGTTTCGCATGGTTTGATAGGGGTTCTATATTTTGACCACGCGCAAAGCGGGGCTAGCGTCTTGCGCTTCGCACCTTCTCCGCAGCGGCCGGCTTTGCTAAAGTGCGCGCCATGAGTTTGGCCGAGCGACGTTTCTCCACCTGCCCGCATGATTGCCCGAGCGTTTGCGCCCTCGAGGTGGAGGTGTCCGACGGGCGCATCGGCCGGGTGCGCGGGGCCAAAGACCATCCATACACCCTCGGCGTCATTTGCGAGAAGGTGGCGCGCTACGCCGAGCGCATCCACCATCCCGATCGGCTGCTGCATCCGATGCAACGGGTCGGGGCGAAGGGGGATGGCGAATGGCGGCGCATCTCGTGGGAGGCGGCGCTCGACGAGACCGCCGAGGCGCTGCTGAAAGCCGAAGCGCGGTCCGGCGCCGAAGCGGTCTGGCCCTATTACTACGCCGGCACCATGGGCCTCGTGCAACGCGACGGGATCAACCGGCTACGGCACGCGAAGCGATACTCGCGTCAGCACTCCACCATCTGCATCAGCCTGTCGTGGAGCGGCTGGCTCGCCGGCGTCGGCGCGGTGCGCGGCGTGGACAGCCGGGAGATGGCGGACGCCGACCTCATCGTCATCTGGGGCACGAACCCCGTGCACACCCAGGTGAACGTGATGACCCAAGTCGCGGCGGCGAGGAAGCGCGGCGCGCGCCTGGCCGTCGTCGATGTTTACGACACTGCCACGATGAAGCAGGCGGACATCCCCGTTCTGATCCGCCCGGGGACGGACGGCGCGCTCGCCTGCGCCGTGATGCACTGCCTGTTCCGCGACGGCGCGGCCGATTGGGAGTACATGCGCCGCTATGCCGACGACCCGGACGCGCTCGCGGCTCATCTGGCGGACAAGACTCCGGCGTGGGCGGCGGCGATCACCGGCATGGCCGTTGAGGAGATCGAGGCGTTCGCCCGCGCCATTGGGAGCACGAAGCGCGCGTTTTTCCGCATCGGTTACGGCTTCACGCGCTCGCGCAACGGCGCCTCCAACATGCACGCGGTCTCGTGCATTCCGGCGGTGACGGGCGCCTGGGCGCATCGGGGCGGCGGCGCGCTGCATTCCGGCTCTGGGCTTTTCCGGCTCGACAAATCGCTGATCGAGGGGCATGACGCCATCGACTCCGCCACGCGCCAGCTCGACCAGTCACGCATCGGCGCCATACTATGCGGCGAGGCGGCCGATCTGCATGGCGGGCCGCCGGTCGCGGCGCTGTTCATCCAGAACACCAACCCCGTCTCGGTCTGCCCCGAGCAGGCGCTCGTGAAGCGCGGTTTCTCGCGCGAGGATTTGTTCACCTGCGTGCACGAACAGTTCATGACCGAGACGGCGGAGATGGCCGACATCGTGCTGCCCGCCACCATGTTTCTGGAGCATGACGACATCTACCAGGCCGCCGCGCATCCAAGCCTAATGTTCGGGCCAAAACTCGTGGAGGCGCCCGGCGAGTGCCGCTCCAATCACTGGGTGCTCGCCGAATTGGCCAAACGGGTAGGCGCCGAGCATCGCGGCTTCCACATGACCGAGCGCGAGATCATCGACGAAACACTCAAGGCGTCGGGACGCGGCGACCTGGCGCAGATCGAGCGCGACCGCTGGATCGACTGCACGCCGCGTTTTGAGGATGCGCACTTTCTGAACGGCTTCGCGCACGCCGACCGCCGCTTTCATTTCCGCGTCGATTGGGCGCGCGTGCCGTTCCCGAGCCCGGGAGCGCTAGCCCATGCCGCCGTGATGCCCGCACTGCCAGACCATTGGGCGGCGACGGAGGAAGCCGACGCGGCTCATCCGTTCCGGCTGGTGACCGCGCCCGCCCGCACCTTCCTCAACTCCAGCTTCACCGAGACGCCGGGCAGCGTGGGTCGCGAGCGGCGGCCCGAGGCCTTGCTGCACCCGGACGACGCGAGCGTTTTGGCGGTGGGTGACGGCGACCCAGTGACGCTGGGCAACGCGCGAGGCGAGGTGCGTCTGCATGCGCGGCTGTTCGACGGGGCGCGGCGCGGCGTCGTGATCGCAGAAGGGATTTGGCCGAACAAGGCGCACGCCGGCGGGGCCGGGATCAACACGCTCGTCGGCGCTGATGCGTCGGCGCCCTTTGGCGGGGCGGCATTCCATGATACGAGCGTCTGGATCAGGAAAGGGTGGGGCGAATGTTCATCGTGATGAACCGGTTTCGGGTGGTGAAGGGGCAGGAAGGCGCGTTCGAAGCCGCGTGGCTGAACCGCGAGGTGCACATCAACCGCGAGCCGGGGTTCGTGGCCTTTCACCTGCTGAAGGGCGGCGAGGCGGAGGATCACACGCTCTACGTTTCGCACACCATTTGGGCGAGCCGCGCGCAGTTCGAGGACTGGACGCGGTCGGAGAGCTTCCGGCTGGCGCACAGGGACGCCGGGCAGACGAAGGGCTATTACATCGGCGGCCCGCAGCTTGAGATGTTCGACGCGCTGCAGGTTATCCACCCAGCCGCGCAAAGGCTATCCGAAGCTGAGGGATAGCCTTGACCAAATCGCGATTTTGATCTTGACGTCCAGTTGTTTCCGTTGTTGAGCGATCTAGCGTAGGCTCATAACCGCAATATCATTAAACATCGCATGTTGATTTTCTTGATAGGTTTAACCTGCAAAGCTATGCGATCACGCCAAACATAGAAACGGGCGTCGAAATGCTTCAGCCGGTACGCATGACGGATGCGCCTGAAAAAGCTGGCGCGCTGGAGTTGGCTGTTGTCGCCCCCACCTTCAATGAGCGCGAAAACATTCCGCTTTTGCTTGAGCGCGTAGCGGCGGCTCTGACGGGCGTGTCATGGGAGCTGATCGTCGTCGATGACGATTCGCCCGACGGCACCGCTGATGTTGTCCGCCAGCTTTCGTTGAAAGACCCGCGTATTCGCGTGATCCATCGCATCGGCCGGCGGGGGCTGTCGAGCGCCGTTGTCGAAGGCGTGCTGAGCACGGCTGCGCCTTTCGTGGCCGTCATGGACGCCGACCTGCAGCATGACGAAACGCTGCTGCCGGGCATGCTTAAAGTTTTGCGGGCGAACGACGCGGACATCGTCGTCGGCTCCCGCTACATGGATCAGGGCGGCGTGGGCGACTGGGACGAAAGCCGGCAATGGAAAAGCCGGCTCGCGACGAGACTGTCCCGCCTCGTGGTCAAAGCCGAGTTGAAAGATCCGATGAGCGGCTTTTTTGCGTTCAAGCGCGAGATGTTCGACGCCTCGGTGCGCAGGTTGTCGGCGCAAGGGTACAAAATCCTCCTCGACGTCATCGCCTCGGCCCCAAACCCGCCCCGCATCAGGGAACTCCCTTATGTGTTCCGGCAGCGCCAGCACGGCGAAAGCAAGCTCGACATGCTCGTTACGCTTGAATACATCAACCTTCTGCTCGACAAGCTCTTCGGCAGGTGGGTGCCTGTGCGGTTTATTCTGTTCGCGGCGGTGGGCGGGCTCGGCGTTTTCGTGCACATGGCGGTTTTGAGCGCGCTGGTCATGAGCGAGCGCGCGACCTTCATTAACGCGCAGACGGTTGCGGCGCTCACCGCCATGACGTTTAACTTTTTCGTCAACAATGTTTTCACCTATCGCGACAGGCGGTTGCGGGGCGCGCGGCAGCTGGCGATCGGTTTGCTGAGCTTCTATCTGGTCTGTTCGTTTGGCATGATCGCCAATGTGGGCATCGCCAATTTTCTTTTTGAAAACCGCTATTCGTGGATCCTGTCTGGCGTCGCAGGAATTATCATCGGCGCTGCATGGAATTACGTCGCGACGTCGATCTTCACCTGGCGCGCGCGATGACGCCTTTCTTGCCGGCAAAAAGCATTATGGTGTCTTGCATGACCAAACTTCAAAATACGTGGTCTCGTAAGACAGGCGGTAATTCTCATTGAACAAAGTCCGGGTTTTGTCGTCGAACAAGGTGACGCCAAAATACCCCGCTTTGTCGAACTTTGCCGCGGTCTTGGCGAAAATCCAATCCGGCACGCTGCAACCCTCAAGCAACGGATGAACAACGCTGGCCGGAACGCCCGCCAGTCGTTGATCCGAATAGTTCACGTAATCGAAGCGAACCGGCTGTCCGAGAAACGCTTTATGGACGCGGTAATACTCTTCCGTTGGTCTGGAAGATTTAAACGTGAGGCCATGCCCCATCTCCGCTCGAGGATGCCTCTCAAACAAGGCGCGCAACTCAGAGGACGTGTCCGCCTCCGGGCCATATCGCGGGATTTGCTGCGCCACCTGATAGAAACTGTACGCCCAGATTGGCGCAGCGCATGCGACGGCCACGACGGCGTAATACTGGATGAAAACCTTTTGTTTGCCCGTATCGCTTCGCTGGCGCTCAACGAACAGCACGACGGCGACGTAAAGCGACAATGGCGCGAAGGGCATCATGTAGACCTGTCCGCCGCCCGGTTTCCCAGACAACACCGCCGCGATGAGGATGCAAACCACAAGCGAAAGCGTCAGGGCATGGGCCTGGACGCTTAAGTCGCGCCGCCAGAAATAAAGCGCCGGCGCCGCGAGCACGACGCCGTAGAGCAGCGAGTTGGCGGCGGCGGGGAGGTCAAAACCTTGCTTGCGCATGATAAGAATGTTTCTCAGATAAGCCGCGCCGCTAAAGTCGAATACAATGAAGGGTAAGACCAGCAAAACGAGAAACATAAGCGTCGATGCGAGGAGGATAGTCGCAGATTTTCTGCTGATCGGCACAGCCAGCACGCAAACCACGGCTAATGGGATGAGATACAAGGGGGCGAACAGCTTCAAGTTCATGGCGATCGCGGCGGCGCCTGCGACAACCGGCAAAAAACGTTCGGCAGTCAACCGTTGATGAGCCAGGCAGCATAAGGCGACAATCAAAACAATGAATGAGTCGGTTCTGTTCCAAAACCAGTAATGTAAGTTAAAGGCAAGCAAGCCTACGAGCGCAGTGCAGATTATTAGAGCAAAATGTCCATCAGTTTCCCGACGAACGATCAGATAAACCGCCCAAATGACCCCCAAGCCGGACACGACCCCGACGAGTTTTGACGCCGCAAAGCTCTGAATAAGAAGAGCTGGTAATTGAGTTAAAAACACGACCGGACCGTAATTGCTTCCGGTTATGCTTTGCCCTTCCTCCCAATCCGAATAAACCGGAGCGCCGCTGAGAAGATTTCCGGCCATCAGCGGTATGACCGGCTCGCCATAATCGACAAAGTTCGGAACTAGCAAATACAAAACGCAGTGGAGCGTCGCAAGTCCAATAACGATATAAGGAAACAATCCTATAATTTTTTGATTAAATGGTGCATGAAATATTGTCTGTACTGAGGCTTCCGCCCGCCGGCTCATGATAAACAGGATTATCAAAAAAATAAATATAAAAAAACTATATGACCAATAAAACTTGAAAAGACTTTGGATCATGAGCTGATCTTGTTCATCAAACGATCTTACGTCTTTATGGCGAAGGGCAGCGCGCCGTTTTCGGGCGTGAGCGTGACGGTCGCTGAGATGCGCGCTGGAACCTCGCCGAGATACTCCGGCCGGAACCGCCGCAGCAACTGCGTTAGCGCCAGTGAATTCTCGATAATCGACAGCTGCCCGCCGATGCAACTCCGCTTGCCGAGCGAAAACGGCATATAGATGTAGGGGTGCGTCTTCTGCCGCTCGCGGATGGCGTTGGGCATGAAGCGCTCCGGGCTAAACCGCTCCGGTTCGGGCCACCAGCGCTCGGAGTGGTGCACCACGTAGGAACTCAGCACCATCTTGTCGCCTGGCTCGACCTTGCGCCCGGCGATCTCGTCCTCGGCCACCGCCTCGCGGATGAAGCTCCAGATGGGCGGATAAAGCCGCATGGTTTCCTGGATGACGGCGCGCGTGTAGTGCAGGTTCTGCAAATCCTGCCAGTTGGGCGTGCGGTCGCCGTAGACCTCAAGGCCCTCGTTGAGGATGCGGTCGCCCACCTCCGGGTGCAGGTGGATGAGGTAGAAGGCCCAGGCGAGGGTTAGCGCCGTCGTCTCCGTGCCCGCCCAAAGATACTGCTTCATTTCATCGAGCACCTGCTGGCGGTCGAACTCGGGGCGGCCCTCGTCGGCCAGAACCTCGTCGAGCATGGTCATCAGCGTTTTCTCGCGATGGTCGCGAGGGATCGCGCCCAGCACCTGCGGCGGTACGGAAATCCAGGTTTTGATGGCGTCCGCCGCGCTCTCGTCGAGCGGCACCTCCGACAATTCGCCGTTCACCTTGCGCAGGCGGATGTCCTTGTGCTGCGCCACGTCCGTGTAGGTTTTCACCGCCGAAAACACGACCTCCGGATTGAACGGCATGTCGCGGTCGAACAGCGCCTTGCAGATCATGGAGGCCGCAAGCGTCCAGGTCTCCTGCAGCATGTTAAAGCTTTCGCCCGTCTCGGCGAAACGCTCCCAGGCCTTGGCGCGCTCTCGCACCGAGGAGAGCAGGTACGGCACGTATCCGGTGAACATCATCGGCTGGAACGCGGGCTGCTGCGGCTGCCTGATTTTCTGCCATAGCGCGCCGTCCACCGTGATCATTGACTTTCCGAAGATCGGCGTCAGCCCGTCGAAATATTTGCCATACTTGTCGACATGGGTGATGAGGCAGTGCTTGAAATGCGCCGGGTCGGTAAGGAAGAAAATGCGCTCGTCGCGCAGGTTGATCTTGATGCACCCGCCGTATTTCTCCGCCATGCGCACGAGGTTCTGGATCGGCTGATCCGCCTTCGTCAGCATGGTGAGCTTGAACCAGATGCTCTCGCGCTCGCCGAGCGTCTGAGCGTGCGTGTGCGCGCTGTCCATATGTCTTTGCAACCCCGTGACCCGTCAGGGAGTCTTAGCGGCGGCGGTTTGCCCTGTCCAGCCAGAGGGGGCGAATGCTCTATCTCCTCGCCAAGGCGTTGCTCGATCAGGCTCCAGTTTTGTGGCGGGTTTACAACAGGCGGCTTATATCGCGCCCAATGTGCGCAATTTAATGAAGGTTTGTATAATCTGGCGGCCGCGAAAGCACGTTATGGATGCATAATTCAGAAAAAGTAGTCGTATGCGTCCTCTTCAGAAAGCCCAAGTCGAAGCTCGCCAAAGCCGCGTTCCCCTCGCCAGATCCGTGCATAGGCTTCGCGATGCGGACAAGTCGCTTCGCGGCAAAGCTGTCCGGCTGGTCTCTATCGGCGTTTTCCTTATCGGCGGCGCCCTCTCGGCCTTAACATACGTCGTCATCGGCGGTCGCGAGCCTGTGGTCGCGGCGTCACCGCCGCCTGTCGCGCCGGCGCCAGCCTCGATCGACGGCGACGCCCGCAAAGCCGCTGAGTCGCCGGTCGCCGAGACAGTGGAGGCCGCTGAGGCCGACCGCAAACCCGAGCCGCCGCGACAATCCGTGCTTTTTCTGCCCGAAGCCCCAGCATCAGCCGTGGACGTCGCCGAGAACGCCGCGGAAACGCCCGCCGAGAACTCCACTGTCATGGCTTTGGCGAAAGTGAGCCTCGCCGCCGCCCAGCTTGCGGCCCCGTCGCCCGGCGAGATGGGAGACTGCGCGACCGCGCGCGCACTGGCGAAAACCGCGACGATCTATTTCCCCATGTCGGGCTCGACCGTTCCCGTCGAATATCACGCCGCGCTGAAGCAATTTGCGGCGACAGTCGCCAAATGCCCCGACGCGAAAGTCGACGTGGGCGGACATTCGGATCGCACCGGCGAAAGCATCGCAAACCTGCAACTGAGCTGGCAGCGCGCTCAGTCGGTAATCAATTTCATGAAAGCGCAAGGTTTCGAAACCTCGCAGTTCTTGCCGGTCGGCTACAGCAACTTAAGACCGTCATCGCTCGAGCCGACAAGTCTCGGTCAAGCCAAAAACCGCCGGGTTGAGTTTACGGTTCGCTAAAGGATGTTCGTATGGGTGTAACCGATTATGTGTTCGTGCTCGCTCCGGCGGCCGCGGCGCTCATATCCGCTATTGTCGGCTTTTTTGTCGCGCGCTGGCTTTACGCGGATCTCGCGTCGGCGCGAGTGGCTGTGCTGCAAAGCGAGATCATGCGATTGCGGCGCCGCCTCGGCGAATATGCCGACCGGCGCAGTCTTTCGGACAGACAGGCCCAGAAAATGCGCCGCGACATTAAGCAGACCATCGCCTCGGCCAAACAAGCCGACAGCAAGGCGCCCAAGCGCCCCGCGTTGACGCGTTACGACCGGTCCTATGGAAGCCCGCCGAACTCCGCCGAGACGCCAAGTCTTTGACGCCCCAGCCATACTCAGGATAACGCGTTATGAATCTTTGCCGACTGGTCTATTACAGCGAGCGCAATCAGTCCGCCGCGCTCGACATCAAGCAGCTCATCACCACGTGCCACAAGAACAACACGCGCGTCGGCGTGACCGGCATGCTCCATTATGACGGCCCGAATTTCGTGCAGGTGCTGGAGGGAGGCCGCACGGAAATCAGCCAGATCTTCATCCGCATCGCGGGCGACCCGCGACATCAGAAGATCATATTGATGTCGTGCCAGGATGTCCGGGAGCGGCTGTTTCCCGGATGGTCGATGGGGTTGCACGAGGGCATGCCGGAAAAGACCAAGGCGATTTATCTGCGCTATTTCGCAACCGATAGGATTGACCCGGCTCAGGCCAATGTGGAGAGCCTGCTCGACGTGCTTCAGGATTTGGCGGCCGAGATGTGAGCAGTGAGCGCCGGCATGCGTCAAGCGATCGACTTGCAAACTTGCGCGAGCGCGGCGGGGTAGAGCGCGTGCTCCGCCGCGAGGATGCGGGCGGCGAGCGTCTCCTCAGTGTCGCCGGGAAGCACCGGAACTTGCGACTGCGCGATGATGGGGCCGCTGTCGACCTCTGCCGTGACGTAGTGCACCGTGCAGCCCGCGACGCTGACGCCCGCCTCCAGAGCCTGCCGCTGTGGATGCAGTCCCTTGAACGCCGGCAGCAGCGACGGGTGGATGTTGATGAGCCGTCCGGCCCAGGCCTCGACAAAACGCTTTGTGAAAACGCGCATGTACCCCGCGCAGGCGACCAACTCCACACCGCGAGCGCGCAACGCTGCATCGAGCGCCGCATCGAACGCCGCCCGCGACGGGTATGCCGTGTGGTCCAGCGCGACCGCCTCAACGCCCGCCTCGGCCGCCCGCTGCAAGCCCTCGGCGTCCGGCCGGTTGGATAGGACGGCGACGATCTCGGCCGGGTAGTCCGCCGCGCGCGCCGCCTCGATGAGCGCGGCCATGTTCGAGCCGCGGCCCGAAATGAGCACGCCGACTCGCGTTTTCATAGCGCCAGCGCGCCCGAGTAGCGCACGGCATCGCCCGGCTCCAACTCGCCGATGAGGACGGCGCGTTCGCCCGCCGCCTCGCACGCGGCGATCACCTCGCCCGCCCGGTCCGCCGCCGCGACAGCGACCATCCCGACGCCGCAGTTGAACGTGCGCAGCATCTCGGCCGCTTCGACGCCGCCCTCGCGCGCCAGCCAGCCGAACACGGGCGGGGCGGCGATGCGCGACAGGTCGATGTGCGCCGCAAGGCCGCCCGGCAGCACGCGCGGGATGTTTTCGGTCAGCCCGCCGCCGGTGATGTGGGCGAGCGCCTTCACCGCGCCCGTCTGACGGATGGCCGCGAGCGCACCCCTCACATAAATGCGTGTCGGCGTCAGCAGGCATTCGCCGAGCGTCACGCCCTCCGCGAACGGGCAGGGCGCGCCCCACGATAGCCCGGCGCGGCCCGCGATGCGCCGCACGAGCGAGTAGCCGTTGGAATGGACGCCGGAGGAGGCGAGGGCTATGAGCGCGTCGCCCGCCGCGATGTCGCCGCGCGGCAGTAGCGTTCCCCGCTCGGCGGCGCCGACTGCGAAGCCCGCCAGGTCATAATCGTCGCCCGAGTACAAGCCCGGCATCTCCGCCGTCTCGCCGCCGATGAGCGCGCATCCCGCCTGCCGGCAGCCTTCGGCGATGCCCGCCACCACGTCGCGCGCGACGGCCACATCGAGGCGTCCGCTCGCGTAATAATCGAGGAAAAACAGCGGTTCGGCGCCTTGCACCACCACATCGTTCACGCACATGGCGACGAGATCGACGCCGATCGTGTCGTGCTTGCCTGTCTCAATCGCGATTTTCACCTTGGTGCCGACGCCGTCGTTCGCGGCGACGAGCACGGGGTCGCGGAAGCCCGCCGCCTTCAGGTCGAACAGCCCGCCGAACCCGCCGAGCGCCGCGTCAGCCCCGGGCCTGGCCGTGGAGGCCGCGAGCGGCTTGATCGCCTCCACCAGCGCGTTCCCCGCGTCGATGTCGACGCCCGCCTGGCGATAATCCAGCGCGGCGGCTTTTGGCGGATCGGTGCTCATGCGGTTGAATTTCGGCCTTCATCCGTTCACATTCTGACTTCAAACCCTTAGAACCTAGCCCGACCCCTTTCAAGGCCAGAGGCGACGGAGTTCGCACGTGACGATGAAGCATCTCTTTATTCTCGCCGCGCTCATCGCGCCCGCGCCGCTCAGTGCGCAGAGCGCCGGCTCGATTTACACGGTGTCGAAGGTCGCCGTGCGCGCCGAGGCCGCCGACGCGGTGGAGGCGAAGCAGATCGCCATCGCTGAAGGACAGAAGCGGGCCCTTGCGAGCTTGATGAAGCGTCTGACCGGGTTTCGCGCCCACAGCCGGCTCCCCGAGCTCGACGACGCCTCCATCGAGCGCATGATCGACGGCATGCAGGTGCGCCAGGAGCGCTCCTCGGGCACCGTCTACATCGCCCACCTTGACTATAATTTTCGCCCAGCCGCCGTGAAAGATGTGTTGAACCGCTTCGGCCTCGCCTACATCGCCGAGCGCGCCCCGGAAATTCTGGTGCTGCCCGTTTTCATCGCCGACGGCGCCGTGCAGGCGGGGCCGAACCCTTGGGCGCAGGCGCTCTCGTCGCTCGATCTGTCGAATGCGCTGACGCCCGTGCGCCTCGTTCAGCCGCGCCCCGATCTGACGCTAGAGGCGGTGAAGGCGGCGCAAAGTTCCGCTCAAGGCATGGAGCCGATCAATTACCAGTATCGCGCCGAATATCTGGTCCTCGCCGTCGCCGAAATGGACGCGGGCGGCGCGCTCACCGTTTCTTTATCCGGCCGCGACGCGGCGGGCGGGTTGTCGCTGCGGCGGACGTTCAAAACCGGCGACGAAGGGGCGGTCGCGGTCGGCGCGAAAATCAGCCTCGGCGTGTTCGAGAACCGCTGGAAGCTGCGCCGCCTCGCCAGCCAGGGGGCGCTCGACGCGGGCGGGCAGGACATCGCCCTTGTTGAATTGACGGCTGAATTCACCGGCTTGAAGGAGTGGCGCGTCATCAAGGACCGGCTTGAGAAGCTGCCCGGCGTCCAGGGCCTGGACGTGAAGGCGGTGAACCCGCGCGGCGCGACCATCGCGCTCGATTTTCCAGGCGGGGGCCAGCGCCTCGCCAAGGCCGCGCCGAGCTATGGCCTGACCCTGGAAGGCGGGGAGGGCGCCTGGCGCCTGCGCGCCCGTTGAGCGCGAAGCCCATGGTTGAGCAGCTTCTCCTGCCCCTTGCGGCGCGCAGCGACTTCAGCGCCGAGGACTTCATCGTGAGCGCCTGCAACGAGGCGGCGGCGGGGCTCGTCGCCGCATGGCCGCGGTGGCCTGGCCGCGTCTGCGTGATCGTCGGCGCGGAGGGGGCGGGCAAGACGCATCTGGGGCACATCTGGCGCGCGCGGGCCGGAGCGCGGCTCGCGGCGCCGGGCGATGCTGAGGCGATGATCGGCGAACCGGCGCCGCTGCTTATTGACGATGCGGATGCGAGCGCGTTTGATGAAACCGCGTTTTTCCATTTGCTCAACCTGTCGAAGGAGCGCGGCTTCGACATGCTGCTCACGGCGCGCATCCCGCCCGGCGAGTGGACGGCCGCGCTGCCCGATCTGCGCTCGCGCTTCCGCTCGCTGCCCTTCGTCGCCATCGCCGCGCCGGACGATGAACTTTTGCGTTTGCTGCTCATCAAGCATTTCGCCGACAGGCAGGTGACGGTCGCGCCGGACGTGATCGCCTTTCTCATCCCGCGGATCGAGCGTACGGCGGCGGCCGCCCGGGACATCGCCCGCGATCTGGACGCTGCGGCGTTGCGACACGGACGCCCCGTAACCCGCGCTTTGGCCCGCGATGTGCTCCAAGCCCGCAGGGCCAGCGGCTTGGAGGAGTGAGTCTCGCCCCTTGTGGCCGATTTGTAATCTTGTCATGCTAGCGTGACGATTGCGAATCGCGGCTTTCGCCGCGCTCGGCGGCTTTTCAGTGTGAAACGAGGTCATCGTCATGCGCCCGGCAGTTATGAACGTGGACGCCGCCCCTTCGCCCAAAAGCAAACCTCAGCGTTACATGAACCGCGAACTGTCCTGGCTCGATTTCAACGGCCGTGTGCTGCAGGAGGCTGAGAACATGAAGCATCCCCTGCTCGAGCGCTTGCGGTTTTTGTCGATCTCCGGCTCCAACCTGGACGAATTCTACATGATCCGTCTTGGCGAAATCCACGAGCACGCCTTAGAGGGCGACGATGAACGCACGCCCGACGGCATGGCCCCCTCCGAGCTTTTGGAAAAGGTGAGCGCGACGGTGACCGCCATGCTAGAGCGTCAGCAAAGCCTGTGGGTGCGCTTGCGGGACGAGCTTGCGGCGGCGGGCATCCGCGTCGAGGAGTGCGATGCGCTGGGCGCCGCCGATCTCGCCTGGCTGGAGACGCGCTTCACGGAGCTTTTTCCCGAACCGAAGCCCATCGCGGTCGACAACGAGCACGATCTGCCCTTCATCCCAAATAAGGGGTTCGTGCTGGGGGTTGAGTGTCAGAGCGTGGGAGCCGGCGCGCCCGAGCGCATGCAGGCCATCCTGCCGATCCCCCAGGATTTGCCAAGGTTCGTCGCGCTTCCAGATAACGGCCGCAAGACGGCGACCGGCCATGCCGAGACGCGCTTCATCCGCATCGAGGACGCCGTTTCGCATTTCGCCGATCGGTATTTTCCGGGCTTCAAAATTCTCAGCCGGGGCGTTTTCCGCTTGTTGCGCGACAGCGACCTCGATCTGGAGGAAAAGGCCGAAGACGCGCTCCTCACCATCAAGAAGCGGGTCGAAGACGCGTTGAAGCGGCGCCCCGAGGGGCCGTATATCCGCCTCGACATGGAGCCGACGGTGCCGCCGTCCCTGAAGGACTTCATGCTGCGGCGGCTGGGGGTGGCGCCCGGCCACGCTTTCGTCAAGCGCGAGTTCATGGGAATCGCCGACCTGTCGAAGCTGATCGTCTCCGACCGCGCCGACCTGCTTTTCCCGCGCTATGAGGGCCGCTTTCCAGAGCGCGTGCGCGAGCATCAGGGCGACTGCTTCGCCGCCATCAAGGCGAAGGACATGCTTGTCCATCACCCTTACGAGACCTTCGACGTGGTGCTGCAGTTTCTGCGCCAGGCGGCGACCGACCCGGCCGTCGACGTCATCAAATGGACGCTCTACCGCACCAGCAAGACCGAGCGCGGCGTCGTCCAAGCGCTCATCGACGCGGCGCGCGCCAAGAAAGAGGTCACGGCCTTTATCGAGATCAAGGCGCGGTTCGACGAGGAGTTGAACCTGCGCCTCGCGGAGGAGATGCAGGCCGCCGGCGTGCGCGTCGAGTACGGTTTCGACGAACTCAAGACCCACGCCAAACTAGGGCTCATCGGCCGCTGGGAGGGCGGCAAGCGCGTGATCTACTGCCACCTGGGCACCGGCAATTATCACCCGCAAACCGCGAAAATCTACACAGACCTGTCGCTGTTCACGGCGGACGAGTCCATCGGCCGCGATGTGGCGAAAGTTTTCAATGCGCTCTACGACCGCCGCATCCCTGCGGGCCTGACGACGCTCGCCAACTCGCCGCACGGCATCCGCGCGCGCATCATGCAGCACATCGACGAGGAGATCATCCACGCCCGCGAAGGACGCCCGGCCGCGGTTTGGATGAAGATGAACGCTCTCGTCGACCTGGCCGTGATCGACAAGCTGTATGAGGCCAGCAACGCCGGAGTCGAGGTGAAGCTCATCGTGCGCGGCATGTGCTCGCTCGTGCCGGGCGTGAAAGGCCAATCGGAGAACATCACGGTGAAAAGCGTGATTGGCCGCTTCCTGGAGCATAGCCGGATTTACTGCTTCGGCGACGGCCACGGACTTCCGTCCGACAAGGCGTGCGTGTATTTCTCGTCCGCCGACATGATGCAGCGCAACCTCGATCGGCGCGTGGAGGTGATGGCGCCCATCCTCAACGAAACCGTGCATGACCAGGTTCTTGAACAAATCATGGTTGCCATGCTGAAGGATAATGAGCAAAGCTGGATGCTGACGCCGGACGGCCGTTCGGCGCGCATCAGCCCGGCGCCGGGGGAGGAGCCATTCAACGCGCATCACTACTTTATGAGCAACCCGAGCCTGTCGGGTCGCGGCGCGGCGCTCAAATCGAGCGCGCCGCCCGAGTTGCATTGGTGAGGCCTCTATGACTTTTCACCGCGGCGGGCGAGACTAGCGTGGATCGGCAAGCCTTTTTCAAAACCGCCTTCGATCCCGTCGCCGTCGTCGACATCGGCTCAAACTCCATTCGCCTCCTCATTTACGAAGCCCCCGTCCGCAGCCTCACGCCCTTGTTCAACGAAAAGGTGCTGTGCGGCCTCGGCAGGCGGCTGGCGACCACCCGGCGGCTGGAGACGCACGCCATGGAGCGCGCGCTTGCGGCTCTGCGCCGATTCCGCAAGCTGATCGAACAGGCGGGCGCGCGGAGCGTGCATGTGATCGCGACGGCTGCGGCGCGCGATGCGGAGAACGGCGCGGAGTTCATCGCCCGCGCGGAGAAAGCGTTGGGCGCGTCGATCCGTGTGCTCGGCGGTGAGGAAGAGGCGGAGCTGGCCGCGGCCGGCGTCGCGGCGGGTTTCGTCGATCCGGACGGCGTCGCGGGCGATCTGGGCGGCGGCAGCCTGGAGCTTGTGGACATCGCCGGCGGGCGCGTGCGCAACGCCCAGTCGGTGCAGCTCGGCGCTCTCGCGCTCATCGACAAATCCGGCGGCAACGTCGCCCGCGCGCGCGAATTCATCGACCGCGATCTGCAAACAATCCCGTGGCTGGGCGTCGGCGCCGGCCGCCCGTTCTATCCCATCGGCGGGGCGTGGCGCACCATCGCACGCATCCACATGCACATGACGAACTACCCGCTCAGCGTCATCCACGGTTATGTCCTGTCGCCGGACGACATTGCGCAGGTGGCGAACGCGCTCACGCAGAAGCACACCGCCGTCATCGAGAAGCTCATCGAGGCGACGGGGGAGCGGGCTGAGACGCTCCCGTTCGCGGCGCTTGTGCTGCGGCGCACGGTCGAGCGGCTGCAAAGCTCGGAGGCGCGGGTTTCCGCGTTCGGCGTGCGCGAGGGCCTCATCCACCGTCTGCTGCCGGAGCGCGAGCGCGAGCGCGATCCGCTCATCGCCGCCTGCGAGGAAATGGCGCATCTGCGCTCCCGCTCGGCGGAGCACGCCCGTGAGCTGTGCCGGTGGACGGACAGCCTGTTCCGCAAGCCGGGGCCAAAGGAATCGGACGAGGAGCGGCGCCTGCGCCACGCCGCGTGCCTTCTCTCCGACATCGCCTGGCGCGCGCATCCGGATTATCGCGGCGAGCAATCGCTGAGCCTTGTCGCGCAGTCCTCGTTCGTCGGCATCGACCATCCGGGCCGCGCGTTCCTGGCGCTGACTGTGTTCTATCGCCACGAAAAGGGCTTGAAGGGCGATCTTAGCCCGCAGCTGAAGCGCCTGGCGGGCGGGCGCTGGCATAAGCGCGCGCAGATCGTTGGCGCCGCGGTGCGCACCGCCCATATCTTATCGGCCGGCATGCCGGGCGTGATCCCCATGACCTCGATCGGCTTCGACGAGAACAAGCTGGTTCTGCAACTGCCCTCCAAGCTCGCCCCGCTGGATGGAGAGCGCTTGCAGCGGCGTCTGCGGGCGCTGGCGCATCTGCTGAACTGTCAGCCGGAGATCCGCATCAGCGCCAAATTCGACGCGGCGCGCGCCATCATGCGGGCCATTTCCCGGCGCACCCCGGAGCGTGCGCCGGAGTGAGGCCGACACGACACGCTGAAACCGGCGGGCCCATGCTGCGCCGAGCTTAAGGAACCATGGACAAAGACCTTTACGCCATTCTCGGGCTGAAGCGCGGCGCCAGCGACGACGCAATCCGCCAAGCTTATCGCAAGCTCGCCAAACAGCACCATCCGGATCGCAATCCGGGGGACAAGGCCGCCGAGGAGAAGTTCAAACGCATCTCCGCCGCCTTCGCCATCCTGGGAAGCCCCGAGAAGCGCAAGCGCTACGACGCCGGCGAAATCGACGAGGCGGGGCATGAGCGGCCGGCCTATTCGTCCGGTTACGGGTATGGCGACGCGCCGCCGTTCGGCGATTACGGCGACATTTTCAGCGATGTGTTCGGCGCGCGCGGACGCGGCGGCTCCGGCCGCTTTCAAATGCGCGGCATGGATTTCCGCTACACGCTGGAGGTCGATTTCCTCGAGGCGGTCAACGGCCTGAAGAAGCGCGTCAAGCTCCCTGAGGGCGACGAACTGGACGTGGCGGTGCCGGCCGGCGTCGATAGCGGCCACGTGCTGCGGCTGAAGAACAAGGGCGAGCCGGGCGTCGGCGGCGGCGCGGCGGGCGATGCGCTCATTGAGCTAAAGGTGCGCCCGCATCCATATTTCGAGCGGCAGGGCGACGACATCCTGCTCGACCTGCCCATCACCATCTATGAGGCTGCGCTCGGCGCAAAGGTCGCCGTGCCGACGATCACCGGCCGGGTGACGCTGTCTGTGCCGAAGGGCGCGACGAGCGGCCAGACGCTGCGCCTGCGCGGCAAGGGCGTCGTCAACCCGCAGACGAAAACCACGGGCGATCAGTTGGTGAAGCTGAAGGTGGCGATGCCGCCGCAGATCGACGACGAACTCGCCGCCTTTCTGCAGGAATGGGGCGCCGCGCACCCTTACGGCCCGCGAACGCGCCTCGGCTAACCGATCGGTGCGGCGACCACCTCGCCGTCGCGCATGGTGAGCGCGAGCTTGCCGGCTTTAAGCGCGAGCGCCGCATCGCCGAACAGCTCCCTCCGCCAGCCGGTGAGAGCAGGCGTGTCGGCGGTCTCGCCGCTCATGGCGATGCGCTCCAGATCGTCCGATCCCGCGATGAGCCGCGGCGCAACGCCGTGCCGGGCGGCGACCGCCTTCAGCAGCACGCGCAACAGATCGGCCACAGCGGCGTCGCTCGCCCCGAGCGAGTGCCCTTGCGCCACGGCGGGGATCGTCGCCGGGTCGCGGGCGAGCGCGCGCACGACAACCTCGACCAGTTCGCGGCCCCGCGCGGAGCGGGCCGAGCCGTCGCGGAAGCTGCGCAGCTTGGCCAAATCCTCCACAGTTCGCGGCGCCTGGGCGGCGAGGTCGTAAATCGCCTCGTCCTTTAGGATGCGCGAGCGCGGCACATCCTGGCGCTGGGCGAGGCGTTCGCGCCAGGCGGCGGCCTCGATCACGATGGCCATGGCGAGCGGCGAGCGCAGACGCACCTTGAGCCGCTGCCAGGCCTCCTCCGGCACGGTTTCGTAGGTGGCGGGGTTTTCGAGCAGCGCCATCTCGTCGTTGAGCCAGTGGGCGCGGCCCGCGCGCTGCAGCTGTTCGGTCAGCTTGAGATAGACGTCGCGAAGATGCGTCACATCGCCGATGGCGTAACGAAGCTGCTGATCGCTCAAGGGCCGGCGGTCCCAATCGGTGAAGCGGCTGGTCTTGTCGTGGTTGCGCCCGGTGATCTGCTTGACGAGGGCGCTGTAGCTCACGGACTCGCCGAAGCCGCACACCATCGCGGCGACCTGGGTGTCGAACAACGGCTTCGGGATCACCCGCGCCAGATGAAAGATGATTTCGATGTCCTGCCGCGCCGCGTGGAACACCTTGATGACCCGCGCGTCGGCCATGAGCGCGAAAAACGGATCGAGCGAGATGCCGGGCGCCTTCGGGTCGATCACGGCGGCGAGATCCGGCCCGGCCACTTGGATGAGGCAGAGCTTTGGCCAATAGGTCGTCTCGCGCATGAACTCCGTATCGACGGTCACGAACGGGGCTTCGGCGAGGCGCGCGCAGGCGCGCTCCAGGGCGGCTGTGTCCGAGATGACGGGGACGGCGTCCGGCACGGAATTGAGCATCGCGTCTTTCATATATCCGTTGTACGACGGGCTTTTTGCTCCTAGCAAGCGCCATGGAGGTCGCGGCCCGGCGTTTCGGGGGACGACGCGCCGCCGCTCTGGACGCCGACGCCCCGGCTGACTATGAAAGGTCATCCGCGATTCGCATCGCGCGCGCTCGCGAAACATTCCCAAGGTTGAACGCTCTATGACGAAATCCGCCGGAAAAACCGCCGCTAAGCCGCGCGCCGCGAAATCCAAGCCCGCCGCCGCCCGGGCGAACGCCGCGGCCGGGCACGCCTACCGCACCCACACCTGCGGGGCTCTGCGCACCGAGCATGTTGGCGCGGGCGTGCGGCTTTCCGGCTGGGTGCACCGGGTGCGCGACCATGGCGGGCTCTTGTTCATCGACCTGCGCGATCATTACGGGGTCACACAATGCGTCGTCGAACCCGACAGTCCAGCCTTCAAAACGGCGGAGCGGTGCCGCGCCGAGTGGGTGATCCGCGTCGATGGCGAGGTGGTGGCGCGCACGGCGGAAACGGTGAACCCGAACATGACGACCGGCGAGGTCGAGGTGCGCATCACGGGGGTCGAGGTTCTGTCCGAGGCGGCCGAGCTGCCGCTGCCGGTGTTCGGCGATCTCGACTATCCGGAGGAGACGCGGCTGAAATACCGCTTCCTCGACCTGCGGCGCGACAAAATCCACCGCAACATCATGAAGCGCTCGCAGATCGTCTCGGCGCTGCGGCGGCGGATGACGGACGCGGGCTTTTTCGAGTTCCAGACGCCGATCCTGACGGCCTCCTCACCCGAAGGCGCGCGCGATTTCCTCGTGCCGAGCCGGATGCACCCCGGCAAGTTCTACGCGCTGCCGCAGGCGCCGCAGCAGTTCAAGCAGCTCATCATGATCGCCGGCTTCGACCGGTATTTCCAGATCGCGCCGTGTTTCCGTGACGAGGATGCCCGCGCCGACCGTTCGCCGGGTGAGTTCTACCAGCTCGACATCGAGATGAGCTTTGTCACGCAGGACGACGTGTTCAACGCGGTCGAACCGGTTTTGCGCGACCTGTTCACCGAGTTCGGCGACGGCAAGCCGGTCACGCCGAAATTCCCGCACATCCCTTATGACGTGGCGATCGCAAAATATGGCTCGGACAAGCCGGATTTGCGCAACCCGATCGAGATGCAGGATGTGTCCGAGCATTTTCGCGGCAGCGGTTTCAAGGTCTTCGCCGAGATGCTGGCCAGGGACGCGCGCGCGCGCGTCTGGGCCATTCCCGCGCCGGGCGGCGGCTCCCGCGCTTTCTGCGACCGCATGAACAGCTGGGCGCAGCAGCAGGGCCAGCCGGGGCTGGGCTATATCTTTTTCCGCGAGGGCGAGGCGGCCGGGCCGATCGCCAAAAACCTCGGCGAGGAGCGCTCGGAGGCGGTGCGCGCGCAGCTTGGTCTCAAGGAGGGCGACGCGGTGTTTTTCGCGGCGGGCGATCCGGCCAAATTCTACAAATTCGCGGGCGAGGCGCGCAACAAGATCGGCAATGAACTCAACCTCGTCGCCAAGAATCGCTTTGAATTCTGTTGGATCACCGACTTCCCGTTCTATGAGTGGAACGAGGACGAAAAGCGTATCGACTTCTCTCATAACCCATTCTCGATGCCGCAGGGCGGGATGGAGGCGCTGACGGCGGCCGAGAAAGCGGGCCGCGACGCGCTGTTGAACTTGAAAGCCTATCAATACGACATCGTATGCAACGGCGTGGAACTGTCGTCGGGCGCCATCCGCAACCACAAGCCCGAGATCATGTACAAGGCGTTCGAGATTGCGGGCTATGGGCCGGAGGTTGTGGACAGCCGCTTCGGCGGCATGATTCGCGCGCTGAAATACGGCGCGCCGCCCCACGGTGGCATCGCGCCGGGCGTTGACCGCATCGTCATGCTGTTGTGCGGAGAGGAAAACCTGCGCGAGGTCACTATGTTTCCGCTCAACCAGCAGGCGCAGGACCTGCTGATGGGCGCACCGTCCGAAGTCTCGGCGAAGCAGCTCGCCGAACTGCACATCCGCCTCAACCTGCCAAAAACCTGAAGCCCCTCGAAGCAGTCGGCCATGGCGAGGGTTGGGCCTGGCGCCTCGAGGGCGCCGACGCGCCGCCGCCTGAGCAGGTCGCCGTCGATGCGGCCCCGTGCGAAAGCCGATTTTTCGCAGGCCCGGCGGCTGTCGCGCAAGGCTTCCCCCCGTGTTATGACACACCCTGAAACTGCTAGAGCATGTCCATGGTGCCGCCGCTTCTTACCCTGACCGACGTGCATTTGAGCTTTGGCGCGACGCCGCTCCTGGAGGGCGCCGAACTGTCGGTCTCGCCGGGCGAGCGGCTGGCGCTCGTCGGCCGCAACGGCTCCGGCAAATCGACGCTTTTGAAAATCGCGGCGGGGCTGATTGAACCGGACAAGGGCAAGCGCTTCGCCCAGCCCGGCGCGACGATCCGCTACCTTGCGCAGGAGCCGGACTTCTCCGCGCACAAAACCACGCTGAGTTTCGTGCAGGCTGGCCTCAGCGCCAGCGATGCGGATTACCGGGCGCGCTACCTTTTGGAGCAGCTCGGCCTCACGGGCGAAGAAGACCCGGCGCGGTTGTCCGGCGGCGAAGCCCGGCGCGCGGCGCTGGCGCAGGCGCTCGTCTCCGAGCCGGACATCCTCCTCCTCGACGAGCCGACGAACCACCTCGACGTGAACGTGATCGAATGGCTGGAGGCCGAACTGGCGGGCCTCAAATCCGCGCTCGTTCTCATCAGCCACGACCGCCGCTTCCTGACGAACCTGTCGCGCGCCTGCGTGTGGATTGACCGGGGCCGCGCGCGCCGCATCGACATCGGCTTCGGCAAGTTCGAGGCGTGGCGCGACGAGACGCTGGCGCAAGAGGAACTGGAGCGTCACAAGCTCGACCGCAAGATCGTCGCCGAGGAGCACTGGGTGCGCTACGGCGTCTCCGGACGGCGCAAGCGCAACGTGAAGCGCCTGGCGCTCCTGCAGGCCATGCGCACGGAGCGGCGCACGGAGCGTCGGCGCACGGGCGATGCTGTCATCACGGCCGCGGAAGGCGCGGCGTCCGGCAAGCTCGTCATTGAGGCGAAGCGAGTGACGAAAGCCTTTAGCGGGCGCACGGTGGTGAAGGACTTCTCGACGCGCGTCAATCGCGGCGACCGGGTCGGCGTCGTGGGGCCGAACGGGGCGGGCAAGACCACGCTCGTTGGCCTGCTGACGGGCAAGCGCGTGCCGGACGATGGCAGCGTGCGCCTCGGCGCCAACATCGAGATGGCCGCGCTCGAACAGAACCGCGACAGCCTTGACCCCAATTGGACGGTGGCCGAAGCGCTCACCGGCGGCTCCGGCGACCGCGTGCAGGTCGGCGGCGAAAACCGGCATGTGATCAGCTACATGGGCGACTTCCTGTTCGCGCCCGAGCAGGCCCGCACGCCCTTACGCGTGCTTTCGGGCGGGGAGCGGGCGCGGCTGATGCTGGCGCGGGCGCTCGCCAAGCCCTCCAATCTCCTCGTGCTGGACGAACCGACGAACGATCTCGACCTCGAGACGCTCGACGTGCTGGAGGACATGCTCGGCGATTATCAGGGCACGGTGATTTTGATCACCCACGACCGCGATTTCCTCGACCGGGTGGTGACCTCGACCATCGCGCCGGACGGAGATGGGCGGTGGGTGGAGTATGCGGGCGGCTACGCGGACATGATGGCGCAGCGGGGCGGCGATCTGGCGGCGCGTGGCGCGGGCAAAACCGCCCAGGGGGCAAGCCCAGAGCCGGCGCGCGTCAAGCAGTCGCCCGCGCCTCCGCCAACCGCTGGCAAGCGCAAGCTCAGCTTCAAGGACAAGCACGCGCTTGAGACGCTGCCCGGCGTCATGGCTAGGTTGGAGGCGAAGATCGCCGCGCTGCAGGCGACGCTCGCCGACCCGGAGCTTTACGTCCGCGACCGCAAGCGCTTCGACGCGACCACCGCCGCGCTCACTGAGGCGCAGGCCGAGCTGGACGCCGCCGAAACCCAGTGGCTGGAGCTGGAGACGCAGTGAGCGAGCGTCGTTACCCGGCGATAGGTTGTGTCACGCTCGCCGGGCGCGGCTCGTCTTCGACCACGTCGAACATGACCTCGTTGCGGCGCAGCGGCCCAGGCGTGAACGGGTCGTTGTAATAGGCGTAGGTGGCCGCGCCCGTCGCCGTCAGCTTGCGTGACCGCATCCACGCCATGAGCGCCGCCTCCTGCTCCGCGATGGCCGCGTCCGTCGCATAGCCCGAAAAGCGGATGGCCGCACGGCGCGTCGCGGGCGCGGTCGCGATCCGCACATCGGCATTCGCTGGCTTGGGCAAGGTTTCGAGCGTGTATTTCGCCGGCATGATGAACCGCACCGTCCAATCCCCGTTCGCGCCGGCCGACTGCGTCACCGGCGCGGTCATGGCGATGGTCTCGCGCTGTTGCGTGACGGGCGCGGTCATGGCGATCTTGTCACCGGCGCGCTCCTTGGCGAAAATGTAGCTCGCAAGCGGTCCGAACCCGGCGTTGACCGCGGCCTGGCGCGATCCCTGCCGCGTCACCTCAGCCACGATCGAGGCAGGGTAGTCGCGCAACTCGATGGGGCCGTCGGCGATGACGACGCGATAGCGCTGCTGCTCCACATTGCTCATCACATAAATCCATAAGGCGACGCCGGCCAGCGCGGCGACCCCCAAAGCGGCAAAGACATAAAACATCATGGATCGCACGTTACGCTCGCTGTTCCAATCGTTGGAGCACGCTCCGCTCCCTCAACCGACATGGGCCGCCATCATCGCAAATGGAAGACGGAAAGGGCGGCGGGCGTCATCCGTTCGACGAGCCGCAAGCGTTTAACGCTACGTCCAACACGGCGGGATCATCGCCGTCCACATCGTTCAGCGAGCACACATGCCCGAACTCTCCGCGCTTCTCGCCGCCGCATCGCTCGGCGCCATGCTGTTTTTCTCCGCCGTCATCGCGCCGTCCGTTTTCCAGGTCCTCGACGAGCAGGCTGCCGGGCGGTTTCTGCGCGCGATTTTCCCGCGCTATTTCGCAGTGAACGGGCTGATGGCTCTGCTGGCCGCCGCGCTCGCCCTCCGTCCGCTTGAAAGCGGCGTGCTGGTCCTGTGCGCGGCGCTGATGCTCGGCGTTCGGCGGTTCGTCATCCCCATCATCAAGGAGGCCCGCGACGCGGCGACGGCGGGCGACAAGGCGGCGAACGCGCGCTTCAACGCGTGGCACCGCGTGAGCGTGGTCGTCAACCTCATCGAAATGGCGTTGCTCGCGGCCGTCATCTACATTTTGCTCGCCAAACCCTAGCGAGGGATGGCGCTGACGGGAAGGTCTGAAACGGCGGCTGCACCGGAGCACAACGGGCCAATCAGGCGCCGGCCGTGAACATCCGCGCCACAGCCTCCGCCAGACGCTCATTGTCCGGCGATCCGCGCCGCATCGCCGCCTCGCCCGCGCGCGCCACGGCCTCCGGCACGCTGAGTTTGCCCAGATCGAGGTAGGCCTGCACGATGTCCGAGTCGAACTCGGGATGCGCCTGGGTCGAGGCGGCGCGCGGCGAATAGCGCAGCATGGCGTAAGGGCAGGTCGGATGCGCGGCGATCGCTTGCGCGTCCGGGGGAGGGCTCGCCACCTGATCCTGGTGCAGGGAGAGAACCGCGAGGCGCGCCGGCCCGTCGATGAAATCGTTCGGCTTGATCTCATAGTCGTAAAGCCCGGCCTGCCAGCCTTGCGGCGCCTTCACCACGCGGCCGCCGAACGCCTCCGCCATGATCTGGTGGCCGAAGCACACGCCGAACATCGGCGCACCCGCCTCCGCCGCGGTTCGTATGAAGCCTTTGAGGCTCTCCATCCATGGCAGGTTCTCGTAGACACCGTGCTCGGAGCCGGTGATGACATAAGCGTCGTAAGCCTTCGGATCGGGGGGCGGCCCCTCGCCCCGGATGATCGAGAGGGTCGCGAAGCGGGCCTCCGGCATGGCCGGCCGCAGCCAGCGCTCGATCATGGCGGGAAAATCGCCATAGGCCTCAGTGATGGCCGGCGGCGTAAGGCCGGCCTCGATGATGCAGACGGTTGTCATCGCTCTCCTCTCACGACCACCGCACGGCGGCGACGGCCGACCCCATCGTTCTGGGGAACTGGGGCCGCCCGTCCCCGATGACGCACCAGTCGGCCTGGTCGGCGGTGAAGATATGCGCGGCGGTGCGCAGGCCGGTGGGCGGCGTCAGCGCGCCAGCCATGACGCATGTGAAGCTGTCGCCGCGCCGCCGCCAGAACAGACTGCTTCCGCATGCGCCGCAGAAGCCGCGCTCAGCATGCGGCGACGAGGCGTACCAGCGCAACCCGTCATCCCGGACAATGTCGAGATCGGCGCTCCGACACTGGGTGGCGGCGACGACGCTCCCGGAGAAACGTTGGCACTGCCGGCAGTGGCAGACGACAATGTCGCGCAGCCGCCCGGCGATGCGAAACGCAACGCCGCCGCACAGGCAACCTCCGCTCGCGCGATGCTCCGGCATGCTCTCCTAAAATTTTGCGTAGGCCGCGCGCAGATCGACCATCGGGTGCTTCTCGCCCATCTGGAACTTGATGAGCAGCTCGCGCGCGAGCATGTCGCGATCCTGCTGGTTGTCGGGCAGCGTCACGCCCGCCGGCACCTGCACCCAGCCGTTCACGTTGCGGTCGAACACGGCCGGGCGGCCCTCCTCGTAGCCCATGTGCACGTCCTCCATCCAGTTGAGGTCGGACCAGCCCATGTGCTCGATGTAGTCTTTGAGGAACGGCGTCAGGCGCGAATAGTCGGGCAGCAGGTTCACGTCGTAGCGATAGCCGATGTGCTGGCCGATGATCTTCTCGCGCTCGGTGTCGATGCCGTCGCCCTTGATGAAGTGGTCGATGTCCTGCGGCTGGCTTGGCGCAGCGACAGGCCGTCCGGGTTTGATGTCCGCCATGATGTCCTCCTAGTAGCGCGTCATGTCGGGGCGGCCGACGGTGAACTGCGTGCCGGCGAGCGGCACCTGAGCCAGCGCGGAGGCCTCCATCGTCAGCGCGGCAAGGTCTTCCGGTTCGAGCGAGTGGATGTTGGTTTTGCCGCAGGCGCGCGCCATCATTTGGCACTCCATCGTGAGCGTGTGGAGGAAGTTGTAGACGCGCTCCGCCGCCTTGTCCGGGTCGAGGCGCTTGCGCAGCACTGGGTCTTGCGTCGCGACGCCAACCGGGCATCTGCCGGTGTGGCAGTGGTAGCAATAGCCCGCCTCAACGCCGACCTCGTTTGGGTAGTCCGCCTCGGGAATGTCCTTGTTGCAGTTCAGCGCCATGAGCGAGGCGTGGCCGATGGCGACCGCGTCCGCGCCGAGCGCCATGGCTTTCGCGATATCGCCGCCGTTGCGGATGCCGCCCGCGTAAATAAGCGAGATTTGCCCGGTCATGCCGACGTCGTCGAGCGCCTTTCGCGCCTGGCGGATCGCGGCCATGCCGGGCACGCCGGTCTCCTCCGTCGCCACGTGCGGGCCGGCGCCGGTGCCGCCCTCCATTCCGTCGATGTAAATCATGTCCGGGCCGCATTTCGCCGCCATGCGCACGTCGTCATAAACACGGGCGGCGCCCAGCTTGAGCTGGATGGGGATTTCGTGGTTGGTCGCCTCGCGCACTTCCTCGATTTTCAGGGCGAGGTCGTCCGGGCCGAGCCAGTCCGGATGCCGGGCGGGCGAACGCTGGTCGATGCCGGCCGGCAGCGAGCGCATCTCAGCCACCTGGTCGGTCACTTTCTGGCCCATGAGGTGCCCGCCCAGGCCGACTTTACAGCCCTGGCCGATGAAGAACTCGACAGCGTCGGCGAGGCGCAAGTGGTGCGGATTAAAGCCGTAGCGGCTTTGGATGCACTGGTAGTACCATTTCATCGAGTAGCGGCGCTCGTCCGGGATCATGCCGCCTTCGCCGGAGCAGGTGGCCGAACCCGCCATGGTGGCGCCGCGGGCCAGCGCGATCTTCGCCTCGTAAGACAGCGCGCCGAAGCTCATGCCGGTGATGTAGACCGGGATGTCGAGCACCAGCGGACGCTTGGCGCGCGGGCCGAGCACCGTCTTAGTAACGCACTTCTCGCGATAGCCCTCGATGACGAAGCGGGTGAGCGTGCCGGGCAGGAAGGTCAGGTCGTCCCAGTGCGGGATTTTCTTGAACAGCGAGAAGCCGCGCATGCGGTAGCGGCCGAGTTCCGACTTGATGTGGATGTCGTCGATGACCTCGGGCGTGAAGATGCGGCTGCGGCCGAGAATGTCGCGGTTTCGCTGCGGCGGTTGGTAGGCGGCCGGCTCGAAGCCCTCGGCCGGTTTGATTTTGGGGCCCATATGCGTGTTCCTTGTTGTGCGCCGTTACAGCACCAGTTTCTTCTCGGCCGGCTCCAGATTGTCGTAGTTCCAGAGCTGCTTGCCCGCGACGATCTTGGTCATCAGCTTCAGGTCTTTCGGCGCCTCGATCTCGTAGGTTTTGAGCTTGCGGCTAAGCCACGCCACATCTGCGTCGGTCATCTCCGCTTCGACCGCATCGACGCCCAGGCTGGCGATCTTGCCGCCGACATAGATGATGCCGTCATACATGCTGTCGCCGAGGTTCGCGCCCGCGTCGCCGAGGACGACCATCCGCCCGCGCTGCATCATGAAGCCGGAGAACGCGCCGGTGCGCCCGCCGATGAGGATGGTGCCGCCCTTCTGGTCGATGCCCGTGCGCGCGCCGACGTCGCCTTTGCACACAAGGTCACCGCCGCGAATGGCCGCGCCGAAGCACGAACCAGCGTTCTTCTCTATGACGACCGTGCCGGCGAGCATGTTCTCAGCGCAGGACCAGCCGACGCGGCCCTTGATGCGGATGTTCGGCCCATCGACGAGACCGCAGCCGAAATAGCCGAGCGAACCCTCGAAGTAGAGCTGCAGGCGGTTCAAGATGCCGACGCCGAGCGAGTGTTTGGCGCCCGGATTGTGCACGACGATGGTGCCGTGGCCGTCCTCCATGAACTTGCGGATCTGCACGTTGATCTCGCGCGTCGTCATGTTGGCGGCGTCGAACTCCGCGCGCTTGTTGAAATCGACCTCGTGCGCCCACGGATAGGTGAAGCGGCGCGAGTCCGCGTTCGGCTCGAAAAAGCGCTGTTGCGAACGGCCGAGAAGCGTTTCGGCGTGCATGCCATCGCGGGAAACCTTAGCTAGCTGCGCCATACACGCACCTCGCCTTCGTAGGGGTCGAACGTATCGATTTCGTGGGGGAACACAGAGCGGATCGCCACCTCTTCGCTCGCCATGGCGATGAAGTCGTCGCTCTCGTAGAGCACCATCGGCTTGGCGGCCATGGTGTCCTTCGCCATGCCGAGGCTGTCGGCCGTCGTGACGAGGTAGGTGAACACGCCGTCCAGCTCCTCGATGGAGCGCTTCATCGCCTCCTCCAGATCGTCGCCGCGCGCCATGCGGTCGGCGAGGTAGACCGCGATCAGCTCGCTATCGCAGTTGGAGATGAAGCGCTGGCCCTTGCGCTCGAGATCGCGGCGGTTGTTCCAGTAGTTGGTGAGCTGGCCGTTGTGCACCACCGCCACGTCGGAGAACGGATAGGCCCAGTAGGGATGCGCGGAGCGGATGTCCACGTCGGACTCGGTCGCCATGCGGGTGTGGCCAAGCGCGTGCGTGCCATGAAACCCTTTGAGTTTATACTGATCGGCGACTGTCGCCGCGTCGCCCAGGTCTTTCACGAGTTCTAATCCGCGCCCGATGGACATCAACTCGACGCCCTCCACGTCCTCCAGGTAATCGACGAGCTTCTTCAGGTCGCCGCCGTAGCTGAAGGTGTATTTGAAGGCGTAAGGCGTCGCCGCCGCGCTGTCCGTGACGTTCGCCTCCAGCTCGGCGAGCCGATGATCGACCTCCGCGCGCCGCTCCTTCACCAGCTCGCGGATTTTATAGCCGTGCTTCATGTCCTCCTGCTCGGCGACCTTGAAGCGCATGACGTAGGCGTCGTTTGAGCCCTGGCCGTAAAGCGCATACCCCGTCGAGTCCGGCCCGCGATGCTTCAGCGACTGCAGCATGGCGGTCATCTCCCGGCCGATGTCGCCGGTGCGTCCGCGATGGATCAGCCCCGCAATTCCACACATAGATGTTCTCTCCCTGTTGTCCGTGCGTCACCGCAGCCCTGTCCGCCGGCGCCCGAGGCGCAACCCGCGAACAGAACCGGGGGTGAAGCGAATTCTTACGGCAGGCAGTCGAGATAGCGCTCGACATCCCACTCGGTCACGGTCGCGTTGAAGCGCGCCCACTCGTCGCCTTTGTAGTGGGTGAACACGCGGTACATCTCGTCGGGCAGCGCGCGCTTGATCACCTCGTCCTCGTCCAGCCGCTCAAGCGCTTGCCCGAGCGTCAACGGCAGCTTCTTGACTTGCTTGCCCTCTTTCATCGCGGCGTAGATGTTGCGGCTTTCCGGCTCGCCCGGGTCGAGCTTTCGCGTCAGGCCGTCGTCGAACGCCATCAGGAGCGCCGAGGCGAGCAGATACGGGTTCACCATGCTGTCGACCGCGCGGTACTCGAAGCGCCCCGGGGCGGAGACGCGCAGGCCGCAGGTGCGGTTCTGATAGCCCCAGTCCGCGTAGACCGGCGCCCAGAAACCCTGATCCCACAAGCGGCGATAAGAATTCACGGTCGAACAGCCGATGGCGGTCAGCGCCGGCAGATGCTCGATAACGCCGCCGATGCAGTTGAGGCCGACCGGCCCTGGCTTTTTGGCGTGCGCCGTATTGTCCGGCATGAAGTAGTTCGCGCCGCCCGAGACGTAGGTGAAGACCGACGGCATGCCGGGCAGGTCCTTCAGCCCGAGCATGTTCACCTTGTCCTCGCCGGCGCTCCACAGCGAAACATTGGTGTGGCACCCGTTCGCCGAGACGCCCATAAACGGTTTCGTCATGAAGCACGCGATGAGGCCGTTCTCGCGCGCCACTTGGCTGCAGATTTGCCGGTACGTGACCAGCCGGTCGGCGGTGCGCATGGCGTCGTCGAACTGAAAGTTCAGCTCAAGCTGGCCGGGTGCGTCCTCGTGGTCGCCCTGGATCATGTCGAGGCCCATCTGGTTCGCGTACTCGATGACCTTCATAAAGACGGGGCGCAGGCTCTCGAACTGGTCGATGTGGTAGCAGTACGGCTTGGAGAAGCCGCCGTCCGGCCGCCCGTCCGCGCCCTTCTTGAGCCACATCATTTCCGGCTCGCAGCCCATACGGAGCTGCATCTTGTGTTTCTGCTGAAACTCGGCGTGATGGCGGCGCAAGTTGCCGCGGCAATCGGAGGAGAGATAACCGCCGCCGCGCTCGTCTTCCTCGCGGTTGCGGAAGCAGGTGCAAAACACGCGGGCGACGCGCTTGTCCCACGGCAACTGCACGAACGTGTCCGGGTCGGGAATGCCGATCAGCTCGGACGCCTCAGGGCCGTAGCCGATGTATTGGCCGTGCCGATCGGTGAAAAGGTTGGCGGTCGCGCCGTAAACGAGCTGGAAGCCTTTCTCCGCCGTGCGCTCCCAGTGCTCGGCCGGGATGCCTTTGCCGACGATGCGGCCCGTGACCGATATGAACTGATAATAAATGTAGGTGATGCCCAGCCTGTCGATCTGCTCGCGAACCTGTTTCACGGCGTCCGCCCGTCCTGGGGCGCTCACATAGGCTTCGATGTCGCTCATCGGCTGCATGGACCATCACTCCTTGTTATGCGGCTGGTGGGTTCAGGCGGTTTTTAACTCCAGGGGAAGGGGCTGTTTGAGACCGGGTGCAGTTTGCCGCTCTCGTAGCGCGAGAAGCGGAAAGGCTCGAGGAGGGCGGAGCGTTCGCCGCACAGCTCTTTGGCGGCCAGGGCGCCGACGCCCAGCATTTTGTAGCCGTGGTTCGAGTCGGCGAGGATCGTCACGTTCTCGCAGAAATGGTCGAACACGGGGAAATTGTCCGGCGTAAAGCAGCCGATGCCGCCGGACGGCTCCGTGCGGAACTTCGGGTGCTGCCCCTTGAAGCGGGCCTGGCAATGGGCGAGCGCCGAGCACCACATGCGCGCGAACTCCTCGCCGACGATGAAATCGGGGCTTTCCGGGCCGTAAGGATCGACCGCGACCTGGTCGGGCGGCGTCGTGATTTTGTACGGCATGGCCCCGCCCTGCACGCCGCCGAAATGGAAGTCCGGCTTGTAGTAAATGCCCCACAGCTTGTCGGTGATGACGCTGCCGTCGATGTCGGAGATGAGCGGCGCGTCGGTGTCCACATGGATGACGGGGGGGAAGTCGCCGGAGTTGGTTTTTTGATAGCTCGGATCGACGCCGAGGGTGCCCTCCTGCAGGGACCAGAACGTCCACATCTGCACGCCGTCATGCATTTCGCCGTCGCGGCCCTTGACGGAGATGGCGTTCGGCAGCCGCAACATGTCCCAGATCTGTTTGACCCAGGGGCCGACGCCGACGACCACCTGCTCGCATTTGACCTTCCCCTTGTCCGTCACGACGGCGGTCACCGCGCTGGAGGCGCCGTTCGCGCGCTCGAACCCCACGACCTTGACGCCGGTCTCGATGCGCACGCCCTCGGCCTCGGCCAGCCGCGCCAGGCCGCGCACGCTCTCCATGTTGTTGGCGTAGCCGCCTTTTTTCTCGTGCAGCACCGAGGTGATGTTTTGCGCCGTCCAATCCTCGAACATGTCGCGCATGTAGGCGCGGCAGTCTCGCTCGCCTTCGATGAACTCGGACGGATAGCCGATCGCCTTTTCCTGTTCGTAAATCGTGGCGATCTGCTCGTGCATGCTCTCCGGGCTGATCTGCATGTATCCCACGGAGTGGTAGCTCAACGCTTCGGCGTGCTGCTCCCAGACCGACACGCTGTGCGCCATCAGTTCGCGCATGGCCGGCTGGTAATAATTGTTCCTCACCACGCCGCAGGCGATGCCGGACGCGCCCGCCCCGATCGCTTTCTTGTCAACAACCAGAATATCCCGACCGTCGCCGCAGCCCCGCGCCTTCAACTCTTTCGCCAGATGGTAGGCGGTGCTTAAGCCATGAATCCCAGCGCCGATGATCACGAATCTCACGCCGTCTGGTAGAGTCATTTGAACCAACTCCCAACCGGAACCATTTACCCGCTTACGCAAACTTCGAATATGACAAGGCTAACATAAACCAAACAGTGTGCCAAACATAAAAATTGGTCTATAATTGGTATCCATGAGACATACTGCCGTAGTGCAAAAGCTGGTCAGTCTGCTATTAGCGCGGGCATGAAACACGAAACTGTACCATATATGCCACATTCCGCCGTCGCCAGTCGCGGCGCGCTCGCCATTGCGCACGAACTCCGCGACGCGATCCTCAAAGGCGTTTTCGGACATCGCCAACAGCTTCCGCCGGAGCGCCAGCTTGCGGTCGATTACGGCGCCTCGCGCACCACCGTGCGGAAGGCGCTGATGTGGCTGGAGGCGCAAAAAGTGGTCGAGCGGCGGGCTGGAAGCGGCACATATGTGACGTATGAGCCGGAGGAGCCGGAACTCGACATCGCCGACGTCACCAGCCCGCTGGAGCTGATCGAGGTGCGCTCGGCCATCGAGCCGCAACTGGCGCGGCTGGCCGTTCTTCATGCGACCGCGAAAGACCTGGCCAAGCTGCAAAGCTGGCTCGTCGCCACGCAAGATGCGGCCAAGAACGGCGACATCGAGCAGTACGCGGCGGCGGACGAGCAGTTCCACCTCGCCCTCGCCTCCGCCACGTCGAACCCGCTGATGGTGTGGCTGTACAAGCAGATCAACGTCATCCGCACCCACGCGCAATGGGCGCAGATGCGCTCGCAAATCCTCAATCAGGCGAACATGGCGATCTACAACGAGCAGCACGCAGCCGTCTGCGCGGCGATCCGCAGCCGGGACGCGGCCGCCGCCGCCGAAGCGATGACCGCGCACATGGACAAAGCGCGGGCCGACCTCATCGGCGCGCACAGCTCGTGACCCTCAAGCCGCGCCGCCGTGCGTAAAGAAAAAAGGCCCATGAGGGCCTTTTTCGTTCTTAGAACGCGTTTCGCGGTCACGGCGCGGGCGTTGGCGCCGTCACCCAGTACGCGATGAGCATGACCGCGACACCGGCGGCGAGGGTCAGGTACGGCAGCATGCCCGCCTTTGGCGGCGGCGGCGCGGCCGCTCCGCCCGGCGACAAGTCCGCCAGCATCTGCGACGGAAACTTGCCGCCGTCCTGGATGTAATGCCGGAACAGGAACACGGGGATGATGAGCGAGGCCGTGATGAGGCCCGCCCACAGCGCGTTCGGGTTCCACACCTGCGCGCCCGCGCCCATGAACACCATGTTCACGAAGGCGAAGATCGTGCCGAGGCCGAGCAGCCATGTCGGCGCGCGGAACGGCCGGGCGATGTGCGCGGCGTCGATGCGGTGAATCCAGCCCGCGTTCAGATTCAAGAAGTTGAAGATGATGTAACCGCAGTTCGAGACGGCGAGGATGAAGAAGTAGCTCGTCGCGTCGGCCGCGGCGATGGCGAGGAGACCGAGATTGAAGACCAGGTCGGTCCACATCGCCCGGGTCGGGGCGCCGTTCTCGTTGACATGGCTGAGATATTTCGGCAGCCAGCCATCGACCGATCCCTGGTAAAGCGTGCGCGACGAACCGGCCATCGCGGTCATGATGCACAGGATAAGCGCGAGAATCATGAGCATGACGAGCGCGGTCTCGATAATCGCCCCGCCGCCGACCATGCCCGCCATCGCCGCCGCGACGCCGGAGCCGTCGACGATGGGCGTCGCCAGCATGCCGTTCAGTCCAAGGACGCCCTGGAAGGTGAAGGGCACGAGGATGAACAGCAGAAGGCAGAGCAGGCCCGAGAAGAAGATGGCCTTGAAGGTGTCGCGCGCCGGGTCGCGGAACTCCGACGTGTAGCAGATCGCCGTCTCAAAACCGTAGGTCGACCAGGCCGCGATGAACAGCCCGCCAAGCACGAGCGTCCAGCCCGCGATATTCCATGAGCCCGGTTCAGGCGCGTAAGCCGCGGCAAGCGGCACGAGGGGCGAGAAGTTGCCCCAGTCCACCTTGCCCGTCACGATCGGCGCGACGCCGATGATGAGCATGGGGATAATAACGATAAGGCCGATCCATTTCTGCGCGTTGGCGGTGGCGAGAATGCCCCGGTGCTGCACAGCGAAGATCATGAGCATCAAGGCCGCGCCAATGAAGAAGGTTGCGTTGAGTGAGATGCTCACGGGGCCCAGCTGCGTGGTGTAGGCCGTCCACGTGCGGATCGTGGGCGTGAGCGCGGAGACAGCCGCCGCCACCTTTTCGGCGTCCGGCACGGTCATGGTCGCGGCGTTGGCTGCGAGCCAGGCCTGCACCTCGGCCGAGTCGGCGGCCGGGATCGGCGCGATCGCGTTCAGCATGTAGGCCGCCGCGATGGAGCAGCCGAGGGAGAGCACCGGCGTCCAAGCGAACCAGTTGCACCACACCGAGAGCGGCGCGATGAGCTTGGAGTACCGCACCCACGCCGCCGCGCCGTAAACCGACGCGCCGCCTGACTTATTTGGGAAAAGTCCGGCGATTTCAGCGTAAGTGAAAGCCTGGATGAAGCCCATGGTCATGGACACGGCCCAGATCGCGAAGGCGAGATTGCCGCCGACCCCGGCGATGCCGCCGATGGAGAAAAGCACGAGCGCCGGAACGCCGCTTGCGACCCAGAACGCTCCAGTCCAGTTGATGTCCCGGCGGAGCGTGCGCGCGCCCCCGGCGTCCATCGTATTCGACGCGGCGATTGTCATCGATCATCCTCGTTGTTTGCCCGAAGTCACTGACCCCCGCGCAAGCCTCCGCCTGTCGCTTTGGCGACGCGGCCTCAAACCCGACGGGAGCGCCCTATGTCATGGTCGAACGCTTTCGTTCACCCCGCACAGGTGCGAGGCGATTTGTTTTTTGAGAGCGAGGTCTGCGCCAAGAGGGAGATGCGGTTGATGAATGGTTGCCTTTTCCGCATCTGCGGCCTGCAACCAATCCACCGATCTTCGATATTGGTACTCTCAAAATATACCAATTGTGAAACTTTGGGCAACCACTTGTCAAAAGAAGTTTGTTAAGCCACACTCAAGCCCTGAATTCGCACGGACGCAGTGAGGAGCGCGGCGGCGTTCCGCAGTTTCGGAGGCGATGCGTGGCGGACATTTGGCGCAAAATAAGAGACCGGATGATCCCCGCCTTGCGCGACCTCGAGAAGGCTCCCCCGGTCTTCGTCACCGTCGATGTTTCGCCGCCTCAACCCGGCGCTCCTGAAAGCTCAAAATCGGAGGATCAGCGTATGTTTGGCGACAAGATGTGGGGCGGCGAGCCGTTCTGGGGACTCGGCTACGAGTGGGATCCGCAGTGGGTGCTGACGCCGGCTCAAAAGGAGCTGCAAGCCAAGCTCATTGATCTGTGCCAGACGACGTTGCGCGAAAATGCTGTCGAAAGCGACCGCAAGCTCCTGTTCCCGCGCAAGAATTTCAAGGCGCTCTCAAGCCTGGGGCTGCTCGGCCTGATCGTGCCCAAAGAACTTGGCGGCCTTGGCGAAAACCATGTCTGCACGGCGATGGTGGTCGAAACCATAGCGCGCTACGGCTGCGCGTCGACCGCCATGTGCTACACCATGCATATCGGCGCCGTGGCCGCCGCGCTCCTGCGCCATCACGACAGCCCGCCGCTGAAGGACATTCTTTCCCGCCTCGACCGCGATTGCCTCATCGGCACGCTGTCTTACTCCGACCCGGAGACCGGCGGGCATTTCTGGTATCCGATGTCGTCCGGCGCCGAGCGCGTCGAAGCGGGGTGGAAAGTCCGCAAGAAAGCCTCGTGGACGACCTCCGGCGGCTTCGCGGACTGGTACATCGTGCAGACGACCAGCCCGGATTTCAACGGCGAGTACTCCAATCTATCGTGCTTCCTCATCCTCGGCGACGAGGTGCATTACGACCCGTCGCAGTGGGACGGCCTCGGCCTGCGCGGCAACCAGTCCGGCGCCCTCGAAGTGCGCGACCGCGTCGTGCCGCTCGACCGCCTTGTCGGGCCGGTGGGCGACGGCGCGTCGTCCAATGATGAAACCGTCGATCCATATTTCCTGCTCTGCTCGTCAAGCTGCTGGAACGGCATCTCGATGGGCCTCATCGACATCGCCAAGGCGCACACCACGCGCAAAACGCACAAGGACGTGGGGCTTCGCGTCGCCGACTACCCGACGATCCAGGATTACGTCGGCGAGGCGATCATCGACACCAACGCCTCGCGCTCCCTCGTTTTCCTTATGGCGCAGTGCATGGATGGCCTAACCAACAACAACGACTGGTCGATCCACCGCGACCCGAAGGCGCTGCCGCGCGCGCAGGTGCTGCACTGGATGTGGCAGGTGAAGTTCACCGCGGCGAAGAACGTGGCGCACGTCTCCGACAAGATGCTGCACGCTTGCGGCGGCACGGCATACAAGCCGCAGCTTGGCATCGAGCGCTATCTGCGCGACGGCAAAGCCGGATGGGTGATGGGGCCGTCCAACGAAATCCTGCGGCAGTTTGTCGGCAAGGCTTCGCTGCTCGGTTTCCCAAGCCTCGACTACTGGAACGTCACCGTCAACGAGCGCGCGATCCAGAACGAGACGAAGAAAATGTCGGCGGAGCAGAAGCGCGCGCTGGCCGAGCGGCTGCTGGCCGAGGCGGAGCCGCAGAAGATCGCGGCGCAGTGAGCGGGGCCGCCCGTCATCCAAACGGCGAGGCGAAGGCCGCGTCCAGCGCATCGAGATTGGCGGCGGGCGTCCGCGCGTCCGCCGGGCCGAGGTCTCGGTACTGCCCGCGATAAAACACGAGGGGCTGATGCTTCGGGTCGACCGCGTAGCGCTGCACCTCGCCGACGAGAATGACGTGGTCGCCGCCCGCATACGTGTAGGCGATGGAGCACTCAAACACGGCGTGGCTGCCTTTCAGGATCGGGCAGCCGTGATCCCAGATGTCGTAGTCCACGCCCGACCACTTGTCGGTCATGGCCTTGGCGAAGCGGCTGGAAAGCTCGCGCTGCTCGGCGGAGAGCACGTTCACCGCGAAATGGCCGGTGGACAGGAAATCGGCGAGCGAAAGGGCGCGGCGGTCGAGCGAGAACAACACAAGCGGAGGATCAAGCGACACAGAGCTGAATGAATTCGCGGTGATGCCGAGAAACTGCCCGCGAGCGCCGACAGCCGTAATAATCGTGACGCCGGTTGTGAAGTAACCGAGAGCGTTTCTGAACTCGCGCGGCTCTAAAGACATGACGATTCCTTCTATATGACGCGACTTAAAATGTTTTGTATTCAGAAATTTGATTATAATACGAAATGTTATTCAAGAGCGAAAGCAGGTTGCGATGACGGCATCGACGCTCGTAACGCCGCTGAGGCCTAAAACGGTCGGCGAAGGCGCGCGCGCGCTCGGCTTCGGCGTCGAACGCTATGTGCTGAAGGGCGGCGGATCGATGGTTTTCTCGCTCGACGCTGGCGATGCGATCGAAATCGCGCTGCTGGAGGGCGGGCAGGCGGTCGAGGCGATGGCGTTCACGCCCTCCGGCAAGCCCGATCTCGGCGCGCTTGGTCTCGCGGGCAAGCATGAGTCGAAGGGCGTGCACGCCATTCTCGCCAGCGGCTCGGAGGACGCGGAGCGCGTGCGCTTCGGCCTGTTCCGGCGCGGCGTCGACATCGGCCGGGCGAAATGCGCGAGGCTGTTCAGCGCGGACGCGCCTGCCGGCGAGATGGCCGCGTTCACCGCCAGCCGCCCCGTGACGGCGCTCTTCGCGGCTCCCGCCGCCCAAATGCTCGTGTGGGAGCAAAACCCGCCGACCGACGTGCTCATTCACATCAACCGCGCGAACCCAGCGCCGTTAGGCAAACCGCGCCTACCCGAGCCGCTCGCCGAGCCGCGCCTCGACCTCACCGTGAACATCGCCAGCGCGATTTCATTCGAGGTTTTCAGCGGAGAATACATCCAGATCATCGACGTGGCCGGGCGGCAGTGCTCGGACTTCCTTGCCTTCCAGCGCCGCGCGCTCGACAAGGGCAAGCTGATGGGGCTGGATTCGACCACCACGCGCTCCATGACCGGCACGGCGTACCCCAAACCCGGCCTCTACTCCAAATTCTTCGATCGCGACCGCAACGCGCTGGTGGAAGTTATCCGCGACACCGTCGGCCGCCACGACACGTTCAATCTCGCCTGCACCAACCGCTATTATGAGGACATGGGCTATTTCGGGCACCCGAACTGCTCGGACAATTTCAACGGCGCGCTGGCTGAATGGCGGATCGAGGCCTGGCGCGGGTGGCCAGCCATCAATTTCTTCTTCAACACCAACGTGGACGCGAAAAACAACATCTGGTTCGACGAGCCCTGGTCGCGCCCCGGCGACTATGTGCTCATGCGCGCGCTCGACGACCTGGTGTGCGGCGCGTCGTCGTGTCCGTGCGACATCGACCCGGCGAACGGCTGGAACCTGACCGAAATCCAGGTTCGCGTTTACCTCAAAACCTCCTCCTTCACCCGCGCCATTGGAACCCGCATGACCCCCGACGCGCCGCTGAAACTCACGCAGGAAACCGGCTTTCATCCGCGCACCTCAGGCCTCACCCGCAACTTCGCGGAGTATCGCGGCTACTGGCTGCCGAACAGCTTCGCGGCGAATGGCGCGATCGACGAGTATTGGGCGTGCCGGGAGCGGGCGGCGTTGATGGACCTGTCGCCGCTGCGCAAGCTGGAGGTGATGGGGCCGGACGCGGAGGCGCTCATGCAGCGCATCGTCACTCGCGACGTGTCGAAGCTCGCGGCCGGACAGGTCGTCTACACCGCGATCTGCTATGAGCACGGCGGCATGGTGGACGACGGCACGCTGTTCCGCCTTGCGCAGGACAATTTCCGCTGGGTCGGCGGCGACGAACTCGGCCTGCTCTGGATCAAGGAGCAGGCGAAGGCGATGGGCGCGAACGTGCTGCTGAAAACCGCGACCGACCAAATCCACAACGTCGCGCTGCAGGGGCCGAAGTCGCGCGATATCCTGCGAGGGCTGGTGTGGACGCCGCCGGCGCGCCCGACCATCGACGAACTGGGCTGGTTCCGCTTCACCGTGGGCCGCATAGGGCATTATGACGGCGTGCCGATCCTCGTCTCACGCACAGGCTACACGGGAGAACTCGGCTATGAAATCTTCTGCCATCCGAAGGATGCGCCCGCGGTCTGGGACGCGATCATGGCCGCAGGGGCGGAGCACGGCGTCGCGCCATTCGGGCTGGAGGCGCTCGACATGGTGCGCATCGAGGCGGGGCTGATCTTCGGCGGTTACGACTTCGACTCGACCACCGATCCGCTGGAGGCGGGCATCGGTTTCGCCGTGCCCCTGAAAAAGGCGGCGGATTACATCGGCAAGGCCGCGCTGGAGGCCCGCCGCGCCAATCCGCGCATGAAGCTTGTGGGGCTTGAATTAGCAGGGCAGGAGAAGGCCGCGCCGGGCGATGCGGTGTATGTGGGCCGCGCGCATGTGGGCAAGGTGACGAGCGCCACGCGCTCGCCGGTGCTCCAAAAGAACATCGCGCTCGCCCGCGTGGAGGCCGTGCACGCCGCGAACGGAACGGCGCTAGAGATCGGCAAGCTCGACGGGATGCAGAAGCGGCTGGCCGCGACGGTTGTGCCGTTCCCGTTCTACGATCCGGAGAAAACCCGCGTGCGCGGCGTCGCTTAAACCTCAGCGCGGCGCTCGTTTTTGCGGGTACGCCGCCCCCTTATCGCCATCGGCTGTCTCCGCCTCCCCAGCCGGCCACAGTTACGCGCTTCTCGCTTTTCCGCTGTCAGGTTTTGCAATCGCGCCGCCCTTGTGCGAAGGTCTTCAGCGTGCGCAACCTTGTGCGGTAAGCCGTTGAAACGGATGACCAAAGCGGGAGCGTGAGTATACGTGCGCGCACTAGGGTCTTGCTTTCAGTCCTTGAGAACAACGCTGTTGATAAAAAACAACGATAAACTGTTCGCCGTCGCGCCGATGATGGAGTGGACGGACCGTCATTGCCGGTTCTTCCACCGCCAGCTCACGCGCCGGGCCTTGCTTTACACCGAGATGGTCACGGCGGGGGCCGTCATCCATGGCGACAGAGAGCGGCTGCTCGGCTTCAGCCCCGAGGAGCATCCAGTCGCCCTGCAACTCGGCGGCTCCGACCCGCGCCAGCTCGCTGAGGCCGCGCGCATCGGCGCCGACTTCGGCTATGACGAGATCAACCTCAATTGCGGTTGCCCCTCGCCGCGCGTGCAGACCGGCGCGTTCGGCGCCTGCCTCATGACGGAGCCTGAACGGGTCGCCGATTGCGTCGCGGCGATGCGGGCCGCGCAAAGCGCGCCGGTCACGGTCAAATGCCGCATCGGGGTGGACGATCAAGACGGGGAGGAGACGCTTGACCGGTTCGCGGACGCCGTCAGCCGGGCCGGCTGCGCGGTCTTCATCGTGCACGCGCGCAAAGCCTGGCTGAACGGCCTTAGCCCGAAGGAGAACCGCGAGGTTCCCCCGCTCGACTACGCCCGCGTCCAGAGGCTGAAAGCATCGCGCCCGGGGCTTGCCGTCATCCTCAACGGCGGCCTGAAAACACTGGACGAGGCGGCCCGAGAGAGCGCCGCGCTCGACGGCGCCATGGTCGGGCGCGCGGCGTATCAGAACCCGGAGATGCTGCTCGGCGTGGACGCGCGCTTTTACGGCGACGCGAGAAAGGCTCCGTCGCTGGATGCGGCGTGCGAGGCCATGGTGCGCTATTGCGAGGGCGTGCTGCGCCAGGGCGGCAAGCTGTCGGCCGTGACGCGCCACATGCTCGGGTTGTTCCAGGGCGCGCCCGGCGCCCGAGCCTATCGCCGTCTGCTGTCGGAGGAGGCGCCGCGGCCCGGCGCGGGGATCGACACTCTGACGCGCGCGTTTTCGCTTGTGAGCCGCACTGGCGATCGCCTCGCCCCCAAAGCGGCTTAACCCGGCCCGTTCACCTCATCCCCATTCTGAAAGACGCCATGGACAGCTTTCTCTCGCATGCGGACTTGGCTTGGCTGGTCGCGGCTCTCATTGCGGGAGGGCTTGTCACAGGCGTGCTCGCCGGGCTGTTCGGCGTCGGCGGCGGCGGCATTCTCGTTCCGGTGCTGTATGAGCTTTTCCGCGTCATCGAGGTGGAGGAGTCGGCGCGCATGCACCTGGCGGTCGCCACCTCGCTCGCCATCATCATCCCCACCTCGCTGCGCTCCTTCCGCTCGCACCACAAGCGCGGCGCGGTCGACATGGCGGTGATCCGCGCGCTCGGGCCCCCGGTCGCGGTGGGCGTGCTGCTGGGCGCGGCCATCGCAGCGTTCGTCGACGGCTGGTTCCTGAAGCTGGTTTATGTGGTCTCCGCCGTCACACTGTCCGTCAAGTTTCTGGCCGGCGGCGACCGCTGGCGGCTAAGCTCCGACTTGCCCGGCGAGCCGGTAAACTCGGCGGTCGGCGCCGTCATCGGCGCCATCTCCACGCTCATCGGCATCGGCGGGGGGGTTTATGTAAGCTCCTACATGGCGCTGTTCGGTCGACCCATTCACCAGGCGGTTGCGACGTCGTCCGGCTTCGGGCCCATCATCGCCGTCCCCGCGGTCATCGGCTATGTGATCGCGGGCTGGAACGCGCCCGATCTGCCGCCCGCCTCGCTCGGCTATGTGAGCCTGATTGGCGCCGCGATCGTCGCGCCCATGAGCGTGCTCGCGGCGCCGATCGGCGTGTGCATCGCCCATGGCGCATCCCGTCGGACGCTGGAAATCGCCTTTGGGGTGTTCCTCGCGGCCGTGGCCACCCGGTTCGCCATTGATCTGGCCTTTTAAAGCATCCAAGACTATTTGGATCGCATACAGTTTTATTTAAAGTTGTACTTAACTATAGCAATCGTATCTTTTACAAAACCTTGATTTCGCCCCGCTCGTTCTGTATGTGTGTGGATAAGTTTTGTTAGCGTTTGAGTGAGGCTTTCCATGTCACGCTCCCGTAAAGCCATGATCGAGGCGCGCAAGGCGCGCGTTCCTCTCGCCCGCGTCGCCGTGGAGTTAAACCGGTCGGACCAGCGCGTGCGCCGCAAGGTGGCTGGGGCCGGCGCTGTTTTGGTGCTCGGCCTCATCGCCGGCGGCGCGCTTATGCTTCATCAGCGGCCTCTCGAGGCGGTGTTCATTCGCGAGCCGGAGCCGATTGTGGCGACGCTGACGCCCGCGCCCGAAGTCGCGGCTCCCGAGGCCGCTGCTGCTGTCGAAGCCAAACCGGAGGCCGGAGAGCGCGAGCCGCATATGATTGACTTGGCGCGGGCGCCCGAGCCCGCGCCGGAAGCCGCGCCTGCCGCGGAACCCGTCACCCTGGCGGCTCTGGAGCGTAAGGAGGAGACGGCCGCTGACGCCGGCGCCGAAGGCCTGTCCGACGCCGCCGCATCCGCCCCGCCGCCCTTCGCTGAACCCGTCGCGCCGCCCGAGGCGCCCAAACTTCAGATCGTCGCCGCCGCGCCCGCCCGCGACATCGTCGACATTCTGAAGCCGAGAGAAGACACGACGTGCACGATGGAGCTTCGCGCGCTCGCGGAGAAAGCGGTCATTCACTTCCCCATCTCAAGCGTCATCGTGGCGCCTGAAGACCCGGCGCCCTTGAGAACGTTCGCCGAAGCTGTGCGCAACTGTCCGCATGTGCGCATCGACGTGGGCGGCCACACCGACAAGACCGGAGAACAGCTTCTGAACTTGCAGATGAGCTGGCAGCGCGCGGAAAACGTCATCAAATATCTGCGCTCTCTCGGGGTCGATACGGCCCAGTTTAGCCCGGTCGGCTTCAGCGCGACGCGTCCGCTCTCCGCCGAGCAAACCGGTCTCGCGCAGGCCAAAAACCGCCGCGTGGAATTCATTCTGAGGTAGCCTCATGGACGTGTTGTTGAACAATCTCGATTTGGTTTTGTTGCTCGCGCAGGTTGGGGCGGTGGCCCTGCTGGCGACCGTCATCGGGTTCCTTCTGGCGCGCTGGATGTATCGCGCCGAGGCCGCGTCGCGGAACACGTTGCTTCAGCAGGAAATCATGCGGCTGCGGCGCAAGCTGTCGGATCGCGAAGCGGCTCAACAGGTTGTCGAGCGCAACCATCAGCGCACCCGGCGACAGTCACGCGGCCAAGCAGCGGCATAGCGCATCGTTGCGTTCGAGGCGGCCGCGCCCGCCCTTTTCATGACTCATCCGCCTGAGCAAAAGCCGCCGATCGCAAGATGGATGGCGGCGCGGTCGCTAAACCGCGACAGCGCAATGTCGCCAACACATGACAGTGGATTGCGGAGGATGAAGCCGCCTGCACGGAGGCGGCATCCTGGCAACCTTCTGGCCGACTAAAGTTCGGCCGAGAGATCTTGCAGCACGTCGAGCAGGCTCTCGACATTCACCTGCTGCGGATCGATCTTTTCCGTCGCGAAATAGCGCTGATAAATCTGTTTGGTGTGGTCGCTCATGCCCTCGTGCAGGCCCATCGACCAGCCGGGGAACAGCCGCTCCCGCACATCCTGACAGGACAGAAGCAGGATCTTCTGGTGCCGCGGGTCCGAAGCGATGCGGTGGTAGGTGAAGCTCACATCGGCGCGCCCACCCTCCAGCACCTGGATGAAATGGGTGCCGTTGAAGTGCAGCATCCCAGTCACGGTCGTTTTGGAATTGTTGCGGTGGCACGCGCCGATGAGCTGGTTGATGTCCAGCGCGACGGACATATTGCGTTCGCTGTAATAGACAAGCCGGCATAGATTCATGGAGGTCTCGCTCAACAACTCAGGGGCAAGGCTTAGAGCCTTGCTCTAAACGGCTGTGAGGCGATTTTCAATGCGATAATCAGCGCAGGCGAAAATACTCTTAATGGGTATATTTGAGTGCAGGGAGTAAACTATTGCATACTTTCAACTCTACGCCCGGTGATGCGAATAAATCTCGGCGTTCGCGCCCGATACCGCGCAAACGCCTCGCCATAAACCTTGGAAAGCCACGGCTCTTCGGCGAGCGGCATCAAGCTGTACACAAGTATCGCCAGTCCGCACAGTAAAAGCATCTCGGGCGTATGCACAAACACGGCGACGCCGAGGAACCCGGCGATGGAGGCCACATATTGCGGGTTTCGGCTATAGGCGTAGAGGCCGCCTGTGACGAGGCCGCCGTCCGAGCCGTAGGTGTTGTCGATACCCAAATCGAAATAGGCGTAGATCGTCACCGCCAATCCGACCAACATCAGGGGAGCGCCCACAAGCATCCACGCCCAATGTTCGTTCAGCGCGGCCGGCGCGCTCAAGGCCGCGTAGAGAAGCGTAAGGCCAAGCCCGCCGCGAAACAGCGGCCAGAACACGAAATTCTGCCAGCTGCCTTTGCCGGGCGTGGGCCACAGCTTCAGCACGTTTGTGTAAATGGTCAGCAAAAGCAACGCGTTCAGGGCCGCAAGAAGGCCGGCGGCGATGAAAAACACAAGCTGCATGATGCGTCCCCGCTTGACGTTTGGCCGGACTATAGCGAACCGGCATGCGCCCGCAATGCGCAAAAAGCCAAAAGGGTTCAGCCCGCGAAACGCCGCCCGGCGCTCACGATCTCATGCACGATGCCCGCCTCGGTCATGGCGTGGCCGGCGTCGGGCACGATGCGCAAGTCGGCCTCGGGCCAGGCGCGCTTCAGATCCCAAGCGGATTTCAAGGGCGTCACCACGTCGTAGCGGCCATGCACGATGACGCACGGCGCGCCGCGAATGGCGTCGACCCCAGCGAGCAGCGCGTCGTCGCTGCTGAGGAAGCCGCGGTTCATGAAGTAGTGGCACTCGATCCGCGCGAAGGCGAGGGCATAATCGTCCGCGCCGAACTTGTCGATCCGGTCCGTATCGCGCAGCAACGAGAGGGTGGCGCCCTCCCACACGCTCCAGGCCTTGGCGGCCGCGATCTGCGCCGCCCGGTCAGAACCGGTCAGGCGGCGGTGATAGGCGGCGATCATGTCGCCGCGCTCGTCTGGCGGAATGGGCGCTTGATAGGCCTCAAAGGCGTCCGGGTAAATCCAGCTGCACCCTTCCTGATAGAACCAGTCGAGCTCCGCCCGTCGCAATAAGAATATGCCGCGCAGAATGAGTTCGCTCACCCTGTCCGGGTGCGTCTGGGCATAGGCAAGGGAGAGCGTCGACCCCCACGATCCGCCGCAAAGTTGCCACCGGTCCACGCCGAGATTCTCGCGCAGGCGCTCCATGTCGGCGACGAGATCCCATGTCGTGTTTTCCGCCAGCTCCGCATGCGGGGTGGAGCGGCCGCAGCCGCGCTGGTCGAACAGGATAATGCGGTGGCGCGCTGGGTCATGATAGCGCCGCATGGTCGGGTTGGCGCCGCCGCCAGGGCCGCCATGCACCATCAGCACGGGTTTGCCCGTGGGCGAGCCGCATTCCTCGAAGTGGATTTCGTGGAGCGCGGAGACGCGGAGCCTGCCGGTGCGATAGGGTTCGATTTCAGGATACAGCCCAAGGCGGTGTGCGGGCCCCATCGGCGCCGTCCTTTCTTTTTGTGATCAGATGCGCGGCGACCGCCCGCGAGCCGCCAGCCGCAATGCGCGCGCATAGAGCGTTTCGCCGGCGGAGATGCGCATATCCTCCACGAACTCCTTCGCCTCCTCGTCGGGCGCACGGGCCATGACGCTCATGACGACGATGACGAGCGCGGAGACCGGCGCGGCGACCGCTCCGGCCGTGACGCTGTCGACGCCGAACGGGCCGCCGGCCTCGCCCATGGCGATAACGCCCACGGCGGCGATAAAGCCCGCGATCATCCCGAACAGGATCGCCGTTCCGTTCGTCCGCGTCCACCACACGGCGAGCGCGAGCGCGGGGAAAAACGTCCCCGCGACGATGGAGAGCGCCCACAGCACAAGCATCAGCGGATCGTAGCCGGGCTGGGCGGCGAGCCATGCGCCGACGATCGCCGCGCCGATGATGGAAAGCCGGGCTATCAGCAGCCGTTTCGCCGGCGAGGCCGCCCGGTTGACCAGGTTGTAATGCACGTCGTTGCTGAGCGCATTGGCGATGGACACAAGCTGCGCGCCTGCGGCGGCGAGCGCTGCGGCGATGGCGGCCGCGGCCACCAGACCGAACAGGGCGTAGGGCGTCTTGCCGGCCAGCGGCAGGATGAGCGCCGCCGCGTCGCGCAGGAGCCTGGTCTCGCTTTCGCCGAGCGCCGGGTTCAGCGCGTCGCCCGTGATGGTGAGCAGGCCTAGGGATCGCGCCTGCTGGCCCCACGCGGGGATTTCGCTGAGCGGCTGCCCGCTCAAATCCTGAGCTACATAGAATTTGATGAAGGCCGCGTAGGCCGGCAGCGTCATGACGAGCGCCCCGGTCAGCAGCACGCTCCAGCCGAGCGACTTGCGCACCGCGCCGACGGTCGGCGTCGTGCTGAGGCGGGCGATCTGGATGGGCAGGGCCGCGCCGCCCAGCATTACGCACAGGGCGAGCAGCACAAAGTCCACTTCGTCGATGGATGAGAACAGTTTGGCGAACGGCTGGGTGAGCGCCGCGAAACCCTCGCTTGCAAAGGCCTGAGATGGCGGAACCGTCGCCCCAGCGGAGGACGTCAGGCTTTTAGCCACCTCGAGCTGGCTCAACTCCTGCACCACATAGCCGTAGGTGAGTTGCGGAATTGGCAGGTTGGTCAGCATCAGCGAGACGATGACGACGGGGGCCCCGAGGCCGATGAACAATACGATGGTCTGCGCGCATTGGGTCCAGGTGAGTCCGCGCATGCCGCCGAGGATGACGCACGCAACAACCGCCGCGGCCGCAAGGGCTGTCAGATTTTCGCGACCCATGTCGGGCAGCAGAAACGACGCAGCGAGGCCGGCGAGTTTGGCCTCCGCCGCGAAGATCAGAATGCACGGGGGGATGAGGAGGAGGGCGGCCGCAAAGCGCAGCGCCCGGCTGTTGAACCGCAGTCCAAAAAAGCCGGGCAGGGTGAAGGCGCCGACCTTGCGCATCTGCGCGCCGAACAGGATGGCGAGAGCGGCGACGCCCGCGACCACGCCTGCGCCGATGGCCATGGCGTCGAGACCCGCGAAAAGCAGCGCGCCCGTGAGGCTGAGGGCGGCTGTCGCTCCCAGCGCGTTCACCGTGAGGGATAAGCCGTTGTAGAGCGGCGGGACGCGCTGTCCTGAGATGAAAAAGTCGTCCACCGCGATGGTTCGCGCCATCACCCCGATGAAGAGGTACAACCCAATCGGCGCCAGCGCCATGATCTGCCCGATAGAGGTGCGGGACAGGCCGAGCTGTTCGAGGATGACGAGCATGAGCACCAGGCACACAAACGCGCTGGTGAAGATCGCAAAACTGGCGCCCAGCCGCGGGTTCACAACGGCGTAATGGGTGTTGAGAGACATGATCGGCCCGTCCTAAGCCGGAGCGAGCGACCGTCAGCGGCTCAGGCGAGGCCCGGCGCGTTGAACTCGCGGTCAATCTGCTCCTGGTTTTGGTTAAACCAGTAAACGGTTCCGATGAGGACGACAATCATTCCGTGCGCGACGATGAAAAATCCGAGATCGAAACGGAGAAAGCGATAAGGCTGCAGCGTGGTGGCCCAAATCGGCGCCGTCAGGACCAGAAGCATGATGAGCAAAAAAGCCGCGGCGGTGAGCCACCCCGCGCGAAAGATTTGCGCGCGACGTTGTTCGTCGTCCAGGATCATGGCGTCAGGCTTTCCCAGTCAGAGATTTTAATTTGCAAGCATAGACCTAAAGGATAATTATGGCGTAATTGCCGGCCCTCTCGGTTGGCGGCCGCCGCGCCGGCTACGCGCATCAGCGTTTTGGATTCGACAATGACCCATCATCACATCGTGATTGTGGATGATCATCCGCTCTTTCGCGGCGCGCTAAAGCATACGCTTGAGAAAAATTTCGGCGACGTGCGCATTAGCGAAGGCGGTTCGTTGGAAGATCTTTCCGCGCTTATGGACGCCTCAGCGGTCGATCTCGTGCTGCTCGACCTAAACATGCCAGGCGTGCGGGGATTTTCCGGGCTGCTCTATCTGCGCACGCGGTCGCCGGAAATTCCGGTCGTGGTGGTCTCGGGCAATGAAAACCCCGCCGTCATCAGACGGTGTCTGGCGTACGGCGCCTCGGGCTATATTCCGAAAACCCTCTCGATCGACGACATCAAGGATGCGGTGAGCCATGTGCTCGATGGAAAAGTGTGGGCCCCGCCCGGCGTCGATGCCACCGCCGAGCCGCATCCTGCGCCCGATTTCGCGGCCAAGCTCGCAAGCCTAACCCCGCAGCAGATGCGGGTGCTCATGATGCTGGGGGAGGGGCTGCTCAACAAACAGATCGCTTTCCAACTCGGGGTGTCCGAGGCGACCGTGAAAGCGCATGTCTCTGCGATCTTGAGCAAACTTGAGGTCGACAGCCGCACCCAAGCGGTCATCGCCGTGAACAAGATCGAAAGTTTGGACGGGCTTTAACGGCGAGCGGCGGAAGCGGACTGTTTGGTCGAGGCGAGCGCAGGCGCAAATGCGAGCGCTTGCTTCACGGCGATCTCGATAACCATGCTGCGTCCCATCTAGGCCTCCAGAGTTGCGAATGCTTTGCGCGATTCAACGCGCTCGCGCAACCCATGTTCCATGGCCGGTGAACCGCGCATGAAGGCCGCGTTCATTCGGCGGCGAGGCGGCGGATGCGGATTTGCGAGATGAGCGCGCGCAGGGCGGCGGGCTTCACAGGTTTGCGCAGAATCTGAAGCCCGGCGGCTTTCACCGCTTGCGTTACGGCTTGGGAGTGATCCGCGGTGATGATGACGGCCGGGGCGGCGTAGCCGAGCCGGGAGCGCGCCAGGCGGACGGCGTCAAGGCCGGTGCCGTCGGCGAGGTGGAAATCGGCGAGGATGACGTCGGGCGCGGGGTGGGCGGCGGACAGCCGCTCGGCCGCCTCGGCGAGGCCGCCCGCCCGCAGCGTTTGGCATCCCCAGGCGCCCAGCAGGGTCGCCATGCCGTCGAGGATGGCGGGTTCGTTGTCGATGCACAGCGCCACGCAACCCTCCAGGGTCGCGCCATGGCGAAGCTCGACGGCTTTTGTTTCGAGCGCCCCCGCTGTTTGCGCCGCCGCCGGCAGCGTGACCATGAAGCTCGATCCCGATCCGAGCTTGGACGACAGCGCGATGGGATGGTCGAGCAGGCGCCCGATGCGCTCGACGATGGACAGGCCGAGGCCGAGGCCGCGCACCGAGCGCGGATTGTCCAGCCGCTGGAACTCTTTGAAGATCAGCGCCTGCTTCTGCCTGGGGATGCCCGGGCCGGTGTCGTGCACCTCGATGCGCACGGAGCCGCCGCGGCGCCTGCAGCCGACGATCACCCGCCCGGAGACCGTGTATTTGACCGCGTTCGCCAGCAGATTTTGCAAGAGGCGGCGCAGGAGCTTGCGATCCGAGCGCACATGAAGGCTTGAGGGCACGACATGCAGCCGAAGCCCACGCTCGTTTGCAAGCGGCTCGAATTCGAGCCGCATCTGCTGCAGCAGGGGGCCGATGGGGAACGCGGTGACCTCGGGCTTCATGACGCCGGAGTCGAGCCGCGAGATGTCGAGCAGCGCGTTGAGAATTTCCTCCACCGCTTCGAGCGAGGCGTCGACATTTTGCGAAAGCCGCCGCGTTTCTGTCTCGGCGGCCTGCTCGACAAGGCTCGAGGTGTAGAGGCGCGCGGCGTTCAGCGGCTGCAACAGGTCGTGGCTGGCGGCGGCGAGGAATCGGGTCTTGTCCAGATTGGCTTCGTCGGCCTTGCCTTTGGCCAGGGCGAGCGCGCGGTTCGCCTCGGTGAGTTCCGCGGTGCGCTCGGCCACGCGGCGCTCAAGCGTCTCGTTGATCCTGGCCAGCGCGTCCGCCGCCGCCACCCGCTCGGTGATGTCCGTGTAAGTGGCGACGAACCCGCCCTGGGGCATGGCGTTGGTGCGCACCTCGACAGCCTGGCCGTGGTCGTCGAGCCGCTCCTGGAACGTCTCCATGGTCACTAGATACTTGCGCAGACGGTCGGAGACGACAGCTTCCACATCGTCTCCGGCGGCGCGGCCGCGGCGCGCCAGATGCCGCACGATTTGGTCGAGCTGGGCGCCGTAGCGGGCGAGGTCGGGCGGAAGCTGGAGGATTTCCCGGAATTGCCGGTTCCAGCAAATGAGCCGCATGTCGGCGTCGAACACGGCGATGCCCTGGCGCACCTGCTCCAGCGCGGACTCCAGCATGTCGCGGTTGAACTGCAGCGCCTCGGTCGCATCGTCCAGCAGCTTGAGCGCGCTTTTCATGCCGACATTGCGCCGCCTCAGGGTGAGCGACATGACGAGGCGAGAGGATGCCGCGCCAATCGCGCTGGCCAGCAGGTTCTCGGAGAAGCGTACGAGATGCGCGTCGGCCTCCGCGTGGGGGCGCAGCTCCACGTCGCGGTTCATGGCGTAGTCGCGGAAGGAGCGGTCGGTGCGCTCGGCCCCGAGATAGCGCGCGACGGTGCGCCGGATATCCTCGACCGTGACAGAGCTGCGCCAGGGCCGGAAGGCCGGGGCGGCGTTGCGCGGCGGGTTGTCGTCGATAAAGACGTTCGCCTGCAGCCGCTCGATGGGCTCCGGGCTGCGCATCAGCGACACGGCGATGAAGGCCGCGCAGTTGACGAGCATGCTCCAAACAACGCCATGGGTGAGCGGTTCGAAATCCATGAAGAAGAGGCGCTGCGGGCGCAGGAAGGCGACGCCGAAGGGGCCGTCGGTCAGAATTTCGGGGGAGGCGTATCCCGCCTTGATGAGGAAAGGCAAGAGCAGGGTGTACAGCCAGACGATGAAGCCCGCGATAATGCCCGCGATGGCCCCTCGCGCCGTCGCCCTTCGCCATACGAGGCCGCCGAAGAAAGCCGGCGCGAACTGCGCGATTGCCACGAACGCGAGCAGACCGATGCCGGCGAGCGCCTCGCTGTCGCCGATCACGAGATAGAACAAATACGCAAGCAGGATGATGACGACGATCGCCGCCCGCCGCACATGCAGCAGCAGCGCGCCCATGTCCTGTCGGCGCCACGATCGGCCGCGCCTCAGCATCACGGGCATCACCAGATCGTTGCACACCATGATCGACAGGGCGACGCTGTCCACGATCACCATGGCGGTCGCCGCCGATAGGCCGCCCAGAAAGGCGATGAGCGTGATGGTCTCGGCCCCAGCCGACATGGGCAGCGTTAGAAGGAACATGTCGGCGTTGTGCGCGCCCGAGCCGAATGTGAGCAGGCCCGCCGCGGCGATCGGCACCACGAAAAGATTGATGGCGATGAGATAAAGCGGGAACAGCCAGGAGGCGCGGCGAAGCTCATCCTGCGAGTTGTTCTCGACGATGGCCACGTGGAACTGACGCGGCAGCAGCACGATGCACACCGCGCTGAGGAATGTGACGGTGAGCAGCATGCCGCCGTTCAGGCTGCCGAACAGGTTGGACAGATCGGGCCGGGCCGCGAGCAGCGTGAACAGCGTTTCAAGCCCGCCGAACATCCAGTACGTGATGAAAATGCCGACCGCCAGAAACGCGGCGATCTTGACGGCGGACTCGGTCGCGACCGCCAGCATCATGCCTTCCTGGTGCTCGGTGGCGTCGATGTGGCGCGTCCCGAACAGGATGGCGAAGGCCGCCATCAGCAACGCGATGATGAGCCCGATGTCGCCGATCGGCAGGCTGGCTAGAGCCGAAGTTGCGCCGACCGGCTGGAGCAGGGTGGTGACGGACTGCGACACCGCCTTCAGCTGCAACGCGATGTAGGGCACGACCCCGGCGACCGCGATGATGGTGACGATGGCCGCGACGCCCGGATTTTTGCCGTAGCGCGCGGCGATGAAGTCGGCGATGGAGGTGATGTTCTGCGCCTTGCTCAGCCGCACGATGCGCCGGATGAGCGGCAGCCCGGCGGTGAACATCAGGATGGGGCCGAGATAGACGGCGAGAAAGTCCAGCCCCGTGGCGGCGGATGAGCCGACGCTGCCGAAAAACGTCCACGACGTGCAGTACACCGCGAGCGACAGGGCGTAGATGTTCTTGCGGCTCTGCGGGTGACGGCGCCGGCGCGCCTGGATGTCGCCATAGTAAGCGACCGCGAACAGAAAGCCCACATACGCGAGCGCCGCGAATATGATCAGCCAACTGTTCATCATGGCGCCGTACGCTCACAGTCGCGTGGTGGCGAGCCTTGCTCAAGCTGCGAGTATGTCACACGGCGGCGGCAAAGCAACGCTGAACCGTTCGCCTGGGGCATCGCCTCATGGCTTGATGGGGTCGATCAGCTCCCATAGCACCGAAACGTTAACTTGGAGTTCGGCCTCGCCGGGCTGGATGGGGGCGTCGAACGCCTTGGCGTCGAGCCGGGTCGCGGCCATGGCTCGCGATCGCCATGGCTGCGCCGAGGTCTCGTCGATGCTAAGCACGCGCCCGAGACGCGCGCCGGCCGCGGCGGCGTAAAGCTCAGCTTTGTCCTTGGCGCTCGCCATGGCCCGGCGGCGCGCCTCATCGAGCAGGGCGGTCGGGTCGACGAGCGTGAACTCTATGCCGCCCATCTCATTGGATCCTTGCGCGACTGCCTTGTCCAATACCTCTCCCAGGCGGGCGATCTGGCGCACTCCGATGCGCACCAGGTTCAGCACCCGGTAGCCGACCAGCAGGTTGCGGCCGTCCCCTTTGTTCGTCTCGTAGCGCGGGCGCACGGTGAAATCGACCGTTTGAATGTCGTCCTCGCCAAGGCCTGCGGCTTTCAACGCTTCGACCACCCGCGCCATGGCCGCCGAGTTCTGATCGAGCGCGGCGCGGGCGGTGTCGGCCTCCGCCGCCACGCCGAGGGTAATGCGGGCCATGTCGGGCTTGGCGGCGACCGACCCCGTCGCATCCAGGCGGATGGTGCGGGCGACGGGCTTGTCAGCGGTTTCGGCCATGGCGTTTGCGCCTCCCAGAGCGACGGCGGCGAGCGCGGCTGTGAACGCGATTACAAAGCAACGCAAGGGCGCCTCCTCTTTTCTTCGCGCTGACCATGTGCCACGCCCGCGCGGCCTTGCCAAGGCGGTTCGCCGCTTGATGCGCGCCCGGATCGCCGGTAATGCTTAAACGCGCGCGTTGCGTGGGGCCTGTAGCTCAATGGTTAGAGCTGACGGCTCATAACCGTCTGGTTGCTGGTTCGAGTCCGGCCAGGCCCACCACGCAGTCTCGGAGTTTGCCGAGCATTGCCGTTGAGATAGAAAACCACGGTTTGTCACAGGGTTCGACGCCAGGCCGTGGCCCGCAGAATGGACCGCTTCCTTGCGATCCAGCGAGGCGGTTGATAGCACGGGGCAGAGTACGAGACAGACGGCTGCAAACGGCGCCCAGCGTCTTCGTCTCCGACGCTGCTCGAGGCGTCTGGCCGGCATGCCGCCTGTGCCAACGCCGCGCGCCGTCGCCCTGAATGCGCCGTCCGGTTGAGAAACGCCATGCTGCGGTTTGGACGCTCACGCAATCGCAACATAAAGTCGCCGCGATCCAAAGGCTTGCGCGGCGCCTGACGCAAAAGTGACCGACCCTCCGTCTTGTCGCATGTCGGCGCCGCCTCTTTCTCAAGACCGTGTTTCTAAAATCGTGTAGATGTGAGACGCGAAATCGCCGCGCAATCGATTAGGCATGTGTTATGTGGATTGTCGCCTACGCCCTACGCCGCCCTTACACGATCGCCGTCCTCGCCGTTCTCATCTTGCTTGCGGGCGCATCGGCGATACGGCGGACTTCCACCGATATTCTTCCCAATATCGATATTCCCGCAGTCACAGTGGTGTGGACATATAGCGGCCTGAACTCGCAGGAGATGGCCTCCAAGATCACCTCCTTCAGCGAGATTTCCATCCTCAACAACGTCGACGACATCAAAAGCGTCGAGTCCCAGACGGTTAACGGCATTGGCATCGTGCGTATCGAATTCCAGCCGGGCGCCGCCATCGACCGGGCCTTGACGCAGGTGACGGCCGTATCGCAAACCATCCTGCGCCGCATGCCGCCGGGCACGCAGCCGCCGCTCGTCGTGCGCTATTCTCAAGGCAGCGTGCCGATCCTGCAGCTGGCGCTCTCGTCCTACTCGCTCACCGAGTCTCAGCTTTACGACTACGCCCGCCTTCAACTCCGCTCGCAGATCCAGACCATCCCAGGCATCCGCATGACGCTGCCCTATGGCGGCGAGGCCCGCCAGATCATGGTCGATCTCGACCCAGACCGCTTGCGCGCTTATGGCCTTTCGGCCAACGACGTGTCGCGGGCCGTGACCGCGCAGAACCTGACGCTCCCCTCGGGCACGGTGCGCGAGGGCGCGCGCGAGCTCTTCGTCTCGCTCAATTCGAGCCCGGAGACGGTCGCGGCCTTTAACGACCTGCCATTGCGCGAGGTGAATGGGCGGGTGATTTTCCTGCGCGACGTGGCCAATGTCCGCGACGGCGGAGCGGTGTCGACGAACGTTGCGCGCGTGGACGGCGAGCCGGGCGTCATCGTGCAGCTTTTAAAGCTCGGCAACGCCTCCACCGTGGATATCGTACGCCAGGTGCTTGACCGGCTGCCGACCATCCGCGCCGCAGCGCCCGAGGGCACGCGCATTGAGCCGATTTTCGACCAATCAACGTTTGTCGCAAACGCGGTCGACAGCGTGGTGAAGGAGGGGGCGCTCGTCGGCGCGCTCGTCGCCTTCGTCGTAATCCTTTTCATCGGCAGCCTGCGCTCCACGGCGATCGTGCTGATCTCCATACCTCTTTCAGTGCTCGCCTCCATCACGGCGCTCAGCGCGCTCGGCTACACCTTCAACCTGATGACGCTCGGCGGGCTGGCCCTCGCCATCGGCATCCTTGTGGACAACGCGCTTGTCGAGATCGAAAACATCAACCGCAACGTGGATGAAGGCAAGCCGCTCCGGCAGGCCATCATCGACGGCGCCCAGCAGGTGGTGTTCCCTGAGTTCGTCTCGACCACATGCATTTGCATCGTCTTCCTGCCCGTGTTTTTCCTGTCGGGCGCGCCGTCCTACGTGTTCGCGCCGCTGGCGCTCGCCGTCGTCTTCGCCATGATCGCGTCGTTCCTCTTGTCGCGCACGCTGGTGCCGACGCTCGCTTACCTCATGCTACCGGCCGAGATCGAGGCGAAGCGGAGCGGCAAGCGCTCGGTTTTCGCGCGCATGCACCACGGTGTGGAGCGCGGCCTCGACGCCATGCGCGACGGCTACCGCGCGTTTCTCGCGGGCCTGTTCCGGCTGCGCATCCTGCCGGTGCTGCTGGCGGCGGGCGTCGTCGTCGGCGCGGGCCTCACCGTGCCCAATCTCGGCCGGGAGTTCTTCCCCACGGTGGACACGGGCGCGTTGCGCCTTCATCTGCGCGCGCCGAGCGGCTCGCGGCTTGAGGAAACCGCGCGCATTTTCGCCGACATTCAGCGCGAGGTCCGGGCCATCGTCCGGCCGGGCGAACTGCAAGCCATCGTCGAGAACATCGGCGTGCCCGACCCCATCAACCTCGCCTGGGTGGACAGCCTCACCTCGGCCTCGGGCGAGGGCGAGATGCTCATCCAGCTCGCGCCTGGGCACGCGCCCACAGCCGAATACCGACGTCAGATTTCGGCGATGCTGAAAGAGCGTTTCCCCGATGTGACGGCCTATTTCCGCGCCGGCGACATTGTGGGTCAGACTCTCAACGGCTCCTCCGCCGGGGCCATGGACGTGCGCATCTCAGGCCGCGACGCGCCAGGCAACCTGGCCGCCGCCCGCTCCATCGCCGAGCAGGTGCGAAAAATCCCCGGCGCGACCGATGTGATGATCCGTCAGATCACCGACTGGCCCGAATACCGCATCACGGTGGACAAATCGCGCGCCGGGCAACTGGGCGTGACGCAGGAGGCCATCGCCAACGCGCTTCTCGTTTCGCTGTCGTCGAGCGCGGTTGTGCAATCGAGCTATTGGGCCGACGCCGGCATCAGCTATATCGTGGCGGTGCAAACGCCGCCCGACCGCGTGCGCTCGCTGGAGGAGGTGCTGAACACGCCCGTCACCACCTCGCGGGGCGGCTCGGTTCTGCTGCGCACCTTCACCTCCGCCGCTGAGCGCAAAATACCGGCCAACATCAGCCGCGCGACGCTGCAGCCCTCCTACAACGTGCTCATCAACGTGTCGGGGCGCGATCTGGGCGGCGTGCTCGAAGAGGTGGAGGGCGTCGTCGCGAGCGCTCGCGCCGGCCTCAAGCCCGGCAACACGATCACGCTCGGCGGACAAGCGGCGGCCATGAGCACCGCGTATGCTGAGCTGGCCGGCGGCATTCTTGTCTCCATCGTGCTCGTCTACCTCGTCCTCGTGGTCAATTTCCAGTCGTGGACGCTGCCGCTCGCCTCTCTTGCGGCCCTGCCCATGGCGATCTCCGGCGCGGTGTTCGGCCTCTACGCCACGGGGACGTATCTCAGCGTGCCGGCGCTCACCGGCTTCATCATGGTGCTCGGCGTCTCCACCGCCAACAGCGTGCTCGTGGTCAGCTTCGCCCGCGACCTGATGGAGCAGGGCAAGGACAGCGTCACCGCCGCACTCGACGCCGCCGCGACGCGGCTCCGGCCCGTGCTCATGACCGCATCCGCCATGATCATCGGCATGATCCCCATGGCGCTCGGCCTCGGCGACGGCGGCGAACAGAACGCGCCGCTCGGCCGCGCGGTGATCGGCGGCCTCGTGCTCGGCACCATCGGCACCCTGGTTCTGGCTCCCGTCGCGGTGACGCTGCTGCGCCGGAAAGCGACAAGGCGCGAGGCCGAGCCGGCCGAAGCGCGCGCGCCAGCCGCCGCCATGAGCAACACTTAACCCCGTCCACAGGATGAGCCCGATGACGCTGACATTCGTTCGCACGCCCTTGCTCGGACTGCTGCTGACCGCGGCGCATCAGATGACGGTCGCAGGCGCGGCCGCGGCCCAGGACGCTCCGGCGCAGGTGCGCACAGCCAAGCCGAAGCCCGGCGCCGCCTCAGAACCGATCCGGTTGCCCGTCATCGCCGAGCCGGACAAGGAGGCCAGCCTTTACGCGCGGGTCAACGGCTTCGTCGCCAGCCGCGCCGCCGACATCGGCGACGCCGTGGCCGAGGGCGCTGTGCTCGCGGTCATCGACGCGCCGGAGATCGAGCGCAACCGCGATCGCGCGCAGGCCTCCGTCGCGCAGGCTGAAGCCCGCGTCGCCGTCGCCGACGCCAACCTCAAGCGCACAGCAACCCTTGCGGGGAAGGATTTCGCCAGCGAGGCGACCCTCGACGACCGGCGCTCGCAGCTCAACGTCGCCATCGCCGACCGTGACGCCGCCGTGGCCGAAGTCCGGCGCCTCGACCAGCTTCTCGCCTTCCGTCAGGTGCGCGCGCCGTTCGCGGGCATCATCGTGGAGCGCAACGTGGAAATCGGCAATCTTGTCGTCGGCGACGCCGCCTCGGACGCCACGCCCATGTTCCGCATCGCGCGCATCGACGATTTGAGGGTCGTGGTGGATGTGCCGCAAACCGCGCTGAGCGCCGTGCGGGAGGGCGAGCCGGTCGCCGTCGTCTTCGGCCCGTTCGGCGAGGAGAAGTTCCAGGCGCGGGTTGCGCGGATGTCCAAATCCATCGAAAGGTCGTCAGGCACCATGCGCGTTGAACTGGCGCTGCCGAACCCCGGCGGGCGGGTGCCGGCCGGCCTTGCCGGCCACGCCGAGTTCCAGCAGAAGACGGTCGCCGCCGCTCTGGTGCCGAGCAGCGCGGTGTTCACCCGTGACGGGCGCCCGCATGTGGCCGTGGTCGAGGCGGGCGCGGTGCAGTTCAGGGCGGTGACGCTCGGCCGCGATCTGGGCCGCGTCGTGGAGGTGATCGGAGGGCTGAGCGCGTCCGACGACGTGGTGCTCAACCCGAACGGCATGCTTCGCGCCGGCGACCCGGCGGCGGCGACCGCCGCGGCGGCGGCCACCAAATCGTGAGGCGTCGCCCTCTCACGCGCGAGCCGGCTATTTCTGGAGCCGTTTCAGCATCGCCTCCATCTGGGCGATTTCCTCCTCCTGCGCCTTGATGATCTGCTCGGCCATTTTGCGCACCTCGGCGTCCTTGCCGTATTTGAGCGCGACCTTCGCCATGTCGATGGCGCCTTGATGATGGGGGATCATGCCGCGCAGCAAATCCACATCGGCGTCGCCGGTGAACGAGACGGCCATGTCCTTGTGCATCTTGTCGTTGGCGGCCTGATACGCGGCCGTCGCCTCGTTCGCTGAAGGCTTGGCGCCGCCGTGATTGCTGTGTGCGCCGTGATGCCCGTGATGCCCGTGTCCGTGGGGCTGGGCGGCGACCGACGCGGCCAGAAGGGCGAGCGCCGCGCAGGCGGTTGCGAACGTTTTCATATCCAAACTCCTCGTTTCATGGGTCGACTGCGGGGCGCCCGCGCTTACGCGGCGGCGAAGGGAAGGGCGTCGTCTCCGGCGAGATACCGACGGGCCGCCTCCTCGCCGCGCTGGATAGCGTATTCGGCCCGGTGAAAGTCGAACAGCCCAAAGCTTTCAAGCCTCGGGGTGATCATCATGTCCGGTGGGTCGCCCGCGAGCTTGGCCCGCGCGATGCGGTCCTGCGTGATGTTGAACGCCTCCATCATGACACGGCTCATGCCGGGCGCGTCATCCTTGCGGGCGAGCAGTTGCCGGCGCAGGAACGACACGGGGTTGAGCGAGCGCCGCGCCGTATCCTCCCGCTTTGGAGCCGGCGGGGCGTCGTCGTCCGCCTCGGCCTCCGCTGGGATGTGCGGCACTCGCGACAAGCCGCCGCCGTGCAGGTTCACCGCGATGACGTAACGCGCGCCCATGGCCCTGCAGGCGGAGACTGGGATGGGGTTCACGAAGGCGCCGTCCATCATCCAGCGGCCGGCGATCCGCACGGGCTTGAAAACGCCAGGGAGCGCGTAGGAGGCGCGCATGGCCCTGACCAGCGGCCCCTTGTTAAGCCACACCTCGTGTCCGGCGCCCAACTCGGTCGCGATGGCGACGAATTTGACCGGCAGAGCCTCGATGCGGAACGGCTCAAGATGCTCGCCCAGGCGGCTCGCCAGTTTGTTGCCGTTGATGAGGCCCGAGCCGGGCAGGGCGAGATCCAAATGGCGCAGCACGCCGCGCAGGGTGAGGGAGCGGGCGAACTCCTCAAGCTCGGCGAGCTTGCCTGCCGCGTAGCATCCGCCGGCGACCGCGCCGATGGAGGTGCCTGCGATGATGTCGGGGCGAAGTCCGGCGGCGTGGAGCGCTTTCAGCACGCCGATATGCGCCCAGCCGCGCGCGGCGCCGCCGCCAAGCGCAATCCCAAGTTTTCCGCGCCGTGTCATCTCGCCGATCTCCGCCGCCCGGCAAGAAAACGCTGTAAGATATTCGCCGAGTCGATTTCTATACTTTAACAGCCCCGCGTAAACGTCCAATGAAAATCGGGTGACAATTGCGATGCGTCGTTATCGGGCTTGCGGCGACGCGACGGGCGTCAGCGAGATGGCGCCGTCCGCCGCCCGGAGCGTGCGGTAAAAACACGACCGGGCCCCCGTGTGGCATGCGGCGGCCCCGTCGAGTTCGGCGATGAGGAGGAGCGCGTCCTGGTCGCAATCGACGCGGATTTCGCGCACCTTGAGCACGTTGCCGCTTGTTTCGCCTTTGCGCCACAGTGACTGCCGCGAGCGGCTGTAGAAATGAGCTTCGCCCGTCGCCAGGGTTCGGGCGATGGCGTCGGCGTTCATGTGGGCGAGCATAAGAATTTCGCCCGTGACGGCGTCGGCCACAACCGCGCTCACGAGGCCGGCTGAGTCGAAGCGCGGGGTGAAAGCGGCGCCGGTTTCAAGCTCGCTCATGTCAGTCGCGGGCGGGACGCGGCCCGTTCACGAGCTGCAGGAAGCGCTCGCGATAGTCGGTCTTCTCCCGAAAAACGCCGGTGAAGCGCGTGGTGATGGTGCCGCAGCCGGTCTTGTGCACGCCGCGCGTGGTCATGCATTGGTGGAACGCGTCGATGAGGATGGCGACGCCGCGCGGCTTCAACTCGGTCTCGATCGCCTCGGCGATTTGCGCGGTCATGGTTTCCTGGGTCTGCAAGCGTTTTGCATACATCTCGACCACGCGAGCGAGCTTCGAGATGCCAACCACGCGGTCGCTCGGCAGGTAAGCCACGTGGGCGACGCCGATGATCGGCAGCATGTGATGCTCGCAATGCGACTCAAGCCGGATGTCGCGCAGCATGACGAGGTCGTCATACCCTGCGACCTCCTCGAAGGTGCGCGAGAGATATTCGTGCGCGTCCTCGTGATAGCCCGCGAAAAGCTCGGCGTAGCTGTCCACCACGCGCTTCGGCGTGTCCCGCAGACCTTCGCGGCCGGGATTGTCGCCCGCCCACAGAATCAGCGTTCTGACGGCTGCTTCGGCTTCAGCTCGGCTGGGGCGCGCCGCGCTGTCGTCGTGGATGAGTTCCTTGGGGCTTTCGCCATTGGCTTTCGTTGCGGTGACTGTCACGGATATTCATGCCCTTATCTTGCGCCGCAACGCCATCGGGACGAGCGATGTCGCGCGAGTTGATGTGCGCCCGCCGCCGGCAGCGGATGTGTGTGTTACGCGCGCCGGGCTGGTTCCCGATCATGCCGACTTGATGGCGCCGACGTTCAGCGGCCTCTAGCGATTTTGCCCGTAGGATCGTAAATAAGCCGTGCGTCGCGGCCACGCAAGGCCGCAATCCGCAAGGAGCAGCGCTGTGGACTTGGACGAGATCTACTCCGCCAGGGTGTTCGATCTGGCCGCGAACATGCCGCGCGCCGGGCGACTTGCCGCGCCGGACGCCTCCGCCACGGCGCAATCAAAGCTATGCGGATCGGTCGTGACCGTCGATGTGCGGATGGCGGACGGCGTCGTGGTCGATTACGCGCAGGACGTTCACGCCTGCCTTCTCGGCCAATGCTCCGCCGCCGTGATGGGCGCCAACATCGTCGGGTCGACGCCTGAGGAGCTGCGCCAGGTCGGCGGGCAGATGCGACGCATGCTGAGGGGCGAGGGGCCTGCGCCAGGCGGCCGCTGGGCTGATCTCGCCGTGCTGGAGAGCGTGCGCGACTACAAGGCCCGCCACGCGTCGACCCTGCTCGCCTTCGACGCGGTGGAGGCGGCTCTCGCCGAAATCGAGGCGCGGGAAGGGGTGTGATGCTCGGCGCGCTGGCCAAAGCGGCGCTAAAGGCGCCGATTTACGCATATCGCTATGGTGTCTCGCCGTTCATCGGCCCGCGCTGCCGGCACCTGCCCACATGCTCCGCTTACGCGCTCGACGCCATCGAGACCAACGGCGCCTGGAAAGGCGGGTGGCAGACTCTGGCGCGGCTAAGCCGGTGCCATCCCTGGGGCACGAGCGGTTACGATCCGCCAGCCGATTTGCGCGGGGTGCGCCGGCGCCTTCCCTGGCGCTATGGCCTGTGGCGGCGGGTGAACGGCGGTTAGCCGGCCCGCAGATTGGCCGCCGAGGTCTTGCCTCGATCCGTCGCGAGATCGTAGCTGAGCTTCTGCCCTTCGACGAGATGTCCGAGCCCCGACCGCTCCACGGCGGTGACGTGGACGAACACATCCTTGCCCCCGTCGGACGGTTGAATGAAACCATAGCCCTTCTGGGCGTTGAACCATTTCACGGTGCCGGTCGGCATGGCGGTATCCTTTAGTGTCGTGATGCGCAAACCCGCTCCCGCGCGACCATCGCGCAAGGCTGCGGCACAATCGAAGTTGGGGGTTTGAGTCTTTGTGCGCTTCAACGGCGCTGGCCCAACACGGCCTCAAACTGACTGTGGCTCAATCACACTCCACAGGGCGCGGCTCGTCAAGAAAAATGTGCGGCGAATTGCCCCGCCCCCCATCAGGCTTCCGAGCGTGGGGCGTGGGCTGTTTGCCTATGCGCGTCAGGCGACGGGCGGCGTGCTTGACAAAGTCATCGCATCGGCGCACCTCAGAACCATTGCATGCTTACCCGCTTCGTTTGCGGGAGTGAGAGGACTGCCCATGATCGAACTGACTTTCCCCGACGGCGCGAAGCGCGAGTACGAGGCCGGCATCTCCGGCGCGGAACTCGCCGCCAAAATCTCCAAATCGTTGGCCAAGAAAGCCGTCGCCATCTCGCTCGACGGCGCTTTGCAGGATTTGTCCGATCCGATCGAGCGCGGCGGCGCCATCAAAATCATCACGCGCGAGGATAAAGAAGCGCTCGAACTCATCCGCCACGACGCGGCGCATGTGATGGCCGAGGCCGTGCAGGCGCTGTTTCCGGATGCGCTAGCCACCATCGGCCCGGTGATCGAAAACGGCTTTTTCTACGATTTTTACCGCGAGGAAAGCTTCACGCTGGACGACCTCGAAAAGATCGAGGCGAAGATGCGCGAGATCATCGCCCGCGACGCTCCCTTCACCAAGGAAGTGTGGAGCCGCGCCAAGGCCAAGAAGTTCTTCAAGGCGCGCGGCGACCGCTTCAAGGTGGAACTGATCGACGCGATCCCGAAGGACGAGCAGGTCAAGATTTACAGCCAAGGCGAATGGCTCGACCTCTGCCGCGGCCCGCATATGACGAGCGTCGGCAAGATCGGCCGCGGCTTCAAGCTGACGAAACTCGCGGGCAGCTACTGGCGGGGCGATAGCGCGCGCGACCAGCTCCAGCGCATCTACGGCGTCGCGTTCGCGAGCGAGGAAGATCTCGCCGCGCAGCTCAAGATGCTGGAGGAGGCGGAGAAGCGCGACCATCGCAAGCTCGGCCGCGAGATGGACCTGTTTCACCTGCAGGAGGAAGCGCCCGGCAGCGTGTTCTGGCACCCGAAAGGCTGGACGCTGTTCCAGGCGCTCATCGGCTACATGCGCCGCCGCCAGCTGGCGGAGGGCTACCACGAGGTGAACTCTCCCGACATGATGGAGCGGACGCTGTGGGAGAAGTCCGGCCACTGGGAGAAATACCACGAGAACATGTTCGTGACGGAGACGCCGGACGAGCGTGTGTTCTGCTGCAAACCGATGAACTGCCCCGGCCACGTGCAGATTTTCAAAAACGGGCTTAAGTCCTACCGCGACCTGCCGCTAAAGATCGCCGAGTTCGGCAAGGTTCACCGTTACGAGCCGTCTGGCGCGCTGCACGGCATCATGCGCGTGCGTCACTTCACGCAGGACGACGCGCATCTCTTCTGCACCGAGGAGCAGATCACGGCGGAATGCGTGACGCTGAACCGGCTGATCCTGTCGATCTACAAGGACTTCGGCTTCGAGGACGTGGTGACCAAGCTCTCGACGCGACCCGAGAAGCGCGTTGGCTCGGACGCGGTGTGGGACAAGGCGGAAGCCGCGCTCGAGGCGGCGGTGAAGGCGGCGGGGCAAAGCTACGAGATCAACCCCGGCGAAGGCGCGTTCTACGGGCCGAAGCTCGAATACACGCTGCGCGACGCCATCGGCCGCGAGTGGCAGTGCGGCACGGTGCAGCTCGACTTCAACCTCGCCGGGCGGCTGGGCGCCTTTTACATCGGCGCGGACGGCGAGAAGCACGAGCCGGTGATCATCCACCGCGCGCTGTTCGGCAGCCTTGAGCGGTTCACGGGCATTCTCATCGAGAACTACGCCGGGCATCTGCCGCTGTGGCTGTCGCCGACGCAGGTCGTGGTGGCGAGCGTGGTGACGGAGGCGAACGAGTACGCTGAGGTGGTCGCCGCCGCGCTGCGCAAGCAGGGCCTGCGCGCCGAGACCGACCTGCGCAACGAAAAGATCAACTACAAGGTGCGCGAACACAGCCTCGCCAAGACGCCGGTCATGCTCGTCGTTGGGCGGCGCGAAGCGGAGGACGGCACGGTGTCGATTCGCCGACTCGGCAGTCAGGAGACGCGCTCCGGCGATATGCTCGACGTGCTTTCCGCCCTCATCGAAGAGGCGAAAGCGCCGGATTTGCGCTGAACCCTGGCGAGACGCTACACTTTCGCAAAAAGGCTTTGCGGGAGGAAAACGGCATGGACGGACGCGCGTTCTATCACGACGGCATGCGGGGGTGGCAGGACCGTTTCGACGGCCGCCGGCTCGCCGACCGCCTCGACCAGGTCACCAAGCACGCCGCCTTCACCGACGACGACCGCGCGCTCATCGCCGGCGCGCCGTTCTTCTTCATCGCCAGCGCCCATGACGGTTATGTGGACTGTTCCATCAAGGCCGGCGACCCGGGCTTCGTTCGCATCATCGAGCCGAACGTGATCGAATATCCCGAGTATGACGGCAACTCGCAGTATCGCACGCTGGGCAACATTGCGCGCAGCCCGGCTGTGGGATTGCTGTTCATGAAATTCGACGGGAAATCGTACAAGCTGCGCGTGAACGGCCGCGCGACGATCCACGACGACGTGGAGACACTAAAGGCGCATCACGGCGCCAAGCTCGTGGTGCGCATCGTCTGCGAGATGTATCCCAACTGCCCGCGTTACGCGCCAAACCTTGTCGACGGGACGCCGTCGCTCTATCCGCCGCGCCCAGGCGCGCCGTCGCCCGCGCCCGAGTGGAAGAGCATGGAGATCGTGGCGGATGTGCTGCCCGCCGGCGACCCGCACCGGCCCGTTTGACGTTCACCGCCGCCTCACGAGCACGACGGCCTTCTGAAAGCGATCAGGTTTGTCGATATGTTCGACGATCTCGAAATAGGGCGACCACCATTTCTCGATGTAGGAGAGCGGAACGATGGCGTCGCCGTAGGTTTCCGCCTCGGGCCGCGCCCCAAGAGTTTTCAGGAACACGAAGCCGCCGCTGTCGTAATGGGAGCGAAACCCGGAGATTTGTGGGGCGAATTTGCCGAGCGCCTTGTGCCAGTCTGAGACGCCTTCGCTCGCTTGCCGCTCGATGAAATCAAGGAAGCGGCGAGGTTGTAAGGTGAAACAAAAAAGACCTTTCGGCTTGAGGACACGAGCCAAATCATGCAGCCAGTGCAAATGAACCGGCTCAGGCAGGTGCGTGAACACCGAGTACGCCATCGCATAGTCTATCGAGCGCGGGGCGAGCGGGATATGACCGAGCGGCTCGATCTGCGACAGGTTTCCCGGCACGCCCGTGCTGTCGCAGATGCGCAGGATGTGCTCATTCACATCGACGCCGTGGAGATTATCGGCGTTGAAATCGCGCACGAAAAGGCGGAGAAAACGCCCCCAGCCGCATCCGAAATCGAGAAAAGCGCTGTCTGGGGCGAACGGCTGGCCTAATTCTTCCGCGCGATTTTTGAAATAGGCATAAAAGTTGAAGGCCTCCCGCATGGTATGATCGTATGAACCGCCTACGAATTGTTTCTGAATATGTTCCGGCGGGAATCGTGGCAGAGAAGGGTCAGGATTCAATGATCTTGAATTTTGTATTATTAAGTCTCTCCACTCTAGATCCGTCATATTTTTATATTTTTCTAAATAAGTAGCCGAGCTTTTAGTCATTGAACACCTCCTTTTAAACGCACACTATGTATTCCGACGCTGCGAAGTAAAGCAGTTTCAGCTTGGGAGATCACATGTTCGACTTGGATTTGTCTCTTGCCGTCGTCCACCACATTATTATCCTCGCGCTTTTCGCGGTGCTGGCGGCGGAACTGCTGCTCATTCGGCCGGGCATGACGGCGGCGGATGTGGGCCGGGTCGGCGTGATCGATGGGTGGTATGGCGCGCTCGCGGTCGCGATCCTCGCCGTCGGCTTCGGGCGCGCGGTTTTCGCCGCGAAGGGCTGGGAATATTACTCCGCCAACCCATATTTTCACGTCAAGCTCGGGGCCTTCGTCGTGGTCGGGTTGCTCTCGATCATCCCGACCGCCAAGATCATCGCATGGCGGCGGCGTCAGAAAATCGACGCGACGGCCGCGCCCGCGCTCCCTGAGATCACTCTCGTGCGCCGCGCGGTGTGGGCTGAGGTGTTCCTTTTTCTGCTGATGCCGGCTTTCGCCGCGGCCATGGCGCGCGGCTCGGTGTGATCAACCGACGCGTTTCTGATCGCGCCGGCGCAGGTCCATGGCGAGGATCTGGAGAAAATAGATGAGGCTTTCGACGGTGATGTTCTCCGGGTCGAAGCTGGTGAGCGAGAAAAAGCTTGTCATCTGATCGCGTACGGCCTGGCTCATGTCCGTGTGCAGCGCCATCGACCAGCCGGTGAACATGCGTTCGCGCACATCCGCGCACGATACGAGATAAAGGCTCTGGTGCCGCGTGTCGTTGGCGATGCGGTTGTAGGTGCGCGTCACGCGCGAGCGGCGGCCCTCAAGCGCCTGCACGAAATAAGCGCCGTCCGAAAAGAGGAGACCGGTCACATCGGCTGCAGCGTTGTTGCGCTGGCTGACTGTGATGATCTGATGGGTGTCGGGATCGAACGCCGGATTGCGCTCGCTGAAGTAAACCAGCCTACAGAGATTCACAGAAGGCGCCGATGCTCAAAAGATTATGCAGGATGGCACACAACGCATAATACGTCAGAATGTGGCCGCTGTTCTTAAATACCGCAAATTTTATTTTTGCTGGTGAAGGGTGCTTTTTGCTCAGCGGTGGGGGCGGTTTGAGGCGTTTATTCGGACATTTAGCCGGCGACGCCGCCGCTATGCACGCGGCGGCGCTTCAGCGCCTTGGGGCCGCGGCCGAGGAAGCGTTGCGCGCTTTCCCCGAATTAAGGTTCATGGCGCACCGCCTCGAGGCGATGCCCGTCCGGGTCGATCACAAAGGCGGCGTAATAGTTGGGGTGATAGTGCGGGCGCAGACCCGGCGCGCCGTTGCAACGCCCGCCTTGCGCGAGGGCCGCGGCGTGAAAGGCGTCGACGCTGTCGCGGTCGGGCGCAACGAACGCGATGTGCTGGCCCACCGGAGAGGCCTCCGCCGGCTCTGGCGGCAGCGCCGCCCCAATCCAGAACGGCGGCTCATGCCCCCCCGGGACGCCGTAGCCGGACGCCGCGTAATCCGCCTCGCGCTGCTCTTGTATGCGTCCGTAGCCGAGCGCGCCCAGCGCCGCGTCGTAAAACGCGCGGGCTTTGTCCAAATCGCTGACGGGCAAGGAGAAATGGTCGATCATGAGGCCTCCAGCGGGCGGGCTTGACTCTTCGCTGCCGAAAGCTTAGAACAGATAGAGAACAATAAGTCAATCGCCGCTCAGCGTGTGGATAACGGCGACGCCGTCCGCACAGGGGCGTTTTTAGGCATTAATGTGCCGCAGATTGAAATGGAGCATGCCATGGCGGGTTCGGTGAATAAGGTGATGTTGATCGGCAATCTGGGCGCCGATCCGGAGATCCGGCGGACGCAGGACGGGCGGCCCATCGCCAACCTACGCATCGCCACGACCGAGAACTGGCGCGACAAGGCGACGGGGGAAAAGCGCGAGAAGACCGAGTGGCACAGCGTTGTGATCTTCAACGAGAGTCTATGCCGTGTCGCCGAGCAATATCTGAAGAAAGGCTCGAAGGTTTACGTGGAAGGCCAGTTGCAGACCCGCAAATGGCAGGACAAAGAAGGCCAGGACCGCTACTCCACCGAGGTGGTTCTCCAGAACTACGGCGGTCAACTCACCATGCTGGACGGCCGCGCCAACGGGGCCGGCATGGGCATGCGCGACAACCCGCAGGACGCTTATGACGAAGGCGGTTACGGCTCGGCGCCGGCCAAGCGGGGCGGCCGGGGCGAAAACAAAGGCCCGGTCAGCTTTGACAAGGAGTTGGATGACGAGATACCGTTCTAGACCGCGCGCTCGCTAAGCCATTCCATGTCGATAAAAGATCAAAACGGGGCCGCCGGCGGCCAGGGCGGCTCGGGCATCCGGCCGATCGTGATCACCGACGAGATGCGCCGATCCTATCTCGATTACGCGATGAGCGTGATCGTGGCGCGCGCTCTGCCGGACGCCCGCGACGGGCTGAAGCCGGTGCACCGGCGCATTCTCTACTCGATGAACGAGAACGGGTACGAGTGGAACAAGCCGTATCGGAAATCCGCCCGTGTCGTCGGCGACGTGATCGGTAAATATCACCCGCACGGCGACCAGTCGGTTTACGACGCGCTGGTGCGCATGGCGCAGGAGTTCTCCATGCGCCTGCCCCTCATCGACGGGCAGGGCAATTTCGGCTCGGTGGACGGCGACCCGCCTGCGGCGATGCGCTACACCGAGGTGCGGCTGGAACGCGTCGCGGGCGCCCTGGTCGACGATCTCGACAAGGACACCGTCGATTTCCAAGACAACTACGACAATTCCGAGCGCGAACCGGTGGTTTTGCCGGCGCGCTTCCCGAATTTGCTGATCAACGGCGCGGGCGGCATCGCGGTTGGCATGGCGACGAACGTTCCCCCGCACAATCCGGGCGAGGCGATCGACGCTTGCGTGGCCTATCTGAACAACCCAGCGATCACCATCGACGAGCTGATCGACATCGTCCCCGGCCCTGATTTTCCGACCGGTGCGCTGATTCTCGGCCGCTCGGGCGCGCGGTCCGCCTACCACAAGGGCCGCGGCTCCATCGTCATGCGCGCCCGCATCCACCAGGAGACCATCCGCAAGGAGCGCGAGGCGCTCATCGTCACCGAAATCCCGTACCAGGTGAACAAGGCCCTGCTGATCGAGCGCATCGCCGAGCTGGTGAAGGAAAAGCGCATCGAGGGCATCTCCGACGTGCGCGACGAGTCCGACCGCCAGGGCTTCCGCGTCGTCATCGAACTGCGCCGCGACGCCGTCCCGGACGTGGTGCTGAACCAGCTTTACCGCTTCACTTCGCTGCAAACCTCGTTCAACGCGAACATGGTCGCGCTAAACGGCGGCCGCCCCGAGGTGATGAACCTGAAGGACATGGTGCAGTCCTTCTGCCAGTTTCGCGAGACAGTCGTCACCCGCCGCACCAAATTCCTGCTGACCAAGGCTCGCGACCGCGCCCACGTGCTCGTCGGTCTCGCCATCGCCGTCGCCAATATCGACGAGGTCATCCGCATCATCCGCACCGCGCCCGACCCGGGCGCCGCCCGCGACGCGCTCATGGGCCGCGACTGGCCCGCCGCCGACATCGCGCCGCTCATCGCGCTCATCGACGATCCGCGCCACCGCATCTCAGCCGCCGGCGTCATCCGCATGTCGGAGGAGCAGGCGCGCGCCATTCTCGATCTGCGCCTGCAGCGCCTCACCGCCCTCGGGCGCGACGAGATCGGCGACGAACTGAAGGGCCTCGGCGAGCAAATCAAGGACTACCTCGGCATCCTGTCGTCGCGCGAACGGGTCGTCGGCATCATCAAGGACGAGCTAACCGCCATCCGCGAGGCGTTCGCGACGCCGCGGCGCACCGAAATCCTCGATGTGGAGTCCGAGGTCGAGGACGAAGACCTCATCCAGCGCGAGGAGATGGTCGTCACCGTCAGCCACAAGGGCTACATCAAGCGCGTCCCGCTTTCGACTTACCGGGCGCAACGGCGCGGCGGCAAGGGCCGTTCCGGGATGGCGACGCGCGACGAGGATTTCGTCACGCGCCTGTTCGTCGCCAGCACCCACACGCCGGTGCTGTTTTTCTCTTCGCGCGGCATGGCCTACAAGATGAAAGTGTGGCGCCTCCCGCTCGCCGCGCCGCAGGCCCGAGGCAAGGCGCTCATCAACCTTCTGCCGCTGCAACAGGACGAGGTCATCACATCCATTCTGCCGCTGCCCGAGGATGAAAGCGGCTGGGACACGCTGCAGGTCATGTTCGCCACCCAGACAGGGGACGTGCGACGCAACGCCCTCTCGGATTTCACCGAGGTGCGCCAGAACGGCAAGATCGCCATGAAGCTCGCGGAGGGCGACCACATCGTGGGCGTACAAGTGTGCACCCCTGCCGACGACGTGTTGCTCACCACGCAGAAAGGCCAGGCGATCCGGTTCCCCGTGGAGGATGTGCGCGTGTTCAAGGGCCGCGAATCCACGGGCGTTCGCGGCATCCGTCTGGAGGACGAAGACACCGTCATCTCCATGGCCATCCTGCGACATGTGAAGGCGACGCCGGCCGAACGCATGGCCTATCTGAAGCAGGCCGCCGCCATGCGCCGCGCCGTCAGCGGCGACAAGGCGCTGACCGATGAGCCCGATTTCACCGAGGAGGCGCCCGAAGCGCGCGACGCCGCCGAGCTGTCGCCCGAGCGCTACGCCGAACTGGGCGGGGCCGAGCAGTTCATTCTCACCATCTCGGAGAAGGGCTACGGCAAGCGCACCTCGGCCTATGAGTATCGCGTCTCGGGACGCGGCGGCAAGGGCATCATCGCCATGATCGTCAACGAGAGAAACGGCGCCCTCATCGGCTCGTTCCCGGTGGATGTGAGCGATCAGATCATGCTCGTCACCAATGGCGGCCAGCTCATTCGCTGCCCCGTGGACGGCGTGTCGGTCGTTGGACGCTCCACGCAAGGCGTGACCATCTTCAACACCGCGGCCAATGAAAAGGTGGTGTCGGTCGAGTTGGTCACCGACGACGGCGCGGGGGACGCGAACGGGACAGCGCTGGAGCAGTAGCGCGAGCGCCTCCGCGGCGCCGAGACAAGGGAGACGAACCATGCGCACCGCGTTCTACCCCGGCAGTTTCGATCCGGCGACCCACGGCCACATGGACATCATCCGCCGCGCCGCGCGGATGTTCGATCGCGTCGTCGTCGGCGTCGGCGCCCACCACGGGAAAACGCCGCTGTTCAGCGCCGAGGAGCGCGTCGCCATCTTGCGCGAGGAGGCCGAGCGGCTGTCCCTCACCCGGGTCGCGGTCGCGACGTTTTCCGGCCTTGCCGTCGCCGCCGCCCGCGACCACGGCGCCCAGGTCATTCTGCGCGGCCTGCGCGACGCCGCCGATTTCGCCTATGAGGCGCAGATGGCCGCCTTCAACGCCTCCATGGCCCCGGATCTGGAGACCGCGTTCCTCGCCGCCGCGCCCGAGCACCGGCATCTCGCGTCCAGCTTCGTTCGCCAGATCGCGCAGATGGGCGGCGACGTTTCGGCCTTCGCTCCTCCCGCCGCCGCCACGCGGTTGACACAAAAGTTCTCCAAGACGCTGTAATCGCTAGGTCTTGCGCCTTCAACCGGAGTGTTTATGTCCTTCGCATCGTTCCCCCGCCTCGCGGCCGTCGCGCTGGCCGCCGTGTGTCTCGCCCCGGCCGCCGCTCTCGCCAATCTGCAGAACACGCTCTATATGCAGCTGAAGACCGGCCGCGTGGTCATCGAGCTGCGCCCCGATCTTGCGCCCAAACATGTGGAGCGCATCAAGAAGCTCGCGCGGGACGGCTTTTACGACGGCCTGAAGTTTCACCGCGTCATCTCCGGCTTCATGGCGCAAACGGGCGATCCGACGGGAACTGGGCAGGGCGGCTCGCCTCTCCCCAATCTGCCGAAGGAATTTTCAAACGCGCCTTTCGTGCGCGGCTCGCTGGGGGCCGCCCGCACCATGGATGAGAACTCCGCCAACAGCCAGTTTTTCATCTGTTTTGAGGAGGCGTCGCATCTGAACCGCAAATACACCTTGTTCGGCCAGGTGGTCGAGGGCATGGAGCACGTAGACAAGATCAAAAAGGGGAACGCCGGCGACGGAACTGTGTTGAACCCAGATGTGATCGTGAAAATGCAAGTCGCGGCGGACGCGCGCTAAACGGAGGCGAGTGAAGAATGAAAGATCCTGAAAACACGCTCGTCCTGGAGACGACCAAAGGCCGCGTCGTCATCGAGATGCGACCCGACCTCGCGCCGAACCACGTCGCCCGCATCAAGGAGCTGACGCGCGAAGGCTTCTATGACGGCGTGCCGTTCCACCGCGTCATCGACGGCTTCATGGCGCAGACGGGCTGTCCGCAAGGCACCGGCACGAGCGGCTCGGGCAAGAAACTCAAGGCCGAGTTCACCCGCGAGCCGCACGAGCGCGGCGTGGTGTCCATGGCCCGCGCGAACAATCCGGACAGCGGCGACAGCCAGTTTTTCATCTGCTTCGACGACGCGACCTTCCTCGACAACAAGTACACCGTCTGGGGCCGCGTGATCGAGGGCATGGAGAACGTGGACAAGATCAAGCGCGGCGAACCGGTGCGCGACCCGGACAAGATCATCACGATGCGCGTCGCCGCCGACGTCAGCGCTTGAGCCGAAGTCGACCGGGACGCCATGCGCATTGAGGCGTTCGATTTCGACCTACCCGAAGAGGCGATCGCGCTGCGGCCGCCGCACCCTCGCGGCTCGGGGCGGATGTTGTGCGTGGATCCGGCGCGGCAACCGCCGTTCACGGACGCACGCGTCGCGGATTTGCCGCAGTTTCTGCGCCCCGGCGATATTCTGGTGCTGAACGACACGAAGGTCATTCCCGCGCGGATCGAGACGCTCCGCCCCGCGCGCACGGCGGACGGGCAGGGCGCCGCGATTTCGATCACGCTTTACGAAAATGTGGACGCCAAGCGCTGGCGGGCGTTCGCGCGACCGGCGAAACGCCTGCGCCCCGGCGACGACCTGCGCGTGGGCGAGGGCGCCATCGCCGTGCTTGAAAAGCTGGATGACGGCTCGGTCATGCTCGGCTGCGATGATTGGCCCACGCTTCTTGCGGCTTACGGCGCCCCGCCGCTGCCGCCTTATATCGCCAACCGCCGCGAGACCGACGCCGCCGACACTGCCGACTACCAGACCGTGTTCGCCGCCCGCGAGGGCGCCGTCGCCGCGCCGACCGCGAGCCTGCACCTCACCGAAGCGTTGCTCGCCGAGATCGCCGCGTGGGGCGTCGCCTCCGTCTTCGTCACCCTCCATGTGGGCGCAGGCACGTTTCTGCCGGTCAAAGACGACATCGCGGCGCACAAGATGCACGCCGAGTGGGGCGAGATCACCCCCGAGGCGGCGGCGGCGATCAACGCAGGCCGCGCGCGTGGCGGGCGCATCGTCGCGGCGGGCACCACGGCGCTGCGGTTGCTTGAAAGCGCGGCGGACGAGGAGGGCGAAATCCGCCCGTTTCGCGGCAAAACCGACATATTCATCACGCCGGGCTACCGTTTTCGCGCCGTCGATATGCTGATGACCAATTTTCATCTGCCGCGCTCCACGCTGTTCATGCTCGTCTCCGCGTTCTGCGGGCTGGAGACGATGCGGGCGGCCTACGCGCACGCCATTGCGGCGGGGTATAAGTTCTACTCCTACGGCGACTCCAGCCTCCTGCACCGGGCCTCGCCATGACAGGGTTCTCGTTCACCCTACTGGGGCGGGACGGCGCAGCGCGGCGCGGTGAAATCCACACGTCACGGGGCGTCATCCGCACGCCCGCCTTCATGCCGGTCGGAACCGCGGCGACGGTGAAGGCGATGTTCCCCGAGCACGTGCGCACGACGGGCGCGGACATCATCCTCGGCAACACCTATCACCTCATGCTGCGCCCGGGCGCGGAGCGAGTGGCGGCGCTCGGCGGGCTGCACCGCTTTATGAACTGGCCGGGGCCGATCCTGACCGACTCGGGCGGTTTTCAGGTCATGTCGCTCGCCGCTTTACGCAAAATCACGGAGGAGGGCGTCAGCTTTCGCTCTCACATCGACGGCTCTGCGCACATGCTCAGCCCTGAGCGCTCCATCGAAATCCAATGCCTGCTCGGCGCCGACATTCAAATGCAGTTTGACGAATGCACGCCGTTCCCGGCGACACTGGAAGAGGCGCGCGCGTCCATGGAGCTGTCGCTGCGCTGGGCGGCGCGTTCCCAAGAGGCGTTCGGCCGGCACGGCGGCGCCGGGCAAGCGCTGTTCGGCATCGTGCAGGGCGGCGTCTATCCGGAGCTGCGGGTGCGCTCCGCGGAGGCGCTCGTCGGGATGGATTTCCCGGGTTACGCGGTGGGCGGGCTTGCGGTCGGCGAGGGCCAGCCGCTCATGCTCGAAATGCTCGGCCTCACGCTGCCGATGTTGCCTGAGCATAAGCCGCGTTACCTGATGGGCGTCGGCGCGCCGGATGACCTGGTGGGCGCGGTGGAGAAGGGCGCCGACATGTTCGACTGCGTGATGCCGACGCGCGCAGGCCGCCACGGCCTCGCCTTCACCTGGGAGGGCAAGGTGAACATCAAGAACGCCGTCCACGCCGCCGACCCGCGCCCGCTCGACGCGGCGAGCAATTGCCCGGCCGCGCGCGACTACTCCCGCGCCTATCTGCATCACCTGTTCAAGGCTGACGAGTATCTTGGCCCCATGCTCTTGTCCTGGGCGAACGTGCATTTCTACCAGGATTTGATGGCGGCGATGCGCGCGGCCATCGCGGAAGGGCGCTTTGCGGAGTTCGCCGCCAAGGTTCGTCGCATTTACGCAAGAAAAGCGCCGCCAGAAGGCGCGGACTCTTAACGCCGTCATTTTGATTGTGCTATGGGAGAAGCGATGTTGTGTCGCTTTTTTGGGGCGGAGATCGTCATGCTGCTACGCGTCGCACTCGTCCTCATCTTCCTGGCTCCTCACGCTCATGCGTCGGCGGGGTGCCCGCGCACGGCTCAGCCCGGCTCGTACGCGCAAACCGCCGAACTCGACAGGCTGGCGCAAGCGGCCCTGAACGACGGCGCCCGGCCATTCTCCGCATGGCGGGCCGAGGCTCTCGCGCCGTTCGCCGCCGACCCGCGCGTCGCCGAAGTGGCCGCCGCTTACTTCGACGCCGCCTTCTGCCGCGCCGCGCGCCAACAGATCGACGCGATCGGCGAAACCCTCAACGCCCTGCGGGAAGCGGCGGACGGAGCCGCGCCTGCACCGGCGGAGCAGGCGCTGCGGCGCGCTGTGGAGGCCGCCGCCGCCGATCTCGCCGCCGAGCGTTACGAAGCGGCCCATGCGGCGCTTGCGGCGCTGAAGGCGCAGTTTTTCGCACCCACGATGATGGCGGGCGGGGCAAGGCTCGCTATCGAGGAAAGCGACGCGAGGGACGCCTCGGACGATGGCGAGATCGTCTTGAAATCGGCTTCGGACGACGCGTTGAAACCCCAGACGGAGGCCGAGGCCGCGCCGGCGCACGCCGAGCCGCCCAAGGTGGGTGCCGTTCGCCCGGCCGAAGCCGATCCCAAGGCTCGGACCGAGCCTTCGGGTTACGCGCCGCGCAACAGCTATGCCCGTCCAGCGCCGGACGGAGCGTCGCCCAGCGTTTCGACAGGGGCTCCGCGCACTGCGCCTCGCAGCGGCTACGCCGCACCCAAGCCGGATGGATCCGCCTCCGGCGCCGGAGTTGCGTCGCCCAATTCCGCCGAGGGCGGCGGCGCCGCTCCAAGGCAAGCCGAGGCTCCAGCGGCCGCAGCCGCCCCGCCGCCTCCCGCCGCGCCGGCGCCCCAGCCGGTGAGCGACGAATGCCGCGAGTTGGGCGTGCTCGAAAACTGCACCGATTACACGCCGCTCCTGGCCGCCCTCAAGGAGAAGCCGCTCGAGTACAACCACCCCAAGGTGATGTATCAGGGCCGCAAAACCGAGATTTCGCTGGTTTTGCGCACCGACTGGAAAGGCGCCGCCCCTCCCGATGCGCCTTCCGACGCGATGAAAGGGCTTGAGGGCGAGGTGAAGCAGGGCGCATCGAAGGTCACGCAGTTCATGTCCGCCCGCCTCATCGGCGCGGATTTCGCCATCGACCCGGAAGGCCCGCAGCAGCGCCTCGTGACGACTGCCGAGCCGGTGGTGTGGACATGGCTCGCCACGCCCACGGAAACCGGCGCCTCCAAACGCCTGCGCCTCCAGCTTTTCGCCCATCTGCAGACCGGGGGCGAGGTGCGCCCGCCGGTGCTTATCAAAACGCTCGACGCCTCCATTGACGTGGATGTGCGCACATGGGATTGGATCGTCTCGCGCGCGCAAACGATCGACCCGATCTTCGGGGTGCTGGCGACCGTGATCGGACTTTTGACCGCGTTCGTCACCGTCGTCTGGCGTCGCCGCCCTGTCCCGGCTGAAGCTGTCGAGCCGCGCAACAACCGATATCTGGAAAATCCATCGACAAAGCAACCCTCGTCGCTGACGCACAAGCCGTGGTTTCCAAAACCGCCCGCCGACGGCGCCGGAAGCTGACCGGCAAGCGGGTAAAAATGCCCCAGGCGCCCCTCCGCGACTTGACGGGCGCGCCGACGGCTGCTTAATAACGCAAGCGCTGTGCGAGAATCCGCATGCGCTCCCGCCTTTGTGAGAGCCTATAGCTCAGCCGGTAGAGCAACTGACTTTTAATCAGTAGGTCGATGGTTCGAATCCATCTGGGCTCACCAATGTTTTCAATGGCTTGCGGGCCGAAGTTAAGAGTTCCAAAACAGGCCTTGCGTGAGTTTTGCGTGACCCACCTTGGATTGTTCCCCGCAAGATAACAATCTGCGGTTCATTTTCGTCGCCGCATACTTTTTCCGCAGCCTGGAATAAGACCTGAAGTTCGGCTGCAGAGTAATGCGTTGTAATCCTAGTGGAGCGATGTCCCAGCAGATCCTGTCGGTCCTCGAAGCTGACGCCTGCTGCTCGCAACCGTCGGCCGAACGTATGTTTGAGGTCATGCACGCGAAACGTCGGCAGGCCGGCGCGTTCTCTCGCACGCTTCCAAGCAGAAGTCAGCATTCTGTCGATCGGCTTGCCGCGGAAGCTAAACACGTGGGTTGCATGAATACCCCGTCGGTTGTTAACGACTTGAGTGGCTATAGTATTGAGCAAGACCAGCCGTTCATCGCCATTCTTGACTTGCGATCCAGGGATGATGAAGACCGATTTGCCCAATTGCGGCACATCGATTTCCCACTCCCAGCGCAATCGGCAGACCTCGCGATCACGGCACCCGCTGTTCACGGCAAATAGAGCCATCTGCCGGAGATGATCCGGCAACTCGCCAAAGAAGCAGGTCTGTTCTTGCCAGTTTAAGGGATAAGGTCGACGCTTCCCCGTGTCCGGGATAAGCTTGATTTTTGGCGCAGTGAGCAACCAGGTGAGACCCTGCTCGTCGACCCATTCCGATGCCGCGAGATTGAGGATGCGGCGAACAATTTTCAGTCCATGATTTATTGTTCCAACCGCCTTGTTTTCTGCCTGGCGCTGAGCGAGCCAAGGGTCCAGCGTGCCGCGATGGATCCGATCAATCATGGTTTCTCCAATCCAAGGCATGAGCATTTTGAGTTGAGAGATGTCATCATGCAGACTTCGCTTATGCTGGTTATCCAAAACGAACTTCGCCGCTGCTTCTGCAAAACGACGAGGCGCGCGCACGCCGTAAACTTGAGACTGTCGAATTTCTTCCATCACGCGGTTCAGGTGTCGTTCCGCTTCTTGCATTTCACCTGTTTCAGTGCTTCGGCAAACACGCTGTCCGCCGATGCGTTTATCGATGTGCCAGACCCCTTCGCGTTTGACGAGGCCGGGGAGTTTTTTGCGTCCCATGTCCGTTCTCCATATGTCGGGTTGGGACGCCCGTTGCGGGATTTATAGTCATCCACCCATGCGTCGAGTTCATGGCGGTCGAAAGCTATGCCTTGTTTTCCGATGGGAAGCTTTGTGAGCGAGGGCCTTACATCTCGGTTGAATCGATTTCTGTCCATGCCGAGATAAAACGGAGCGTCGCGGAAACGAATCAACCGAGGCATAAAGTAAACAATAGCTTTCGTCGTTCGCTTACTCATGAGGGTGGTGCGGAAAGCAGCCTTAAGTTTAAAAAGAAAACGTGTATCGTCCGGCTTAGACAGATTATTCCCGGCTTAGTATTCACTGGGATGTCGCAACAGGCACTATGATGAGCCGGGAAAAGGGGAGAGCTAAATATCAAGCTAAAGTAAAGCCGAGCAATTCTGGATCTAAAATGGGGTCGGCATTGAAGTGGCCTATTCTCACGCACGCCAAAACGCCCCGTCAGAAGTCGAGGCGCTGGCAAACTGCCACTTTGGACGTGTTCGGGCTTCAGTTTCGCCGAAACCAGCCGTTGCGAGGGTTTCGTTTTGCGGCGCCACGGCCCACTTGACCGGTGTAGCGCGCCGTTTCAGTTACTGGCCCTCGCCGAGTTTGCTTTGGCTGGATGCGAATTTACTTTGCAGGTCATTCGGTTTTTCGGCCCGAAAGTCTCGTCTTATGAAGCTCCGCATGATCGCGCAGAAACGCCCTCACGATAAAGAAGACCTTATCGTCACATTTGCAGTCTCCGGTCTTTGATTCCGCGCAGCCGGCCTATGCCGCCGCTGTTGACGGCGATAAAGCGTCAAGACCGGACAAGGGCCTCGATCATCCTCCCGCAACGGCGTGGCCACGGCTTTCTTCCCCTGCCGCCGGAGACGGCGTCATTCCTCGCGCAAGACAAGAAAGCCTGAGCCACTGCCGCTCTCCGCTGCGCTGCGACCACAGGGGTGCGGGCTGATCGTTTTGCCGCTCGAGGATCGCCATCGCGGCCGCGATAGGCGCGGGCGCGGACTATTCAAAGGAGACTACAATGGCGATTATCGGCAACTTCTCGAAATCCGGTGACGGCTTTATCGGCACAATCAAAACCTTGAGCCTCAAGGTCAAGGCCGAAATCAGGCCCACCGAAAAATTGAGCGACAAGGCGCCAGACTATCGCGTCTTTGCCGGCCAAACCGAACTCGGCGCGGCTTGGAAGAAAACCTCAACTGAAGGGCGCGAGTACATTTCGGTCAAACTTGACGATCCGACCTGGGCCGCCCCCGTCTATGCCTCCCTGCTCGAGGCCGAAGACGGCAAAAGCCTGAACCTTCTCTGGTCACGCCGGAACGGCGATTAATGGCCAGCGCCCCGTCTCCGGACGGGGCGTTTTTCTCAAGTGCTGCGGCGCCGCCAATGCGGTAAAAACTTATAGCGTCGCGCCGCGAACTGCTCGCGCTTGCACGGCAACGCACGCATCTGAGATATTTGTCGGTAAAACTTTAGATGTAGATTTGTTAGTTCTTATTTGAGACAAATTGTAGCGGCACATCCGCAACTTCAATGATCACCATGTGTTTCAAGCCTACACCCATAAGCTGTCATGCCCTTTGATCGAGATCGCCCCAGGCCCAAGACACATATTGACGTCGGACCAATCACTCCCTCGTGGCCGCCGAAACTGGCCCATTATGAGTATGTGCGCACCCTGTCAAAAGCGGATTGCGCTTGGGAATTCCTGCGCCGCAATCGTCACTATCACGCGGATTATCGCGCTTGCTTGGCGATTTCTACCGTCACGCAAGCCGTTGAAAACGGTGTTCTAATCATCCGACAAAACCGCAACTGTCCGGCCGCAGAAGGTTGGGGCTGTCTTACCTTTGCCGATCCAGCACTCCCCGCGCCCTGCCCACAACTATTCTGGCATCATGAAACCGGCGCGCCGTCGCTCGCCTGCATAGCGAGCGAAAGCGTCGATGTCGTCCTTACACTGACGGGATTCGCCGAGCGCGGCGTGGCTCTTAGCTTGCTGACGATCGGAGACAAACAATATCTTCGCGTCAGCCGGGGCCAAGCCACACTGACATTAACGATCACGGGAGCGTCGATTTTTTCGAATGTGCGTTTGAGTTTTCAGGTGCCGGGATGCGCTCATATTGGACCCGGCATCGAAGCCTTAAGGCTGTTCCAGGAATTTCTCATCGCTGCTCCAGGTGAGATGGCATCGGAACGCCCGTGGACTGCACGGTGGCTGGCGCTCCGCGACGCGCTTATCGCCCTTGACGGGGCTCAAGCGGGCGCAACCTATCGGGACATTGCTGGCATTCTGGTGGGCGATGCGAGAGCGGCGGTCGATTGGCGCGCGAATACGGCCCTCAAGGATCGCGTCCGCCGGGCGCTGGCGCGCGGCAAGGAGATGCGGGACGGCGGCTATCGAGCGCTGTTGAGCGGCGAGTGGCGTTGAGACATCCGCAGCGTTCGACACTCCAAGCTTCGAGAATGACGAAGCTATTTTAGGACATTGCAGCCATTCGAAAGGCACGCCATGTCCGAGATCACTTCGCCATTTCTGAATATCGACGAAACCGCCATCTATCTCCGTCTGAAGAAACGAACCCTGGACAACATGCGATGGCAGGGTATCGGCCCGCGCTTTCGCAAGCATGGCGGACGCATCTTCTATCATCGGGACGAGGTCGTCGCATGGTCGGAAAGCCGGCGGCGGCGCGCCTCATCCGGTGAAATCGGTTGATCCGGCGCCATCATGTTGTCACGCTTTCCTCGGTGGCAGGCGTCCTAGCTATTATAGTCTCGTCGCTCCCAGTTGCGCCGTTGCTTGTCTGGAATGCATCAGATAGCGCGCCCTTAGGGCTTTATGCAGTGCGCCATCGGCAGGCGTTGGTGCGCGGCGACTATGTTCTACTCACTTTACCATTGTGCTGGCGGGATTTCGCAGCAGCGCGAAGTTATCTTCCGCATTATGCCCCGATAATAAAGCCGGTTGCGGCGCTGCCGGGCGATAAAGTTTGCAGTATCGAACGTCGCATAACCATCAATGATGAGACGGTCGCTACCGCCTATAGCGTGGATCAAAAGCGGCAGCCTATGCCGCGCTGGAGTGGGTGCCGAATTTTGGCGAGCGATGAGGTTTTTCTTCTCGGGGCCCATCCGGCAAGTTTTGACGGCCGCTATTTTGGCGTCATGTCCATGAGCGGGATCCTCGGGCGGGCGCAGAAACTATTCTAGGAGGATTTTTTCTGGTCGTGGCCGACAAGGGCAGCGGCGCTTCTGGCCATCTCCAGACTTTGCTCGAGTTCCCGGCACAGAACCGCGATCTCCTGTTTTGCGTCGTCGTCCGGCGCCAGCAATTCCGGATCGAGCGCTGCGCGCACCGCATCGGTAAGGCTTAGGGTGCTCAAAACTCCCGATGCGCGCAATAGACTCAAGACCTCTTCGCTCAACCCATCGGCGTGGATTGAAAAGACGCCGTCTGGCGCCATACCGATGGCGAGTTGTGCTTTTTTTAGGACAACCGGCTCGACGATTGCCGCGTCAAGCAGCGCCTCGACGCCGACGCCACGACCCTCATGATCGCAAAGGCCAGCTCGATAGCCGTCTGCGTCGTCGGTCAGATCGAAGTAGGAAGTTACCGTCAGCGATTGTTTCATGGCTTATTGTGTTCGTTTGGGACATCACACCGGAACGCCGTCTCTTCGGCAGCCATCGGCGATCATGTACATATCATATCAATTGCATAATGCATCCCGTTTGATCGCATCGCAGAGTCTACCTGCATTATTCCCGGGCACTGCTCTGTGATTATCCCAAAATGGGATAATCCGGGATTGGGATTATTTCGCGGCCAGCCTTTACCCGAACGCTGGTTTGAATGCCCAAATCGCTCCGGTCGCCGCGTCATATCCGTCTCCAGACCCTGCTCGTCGAACTTCGGCGGTCACGGGGTCTCACTCAAGGTGAACTGGCCGAGCGTCTTGGAAAACCGCAATCGTTCGTCGCGAAGACCGAAGGCGGAGAGCGTCGGCTTGATGTGATTGAGTTTATTGACCTGGCTACGGCGCTGGAGAGCGATCCGGTCGATTTACTGAAGGGGCTGGTGAGCGAGCGAGATTGACGACATCCCCGCAAATTTTTTTCCTGGTGGCTATAGTGAATCATTGTGCCGCTCGGGACTGTTCAACTTTGAGATATCCGTAACCCGACTCGCTCGTTATTCGCTGAGGGAGGCATCATGGTGTCTGGCATTTCCTCAACTCTTAAACCTTCCCCGCGTTTGGCTCCAGCGTGGCGCCGATAACCGAGTGTCACAACGATGGGCGAGCCGTGCCAGGTAACGGTCTGAAGCATTAAAAAGCGCTAACCAACGAGGAAAGAGGGATTGCAAGATAAAAGAGGCCATCGGTTAGGTCTAAGTCATTGAAATACCAGGCGCGTATTGATGCCACGGTATTCTTGTTGCCATCAAAATGATTTAACGATCTGATTTCTATGACCTCTTCTGGCGTCAGACTGCAATCGCCCGGAAAATCGGAACTTGCTGCGGTCGGGGGTCTATCGAATAAAGAGCCACTCTCCAATATAGCGCGGGCGTTGCGCGGCTGCCTGCTATTCCGCCGCGTCGGCGTCCTGGGACAAGCCCCAAGCCGCACGGAACACGCACGTCTTGGCCTTCGGCTTGGCCGCCTAACGCATTGCGACTGGGCAACAGATGCATCGTTCAAAGTCGTTTACGATCGTCGAAAGTGGAAATGCCTATTGCCTGCCATTTCACGCGTTTGCCGAGTGTGCGAGTGGAGGCTTAAAACTAGGCTTGTCCGTTGAACCACAACGGAGACCTCACACTATGATTGTCAACGACACTTTCACGCCGAAACTGGGAAAAATTCGCGAGCGCACACCGGGCAAATCCAAACGCTTCGTTTCCCAGGTGCTAGCGGAGGCTGGCCGGGGCGGCAGGTTGGTACGCAGGACGGGCGCACCTAAAGCCATGAATTTCGGCCTGGGACGCGGGGCAAGCGCGCTCGTGGATTCGGGTCCACCGCCCAAAGGCGCGCGACGGGTCGTGGTGAAAGCTCGCATTGCACGTCATCGTGGGGCAAATCTGAAAGCTGCCAAAGTCCACCTACGTTACCTCCAGCGAGACGGCGTGACACGCGAAGGCGAGGGTGGTTTGCTCTATGACAAGGCGTCCGATGCGACTGACGGCAAACGCTTTATGGCTCGATCGGAAGGTGAACGTCATCAGTTCCGGCTTATCGTCGCGCCCGAGGACGGCGAGAAGCTGCCCGAGCTGAAACCCGTGATCCGCGATCTGATGGCGGGGATGGAGCGAGATTTGGGCACCAAGCTCGAATGGGTTGCCGTGGATCATTTCAACACCGGCCACCCACATGCTCATGTCATCATTCGCGGGAAGACCGATCGTGGCAAAGATCTTGTCATCTCGCCCGCTTATATCAGCCACGCTATCCGGTTGAACGCACAGAAGCTTGTCACTTTGGAACTCGGGCCTGAGACAGCGCTCGAGCGGTTGAACCGCGTGCGACGCGAAACCGCGCGCCACGGTTACACGGCCCTCGACGCTCGCATCCTGAAAACCGCCGAGCGCGGCATTTGGACGGCGCCTGCCGGAACGCCAAACGAGACCCGCGTCCATCTCATCGCGCGGCTCAAGACGCTTTCGACCTTGGGGCTGGCGGAGGAAAAGCGCCGAGGCGTCTTCGCCATTCAGCCGTCTACGGCTGAAAAGCTCTGTGATCTCGGTCGCAGGCAGGAAGCCTATGAGCGCGTTCGACGCGCGTTGACTGAGGCCGGCCTGAGCCGCCCATCGCAAACCGTCACGCTATTCGACGCAGCGAAAGCTGGCGATAGCATTCGAGGAAAAATCGTCGCGACAGGGCTCGCCGATGATCTCTCCGACCGGCATTACGCCGTGATCGAAAGCGCCAAAAGCCGAGTTCATTACGCCGAGTTCAACATGCGGCCAGGCCGCGAGGCTCCCGCAAAAGGCGCAATGGTCGAAATGACGGCGTTTTCTCAGGCCCGCACACCGCATCTCGCGCATATCAGAACGCTGTTCCCGGCGAAAACGATACGTTTTTAAACTCAGGAGTTACGTTGACGCGCTCGCTGCCGTTCTTCCTCGCGCAAGCGAGATTGCTGATATAGCTTGACTTCGCCTTCGTGCATTAGCTCGACAATGGCGGCATAGCTCTGAGAGAGAATCTCCTGGCCGGCCCACCGCCGATCGGCAAATACGGCGAGATAGTAGGTGTCGCCATAGGTTTCGACGCCCCGTTTCATGACCAGTGTCGCTGACTGCAATGTTCCTGTTGACCGCGCGTCATAGCCGGGATCGAGTTTGCATTTATTGCAGTTTGGTAGGTCAGGCCACGCTTCGCCCTTTGGGCGCTGTTTATAGTGCTCGTAAATCTGGTCCTGCTTCATTCCGCGGATCAAACGAAAGCTCATGCGCACACCGAGATATTCTAGGCGCGTGTGTCGTACCGGCGGATCAAAGGCAAGGGTCACACGGATGTGACGTCGGCCTTTAACGCGTCTAAAGTCTTCCGGGATTGGCACCTCGTACAAAGCGAATTGATCTATCTCAAGTGTCTGGCGATCGGCAAACCGGATAATGCGACGCTCCTCGGACGAAAGCGCTTTCTCCACGTTCGGTGTTCCGTAGCCACAACATCGCCGCGCCGCATCATCAGCAGCGCCTTCAAGTTTCTTTATTGTGACGTCGGGGATTGAGGCGCAAGTTGCAAGTAAAGCGCGCAGTAAATTGGCGGATGCATCAGGAAATCTGCGAAGTAGCAATGCAGCCTTGAAGGCAACTCTAGGCGCCGCCATCGATGTACCGGTCGCGGCGGTAAATAATGCATCTCGATAGTTTGCCCGTAGGGTCACGATGCCGGCGCTGTCCCAGTCTGCACCGACCATTAATTTCTGTGTTCCTCCATTAAAGACAGCGGTACCGCCATAATCGACCAATTCCGGCTTCAAAGCGCCGTTAATGCCTGGCCCAACTCGTGTAATTGGAGTTGGATGATCGCGTTCCGTGAGTGGGCGAATATCAACCGTCTCAAATGGGTCGATGCGCAGGCCATTGCCGTGCGCTAGACTACCTACGGTCAGCACGCAAGCAGCCATAGCGGGGTCAATAATCCGGTTATCCGGCTCGAATAGGTATCGTGGATAGCCGGTCACGATTCCATCGGGCACGTTTCCCCAAGGAGCCCTTGTACCGTTTGCGCTATTACCCGCTGATACAATGACAAGAATGTCTAAGCTTCTTGTCATTCGGTCTAGTGTCGCTGCCCAAGGGGTGGCGCGACCATCCGCGTAGGCGATTTTGTCGGCGTCCCCAAGGGAGATGTTGACAATGCGGCAGCCTCGCGCATGAAGCTCTTTCAGCGCGTTTTCCATTTGCTCGGCAATGACAGCTTTATCGTCGAACCGGCCCTGATCATTAACAACACGAGCGCTTATAATGCCAAAAGGCGCCGCAAAGTCTTGGAGTGTGACCCGCTCGTACACATCACCGTAAAGCGCGATACCGGCGACGCGGGATCCGTGTCCGTTAGTATCGGCGTCTCCAAGGGATTGCGGCACACCAAAACTGTCAATCGTCGCCATTTCAAGCAATGGATGTTTGCTTAATCCGCTGTCGATTATTCCAATCAAAGGCGCGGTCGGAGGTGGCGCTTTCGGCGTGCCGACGTCAGAAATTGTAACCCCAGACACCTGGGTTGGTCCGAAATCAGGTCTCGGCGGTAAGTCAATGAGCGCGATCTCCGTAACATGGCAAAGTTTCCGAAGCAGCGCTCCTTTTAGTGCAATACGGAGAACAATAACCCCAGTCTCTCCGACATATTTGCTACGAACGTCTCCACCCTCGGTTTCTACGAACTCGATAATTTTACCGGTCCGGACTTCGCAGCTCAAACGACTCTCGGCGCTCCAGACCTCAACATCCACGATGAAGGATTTGCGCCCATCAATAGAGGTAATTGATTCAATGCCTTGTTGTTGTATGCGAGGTCCCAATCGATCCTCGGGTGAGATCGATTCAACGTTTTCAATATGGGCTAACAACCCATTGTGAGACGGATTGCCTTTGTCCGTAAGAGGGCCGCTTTGATAGCTCTCGAGACGCCTTCGAAATTCGGTCAATTCGAGATCGGTTGAAAACAAGATTAGAACGCGAGCACGATCCTGCGCTAATATCTGAAAACCAGAGCGGCGCCACTCTTCTTCTGCCAAGTTGCTTGTCATGCTGACTTTTAATATCAAACTTGGGTCAATTCCAGGAATGGCTTGGCGGCTCACTTGGGCGACGACTGCGCGATCAAGCTCTGAGCGGATCCTGGCGCCCCAAACCTTGCGGTTGCGGCTTGGCGGTGGTGGAAAACCACCAGTCTTGCGATGAGGCTCCAGGCGCGGCAATCGCACCAGCGGAAGATGATCAAATTCGGCCATGTTTGATTTTATTTCTTTAAGAAACGGAAGCCCGCTTCGGGGCGGCTTTTCGTCGTAACTCAGACTTGATTGCGGATGCAAACTCGGTTTCGCTGACAACCTTCCGCCGTTTTAGAACTGCGCTTTTCGTGGCTTCGAGCGAGACTCGCTCGATCTCTGCATAACTCATGCCTCGAAGTTTCGAGATTTGCTTGTCGAGGTCAAAGTTGACTGGAAAATTGCGGAAACGCAGGGCGAGCATTGTCGTAATCTCACGTTCGCCTGGCGGATCAAAAACGATCACTTCGTCAAAACGACGCCATACTGCGGAGTCCAGAGTGCTTTCGAGGTTCGTGGCCGCAATCACTAAACCGCGACCTTTAAATCGGTCGACGAACATTAGTAGGGTATTCACGACTCGGCGTAGTTCGTTATGTTCGGAGCCATCGCTACGATTGCGCGCCAAAGCGTCGAATTCGTCGAGAAATAGGACGCAAGGTCGCCTCATTGCAACATCGAACACTTTCCTTAGGTTAGACGAAGTCTCGCCGAGAAAAGATGAAATAATTACGTCAAGTTTTGCGGTGTAGAGTGGCAGGGATAATTCCCTAGCAAGCACCTCAGCTGCAAGAGTTTTCCCGCATCCAGGCGGGCCGCAGAACAAAATCTTATTACGAATTGGTAGGTTATGACGGCGCAATTCTTCACTTCGCTGATGCTCTTCGATGAGACCATCAACGAGCGATTGTCCTTCTTTGGAAAGAACGATCTGGCTCCGATCTCGCGCAGGTTCAATGACCTCTAGAAGTTCGTCCGCAGTGTCCGTCGCATTTGCAAGGGTCGCAAGCGACTTCGGCTCCAAGCTTCCGTTTCCCACATTGGCATCGAGAGCTTGTCGCAGGGGTAGCGCAAGCTTGGGGTTACGGCTCTTCTCGACGCTTGCTATAATCTGCATCGCTGCAGAGCGAAACGCCTCGGGCCTGCCGTAGCTACCAATAAGTCGTTTTATGTCGTCTGTTTTGGCCATTTTCGACTCATGACTCCGAGCGTCACGATACCAACACAACAATGATTGGCGTAAAAAATTAAAAGTAAGTCCACAACTCGTCGTTCATCGAGCTTTGCCGAAACATCCGACATACCGGACCCACAAACAGTCTGCCCCCGAATACAATGTCAATTTCGGCGTTACAATTTCGGCGTTATAAGATGTGAAATACGCGACTTAGATTACGCATATGTCGCTTCCAGTTGTCGGCCTTCGTATTAGGCCGCGAAAGTCAGAGAGGTTTTTTTGGGGGTGTGACGGTTTGGAGGCGAGAGGAGAGTGGCTCCTCCCCGGCCGTCGCGGAGATCACCCGAAATGTCCCCCTCAAAACTGACGCTGAACCCGTCGCAAGATATCCCCTTCAACAAGCTGACTCTGTCCCAGGCCAATGTCCGCCGCGTGAAGGCGGGGCTCTCCATTGAGGCGCTCGCCGACGACATCGCCCGGCGGGGGCTCTTGCAATCGTTGAATGTCCGCCCGGTGCTCGACCCGAGTGGCGCGGAGACCGGCGCCTTTGAAGTTCCGGCTGGCGGCCGCCGCTTCCAGGCGCTTGGGCTGCTGGTCAAGCAGAAGCGCCTCGCCAAGACCGCGCCTATCCCCTGCATCGTAAGCCGCGATGGGTTGGCTGTCGAGGACAGTCTTGCCGAAAACGTGCTGCGCGAGGGCCTGCATCCGCTCGACCAGTTTCGCGCCTTCAGCAGGCTCATCGATGATGAAGGCCAAGGCATCGAAGAGATCGCCGCCACGTTCGGGGTCACCCCGGCGGTGGTGCGCCAGCGCCTGAAACTCGCCGCTGCATCGCCCAAACTGCTCGATCTGTATGCGAGCGATGACCTGACCCTCGACCAACTCGTCGCGTTTTGCGTCACGGACGATCATCAACGGCAGGAGACCGTATGGGCGGCGATCAAGGCGTTGCCCGATGCCGGGCCGCACCGCATCCGGCGGATGCTGACCGAAGGCGCCGTCCGGCATGACGACCGGCGGGCGCGGTTGATCGGCGCGGAAGCCTATGAAGCGGCAGGCGGCGTCATCTTGCGCGATCTGTTCGACGAGGAAGACAGTGGCTGGTTTGACGACGCGGGCCTTCTCGACCGCCTTGTGAACGAGAAGTTGAGCCAAACAGCCGACGAGGTAAGTGCCGAGGGCTGGAAATGGGTGGAGCACGCGCTCGATTTCGGGCACGGCGCGTCCTATCGCTTCCGGCATCTGCCGGGCATCGAGATTGCCCTCACGCCGGAGGAGAAAACTGAGCATCAGGCCCTTCTCGCGGAGTACGAAGACATTCAAGACACCTATGCCAATTGCGATGACATCCCCGACGATAAAGCGGCGCGGCTGGAGACCCTCGAAGCGGCGCTCGCCAAGTTCGAAAACTGGCCTGTCGCTTATGCACCCGCCGAGATGTCGGTCGCCGGCGCCCGGATTAGCCTGAATTGGAACGGCGCAGCGAGGATCGAGCGCGGTTTGGTGCGTCGCGAAGACGAGCCGCAGGCCGCGAATGGCCGCGACGCACAATCTCGCGAGACCGGCGTTACCGGAGCCCATGTCGCCTCCGCTGCGGCTGCGGTGCACTCCGAAGATTGCGATGACGAAGTGGAAGCAACTTCGACAAAGCTGGCTGATCGGCTTGTCGCGGATTTGACCGCCCAGCAAACCCTCGTGTTGCGCGAACGGCTTGCCGCTAACCCCGAGATTGCGCACATTGCCGTTCTCCACGCGCTCGTGCTTGCGGTTTTTTACACGCGCGGCGGCGATCAAACCTGCCTGCAGATCGAGGCGCAGCCGATGCCGCTCGATCGCTACGAGACGCATTCTGGATTGGCGCATATCGCCGAAAGCCTCGACGAACGCCATGCGCATTGGGCGGCGACACTTCCAGCCGATCCCGCCGATCTTTGGGGCCTTCTTCTGACGCTCGACTGCGATCACAGGGCTGAGCTTTTGGCGTATTGCGCTGGACTGACGGTGAACGCGGTGTCTGACCCATGGCACGGGCGCCCCGCTTCGCGCGGGCACGCCGCGGCCTTGGGCTGCGCGGTCAGCCTCGATATGGCGGCGGCCGGATGGGCGGCAACCGTCGACGCTTTTCTCGGCCGCGTGACGAAGCTGCAGATCCTGGAGACGGTGCGCGAGGCGAGGGGCGATCAGGCGGTCCGCCTGATCGATCATCTCAAAAAACACGACATGGCGCGTGAGGCCGAACGTCTGCTCGACGGTTGCGGCTGGCTGCCGGCACCGCTGCGAACCGACAACGCTTTTGGTAGAAACGGTTCGGATAAAAATGCAGCGGCGGCCGACGATTTACCTGCGTTTCTGATGGGCGCGATTGGCGACTGCGCAGACGAGCAGCCCCAAGCGATTGCCGCCGAATAGCGACTTCACCCTTACAGGAGTTTATCCGATGACACTGTCATTGAGCGCTGCGTATCAAGACTACTTTGCCGCCACCGACCGCCAAACGGCGTTGGCCGTGCAACCAATACCGCTCAACAAAGCCGCGCTATTCCATGCGTTGAAACCGCATGGGATCGCTCTTGTTATCGCCGACTTCGACGGCGCGGGCGATAGCGGCCAGATCGAGACCATAACCGCGTTAAACGCCGCGAAGGCTGAGACTTCGCTGCCAAGCGTAGGCCTCACGCTTTACATGATCAATCAAGACGCCTCGGGTCAGGACACAATCGAGGTGGCGCTTGCGGAAGCCATCGAAACGCTTTGCTACGATTTCCTGGAGCAAACCCACAGCGGCTGGGGGAACGAGGATGGCGCGTTCGGCGAGTGCTGCTTCGATGTCGAAGCTGGGACAATCACCCTCGACTACAACGAGCGCCGGACCGAGGTCGACTTTTCAAGCCATAATTTTTGAGGTGCAAATATGGGACATCCCTTTCATCACGCCCTGTCTTCGGTGCACAAATGGGGCGGAACGGCGGATGACTATCTCGCCATCCATAGCTGGTTCGACGAATCGAAGATGCTGATCTGCGACTTTCGCCATCGCGCACTCCGTCACCATGCCGAAGGCATGTTCATGGCGGAGCGCTTCTTCGGCCCGACACTCCTACTCTCCACCGGTCGCGCTGTGCCGGTGCGTCTCATTGGCGAACAACACGTGCGTGAGGATCTCGGCTTTATCCCGTCTTTTGCCGACTGGGCGCGCTGCCTGCGGCCCGAGCCGTGGATGGGACGGGCGCAACCGATCCACAAGGCTGTCGATCCTTTCGCGGGGTAGCCGCCGATTGCCTGATGTTCATTCAACCGCCATCCCAAACTCTGGCCCGCCCTTCAAGCGGGCCGTTTTCATTTTGAGGAGCCTGTCCATGGACTGGTATCGCCCGTGTTCCTACGACGCGGAACAGAAGAGACTTTTTCATCGCGCTGGCAGCCGGCGCCTCAAGCATCTCGCCGTGCGTTTGCAGTTCGCGCCCGGCCATTACGATCTACGATCGAACCTTGGCGGCATTGCCGTGTCTGGCGAGATCACCCTGCATCATGAGGCGAATTACATCCAAGTCTGTCAGCCGGCGACCCGTTACGACACCGGCATCCTGATCCGGACCTGCCGCGGCCGCGATGATTTCTGCGGCGGCGCCAATCATTTCGAGCCGCTGCGACTCCTCGATGATTTGCCCGCTCTGGCCGCGCGCGTTCGCAAGATCATCGCGCAAGCGGCATCAGTTTCGGCTCGGGTCTAATTCTCACACCTCTACCTGCCGCTATTACCCGGTCCCAAGGGGGCCTCCCTGCCTTTCATTCCGGAGACTTATCATGACACTGCCTTTCACCCAGGCGGCGCTCGCGGCTGCGCGTTCGCCTCAACCGCTTCTAACGACGCGCGATCCCAATCGTCTTGCAGCCAACCTGTTCGCGGCGGCAGAGCGGCTTGAGGCCGGCCTCTGTGGTGGCCCCTCCATAGACGCCAATGCGCTTCGGGCCGCTATGGAGTTGGCTTTCGGCGCCAGCGACGCGGATGGCGCCTGGGTGTGGAAAGACGCCTATGAGGCGATGGAGATCGCAGAGGTTCTGTTTCTGCGCCGTCACGGCCCAGCGATGCTGGAGAAAGCCCTGGGGTCACCTCGCGCCATGCTGGTCATGCTGTCACGGCTAGCCGGCTGTCTTCCAACGCAGACGCGGCGATCGGAGGAGAGCGAGGCTTATCAGCAATTCTCCACGCCGATTGAATTGGGCTTTGTCGCCAGCGTGGCCGGGAGGATGTCGTCATCCGATCTGGTTCTGGAACCTTCGGCTGGTACTGGCCTTCTGGCCATTTTCGCGGAACTGGCGGGTGCGCCCCTTCATTTAAACGAACTGGCGGCGGTCAGGGCGTCAGTCCTGAGCGCCGCATTTCCGGGCGTGTCCGTTACCCGGCATAATGGTGAGCATATTCATGATCATCTTGAGCCGAGCATTCGGCCCACAGTCATGCTCATGAACCCGCCGTTTTCGGTTTCGCCGCAGGTGGACGTCCGCGTGACAGGCGCGGCGGGCAAGCACATCGTCTCGGCGTTCGCCCGCCTCGCGGTTGGTGGACGCCTAGTCGCCATTACTCCACCAAGCCTCGATCTCGATACCCCAAAATGGCGCGAAACCTTCGCAATGATCGGCCCCGCGCATGTGGTTTTCAGCGCCATTGTTTCGGGCAAAGCCTATGCGCGGCATGGCACGCAAGTCGAGACTCGGCTAACAGTGATCGACAAATCAACCGGACCCAACTTTGATCGGTCGCGCGGCGCGCTGATCATCGCACAGTCCGCCGGGGATTTGCTCGCGGCTGTGGAGCGCGATGTTACGCCCAGAGCCTCAACCGGCGAGGCCGCCACGCCTCACAAACCGGCGTCGGCCATCGGGCGGGGGCTGGCGGTCACGGGACGGCCAACGCGCTCAGCCCTAAAATCATCGTCAGCTCTTGCCCCGGACCTTGACACCACGGTCGCTACAGAACTGCGTTATGACGTGACCGACGCCAGCCAAGGTGGCGGCGCGGCAAGGGGCGGAGCGCTCTACGAGCTCTATCGCTTGCAGCGGATTTGCATTCCGGGCGCACGTTCGCATCCAACGCCACTGGTGCAATCGGCGGCCATGGCGTCCATCGCGCCGCCCGCGCCATCCTACCGCCCGCATTTGCCCCGGCGCGCCTTATTGGACGGTCTCCTGTCGGACGCGCAACTCGAAAGCGTGATTTATGCGGGCGAGGCGCACCAAAACCTTCTGTCCGGATGGTTCACCGTCAATGACAGCTTCGACAAGTTAACGCCCGCTGCGGAGGGCAGCGAGGGCGCGATCCGCTTTCGGCGCGGCTGGTTTCTGGGCGACGGGACAGGCGCGGGCAAGGGCCGCCAGGCAGCTAGCATTATCGCCGACAACTGGATCAAGGGCCACCGCAAGGCGGTCTGGATCTCGAAGTCCGACAAGCTGATCGAAGACGCGCGGCGCGATTGGGCGGCGATTGGCGGCGAGCCGCTGCAGATCGCGCCGTTGTCGCGGTTTTCGCAAGGGACGGACATCCGCATCAACGACGGCATTCTGTTCACCACCTACGCGACGCTGCGCACGGGCGCGGCGCGCAACAAGCCGTCCCGGCTTGCGCAAATCCTGAAGTGGATCGGGCCTGACTTTGACGGCGTCATCATTTTCGACGAAGCCCACGCCATGGCTAACGCCGCGGGGAGTTCAGGCGAGCGCGGAGACAAGGCGCCATCACAACAAGGCCTTGCTGGTTTGCGGCTTCAGAATGCCTGCCCGCACGCCCGTATCGTCTACATCTCGGCGACCGGCGCGACGACGGTTCAAAACCTCGCCTATGCGAGCCGTCTGGGATTGTGGGGAACGGGCGATGTCCCGTTCGCGACCCGGGTCGACTTCGTGGCGGCGCTGGAGGCGGGCGGCGTCGCCGCGCAGGAAGTGCTCGCCCGTGATCTGAAGGCGCTCGGCCTCTATGCGGCCCGCTCGCTTTCCTATCACGGCGTCGAGGTGCGGATGCTGGAGCACGCGCTGACCGCTGAGCAAATTCGCATTTACGACGCCTATGCGGATGCGTTCCAGATCATCCATAACAATCTTGAGGCCGCGCTCAAAGCCGCCAATATCACCGGCGCCGCGGGCAAGGCGCTCAACGCGCACGCCAAGGCTGCCGCGCGCTCGGCGTTCGAGTCGAATAAACAGCGGTTTTTCAATCATTTGATCATGGCGATGAAAACGCCGTCGCTGATCGCCTCGATCAGGCGCGATCTCGAAAACGGCGATGCCGCCATCATCCAGATCGTGTCGACCAACGAGGCGCTGCTTGAGCGGCGGCTGGCGCACATCCCAGCCGGAGAATGGGGCGATCTCTCCATAGACATCACCCCGCGGGAATATGTGCTCGACTATCTGGCGCATGCGTTTCCGGTGCAGCTTTACGAGACCTACACTGACGAGAACGGCAATCTGCTGTCGCGGCCGGTGGTGGATAGTGATGGGCATCCCGTCCAGTGCCGCGCCGCGCTTGATCTGCGTGATGCGATGATCGAACGGCTGGCGAGCCTGCCACCTGTTCCGGGCGCGCTCGACCAGATCATCCAGCATTTCGGGACGGACGCCGTCGCCGAGGTGACGGGACGCTCGCGGCGCATCGTCAAACAGATCGATGGGGCCCAGGAGCGCATGTCCATCGAAACACGGCCTGCCTCGGCCAATCTTTCGGAAGCCCAAGCGTTTATGGACGACACGAAGCGCATTCTCGTCTTCTCCGACGCCGGCGGCACAGGCCGGAGCTACCACGCCGATCTTGGCGCAAAGAACCAACGCCGCCGCATCCATTATCTGCTGGAGGCCGGATGGCGGGCCGATACCGCCATACAGGGTCTGGGGCGCTCGAACCGCACCAATCAGAGGCAGCCGCCGGTGTTTCGGCCGGTGACGACGGACGTGAAGGCGGAGAAACGCTTTCTGTCGACCATCGCGCGGCGTCTCGATACGCTCGGCGCCATCACTCGCGGCGCGCGGGCAACCGGGGGCCAAGGTCTATTTCGAGCCGAGGACAATCTGGAGAGCGCCTATGCGCGGGCCGCCTTGCGCGATTTTTTTCATCACGTCCAGGCCGGACAGGTCGAGGCCTGTTCGGCGGCCCAGTTCGAGGCAGCGACTGGATTGACGTTCACGCATGACGGAGGCGGTCTGAAAGACGAGCTGCCGCCGATCAGTCAGTTCCTGAACCGTATGCTGGCGCTTCGCATCGATCTGCAGAACCGGTTGTTTGAGGTCTTTGAAGGCTTGGTCGAGGAGCGCATCGAGGCGGCGATGGCAGCCGGGATCTATGAGCAGGGTGTGGAGACGATCACCGCGGAGCGGTTGCGCGTCGCCGAACGGCAAACATTGTTCACCCATGCGGCCACGGGCGCGAAGACCACATTGGTCGCCATCAACCGCCGGCAGCGAACCAAGATTTTGGGTGTGGAGGATGCACTGGAACTGGGTTCCGGGTCTTCGAGCCGGTTATTGATCAACGCGAGTTCTGGACGGGCGGCTGTTTCAACGTCCGCCCCGAGCGCACTTGACGAGGGTGGCGGCGTCATCGCCCGGGCGCGCCTACACCGGCCGAAGGGACGCGACACCGTTACGGTCGACGCTTTAGCGCAATCAGAGTGGCGCGCCTCTGACGCATCGGCCTTTCGCAAGGCTTGGGACGACGAGATTGAAACAATCCCGCCGTTCACGGATGACACGATCCATCTCATTACCGGCTTGCTGCTGCCGATCTGGGACAGGCTCGGTCACGGCAAAAACGCCATGCGCGTCTACCGGCTGGAAACCGATGACGGCGAACGGCTGATTGGTCGTGTTATTGCGGCTGACATCCTCGAACACGTACTTCGAGAATTCGGGATCGGAGTGAGCGCGTCTCCGATGGTGCCGACGGCGGCTTTCTCCAGCGTCCTGCGCCATGGCCAGAGTTTGCGCCTGCAACGCGATTTTATCCTTCGCCGGTCACTGGTCATGGGCGCCTATCGCATTGAGCTCACCGGCTTCTCCGACACCGCCGTGCCGCAGCTCAAGGCGCTCGGCCTCATCTCCGAGATCATCGCCTGGAAACTCCGGCTTTTCGTGCCTGCCGGCGAAGACAACGGCCCCGCAGTTCTGGAGCGGCTGTTTGAGCGCTGGCCAGTTCGCCACTTCTCAAACCAAGCCAACGCCGCTTAGATGCGTCTTGCTGAGAAAGGCGCCAGACCATGGGGTCACACGCGAAGGACGCCGCGCAAGCCCTTGCCGCATGCGCGGAGCAGGTCTGCCGTCACTATCTCTCCAATGGCCGCCGCTCCGGCCGCTATTGGATCGTGGGCGACGTCTTCAACGCGCCCGGCCGCAGCCTGTTCGTCCGGCTGCGCGGGCGCGAGGCGGGGCCGGGCGCGCGCGGCAAGTGGATGGACGCCGCCACGGGCGAGCATGGCGATCTGCTCGATCTGATCCGGGCGGCGCACGGGTTTGCCTCGCTGAAAGAGGCGATCGACGAAGCGCGGCGGTTTCTGAGTTTGGCGCCGTCGGCCGTTCCGGCGCCGTCAGCGGGCGCCAAGCGGTCCGGCGTCTCGACGGCGGACGCGGCGCGCCGGCTATGGGCCAGGTCGCGGGCGCTTCACGGTACGCATGGCGAGGCTTATCTCCGGGCGCGCGGGCTCGACATCGACCTCGCGGCGGCGGCGGTCCGCTTCCATCCGCGCCTCATCTATCGCGCGGACGATGCGACCCGAACTTTTCCTGGACTTGTCGCAGCGGTGACCGATAATCTTGGCCGCGTTACCGGCGTGCAACGCGTGTTCCTCGATCCCGACTATCCACGAAAAGCCAGTATCGACGACCCGCGCCGGGCGCTAGGGCGACTGCACGGGAACGCCGTACGGTTTGGGCGCGCAACCAGTGTTCTAGCGGTCGGTGAAGGCAGCGAAACGATGCTGTCAATCGCCATGGCGCTCAACGGCATGCCGGTCGCCGCGGCATTAAGCGCCGCCCATCTCGCCGCCTTCGACCCGCCCGCAGATCTGGATCGCCTTTACATTGTTCGGGACAACGACGCCGCCGGACGATGGGCCGCCGCGCGCCTTGACGAGCGGGCCCGCCACATCGGCGTCGGATCGATTATTCACCTCACACCCATGTTTAAGGACTTCAACGACGACCTGCGCGCCGTTGGCCGCGAGCGGCTGCGACAGGCCTTGATCGCGCAACTCGCACTATCGGACATCGAGAGCGCGCAAAACAGGGCGGGCTGAGGATCGCCGCGCCGTTATTCCCAGCAAAATCGCGGTACATCCCCTTTGAACTTTTCCGGCCGTCCAGACAGGCGGCCGTCAGAGAGGCGCGTGTTGTGCCGCAGCCGTCGGCTTCGCCTGATCCGGGGCGCAACGGCGCTTAGAGAAGCGCCGTCTTTCGCTAACGCTCCGGCCCAAGGTGCGCCCCGGCTCCACCTGCGGCTTTAGCGCGCCAGAGACGGGCCGCTTGCCGGACGTCTCACCCCCTAGGTTTCAGGAGACAAGATATGACCTTTGATTTTACTGATCAGAACTCAGGCGCTGAACCCAGCGCGCACTCGACGACGGCGCGCCTTATCGACCATCTGGCGCTTTATGGTGGGCGCGATCCCCACCACGATCACCGACCCGTGCCGGATGATCACACGGCGCAAGCCGCGCTCAGTGATATGTTTGACGCCCTTGCCAAGCTGGTCGCGGACACGCGGCTCGAGGATGATCTCGACACGCTGCTGTGGCCCATCGCCAACACCTTCCACACGCAAATCAGTCGTCTTACGGCCAAACTCGACGCCAACGAAAGCGCCCAGCGCCGGTCGCAAGCCGATCAGGACGGCTCCGAAGTCATGTCGGTCGAACTGGAGCAGCTCATCACGGACGGAGAACAGCTCACCGAAATTCTTGACGCCTATGCAAGCTTACGCGATCAGGCGGCGAAGCAATTCGAGGCGCACACCGGTTCGGCTTGGCGGCCTCGGACAGGCTCGCTGATCTCGAAGCGCGGGCTCACCGCCGCTATTATCGACAGTCGCGATTTTCTTGCTTCCAAGCGCCGTGCCGAGATCGAGCCGATCACGCCGATAGGAACTCGGATCGCGGTTACCGGCGGCGTTGCCTTTAACGATCACCGCCTCATCTGGGACGCGCTCGATAGGGTGAAGGCCAAGCACGCGGATATCGTGCTGTTGCATGGCGGCGCATCCCGCGGCGCTGAATTTATCGCTGCCCGGTGGGCTGATCACCGCCATGTGACGCAGATCGTCTTCAAACCCGACTGGACGCGCCACGGCAAGGCTGCGCCATTCAAGCGCAACGACGTCATGCTGGAGACGCTGCCCACCGGCATCATCGTGTTTGGCGGCGCGGGCGTCGCGGCCAATTTGGCCGACAAAGCGAAAGCGCTCGGCTTGCGTGTATGGCGCTTTGCAGACGGAGGCTAGTGAAGCGGCAGGCATTTTGCGGCGGGCGCAATGCTTGCGTTTGCCGCGAAATCACCAGCTTGACTACACTGAGTGCAACTCTGCAGAAAGATCGTTGTATGGGCGACGCTCTGAAAACCTCACGGTTCGGGATGGACTGGACTGACTATTGATGCATCGTCATTTCTCGGAGAACTCACTCGCGCCGATACCTGCCACATCATCATCTGCTCCGCCGGATAAGGCGCGAGCAGGTCGCGCGGGTCGGCCTCAAGCGGTGACAACCAGCGATTATTGGCATGCGCTGGGATAATGACCGGCATGCGGTCGTGGATGGTCGCGACCAGCGCGTTCGCCGGACAGGTCAGGATACAGAAGGTGCGGATGTACTCGCCCGTTCGGGATGCTTCCAGTTCTATCATATCCCAGCCAGGGCAGAGGGCGCGCGGTCTTTCATGGCGATGGCGAATGGTTGTTTCGGTGGGGTCGTTTTGCGCCATTCGAAGAAACTGTCGACGGGATGAGGCAGCGGCGCTTAGCGAAAGCGGCCGCGGAAGCTTGGCAGGATCGTCACCGTCTCCGACCGCGCATTGATCGGCTTACGCCCGCCGTCAGCCTCCGTCACCCAGACCGGGATCAAACCCCAAATGAGCCGGTCGCGATGATAAAGCCCGGTTTCAGGATGTCGGCGAATGCCCAGAAATCCTGGCTTGGCGCGCCGTTGTAGCGCGGCCCGGCCAACTTGCAGGCGCTTTCGACCACGACCTCAAGACCCGGTAACTCGCCATTGGTTTGCGTAAAGCGCCCACACATCAAAAAGTCCTCAATTCTAGACAACCGGCAACACTGTTGACTCCGAAGAAGCTTGCCCATATTAAGAACAAAAGAGGAACGCATTCATGGCGACAATCAATGATAAACACCTGGCGCTCGAAAAACTCCGTCGGCGATTTTCGGCAAGCGGCCTGCTTTACACGGCCCGCGGTCAGACCCGCCCGGACAAAAGCCTATTCGATGCAAGCATATTTGCAAAAGGCTTGCATGAGGTGGTGTGCGAGACGCCAACTGATCATACGGCGACGATGGCGTTTGCGCTCGCGGTTGCCAGCATAACAGGCAAAACCGGAAAACCCATGTTGATTGCAACCCTCACGGGCGAGGCGCAAGAACATGGCGCACTCTACGGCTCGGGTTTGCAGGCTTTGAGGATCGACGCAAAACGCGTTTGCATGGTCACCGTCAATCGCGAAAAAGAACTGCTCTGGGCGTTGGAGGAAGCAGCATCTTGTGCTGCGCTGGGCGCTGTGGTTGCGCTGCTCACCCGCCGCGAAAAACTCTACGGCTTCACCGCCAGTCGCCGGTTGAAACTGCGGCAGGAAAAGTCCGGCGTGCCGCTGTTCATCGTCAGGCAGGGTTCCGGCGATGCGACTGCCGCAACGGCCAGATGGCATGTCGGCTCCTTATCCAGCCGGGGCGTCATCACCCCCCATTCATCCGTGCCGTTGCTCGGCGCCCCCCATTTCTCGGTGCGGCGGGAAGCCTGTGCGGGATTGCCGCCTCAAACCTGGGAGATCGAACTCGATGCGTCGTTAGGTCTGCGTATGGCTGCCTCATTTTCAGACCGACCGGCTCGAGCGGCGGAAACGGGAAACAGAAGCGCCGCATGATGGGTCGCTGGCGATCATCGGGCCGGGCAAAGGCGGCAACCGTCTCACGGCCGTGAACTTGTGCTCCGAGCGGATGGGGTTGCGCCTCGGAATGCTACTGACGGAAGCGACAGCTATCGTGCCTAGCCTGAAAGCACTCCCTAAAGACAAGCAAGGCGAGGCCGCAGAGTTGAAACGGCTCGCGCTTTGGTGCCGCCGTTACAGCCCGCACGTAGCGCCGGACGGCGATGACGGTTTGTGGATCGACATCACGGGCGCGGCGCATTTGTTCGGCGGTGAGGCGGCGTTGCTGCGCAACATTACACAACGCTTCCATCGCGTCGGGTTTGTATGCCGCGCCGCCATCGCCAGCGTGCACGCGGCCGCCTGGGGTATGGCGCGGTTTGCCTCCACGCCCCTGTCTGCGATCGCCAATGGCGATGATCGTGAAGCCCTGTCGCCGCTGCCTGTTCGCGCGCTCAACATCGCCGAAGATAAAGCTGCGCTGCTCGACCGGCTCGGCCTCAAAACCATCGGCCAGCTTTTCTCCATGCCGCGCGGCGCGCTCCGCTCCCGTTTCGGCGAGACCGTTTGCGAGCGATTGGAGCAAGCGCTTGGCTTGGCGGGCGAGGGCCTTACATCGCTCGACAATGAGCCGATTTATGGCAGCCGCATCGACTTTGCCGAACCCGTCACCAGTCTTGACGCTATCGAGCAGGTCACCCGGCATCTCATCAAGCAAACAACAACGCATCTTTGCGGAGATGGCAAGGGCGCGCGACGCTTCACGCTGACCGTGTTCGACAAGCAAGGCGGCTCGGCGGATGTGAACCTCGCGCTCGCCCGGCCCAGCCATGATCCGGCGCATATCGTGCGCGTGTTCAAAGAACGCTTCACCGTGCTGGAGGGCCGCTTCGATGAAACGCTCGGGTTTGACGGGGCGGCGCTGCGGGCACGCCGGATCGAGGTCATGAAACCTGATCAGAGCGATCTAACCGTCGGCGGCGATCAAAGCGTCAGTGATAAGCATGCACTCGGCGCGCTGTTCGACTGCTTGAGCGCGAGGCTCGGAGAAGGTGCGGTGACCCGCTTCGCCTTCCCGCAAAGCCATATGCCCGAACGCGCCTCTATCACCATATCTGTGTTGCAGAAACCCACGCCGCCCATCAGGCCGATCACCGCTCCGCGCCCGGTCGTACTGCTGCCCCGCGCCGAGCTTGTCACCGTCATGGCAGAGTTGCCCGACTATCCGCCGAGCCGGTTCACCTGGCGGCGCGTGCATCACCGCGTCGTCAAGGCGGAAGGGCCGGAGCGCATCGAGGCCAAGTGGTGGCGCGCGGGCCAAGACGATGCGCCGCCCCGCGATTACTACACCGTCGAGGACGAAGCCGGCGGTCGCTTCTGGCTTTATCGCGAAGGGTTTTATGCCCCGGGAAGCGATCAGCCGCGCTGGTTCATGCACGGCCTCTTTGCATGAGCGGATATGCCGAACTGGTCGCATGTTCCAACTTTAGCTTCCTGCGTGGAGCCTCGCACCCGGAGGAACTGGTGGTTCAGGCCAGATCGCTAGGGCTATCCGCTATCTCGATCTGCGACCGGAACAGCCTTGCTGGCGTCGTGCGCGGCCATACTCAGGCCAAAGCCGACGGCATACAGTTCATCCCCGGCTGCCGTTTGATCTTCATGGATGGCGTCGAAATCGCCTGCCTCCCGACAAACAGGGCCGCCTATGGCCGTCTTTGCCGCTTGCTCACGGCAGGCAATCGCCGTGCGCCGAAAGCGCAGTGCTTTCTGTGGCTGGACGATCTGATCGCCTATGGCGAGGGGCAAATATTCATCGCGCTTCCAAAGCCTAATTTCCAGCAAGACAACGTATTCTCCGAAGCCTTGCGAACGCTGGCGGGCCGCTTTCCCGGCTCGGTCTATTTGGGCGGCGCGCCGCGTCTCGACGGGCTGGACGCCCGGCGGTTCATGGCGCTATCCGCGCTTTCGCAAGATACGGGCGCGCCGCTCGCTGCCATCGGCGATTGCCTCTATCACCACCTCGACCGGCGGCCGTTGCAGGACGTGCTGACCTGCATCCGCGAGAAGTGCACCATTGCCGATGCCGGCTTCCGGCTGGAGGCGAACGCCGAGCGGCATTTGCGCCCCGCCGCCGAGATGCTGCGGCTGTTTCGCGGCTATGAGGACGCCATCGCCCGCACCGCCGAGATCGCGGCGCGTTGCCGGTTTTCGCTCGATGAGCTGCGCTACGAGTACCCAGACGAGCCTTATCAACCTTACGCCAGCCCGCAGGAGGCGCTGGAGGCCCATGCGTGGGCGGGGGCGGCGGAGCGCTTCCCCGGCGGCTTGGCCGATAAAGTGTGCGCGCAGATCGAGCACGAGCTGGCCCTCATCAAGGAGCTGGACTATGCGCGGTATTTCCTCACCGTCTTCGACCTCGTCCGCTACGCCCGCTCACAGGACATCCTCTGCCAGGGACGCGGCTCGGCGGCCAATTCCGCCGTGTGTTTCTGCCTCGGCGTCACCTCCGTCAACCCGGCCGAAATCGACCTCCTGTTCGAGCGGTTCATCTCCTCCGAGCGCGGCGAGCCGCCCGACATCGACATAGACTTCGAGCACGAGCGGCGCGAAGAGGTGATGCAGTATATTTACGGCAAGTATGGCCGCCACCGTGCGGGCATCGTCGCGACCGTGATCTGCTATCGCGACAAGATGGCCATCCGCGAGGTCGGCAAGGCGCTCGGGCTGTCCGGCGACGTAATCGGGGCTTTATCGGGGATGCTCGCCTGGTGGTCAGAGGGCGTGACCGACGACGACATTCGCCATATTGGCCTCAACCCCGCCGACCGCACTTTGCGCATGGCCGTGCGCCTTGCCCGCGAACTGACCGGCTTTCCGCGCCATCTCTCCCAGCACACCGGCGGCTTTGTCATCACGCGCGGGCCGCTGGACGAGATTATCCCCATCGGCAATGCGGCGATGGAAGATCGCACCATGATCGAGTGGAACAAGGACGATCTTGACGATCTGGGCCTCTTAAAGATCGACGTGCTGGCTTTGGGGATGCTGACTTGCGTCCGCAAAAGCTTCGATCTGATCAAGGCGCATCACGACCGCTCTTACACGCTTGCTACCATTCCGCCGGACGACGAAAAAACCTATGACATGATCTGCAAGGCCGACACCATCGGCGTGTTCCAGATCGAATCTCGCGCGCAGATGTCGATGCTGCCCCGCCTCAAACCGAGACAATTTTACGATCTCGTCATCGAGGTTGCCATCGTCCGCCCCGGCCCGATTCAGGGCGACATGGTTCACCCTTATCTGCGACGGCGGCAAAAGCTTGAAGAGGTCACATATGAAAGCCCGGCGCTGGAGGGCATCCTGAAACGCACCCTCGGAGTGCCGCTGTTTCAGGAGCAATGCATGAAGATTGCCATCGTGGCGGCGGGTTTTGCGCCTTCGCGCGCCGACCAGCTGCGCCGCGCTATGGCGACGTTCAAAAAGGTCGGCACGATCCACACCTTTGAGCGCGATTTTCTCGAAGGAATGCGCCTCAACGGCTATTCGGATGACTTCGCCACACGGTGCTTCAACCAAATCAAGGGCTTTGGCACCTATGGCTTCCCCGAAAGTCATGCCGCGAGCTTCGCGATGCTTGTCTATGTCTCCTGCTACATCAAACGCCATTACCCGGACGCTTTTGCCTGTGCGCTCTTGAACTCGCAGCCTATGGGTTTTTATGCGCCCGCCCAGATCGTGCGTGATTTCCGTGAGCATGGCGGCGAGGTGCGCGCCGTCGATATCAATCACAGCGACTGGGACTGCACGCTGGAAACAGCCAAAAAAAGCGAAATCAAGCACGCCCTTCGGCTTGGCTTCCGCGAGATGAAAGGTTTTTCGGAGACGCACGCCCAGGCGATTATGGCGGCGCGGAGCGAGGGTTTTGCAAGCCTCAACGATTTTGCCCGGCGCACTGGACTGCCTGTCGCGGCGTGGAAAACCCTGGCCCAAGCCGACGCCTTTCGTTCAATCGGCCTGGATCGGCGCGACGCATTATGGGAGGTTTCCCGCTACGCCGAAACGGGAACGCCCGCTGGTATGCTCGCGGGATTGCCGTTGTTTGCGGCACGCCAAGTCGAGCCTTTGCCACAAGAGGTGGAGGTAGTTTTACCAAAGCTCACCCTCGGCGAGCATGTCTTACAGGATTATGCTACAATCCGCATGTCACTCAAGGCGCATCCGCTGGCGCTCCTCCGGCAAACCTTTGCGGACAAAGGCTATGTTCCCGCCAAACAGCTCGCTATAATGGACAACGACCAAATTGTGCAGGTATCCGGCATCGTGCTCGTGCGTCAGCGACCGGGCAGCGCTAAGGGCGTGGTGTTCGCGACGGTGGAGGATGAAACTGGCGTCGCCAATATTATCATCTGGCCGAAGGTGTTCGAGCATTTCCGCCGTGTGGTGCTGGGTTCGCGCCTGTTAGGCGTGCGGGGCAAATTGCAAAAACAAAGTGGCGTCATCCATGTGGTCGCCACCTCACTCGTGGACCTCAGCCCGCACCTTGAAAGCCTGAGCGCGGCCGTGCCCTCGTCCGGCGACTTCCTAGCCAACGCCGATGAAGTGCGCCGCCCCGTGAATGAAGATCAGCGCCTGCATCGCCGCAGGCGGATAGTGACCGCGGAGGCGAAAGTGCTGCCGAAGGGCCGCAACTTCCACTAAGCGCCCGATATCGACTCAAACCCTGCAAGCAATAGTCGGCCTCGCCAACGTAACGCCGACTAACCTTCCCCTCATCCCCCTCAAACGCCGCACGCTGTCGCTAAGTCTCGCATGACCGCTTCCTAGCGCCTCAAGGGGACGCTGACGCGTCTTTCAGACCCTTGACCCGCTAACGCGCTCATGCCTCCGGCCTGTCGCCGCTTGGCTCCTCAAGCGGTCTCAAACGGGAGACGCCAACATGACATCGCACGATCACCTGCAAATTGAATGGAAAGCTTTAAGCACAACGGCCAAACGCCGAGAATGGCGCCGCTATACTTTAGCCATCGACCAAGGCCGCCAAGGCTGGCATCGATTTCACCTCATCCTCTGGATGGTCTGGCAATGCGGCGAGCCGCCCGGGTAACAGCAGCATCGTTTGCTGTTAGCAATCTGGCTCGAAGCGTCTCGCAACGCGTGGCGTCTTCGTCATCCCGCGATTGCCCGCCTTTGCCGATTGAGACCGTGCGGCCTCTCAAGCCATCCTGACACGCCGGTCCGGAAGGCATGGGAGCAAAATTCATGAAGGTCAACATCGTTGCAGGATTGATAGCCAGTCTTGGCGTCCTCGCTAGTCTGCAGGCTGGAACCCAATGGGCAGCGGCGAACGCACAATACTCAGGGCAACTTGGCACCCCGTTTATCACCATCGGACGGGTCTCGCTTTACGAACCTTGGCATATTTTTGTGTGGCAAGTCCGCTTTGACGCGGTGGCACCCGAAATTTTCCTTGAGGGTGGATGGATCGCGGCGGGCGGCACTCAATTGAAGGCTCAGGCCCGCCCATCGTCCTACTGCACGGCTTCGCAAATTGCCGGGAAAGCTGGCGCGCATTTGGTCTCGTGGAGCGGCTTGTAGAAGCCGGTCGGCAGGTCGTCCTGATTGATGCGAGGGGCCACGGGAAAAGCGAAAAGCCGTACGACATGGAGTCTTATGCCGACGCTAAACGCGCTGGCGACGTTATCGCCGTGCTTGATGCACTCGACATCAAAGCCGTCGATCTCTGCGGTTATTCCATGGGCGGCTGGATCGCTTTGGCCGTCGCCTCGTTCTATGCCCATCGCGTCCGAAGTCTTATCGCCATCGGCGCGCATGGCTACGCGCAAAACTTGAGCACGTTCCGTAGCGCGCTTGGCGACAATCTGGATGGCTGGATCGGCCATATCGAAATGGCGAGCGGGCGGCCGATCAGTCCGACGCTACGGAATCAACTTCTTACCAACGATGTCGATGCGCTTTGGGCGTCGGTGGCCCTTGACCGCACCGACTTGTCCGGCGATGTCGCGGACGCGAGGTGTCCTGCGCTTCTCATTTGCGGCGACCGCGACCCGCTCTGGCCCGACATCGTACGCTTCGGCCGATGGATATCGGCGTGGACAGTAACGCTACCCGGCCGCAATCACTTCACGATGCTTGGGGCGACGAATGAGATCGTCTCAGCTTTGATGTCGTTTCTTAACTTCGTCGACAAAGAGCAGGCCGATCCGCCGCGTGCTCGTTACCGGCCGAAACGGCTGCTCATGGCCGATACGCCGATCGTCATCGAAACCGACGAGCCAAGGGAAGAGGCGGCATGATCGGCGGGCAAGATTTGAGCGGGCAAGCCGTCATGGGCCGTGTCATGCCGCAGTGGATGCGAAGCTACCGCCGGGAGCAGTTTCTCGGCGACATCACGGCAGGCGTTATGGTCACCATCATCATCGTCCCGCAGGGACTGGCGTTTGCGTTGCTTTTGGGCGTCCCGCCCGTCATGGGCCTTTACGCCAGCCTAACGCCGCTCGTCGTCTTCGCCATCTTCGCGAAGGGCCGCTTTGTATCACCCGGCCCTACGCCCGCGGCAGCTTTGGCGACGCTCGGCGCCGTATTGCCAGTCGCAAGTCCTGGCGAACCAGACTTTATTGCGGCGGTTCTGGCCGTAGGCGTCAGTGCGGGGTTGTTTTTGATGCTGTTTTCGGCCGTCGGACTTGGCGGACTGCTCCGCTATGTCAGCCAGCCGGTTTTGAGCGGTTTTACCACGGGCCTGGCCGTACTCGTTGCGGTTAATCAACTGCCATCGCTATTGGGCGTTCAAGTAGAACGAACGTTCTTCGCGCCAGAACTGGTTTTGGCCTTGGCGAGGAAAAGCGCCGAAGTTAACGCTACAACAGTTGTGATCGCCTTAATCGCAGTTTTGTTGCTGTCGAATCGCGTTCGCTTAGCCAATGGCGTCGCGCGCCTATTTCGAAGCAGCCCGGTCGTCGCCAAATGGAGCGCTCAGGTTTCGCCGTTAATGGCGATCGTTGCAGGTGTGATTGTGGTTTGGGTGGGTGACTTGAGCCGGAAATCAGGCGTCAAGACAGTTGGCGAAATTCCACAAGGCGTTCCGGAATGGGGTTTGCCATTTGTCGCCCCTGATATGCTTGAAGGCGTTTTTGTTGCGGGATTTACCGTTGCGCTCGTGATCATGATTGAAACCTGGTCGGTTGGGACCAGGCTGGCCGAAAAACGGGGAGAGAACACTTCATCGACAAACAATCTCTTCGCCATGGGCGCGGCCAACTTGGCGTCCGGCATCACGAGCGGCTATCCAGTATCGGGAGGACTTGCGCGGTCGGCAGTCAACCTTGATGCGGGCGCCGCGACACCGCTGTCAGCGGCTCTGACTGCAGTATGCGTTTTGGTGATCGTTGTGGCTGCTCCGCATCTGCTTAGCGCCGTGCCGCATGCGATCCTGGCTGCAACGATCTTTGCCGCTGGCATCTCTCAGCTCGGTTTTTCGGATTTCCGGAAAGCCTGGGAGTGGAACCGGGCCGAGGGTGTTGGCTATCTCGCCGCATTGGTGGGAGTCCTATGGCTCGGATTGGTTTGCGGGCTTCTCATCGGTTTTGGAGCATCGATAGCGCTGGTAATCCTCAGGTTGATCTGTCTAAAAATCCTGACTGTTGCGATAGACGCGGAGTTAGGCGCAGACCCGCTGAATAGGCGCTTAAGATTGATGGTCTATGGTGACGTTAATTTCCTCAGCGCTCCTCACCTTGAGGGCGAAATTTTCAAAGCAATTAACGGAGACAGCAGACTACGGGAGGTAGAGATTTTTTCGACCGATTGGCGTGCAATTGATTTTACCGCACATACACGCCTTGAAACCCTCGCGGCAAAGTTGCAGAAAAATGGCGTGCGACTGTCATATGTAGCAGGCTCGCATACGTCACATCGAAACAAACCATAACCGGAGGCAGGAGGCCCGTGACGACGATTGAGGTAAGCGCCACTTAAACTACTATGCTGAAGGGCAGGCAATTGGAGTGCCTTACGATGTAGAACCCTGACACGATTGGAGTAATCTGGAAGGCGTTAAGCACGCCAATGCGAGAGCTCGGATAGGGCTTCAATTCGTATCCGCGACACAATGCCTACATGCAAAACGTCCTCAAACTCGCCGACTCACCACAATTTCAAAATTCCGCCACTGTTTGTGGTTATTTATGAATCCTCATGAATAAAAAGGAGATGATCATGAAAAGTAGAGTGATTACACTCGTAGGATTTTTAGTTCTGAGTTCTGTCAATGCCATCGCCGGTGACGGGCACGATCACGCGAAGGCCGAAAACGGAGGTCAGATTGAAAAGATTGGTTCTTACGAGGGTGAATTGGTCGTGAAGGGCGGGGAACTTGCCTTGTTCGTTCGCGATGAAAAGGACAAGGTTGTTGATGTTGCTTCAATGTCCGCCGTTGCCGTAGTGCTAGTGAAAGGCAATGAGCAAAAAACTGTCGAACTAAAGCCAGCAGGTGCAAACAAGATGACAGGGATGATTGATTTTCCAGTAGACGGAAAATTGCGCGCGACAGTCAGCTTGAAGGCTGGAGCCGTCTCTCTCGGCAAGGCTCGCTATACTCTTGATGTGAAATAACGATAAAGTCGTATGATCCCGCCCCGTTTCATGACCTTTGCTGCTCAGAAGCTTATGCGATTAACGCGAATTGCGTTGACGCTAATGCTTTGCATAGGGTTTGTGATGCCTGATGCGGCGCACGCCGGACATAATGACACCACGTCGTCCGGGGTCATAATGAGCTGTTGTGCGGGAACGCAGTCTACCAAGCAGCATTCTCACTCCTGCCAGAATAGTTGCCACCACGAAAACTCGCAGTCTGAAATACATACTTTACGGGGCGTTGAAATCGCCGCGAAACAGCGCTATGCGCATGGGATCGATAATGATCCCAAAAGTGGGTGTTTTACCCGCATCGATAAGCCTCCCCGCATCTGAGATATTGACTGTCGCGTTTGGATGCGCCTTGCGGTTTTGCGGGCGTCTGCATAATGCAAATAGTTGATTAGCAATCGCAATTGAGCCGTTAAACACGGCGTCGGGGAACCATGACCACCAGAAAATTACTGTTTGGCGCTGCAATGATTGCGGCTGCCGGAATCGTCGCTGTTTACGATCCGACCATGCTTGGCCTTAAATCGGCTTTCCAAACTGCCCACGCCGCAGGTGAGAAAAAGTCAGCAGGTCATGGCAAAGATGACGGTCATGGCCACGGCGGAGGCGAAGAAGAACACGCCGAAGAGGGTGCCGTAAAGGTCAGCGCCGCTCAAATCGAGGCCGCCAAGATCGAGGTTACAACCGTCGATGGCGGCGTTCTTGCAACTCGCATCGCCGTTCCGGGAGCAGTAACTCTGGATTCTGATAGGATTTCACGCGTCGCTGCCAAAGTCAGCGGAACTGTAAGCGAACTGCGCAAACGCCTCGGCGACATTGTCGTGAAAGATGAAGTGATCGCCGTCCTTGAAAGCCGCGAAGTGGCTGAAGCCAAAGGTGAATATCTATCGGCATTGGTGACGGAGCAACTTCAGACGGTGTCCATGGATAGACACCAACGTCTTTGGGAGCAAAAGATTGCGCGGGAGCTGGAATATCTTCAGGTTAAGTCAGCATACACCGAGGCGCGCGTTAAGTCGGAACTGGCGCGCCAAAAGCTTTTGGCTTTCAATGTCCGCGAGCGAGAGATTAAGGCAGTTGTACCCAGTGAAATAGCCATCAAGCCTGTATCGACCGAGACAGTTTTAGCGTTAAGGCCTTCAGACGCGCCGCTGAGCCGGCACGAAATTCGCTCACCGATCGAGGGCCGCATCATCGAGCGAAAAGTCGACCGCGGCGCCGCTGTTGGTCAGGAAACGGAGCTCTTTGTAATCGCTGACCTCAGTGTGGTGAACGTGGAACTCGGCGTGGCGACCGCCGATCTCAACGCCATCAAACAGGGCCAGAAGGTCTTAATCAAAAGCACCGATGCGAATAAGGGCACTGCTGCAGTAAAGATTTCCGAGGGCAAAGTCATCTTCATTAACCCTATCATCGACAGGGAAACGCGCTCTGCGAGGGTGTTGGTCAGCTTGGAAAATAAGGACTTGACGTGGCGTCCGGGCAGTTTTGTCACGGCTGAAATTATCGTTGAAGAGCAGTCTATTGAGGTTGGGATCCCGCTCAGCGCGATCCAGAAAATCGAAAATCAGACGGTAGTTTTCGTGCGTACTGACGAAGGTTTTGAAAAGCGCGAGGTTGTTATCGGAAAGAAGGACGCCCATCGCGCCGAGATCGTATTCGGACTTGACCCAGGTGAAAAAGTGGCTAGCACCAACGTGTTCACGTTGAAGGCTGATCTGGGCAAATCCGAAGCCGAACATTCGCATTAAGGGGGGATGACCATGATTGGACGCATCCTCACTTTCTCTGTCGAGCAACGCTGGCTCGTGCTGTTGCTTACAATCGCGGCCGCTGGTTTCGGTGTCTATTCGTTGCAAAAACTACCCATAGACGCAGTGCCGGACATCACAAACAATCAGGTGCAGATAAATACCGTCGCACCCTCGTTGTCTCCGTTTGACGTTGAAAAACAAATTACATATCCGGTTGAGACCGCTTTGGCCGGTACGCCGGGGCTTGAATATACCCGTTCGCTTTCCCGCAACGGATTTTCACAAGTTACAGCTGTTTTCAGCGAAAAAACCGACGTCTACTTTGCGCGCCAGCAGGTCATCGAGCGGTTAGGCGAGGCAAAAGAGAGCATGCCGCCCGGCGTTGACCCGAAACTAGGGCCGATTTCGACGGGGCTTGGTGAGATCTATATGTGGAGCGTCTCGTTCGCCCCGCCAGATCCGGCGCTGGTGAAGGCCGGCGAGCCGGGTTGGCAGCCGGACGGGAATTATCTGACCCCCGAAGGCCAGACGCTAGATACGGACTTCGCCAAGGCGAGCTATCTGCGGACGGTTCAGGATTGGATCATAAAGCCGCAATTGAAATCAGTGCCCGGTATTGCCGGGATCGATTCGATCGGTGGTTATGTCAAGCAGTATCACGTGCAGCCCAATCCCGCTAAATTGGTGGGATTAGGCATCTCCTTTAACGACATCGCTGAAGCTCTGGAGCAAGGCAATATAAATCGCGGCGCAGGATATTTAGAGCGAAACGGCGAAGGCTTTGTCGTGCGCTCGGCTGGCCGTCTCGAAAGTATGGAAGATATTTCGGCGGTCGTGGTCACAACGCGCGAGGGTCTTCCGATCCGTGTCCGCGACATCGCGGAGGTGAGCATCGGCCGGGAGTTGCGCACGGGCAGCGCCAGCACCGAAGGCAGGGAGGCAGTTGTCGGTACGGCCCTGATGCTCATCGGAGGAAATGGGCGGACGGTATCCGGGGCAGTCGACACCAAGCTCAAGGAAATCAGCAAATCTCTGCCGCCGTCAATCGAGGTAAAGGCCGTTCTCAATCGAACGGTGCTTGTGGACGCAACGATCAAAACTGTCTCGAAAAACCTTGCTGAAGGCGCTTTGCTCGTCATTCTCGTTTTGTTCTTGTTTCTTGGGAACTTCCGTGCCGCGCTCATCACCGCGATGGTCATCCCCATTGCGATGCTGCTGACGATGACCGGGATGGTTGAGAACCAGATCAGCGCCAACCTCATGAGTCTGGGCGCATTAGATTTTGGACTCATCGTCGACGGGGCCGTCATCATCACGGAAAACAGCCTGCGCTTGTTGGCCGAAAAACAGCACAAAATGGGGAGGATCCTCACAAAGCGCGAGAGGCTCGATACGGTGATCGTGTCGGCAAAAGAGATGATACAGCCTACCATTTATGGGCAAGCGATCATCATCCTTGTTTATGTGCCGCTGCTTACCTTCACAGGCGTTGAGGGCAAGATGTTCGAGCCGATGGCGTTGACAGTCATTATCGCACTCGCGGCGGCGTTCGTTCTGTCCCTGACTTTTATCCCCGCCATGATCGCCTTAGTGGTGACAGGGAAAGTTAGCGAAGAAGAAAATCTCATCGTTCGCACATTGCGGAGGATTTACTCGCCTGCATTGCATGCGGCGATCGATAAGCCAATGACCTTTATCGCGGGCGCTTTGATCCTTTTTGTCGGGGCCGTGCTGCTGTTTGGGCGGCTCGGGCAAGAGTTTATTCCTACCCTAGACGAGAAAAACATCGCGCTGCACTCGCTGCGTATTCCAAGCACAGCGCTGACCCAATCTCAGGGGATGCAGTTTCAGGTCGAACAAACCGTCAGCAAAATACCCGAGGTCGCCTTCATGTTCTCCAAGTCGGGAACGGCAGAGGTTTCCTCCGATCCGATGCCGCCAAACGTGTCGGACGGCTTCGTGATTCTGAAACCGCGCTATGAGTGGCCTGATCCGTATCTGCCCAAAGAAGAACTCGTCGACCGGATTACATCAGCTCTGAAACAACTGCCCGGCAATAACTACGAGTTCACGCAACCGATTCAAATGCGGTTTAACGAACTTTTGGCAGGCACGCGCGGCGATATCGCAATCAAAGTCTTTGGCGACGATTTTGACGTCATGCTGCGCAGTGCAAATCAGATTGCGGGCGTCATGCGCAGTGTCGATGGAGCCGTCGACGTGAAAGTGGAGCAGGTATCGGGGCTTCCTTTTCTCGATATCACCGTCAACAAGGAAGAAATCGCGAGGCTAGGCATAAGCTTGGCAACCGTGCAGGACGTTCTTGGCGCATCCATTGGCGGGCGTGAGGCGGGCGTCTTATTTGAGGGCGACCGGCGCTTCGACATCATCGTGCGTTTGCCCGAAAGCGTGAGATCGGATCTACAAGCGCTCGAAAATCTCCCTGTACCTCTGCCGATGCAGAAAGAGGGGAGCATTTCGAGCGTACCTCTGAAAAGGGTGGCGAACTTTCAATTCTCGGAAGGCCCAAATCAGGTCAGTCGGGAAAACGGCAAGCGCCGCATCATCGTGCAAGCCAATGTGCGCGGACGGGATATTGGCTCTGTCGTAACGGAGGCGCAAAGCCTTATCGCGGACAAAATCAAGCTACCGCCCGGCTATTGGGTAAGCTGGGGCGGGCAATTTGAAAACCTTCTCGCCGCGCGGCAACGATTGATGATTGTTGTGCCTGCCTGTTTTGCTTTGATCTTCCTGCTTTTGTTCTCCGCACTTGGTTCTGTTCGAGACGCAGGCATCGTCTTCAGCGCCATTCCACTGGCGCTCACTGGAGGGATTATCGCGCTTTGGCTTCGCGACATGCCGTTTTCAGTGTCGGCGGCGGTGGGCTTCATTGCGCTCTCCGGAGTCGCGGTGCTGAACGGGCTGGTGATGTTGTCCTACATCAAACAGCTCATTTCGGAAGGCGTGGAAGCCCAACGCGCTATCGTGCAAGGTGCGTTAACCCGCCTGCGTCCTGTCGCGATGACTGCGTTGGTGGCGTCGCTGGGGTTTGTCCCCATGGCGATCGCCACAGGCACGGGAGCGGAAGTGCAGAAGCCGTTAGCGACAGTCGTTATCGGCGGTCTCATTACCGCGACTTTGCTCACGCTCCTCGTCCTGCCAGCGCTTTATAGCCGGTTTGGAACGACGATGGCCCGTCGCGATGATGATGCAGCTGCGCCCGTCGGCTTGGCGGTCCATCCGGCCGAGTAAGCGTAAGGGCGGGGAGGGAGCGCAGATCCTGCCATCCTCGCCGCTCCATTTCATCCAGTCTTTCTGCGTATCACGGCAACTAAAAATAAAGCGGAGAGGGTTTCTATGAGAATACGTATTTTCTGGTTTTGCTTTGCAACAGCGCTGACCTTCAGTCAGCTGGGCAACGCCGAAAAACTTAAAGGTCCTGCAGAGCTTACGCCAATGATCATTAGCAAAGGCGATCATGGCGGACAAAAGTTCAGCATTGAAGAGCACCATTTTGAAGTCGTCTTTATCGAAGAGGGCATAATGATTTACGCAAAGGACGACGCCAGCGATACGATTGATGCACAAAAAGTACGTGGCTTTATTCAAACAGCGAGCGGTCCGGTTGCGTTGAAATTCGAACGCAAAGCCAAACTGCAGTTTTTCGCTGCGAATGTCGTGGTGGCCAACGCCTTATTTATTGGCATTGATGTCTTGTTTACCGACGGGCATGGCGTCGGCGGCCGCGTTCCTCTGGCAAAGAAGCCTTCGGCCGGAATGCCCTCGGCTCCCATGTCGTAAGTTTCGAAGGATCGAGCTCTCGTAACGGGAAAGCGGACTGAAGCTTGTGCAATTAGCTCTCGCCTTTTTGGGCGTCCGGTCAGTTTGCGCGGTCTATTGTTACTCCTCAGCAACAAAGATAATTTTAGTTTGAAATATGCGTTCTGGACTATTTCAAAGAATCACAATTTCAATATAGTCTAATAATATCAATGCTTTATAAGAAAATTATAAGAACAGGATGGTTTATGGATACCTTTAACCGGACGATGTCGAAAACTGTCCCTACTTTAGGCCTGTTCATGGCCGTCGTTGTGTCTCCTGTCTTAGCGCAGGAATTTACAATCAACGAATTGTCGTTCGAAAAAGGTGAATTGGAAATTCAAAACAACGGTTTTGTCATTTCCGATGCGCCGAAGGGGGATGATGAAGATGACGGAGCGACGCGCCTCTCCCATCAGCTTTCCATTCAGTATGGCTTGACGAATTATTTCCTGGTAGACTTTGATATTGGGGTAAGGCGTCTGGATGGTGCAGATTTGGAAGCGTCCAGCGCGGCTCTTGAGGGCTTGCTCAAGTTCTACTCTTCATCTGACAATATGTTCTTCTTCGGCGTATTCGGCGGAGTCGAATTTGCGCTTCAAGAGGAAGACGCGGACTCTTTCGAGTTCGGCACACGGTTTCAATATGGCGGCGAGGAAAGCGACAAGCTTGGCATTTTAAGTATGGGCCTCGAGAAAACTTTTGGCGAGAACCGGGAGGATGGGATGGAGTTTGCTTACGGTTTGATTCTTCGTAAGTCCGTGACAAAAACTGTATCGCTCGGTGTCGAAGCGTTTGGTGAAATTGAAGACGTTGGCAATGCGCCGCGTTTCGAAGACCAGGATCACCGCGTTGGCCCAGTTATTCACTTTGCAGGCGGTGGTGGCGATGACGACGACGATGCGAAGGGCAAGGGCGAGGATTCCGCGCTTGAGGATCGTGATGTAGAATGGGGTGTAAATTTGGGCGTACTTTTCGGGATTACTGAGGCGACGCCGGACACCACATTTACATGGAATGTCGAATTAACCTTTTGAGCCTATCGACAAGAATGTTTGTAAAAAACAACTTTTTGTAACCCGCATGTCTTTCGTTCAATCTAAGCTCACAGCCAGTCGACTGATCGGGGGCTTAGCTTGGGCTCAGACCACAAACATGGAACGCAGAATACGAGCGCAGCGGCGTTAACAAAAGCGCTGCTGCTTACTGGCTCTTTCCTAATCATTGAAGTTGTAGGCGCTCTCCTGACCGGCAGTCTGGCGCTCCTGTCCGATGCAGCTCATATGATGACGGATGTCGCAGGACTGGCGATTGCCCTTGTTGGCATAAAGATTGGCGCGCGGCCCGCAGATAGCCGCCGCACCTTTGGATATCAGCGATTCGAAATCCTCGCCGCGACGTTAAATGCGGTGCTGTTGATCGCCGTCGCTGGCTACATTCTCTATGAAGGCGTCAAGCGGTTTTTCGAGCCGGCGGCCATCCAGGCGCTGCCAATGCTCGCCATTGCGACAGCCGGCCTTATCGTAAACCTGATCGCGATGCGGTGGCTTTCCCACGGCAAGTCGGAAAGCCTTAATGTCAAAGGAGCTTATCTTGAGGTCTGGAGCGATATGCTCGGCTCCCTCGGCGTGATCATCGCCGCTGCCGTAATATGGCTCACAGGTTGGACTTGGGTCGATGCAATCGTCGCAATCGCGATAGGACTATGGGTATTGCCGCGTACCTGGACATTGCTGAAAGAGACAACTAATGTTTTGCTTGAGGGAGTTCCGGACGGACTCGATGTGAACGCCATTGCCATTGCGCTTAAGCAAACTTCCGGCGTTCAAGATATTCACGACTTACATGTTTGGGCGATTACGAGTTCTGTGCCGTCCCTTTCCGCGCATCTCGTTTTGCATGACTACGCCGACCCGGAAGCCGCGCGTATCGCCGCGCGGCAAATGCTTTCAAAGAGGTTTAAAATCGATCACGTCACATTGCAGACTGAAACTACAGATTGCCGTGACGGCAGGATTGAGCACGGGTTACACTGACGGATATGCGACTTCCTTACGGGAAAACCGCAATATTGCTGTCGAGGCGCATCTTATTCACATTTTGGTTTTGCGGAGCACACCTTTTACGAACCATCAGATATGCCATCGGCATGATCGTGTTCGCCGGATATTGCAGGATTGATTGGCTGGGCTCTATATTCTCCAATTCCTTGCCGCAGAATGCTAAACGATGAAGTGAGAAAAAGCCCGGCCATGATCGCGGCGACGATCAGATCGGGCCACGCGGTCGCCGTCGCCCAGACGGCAAGCGCCGCGCCCATGACCGCCACATTGCCAATCGCGTCGTTGCGCGAGCAAAGCCAGACCGAGCGCACATTCGCGTCGCCGTCCTTGTAACGCACGAGCAGCAGCACGCTGGCGACGTTGGCCGCGAGAGCGAGCAATCCGATTGCGCCCATAATCGGCGCGCTGGGCACGCCCAGCACCAGCACCTGATAGGCTGTCGAGCCGAAAACCCAGACGCCCATCAGAAACAGGCTGGCGCCCTTGATGAGCGCGGCGGTCGCGCGAACGCGCAGGCTCATGCCGATCACAGCCAATGTCATGCCGTAGGTGAGGGCGTCGCCCGCGAAGTCGAGCGCATCGGCTTGAAGCGCCTGCGACCCGGCGAGCGCGCCGCCCGTCATCTCCACGACAAACATGGTCGCGTTGATGGCGATGACCATCCATAGCCGGCGCTTGTAGTCAGCCGACAATCCATCGAATTTTGCGTCGTGACCACAGCAACTGGCTGACATTTGCTTAACTCCCATAGGTGACAAGGATAACCCTAATCCCTACAGCGACTGTAGCTTCAAGCCAAAAATGATGCGCCGCTATTTTTTTGGAGAATGAGATTGTGTGCGTCAGTCACCGCGTCGCCTGGACTTCCGCGCGCACAAAATCGGCGAGTTCGCGTCGACCGAATTGCGGTGGCTGCTTGCCGTTCACGAAAAAGGTTGGCGTCCCCTTCAAGCGGACGGCGGCCATGTCGGCTATGTCCTGCCGCAAAATGGCGGTTATCTCCGGCGATGACATGTCGCGTCGAGCCTTGGCCTCGTCCAGCCCTGCTTTTTGAGCCGCGTCCCATGCCTTGTTCAAATCAGGTGCGCTGTGAGACGCCCAAACTGGTTGAGCATTCAGCAACGCTTCCAGAACCGGCTCGAACTTGCCCTGCAAACGCGCCGCTTCGAGAATGCGGACAGCTTCCTCCGAGCCTTTATGCAACGGCGCATAGCGCATGACGAGGCGCACATCGTTTTTGTGCTCCGCCAGAATTTGCTTCACGGTCGGGTGAAACGCCCTGCACGACTCGCAGGCGGGATCGAAAAACTCGACTATTGTCACCCGCGCATCGGCGCGTCCAATCACTGGCGAGGCAGGCCGCACGAGCGTGGTGTTTTCAGCGGACGCGACGGCTGTTTGAGGCGCTGGCGCGTTCCGGGTGTAGAAAAAGCCTGTGATAGCGAAGGCCGCCAAAGCAAATGTAATCGTCAGAATGACTATCAGGCGTTGCGTCATTGTATGGCCCTCCGGCGGATGAGAGTGAGAAGAGTAATGATGGCGGTGAATGCGCAAAGCGATAACAGCGGTATCGGGATAAAGCCGACCACGTTCAGATCGGCGCTGGAGCACGCCGGGCCTGTCCCGCAGGGCACGATCGCTTCGGAGACGACGCCTGCGTAAAGCAGATTATGATAGGCGGCGACAAGCCAGCCAATCGCCGCCACGGGAAGCGCATACCGCCAGATCGCCGGATCGGTCGCGTAACAGGCGACGCCCAGCACAATGGCGAGCGGAAACATGAAGATCCGCTGATACCAGCACAGCAGGCATGGCGTCTGGCCCATCACCTCGCCTATGAACAGCGCGCCCAATGTGGATGTGAGCGCAACCGCCCAAGCGGCGAATAGAAAAGGCCACAGCTTTTCGTCTTGACTTGCTCTCGCTTGCATTTGCGCCCGCCATGCTCACCAAAATGGCCGTAGTTAGTGACCAGCAGTTTGAAAACTTCTTGATATTCAACCCGGCCAGACCCTAATCCCTCTAGCTACTGTAGCTTCAAGGAAAAAATGATGAGCGACTATTCAATCGGCCATCTCGCCCGCCAAACTGGCTACGCGGTGCAAACGCTGCGCTATTACGAAGAGATCGGGCTTATGCCCGCGCCACCCCGTACTGGAGGTGGACAACGACGCTACAGTGCGGCGCATCTGGAGCGCTTGAGCTTTATTCGTCACGCCCGCGATTTGGGTTTCGATATCGACGCGATCCGCGCATTGCTGCGGTTGGCCGAGCATCCCAACGCCCCGTGCACTGACGTCGACCAGATCGCCCTCGCGCACCTCGCGTCAATCGATGATAAAATCGCCAGACTGCAAGCGCTTCGGCGCGAGATTGCGCAAATGACGGAAAGCTGCGCGAACCGCAACATTGCTAATTGCCGGGTGATCGAGGTGCTAGCTGAACATAAGCAATGCTTGCATGATCATCACTGAATTTTTGGCCCGAGAGCCTAGTCGGCTCCGTTGACCTGCTAGTCGATGATCCAAAAGCGAAAAGTTGTTACAGAATTTAGGGGGCTGGAAAATGTACGCACCGTTTATTGACGCGACCAGAGGTTGGTTGCGAAGTTGCGGTAAAGCTCCTGATGTTATTGATAGCACAGTCGGCCCGTCATCGTTGCTGTAGAATAGCTTTCATTTGATCGATTTCTGCGCGCTGCGACTGGATGATATTGCCGCAAAGCTTGACGAGACCAGGGTCTGTAAGGGAAGCCTGCTCGCACATCAGAATGGCGCCAGAGTGATGCGGGATCATGGAGCGTAAAAATCCGCTGTCCCCAATCGTTGTCTGAGTGCGGATGAGTGCGAAACTGCCGAAGAAGATCGCGACAGAGACAGCGAGGAGAGCGGCGTTCAATGCTTTTGACGGGAACATGCCGGGCATGGCCAGGATCATAAGAATGACCATCGGCGCCAACATCATAAAGGTCATATAGAGCATGTTCAGGTTGTTATAAAAACTGGAAAACTGATCGATCATCACGAACATCACAAGATACATGATGATCCCGCTAACGGCGGTTTGCAAAAAAAGACTGCGATAGGCGCTATGCATGTCCGTTCTCCCTTTAGGTCTTTCTGGCTAAATATGCCCGCAAAAAAAAACTATAGTTCCGCGTATCGGAGCCGAAGCGCATTGGCGATGACGCTGACTGAAGAGAGTGCCATTGCCGCCGCTGCAATCATGGGAGAGAGCAGCAATCCTAACACTGGATAGAGCACGCCCGCCGCGATGGGCACGCCCGCCGCATTGTAAATAAATGCAAAGAACAGGTTCTGACGGATATTGCGCATTACGGCTTGCGAAAGCGCCCGCGCTCGCACAACGCCCATCAGATCGCCTCTTAGAAGCGTTACGCTCGCACTCTCCATCGCGACATCCGTACCCGTGCCCATGGCGATGCCCACATCAGCAGCGGCGAGCGCGGGCGCATCGTTGATCCCATCGCCCGCCATGGCGACAACGCGACCCTCGGCGCGAAGGCGTTCCACAATGCGGGCTTTGTCGCCGGGCAGCACTTCGGCTTCGATCTCGGTGATGCCGAGCTTGCCGGCAATAACTTGCGCTGTGGTTTTGTTATCCCCCGTCAACATGACGATCCGCACGCCTGCCTCGCGCAAGGCGGCTAATGCTGGTGCGGTGGTTTGCTTGATCGGATCGGCGATGCCAATGACACCAGCAGGCACGCCGCCAATAGCGACAAACACCACGGTTGCGCCACCGCGGCGCAGGACATCGGCATCGTTTTCCTGCCCGCGAACGGAAACGCCGCGCTCTTTCAGAAACCCTGAAGTGCCGATAAGGACTTTCGCCTCCTCGATCTGTCCAGCGATACCCTTACCCGTTACCGCATCGAAGTCCGTTGCGGCGCTCAACGCCAATCCGCGCGCTTCGGCGGCCTTGACGATAGCTGCACCCAAAGGATGTTCGCTGCCACGCTCGAGGCTGGCAGCCAGCCGCAGCACGTCATGGTCCAGGAAACCTGGCGCGGTCTTGATTGCGGTGACCGCCGGTTTGCCCAGCGTGAGCGTCCCGGTTTTATCGACAATGATGGTATCCACCTTTTCCATGCGCTGCAGGGCTTCGGCGTTTTTGATCAACACGCCGCCTTGCGCGCCGCGCCCGACGCCGACCATGATAGACATCGGGGTGGCGAGGCCGAGAGCGCACGGGCACGCGATGATAAGCACTGACACGGCGGCGACAAGGCCATAAGTGAATGAAGGCTCCGGCCCCCAGACCGACCATGCGATGAATGCCAGCGCAGCGACGACTATCACGGCAGGGACGAACCAGCCGGAGACTTGATCGGCAAGCTGCTGCACGGGCGCCCTGCTGCGCTGAGCCTCCGCCACCATCTGGACGATCTGCGATAGTATAGTGTCGCGTCCAACCCGTTCGGCGCGCATTACGAAGCTGCCGGTCTGGTTGACAGCGCCGGCAATGACCTTGTCGCCAGGCATTTTCTCAACCGGCGCCGACTCCCCGGTGACGAGCGACTCGTCGACCCAGGATTTGCCTTCGGTCAGCGCCCCATCGACCGGGATTTTCTCCCCCGGCCGGATGCGCAAACCGTCGCCCGCAATAATCGTCTCAACCGCCACTTCTTCTTCGTTGCCATTGGGGGCAACGCGACGCGCGGTCTTCGGCGCGAGGTTGAGGAGCGCGCGGATGGCGCCGGAGGTCTGGTCGCGCGCTCGTAACTCAAGGACTTGACCAAGTAGAACGAGCACGGTGATGACCGCTGCAGCCTCGAAATAGACGGGAACCGCCCCATCAATGGTGCGGAAAGCCGCCGGAAACAGACCCGGCGCAAGGGTGGCTATCACGCTATAAACCCACGCCACGCCTGTACCCATAGCGATCAGCGTAAACATATTGAGGTTACGTGTTTTAAGCGACTGCCAGCCGCGCTCTAAAAACGGCCATCCCGCCCACAGCACCACGGGCGTCGCGAGCACGAATTGCAGCCAGTTCGAATTTTGCTGGCCGATCCGATCCGTCAAACCCGTCAAATGTCCACCCATCTCAAGGAATAACACCGGGACGGCCAAGGCAAGGCCGATCCAGAACCGGTGCGTCATATCGGTGAGTTCGTGGTTTTCGGGCGCGTCCGCTGTGACGAGTTCCGGCTCAAGCGCCATGCCGCAGATCGGGCATGATCCCGGCCCCTCCTGGCGGATTTGCGGGTGCATCGGGCAGGTGTAAATCGTGCCTTCTGGAACCGGCTCGGAGTTCGCTTTCGGCCCAAGATATTTGCCCGGATCAGCCTCGAACTTCGCCTTGCAGCCAGCCGAGCAGAAATAGTAGGGCAGACCGCCAAATTCAGCGCGATGCTTGGCAGTGTGCGGATCGACGCTCATCCCGCAAACTGGGTCGATGGCGAGGCCCTCCGCCATTTCGGATTTGTTGGCGCAGCAACCCTTAGGTGATGCCGCTTCGTGATGATGCGCGCTGGCGGCCATGTTACGTCCTCGCTCTGGAATTGGTTTGGAACTTATATATATACCCATGTAGGGTATCATTCAATCGTGTCGGTTGTTATGCAGGCGTCTCAATCTGACAAACCTTGAGTTCAGCGTGCGCGCTGAGAACGCTTACGCGATAATCGCGTTCCAAATGATCGATAGTTAATTATGTTATAAGGTGGATATGTAGGAATTAGGAGGCATCCAATGCTTGAATGCATCTTATAACCTACGTGAATAAACTCTCAGTGACTCTCGATAATTGAAACATTTTGTAACCAACGAGAAATCATCCGGTTACGCAGCCCCCATAATCACGAGATGTTATGGCGAGGCCGACGCGGTGCGCTTATTACGAAATCCTTTGTGAAACCCCATACTGGTATAAAGTTACACAAAGTGCTTTTTTGCTTGCACGCAACCTAAAATTTTAAGGTGTCTATGAGATTTGCTCGGACGGTTGGGTTGATTCCCTTGATTTTTCACTGGCGGATTGCTTTTGCGCTTATGGCGGTGGGGACGAGCTTGGCATGCTCTGGCATAGTCGACGCCCATGAAGGCCATGACCATGGTGAAAAACCTGCGGCTTTGCTGCAAACGGCTGTGCCGAGGCTTGTTCTACAATCAGAGGTGTGTCAACTTGTCGCGGTTTTGCAGGAGGGCCATCTGAAAATCTTTCTTGATCGGACCGTGGACAATGCGCCGGTAACGGACGCAAAGATTTCCCTGACGATTGGCGACGTGAGCCTCGATGCAAAGCAGGCGCCTGATGGAACTTACCTTATCGAAGGCGGGCCACTGCGCAAGGCGGGACCATATGAGGTGATCGCCACAATAAGCGGGCCTTCGGGGGACGATCTCCTGATTGGCTCGCTCATAATTCCCGGTAGCCAGGGCGATGTCCGACCGCAAGCACGACAAACGGACGGCATGTGGCTTGCGAGTTTTCCCGCCTGGAGTTACGCGCTTGGCTTTTTCTTGGGCGGCATTTTCCTGGGTCTTGTATTGAGGGGCGGATGGAAGACATCTGCCGCTGCCGTCACGATTCTGGCCTTTACGGTTGCGATCCCGGTCACGCCTATCTTCGCGCACGAAGGGCACGACCACGGAGATGACAAAAAAGCGGCGTCCACGACCGCGCTGATGGGCGACGTGCCGCGCCGCCTTGAGGATGGCTCGCTGTTCGTGCCGAAGCCGACGCAGCGTCTGCTCGATGTGCGCACGGCGGTGGTTAAAACCAGCTCGGTTCAGCCTGGGCTGCGGCTTATTGGGCGCATTATCGCCGATCCGAACCGGTCCGGCCTCGTGCAAAGCGTGAATGGAGGGCGAATTTCCGCGCCTGCAGGCGGGCTGCCTAAACTTGGGCAAACAGTGAAAAAAGGCGAGGTGCTTGCCGAAATCGAGCCACCCATCGCGACCGGCGACTACTCAGATTTGGCCGAGCGATCCGGCGAAATCGACCAGCAGATTGCGCTCGCGGAAGCAAAAATTGCACGCTTTGAACGACTCATTGCGAGCAATGCGGTTGCGCAAGCCTCACTCGATGACGCGAAAGTAGAACTTGATGGGTTGAAGCGCAGGAAGGCGACGATCAAGAACACGCAGCGCGAGCGGGAGGTGCTGCGGGCGCCGGTGGATGGCGTTATCGCCACGGCTACAGCGGTTCCCGGCCAGGTCGTAGAGGCGCGCGACGTGCTGTTTCAGGTGATCGCCCCGTCCAGCTTCTGGGTGGAGGCGCTCGCCTTCGACCCGCGCAACGCTGAAGGAATTACCGGTGGGTATGCTGTGCTCGAAGGCGGCAAGCCGCTCAAGCTCATGTTCCAGGGCAAGGGCCGGGCGCTGCAACAGCACGCGACGCAATTGCAATTCGCTGTGGAGACCGCAGAAAACCTGAGTGTCGGGCTGCCCGCCACCGTGCTGGCACAACGCGACAAGACCGTCACTGGCAAGGTATTGCCCCGAGAGGCCGTGGTGCGCGGGCCCAATGGCGAAACGCTGGTTTTCGAGCATCTGGAGCCGGAGCGGTTCATGCCGCGCCTGGTTCGTATCGAGCCGGTGGACGGACAAAGCGTGTTGGTGATCGGTGGTGTTGATGAGGGTACGCGTGTCGTTGTGCGTTCCGCCGAAATGCTGAACCAGGTGCGGTAAGCGATGTTCAATTTTCTCGTTAATGTCAGCCTGCGGAACCGGCTGTTCGTCATTGCCGCCGCCGTTTTGCTGGTGGCTTACGGCAGTTTCATCCTGCCGCGCATCCCCGTCGATGTGTTCCCCGACCTGAACAAGCCGACCATCACGCTGCTGACGGAGGCCGAGGGGCTGGCCCCTCCCGAAGTCGAGCAGCTTGTCACCTACCCTATAGAGACCACGATGAACGGCATGCCGGGCGTCACCCGCGTGCGCTCTGTGTCGGGCGTTGGCCTATCAATCACCTATGTCGAGTTCGAGTGGGGTACCGACATCTACCGCAACCGCCAGCTTGTGGCGGAGCGGCTCTCGACGCTGCAAAGCCAGTTGCCGGCAGGCGTGGTCCCCCAAATGGGGCCGGTCAGCTCCATTATGGGCGAGATTTTGCTCATCGCGGTGGCCAGCGACACCGCGAATCCAATGGACCTTCGCGAAATCGCCGATTTCGTGCTGCGCCCGCAGCTCCTGACCATCCCCGGTGTAAGCCAGGTCATCCCCATCGGCGGCGAGGTGCGGCAATACCGCGTGACGCCCAACCCGGCGCTCATGCAGGCGCTGGATGTTAAGGCGGAGGACATCGAGGCGGCGATCAAGAAGTTCGGAGCGAACACCGGCGGCGGTTTCGTCGATCAGTATAATCGCGAGTTTCTCATCCGCAATATCGGCCTGACGACCAAGCTCGAAGATCTCAAAAATACCGTTGTCGCCTATCGCAACGAGCAGCCGCTCCTGTTGAGGCAGGTCGCCAGCGTGGAGTTTGCCGCGCGGGTAAAGCGCGGTGACGCGGGATTCCAGGGCAAGCCTGCCGTCATCGTCTCGGTCCAAAAGCAACCGGGCGCGGACACAATCGCGCTGACGAAAACCATCGAGGCAACTTTGGCGGACGTTCAGCGCACATTGCCGGAGGGCGTCACCGTCACCAATGTGCAATTCCGGCAGGCGACGTTCATCGAAACTTCGCTTGCCAACCTCAAACAGGTGCTGATCGAGGCGGGCATCATCGTCGCCATCATCCTGTTCCTGTTTCTGCTGAACTGGAGGGCGACGGCGATTTCGCTCACCGCCATCCCGATCTCGATTCTCGTCACCGTCATCGTGTTTCAATGGCTGGGCGTCACCATCAACACCATGACGCTGGGCGGCCTCGCCATCGCCATCGGGGAACTGGTCGATGACGCGGTGGTGGATGTGGAGAACATCATCCGCCGCCTGAAGCAAAACAACGCGCTGCCGCATCCGAAACCGCCGCTGGAGGTGATCGCCAAGGCGAGCCAGGAAGTGCGCTCCGGCATCGTTTACGCGACGATGATTATCATCTTGGTGTTCGTGCCGCTCTTTGCGCTTTCCGGCATCGAGGGGCGGCTGTTCTCCCCGCTTGGCGTGGCTTACATCGTGTCGATCCTGGCGAGTCTTGTGACCGCCATCACCGTTACGCCGGTGCTGGCTTACTATCTGCTGGGGCGTCGCGCGGGCGATCACGCGGAGCATGACGGTTTGATCGTTCGCACACTCAAAGCGGGAAATCGTGGCTTGCTGAACTGGGCGTTCGATCACCCGGTATTTCTGGTCAGTTTTGCTGCAATGGCGGTCGCGGGCGCGGCGTATTATGCGACCTTGCTCCCGCGCTCATTTTTGCCGCCCTTCAACGAGGGCACATTGACCATTAGCGCGATTTATAACCCAGGTATTTCTTTGCCGGAATCGCACAGGCTGGGGCTGATCGCCGAGCGTCTATTGCTTGAGGTTCCGGAGGTGAAATCCGTCGGCCGACGCACGGGACGCGCCGAACTCGACGAACATGCCGAGGGTGTGCATTCCAGCGAGATCGACGTGGATTTGAAGCCGTCCGCGCGCTCGAAAGAGGAGGTGTTGGCCGACGTACGCGGGCGGCTCTCCGGGTTGCCAGTGGCTGTGAACGTTGGCCAGCCGATTTCGCACCGGCTTGACCATTTGCTGTCCGGCATCCGCGCCGAAATCGCGCTGAAAATCTTCGGCGAGGACGCGGACACTTTACGCGCGCTCGCCGAGCGTATGAGGCAGCAACTCGCCGCTGTTCCGGGGCTGGTGGATTTGCAGGTGGAGAAACAGGTGCGCATTCCGCAATTGCAGGTGCGCGTCGATTACGAGCGCGCCGCGCTGCATGGAATCGCACCCTCCGCAATCACCGAGACGCTGGAGACGCTGTCGAACGGCCGCAAGGTCTCAGAGGTCATAGACGGCGTGAAACGCTTCGACGTGGTGATGCGGCTAGCGGAAACCGACCGTTCGACGGAAGGGCTATCGGGCCTTCTAGTCTCAACGCCGGCGGGCGCCATCCCCTTGAGCCTCATCGCGGATGTCGAGGAAACCGATGGGCCGAACCAGATCCAGCGCGAGAACGGCCAGCGCCGCATCGTCGTGTTCGGCAACAATAGCGGCGGCGATATGGCGGCGCTGGTCGCCAACATCCGGCAGATCATTGCAACAACTGCCTTGCCGCCAGGCTACACGATCCGTTTAGAGGGCACTTTCCAGGCGCAGGAGGAGGCGGCGACGCTGATTGCGGGGCTGTCCGGTATCTCGCTGATACTGATCTTCCTGGTGCTCTACACACGCTATCGCTCCGCTGTGCTGGCGGGGATTATCATGGCCAACATCCCGCTGGCGCTGATCGGCAGCGTCGTCGCGCTGTGGCTTGCCGATCAGCCGCTTTCCGTCGCCAGCATGATCGGCTTCATCACGCTGGCGGGCATTAGCGCCCGCAACGGCATCCTGAAAATCAGCCATTACATCAATCTGGCGCTGCATGAGGGCGAGACGTTCGGGCGCGCGCTCATCGTGCGCGGGAGCTTAGAGCGGCTGACACCGGTGATGATGACGGCGCTCTGCGCGGGCCTCGCGCTTATTCCGCTGGTGCTGGGCGCGGACGCGCCGGGAACAGAAATCCTGCACCCGGTGGCCGTGACTATTCTTGGCGGGCTGATCTCATCGACCATGTTGGACACGGTTCTCACGCCGGTTCTGTTCCTCAAGCTCGGCCAGCGCCCGCTTGAAAATCTTATTGTGGGGCAACAATCGGCCGGAGCCGTCGAAGCCTTTTAACGTTTACAAACAGGAGTGAACATCGTGAAATTTAGAATGATCGTGATCGCAGCGGCGCTGGGCGGTTTGGTAGGCGCTGCATCCGCGCACGAAGTGGCCAAAGGCCCGAATGGCGGCAAGGTGGCCGACGTTTCAGGGCATCATCTGGAATTTGTCCCGACGTCGACCGAGGTGATAATCTACGCGAGCGATGAGGCAGATAAGCCGATAGCCACAGCGGGCTCCAAAGGCCGAATCATCATCCAAACAGTTGGCAAGACGATCCAAGTTCAGCTTGTGCCTTCTGAGCCAAACAAACTTGTCGGGAAACTCGACGCCCCATTGTCTGCGGGCACCGTCGCCGTTGTTTCTACTACCTTCGCCGATGGACATGGAGCCCAAGCCCGCTTTACCGTCGACTGATGACACAATTTGCCGCGAGATGTGGTTAACGCGACACCCGCCGAAATGGCCGCAAACAGTCCGGCAAATCAGCTGCTGCGCAGGTACGCAGCTTGTGAAACCGTTAAGCTCTTAACGCGCGTAACACGCTAGATGTGGATGGTAGTCGTCGCAATTTTCGTGATCATGCGCGGTGCGATGATGTTCGTAACCTTCGCCGTGTGCGCGATGCGAGCAGTGATGCGCCGAGCGGACACATCCAATGAATCGCCAGCCATAATGAATTTTGGTTAATCGACCGTCAGAGCCACTTTTCAGACTTCTGACCAAATCCACAGGTGTCGTAGTTTCCGCCTGCCCTGCAAAGCTACTGGCTGCAAGGCTTGTCGCAGCGACGAGAGCGAATAAAAATCCTCTAAACATTTTTCGTTCCTCACAGTGTAAGATGTTTAAATCTTGCGCCGTTTGCTATGAACGTAAGATGAATGTGGTTCTTTTACTTATTTAAAACGAGGAAATCGGTTTTCGGAGCGATCGAAACGCAGAACAGTGTTGTTCGCGGACTTGGCTCTCTTCGATGCGAACGCAACCTTGAGGCGAGATGCCTTCAAGGTTGCGTCAAAACCTGAGTGTATTCAACGTGCGTGCTGAAAGGGTATCGGGAACCTATTTACCGGCGCGTTTTCCGGATTTGCCAAGCCACTCTTTCAGTTCCGCAATCTCTTTCTGCTGGTCGCTGATGATCTTTTCAGCCAGCTTTTTCATCTCAGGGTTGTCGCCGTTTTTTAGAACCTCTTTAGACATGTCTATCGCGCTTTGATGATGCGGAATCATGGAGCAGGCCCAGGCAACATCTGGATCGCTTGCCATCATACCCTGCATCATGGCGGGATGCATTTTCATCATCGCCATTTGGAAAGCCTTCTGCGTTTCAGTCATATTGTCCATCGGCATCATAGGCGGCATTGGCATTTTGGCCGTTGCGGATGACTGGCATGCAGCCGGTAAATCCATGGCGTCCTTCATGTCTCCCTGAGCCATGGCGGATGCGGAGAAAAGTAGGCCCAAACCGAATGCAGTCAGTATTGTGCAGCGCATGTTAATGTCTCCTTTGGTTTGATCAAGCCGCCATAAGGCGGCAACTTTCAGCGCAGCGGCGGCACGCCGCGACGCATTCCTGCATGTCGCCAAACTGCTCGCAGCTTTTCGCGCAATCCTCGCAGACGTCGGCGCATTCAGCGCACATATGCTTGTGGTGATAAGTCCCAAGCAGCATGAAATTGGCTGCGGCCTGGCATGCTTCAGCGCAGGTCAACATGAGCCGAAAGTGATGTGGCTCCACGTGTCTGCCTCCAACTTGAAGACAATGATGTGAAGCCATGCCAAGGCACACGGAATGACAGCGCAAACACTCATCGATGCACGCTTGCAGCTCTGCTGACATTTCATGGTGATGATGCATAAACGGCCTCCTTTGCATTATTCGCCTAGTAATCAGCGTATTTAGGCGACTTGCGATGAGTACTCCCGAGGGGTATATAAGTTCCATGAATCATGAAACAAAACAGAAATGCATGGCGCGGCTGAACCGGATCGAAGGTCAGGTGCGGGGTTTGGCGCGCATGATCAATGAAGATCGCTATTGCATCGACATTATCACGCAGATCTCGGCGGCGCAGGCTGCGTTACGCAAGGTCGAGGAAGAATTGCTTCGCAATCACGTAAGCCACTGCGTTGAACACGCTATCGCCAGCGGCGACGCGGAAGACCAGCGCCGGAAGGTGGCTGAATTGATTGAGGTTTTAGGGCGACGGCCACGATGAGCGCCGTCAGTTTATAGGAGTTGTGAGAATGCTGAACACGAATGCCTGGATTTCGCGGCGCGTATTTTCTAGCGGCGTAGTGGCGGCGTCGGTCAAGCGCTCGGTCTCAAGGAAATGGGAGACATCAAAACCCAGCTAGCTGACGAAGCCGAGAAAGACGCGGCGATTGATGCGCAGAAAGCCAAGCCTGATCAAAGGTCAAGCCTGTTCGGCCGCGTATTCGCCGATCTCGTGATCGGAAAGGCGCAAGCCCAAACCGCGTCGGCTGTCCGCACCGATGAGACTGTTGTGACGCTAAAGCCCGGCGAAGGCGTGGAATACAAAGCCAGCCTGACCAAAGGCCAGAAAATCGCCTACTCCTGGTCGGTCAGCGGCGGCAAGGTAAATCACGACACTCATGGCGAGCCGCATGGCAAACCCGACGAGACCAAAAGCTACAAAAAGGAACGCGGCGTCGAGAAGGACGAGGGCACGCTTGAGGCGGCTTTCGACGGCAGCTACGGCTGGTTCTGGCGCAATCGTGGTGCGGCGCCCGTCACCGTGACGCTCAAAACCAGCGGCAATTACGCCGAAATTAAACGCATGTAACCGGCGACGCCCTCGCACAATCAGCGCGGGGGCTATTTTTGGAAGCCGCCATGTTCGAACCGCTTCGCAACCGCACTTATCGCCACTCGTTTCTGGCGCAAGTGATCGCGCTTGATCTTGTGCGTGCCGCGATCGCCATTTGTCTGCCGTTCGTCGATCAGATATGGCAGATTTACGCGCTAATTTTCATCCTGCAGGCGGCCTCGGCGGCCTTCACGCCGACCTTGCAGGCCACCATCCCGGACATTTTGCCGGATGAGAAAGATTACACGAAAGCATTATCTCTCTCGCGCCTCGCTTACGACATGGAGACGCTGCTTAGCCCGGTGCTCGCGGCCGCCCTGCTCAGCGTAATGAGCTTCCACAATCTGTTCGCGGGCAGGGCTCTCGGCTTCCTGCTCTCCCTAACTTTTGTGTTGTCGGTTGTTCTACCTCAGCCGCAATCCTCGCAAATGAGGAGCTTTATGCATCGCCTCAGGAATGGCGTGCGGATTTTATGGCGACACCGCGTCTGCTGGGCTACTGGCGCTTAATCTCGCGGCGGCGGCAGATGCGGCCATTGTCTTCGTCAACACCATCGTCATCGTGCGCGGCGCATTGGGGCTGAGCGACGGGCAAGTGGCAATAACCCTCGCTGCGTTCGGCTTCGGCTCGATGGCCACCGCGCTTACCTTGCCGCGCATTCTGAATCGTCTAGCGGACCGCACGGTCATGCTGATCGGAGCGGGCGTCGTGATTCCGCCGTTGCTTGCCGCCACTTTAGCTCTGCGGGGGCTGGAAGGGAACGCCCCCTGGTATGTGATCCTCGCACTATGGCCCATTTTGGGGGCAGGCTATGCGGCGGTTGTTACGCCATCCGGCCGTCTCCTCCGCCGATCCGCGCTTGATGCCGACCGCCCGGCGCTGTTCGCCGCACAATTCGCTCTTGGCCATGTCTGCTGGTTGATAACCTATCCACTGGCAGGATGGCTTGGCGCGAAATCAGGATTTCCGACAACGCTGGTCGTGCATGCGGCACTGTGTGGATTTGCGGCTTTGCTAGCCTTGCGCCTATGGCCCGCCGCTGACCCTGAGGTTCTGGAACATTCGCATCCCGATTTACCCGCAGCCCATCCACATGTGCAGACATCGGGCATTAGACATGCCCATACCTTCATTATCGACTCGCTGCACCGGCGCTGGCCTTCGTAAAGGCGAACTGCGCGATAATGGCTTGTAGGGAAGAATGCAAGCAAACCTATAGACTACACAATTGTAACTTGGGCGTCTGTCGCATGACGCCAAATTTTAACGGCGGAAACGAGTAAAATTGCGACGAGCGCAGGAATTAGCACGGCGTTCGGCACCAGTCCGAGTAAAAGCCCTCCAATGAATGTTCCGATAATGGAGCCCACCGCCATGATTAAAAAGAATTTTTGGTGTGCACCCAGCACCGAGAAACTTTGGTCGCGGCTATAGCGGATAAAGCCCACCAATATTGTTGGCAGGCTTACCGCCAGCGAAAGGCTGCCCGCGAGTTTGATATCAATCCCATAAAAAAGAACGAATGTGGGGATAAGGAGTTCGCCACCAGCCACTCCCAATAGCGACGCAACGACGCCGATTATGAGCCCCGCAAGCACGCCTGCCAAGATCTCCGCGGCACCGCTAAGTAGCGGAACACTTTCCTCTAGCTCGTGAGCAGATGCCAATACGGCTGCAATGATTCCGAGTAGAACGGCGATCACCCGGTAAAGGCTTGCTGATTTTAGACGCATTGCCCAACCAGCCCCCAGCCACGCTCCAATCAGACTTCCTGCCAATAAGTTAAGGATAATTGGCCACTGCGCCGCGATGTCGGAAAATGGAACAGCACTAGCGCGAAACGGCAGCGCCGAAGCGACGACAACAAGACTCATTGCTTTATTCAGAATAACCGCCTCAAGCGCCGCAAAATGAAATACGCCGATTAGCAGTGGCAATCGGAATTCCGCGCCCCCTAAGCCGATAAGACCGCCCAAAGTTCCAATGACGAACCCTCCTCCAAGCGCGGCTGGGTAGTTTTCGGACACTGGCCGGGGATCGGGCAATAGGCTCATCCCGCTATATTGATCGGAATATATCGTCCAGACAAGTTATTCAATTGGTCGCTCCGCGATCGTCCAGATTAAATTATAGTTCGCGCGCCTTGACTTGGAACAATCTAAGGCATAGCTTGCGGATATGCCTCGCCCCTCGAAGCTTCCTGTTACCCCAGTGCGCCCGTCGCCCGATTACACTAACCGGGTCTACTGGAGTGGCACGATCAAAATGTCGCTGTCAAAATTCTTCGTGCTTTGCGTGCTGCATCAAAAACCCATGCACGGCTATGAGATCGTCCGGGCTGTGGAGGCGACGACACATGGTTGCTGTAGTCCGTCGGAGGGAACGATCTATCCTGTGCTAAGCGATTTCGAGGCGGGCGGCTATCTCTTGAGCGAAACGCAAGTTGTAAATGGCCGTGAGCGGCGTGTTTTTGCGCTGACAGATCGCGGGCGCGAAGCGTTTCAGGTTGCGGCGGCGGCTTGGCTTGAAGTGACGGATCGTGTGCTGGAGGCGGGGAAGCTCGCAGTCGCTAGGAATAAAGACCGGCAAAGCAGTAAAGTTGAGCGATGAGTACGCCTCAATCCGGCTCGGGCTTGATAAGCACGCGGCCGCATGTTCCGCTGACGCCGCCGCGCCCGGCTGCATCTGCCGCCATCGTCTGGAGTCTGGGCGCGACGCAAGTCATCGGCTACGGCACGCTCTACTATGCGTTCAGCATTCTCGCGGCAGGCATGGCGAAGGATTTCAACTGGACAGTCGACTGGGTTTACGGCGTTTTTTCCGCCGCGCTGCTCACTGGGGGGCTTGCGGCGCCGTTTGCGGGGCGCTGGGTTGACCGCTTCGGCGCAGGCCAAATCATGGCAGCCGGTTCAGTGGTCTCCGCCATTGCGCTTGCAGGGTGCGCACTGGCTCATTCGCCCGCATTGTTCGTCCTTGGGCTGGTGGCCATCGAAGTCGCCGCAACGCTCGTGCTCTATGACGCGGCCTTCGCCGCGTTGGCGCAGCTTTCCGGGCAGAATGCGCGCCGCAGCATCACACATCTCACGCTCATCGCCGGATTCGCCTCGACGCTGTTCTGGCCGCTAACGAGCTATCTTAATGACTGGATAGGCTGGCGGGATGTGTATTTTGTGTTCGCCGGGCTCCATGTCGCCGTTTGTCTGCCCATTCATTTAATGCTGGCGCGCCAGACATCCGGGCAACCTGCGCCTGTTCCGCCCGAGATGGAGCATTTTGACATCGAGGCGAGAGGCAGTCTTGCCGAGGCCGACCGGGTGTCGGCGTTCAGGCTCATCCTGCTGGGCTTCACTCTCAGCGGGTTCGTACTGTCCGCGCTGCTCATACACATGGTGCCGTTGCTAACGGCGCTGGGCTTTGGCGCAACAGGACTGTTGATGGCAAGCTTGTTCGGCCCGGCGCAGGTCTTTGTTCGCGTTACGAACATGGCGTTTGGCGGCAATCTTCATCCGGTGAATCTCGCGATTATAGCTTCCGCCATGCTGCCCATTGCCGTGACGCTGCTCATCGCCGCCTCTGAATGGGCACCCGCCGCCTTGCTGTTCGCCCTCTTATTCGGCTTCGGCTCTGGCCTTACCAGTATCGTGCGTGGAACCGTACCACTTGCGCTATTCGGCGCTCACGGCTATGGCGCACGTCTCGGCAACCTCACCGCCGTGCGCCTGATCGTAACGTCGATTGCGCCGTTTATCTTCGCCTGGATCATGCAAAATGTCGGAGTGGCGGCCGCGCTGTGGACAATGGCTGCCCTCGGTACATTGGCGGTTTTCGTGTTCGCCGCCCTTGCTCGAACGCACCTCAAAAATGAGTAAGATATGAGACTTCGCACGCTTGCCGACCCCAATTTTATGCCCGCACTTGATCCACGCTTCACGCGGCTGAGCATTGCCGAGGAGTTGTGGTTGGCTCCATTGCATCCGCTTCGGGTACTACTGCTCTACGGTTCGCTGCGCGAGCGATCCTATTCTCGGCTGGCGATTGAGGAGGCGGCGCGGCTACTGCAATATTTCGGCGCGGAGACGCGCATTTTTGACCCATTCGATTTGCCGCTGCCCGATCAGGTAGCGGGCGACAAGCACCCAGCCGTGCAAGAGTTGCGCGAACATTCGATTTGGTCGGAGGCGCAGGTGTGGTGTTCGCCCGAGCGGCACGGCGCGATTTCAGGACTCATGAAAACGCAAATCGATCATCTGCCGCTTAACCTGGGCGGCATACGGCCCACGCAAGGGCGCACCCTCGCCGTGATGCAGGTTTCAGGTGGATCTCAATCCTTCAACGCCGTCAACACCATGCGGTTGCTCGGGCGATGGATGCGGATGTTCACCATCCCGAACCAGTCGAGCGTGGCAAAGGCATTTGAGGAGTTCGACGAGACGGGGCGGATGAAGCCGTCTGCCTATTACGACCGCATCGTGGACGTGATGGAGGAGCTTGTGCGCTTCACGCTTCTGCTACGCCCTCACGCCGCAACCCTCGTCGACCGTTACTCGGAGCGTATGGAGATGGCGGCCAAATCACCGGCGCCTGATTTGGCGACGCGCGCCCTGGAACATGCCCAACATTAAGAAAAATGACGGCATGGGCAAAATGCGATAATATTTCTGAATAATGCAAACGGGGCATTCCCGCAAAAAGCAGTGTGTTGGGTTGGAAACGCGAGTGATGCTGCGGCTGGAGGGCAAAGTTCCGAAATCGCAATCAAGACGTCATTTTGTCTCGGCGGCGATGTGCGCAGGCGCTGCACTCCTTTTGCCGCCACGAGCTTTGGCGACTTCGCAAATCCGCTGCGGCCTCACGCCGGTTTTTCTTAACAACGACTTGGAAATTCTCGCGGCGCTGAAGGGCTATCTGGAGGTAGCGACAGGTCGCTCCGTGCAACTTGTGCTGCGGCGAACGTATCAGGAGATAACGTCGCTCCTCATTTCCGGCCAGCTCGATGCGGCATGGATTTGCGGGTTTCCGTTTGTCGCCAACAAGGCCGAACTGGCTTTGGTAGCAGTTCCGGTTTGGCGAGGGCAGCCACTGTATCAATCCTATCTCATCACCGGAGATCAACGCATCGCCGCCAATATTGACGGTCTGAACGACGACATCCATGCTTTCTCCGACCCCGACAGCAACTCCGGTTATTTGGTCACCTGCGCGCTGCTTGCCTCTAAAGGATTGCGACCTAATAGCTTTTTTAGCCGCACATTTTTCGCCTACGGCCACCGAAACGTGGTGCGTGCGGTTGGCGCGGGGCTGGCGCACAGCGGTAGCGTCGATGGGTATGTGTGGGAGGTGATGACCGTAGTCGAGCCAGAGTTGACGCGCCGCACGCGAGTTATCTATAAATCAGAGTGGCTCGGTTTTCCGCCCATCGCCGCAGCGCTGGGACGCGCTCAAGCAACCGAAGTTATCGCTCTGCGGCAAGCCCTCATCGACATGAGCCAAAGCGATAGCGGACGCGGCCTTTTAAAATTGCTTTATCTCGATGGCTTCGCAGGCGCTGACGCGAGCCTGTTCGATGACATCGCCGTCAAAATGGAAATCGTGCGGAGGTTAGGGTGAATCGCATCCTTAATCCTCCGTCGTGGCCAACCACGGTCAAAGCCCCGCTGCTTGTCGCCCTGCTGATGTTCCTGCTCAGCGTCGCCATTTCCAATCGTGTGCTGTTGCGTCTGGCGGAGACGCAGGAGCGCCATTTGGGGACACTCTCTGGCGCCTATCTCGACGGACTGTCGTCGTCGATCCTTCCTCACGTTTTGCGCGAGGATGTTTGGGAAGTTTTCGATGCCCTTGACCGGTCCCGCACTCTATATTCCGGCGTTGATGCAGTTGAGACCGTCGCTGTGAATTCTACTGGATCGATCATCGCGGCCTCTAATCCGGCCGCATTTCCAACGGGCATGAAACCGCCGGATGGGTGGCTTATGCGGTTCAGCGACAACAATCAGATTCTGATCGACGAACGAAACCAGCGCGCTTTTGTGCACCGAGCTCTAACCGTTCAGGGACAAAACGCGGGCGCAATTTTCACTGAACTCGACATCTCCACGCTGTTGCTTGAACGCGAGGCGGTGTTGTGGACATTGGTTGTCACGAATTCGGCGCTCACTCTTCTTTTGACGGCGGCGGGGTATCTCGCCATGCGGTTTGTGGTCACGCCGATCAAAACGCTTGATGCATATCCAAATCGCAGCGCTGACGGCCCTATCGAGCTAATACCCCCAGAACGGCTCGGGTCGTCCTCCAGCGAGTTCGGTAGGCTATTCCGGCGCTATAATGCTATGGCGCGCGCGGCAAACGAACGGCTGGCTTTAACAGAGCGACTCGCTGAGGAAGAGAAACTGGCGAGTCTCGGCCGCCTCGCCTCCGGCATGGCGCATGAGATCAATAATCCTCTTGGCGGCATGTTTAACGCGCTTGACGCAATTGAACGGTATGGCGAGCGCGAGTCAGTCCGCGCCACCTCTGTTCGGCTACTGAAGCAAGGGTTGCGCGGTATCCGCGATGTGGTTCGCGCGACGCTCGTCACCTATCGCGCGGAAGAGACGCCGCGTCCGTTGACGCCTCAGGATATCGACGACCTGCGCTTGCTGATCAAGCCGGAGCTACAGCGCAAGGAACTTGCGATTGACTGGCAAAACCGCGTTGATGTGGCGCTGCCCGTTGCGGCCATGCCAATTAGACAGGCGGCGCTCAATATCCTGCTAAACGCCTGCGCTGCCGCGCCAAAAGGCTCAAAACTCAGTTTTAAAGCGAACACATGCAGCAATCGCCTTACTTTCGTTATCACGGATCGCGGGGCGGGATTGCCGAAGGATTTAGCGCGATGCCTGGAGACGAGCGGTGGCGTTTCGCCGATCCCTTCAAAAAAAGGCTTGGGACTATGGATGGTGCGCCGCTTATTGGATGAGACGGGCGGCGATATCGAGGTAAACTGGCCTCCGCAAGGGGGGACGACTGTGCGTCTGAACTTCCGCATGACACAAGGAGCCTTGCGCGATGTTGCTTAGCGGGCGAACGATCGCCGTGATCGAGGATGACGCGGTGATGGGCCAATCTTTGCGCCAAAGCCTGTCTCTTGAGGGCGCGAAAGTTGGATTATATGGCTGCGCCGCCGACGCCCTCTATGCGATGAACGCCCGCGGGCCCGATCTCGTGCTATGCGATATGCGTTTGCCCGACATGAATGGCGACGGCTTGTTCCGCAAAATGGCCGACGACGGCACAGCGCCGCCGTTTATCTTTATGACCGCCTACGGCGATATCGACGACGCAGTGTCTCTGATGCGCGCTGGAGCAGGCGACTATCTGACAAAGCCGTTTGATATGGACATTTTACTCGGCCGAATTCAGACGGTGCTACGCCCGCGATTGCATGAAGCTAACGCAGCCATTCTCGGCGTTTCTCCCGCAATGCACGCGGTCGAACGATTATTGCGTCTCGCGGCAAAAGTGGATAGCTTTGTGCTTATCACCGGAGAAACCGGCTCGGGCAAAGAGGTTTGCGCCCGTTTTTTGCATGACTGCGCTCCGCCCTCGAAAAAACCGTTCATTGCTGTGAACTGCGCCGCGATCCCGGAAAATCTTCTCGAAAGCGAAATTTTTGGCCACGAGGCTGGGGCCTTCACCGGGGCGGCCAAGCGGCACCTCGGTTATGCCGAACGGGCTGGAAGCGGCACGCTATTTCTCGATGAGATCAGCGAACTTGCTTTGCCTCTCCAAGCGAAGCTATTGCGGCTTATCGAGGATCGCGCATTTTATCGCGTGGGTGGCGAGACGCTGATTCCGTTCAAGGCGCGGCTCGTTTGCGCAAGTAACGCTAACCTAGAAAGCCAGGTGGCGCTAAAGCAGTTCCGCGCGGATCTTTTTTTTCGCATCAATGTGCTGCCCGTCGAGGTTCCCCCGTTGCGGCATCGGCAAGAGGATATCCCCTGGCTCATCGACCGCTTCTTCATCGAATTCGCCGAGCGGCAGATGAGCGCTTTGCGAGGCGTCAGCGCGCTCGCGCAAAATGCAGCTCTTGTCCATTGCTGGCCGGGTAATGTTCGCGAGTTGCGAAACCGTATCGAGCGAGCTGTAGCCTTAACGCTGAGCGACTGGATTATGCCCGCCGACTTGTTTCCTGAAAAAGCTTTGCGAGCTCTGACAGAGCCCGCCCCAACTTCTCTCGCGGAAGTTCGCGATACGGCGGAGAAGCGCCAGATCGAGCGGGTTCTAGCGCAAAATAACGGCCAGATTAGCAAAACCGCCGTTGCACTAGGCGTCTCTCGCACCACGCTTTGGGAGAAAATGAGGCGTCTTGGGCTGGCGGTCGAGGGATGACCATCACCCTGATGCCGACGTCAGAAATTCCGAACATCGCATGTATGCATGTTTAGATATTAGAACGCAAGATAATTTGCTTCTTTCTTAACGCATTAAAACATAACGATTAATTTTGATAAAGAGCATGGCATAGGCATTGCAACTACATGGGGCGGGTATCGGAGAACACGATAATAAACCTGGGAGGATGCTTTGAAACGATGCGATAAACTCGTCGATACTGGCCGTCGCCAATTCCTGCGCGGTTCGGGTATTGCAGCCGCAGGCGTCGCCGTGGTCGGATTGATGCCGCAAGAAACTAAAGCTGCGACGCCGCTTGCCCGCGTGGCCTACCCGGCCAACCGTCTTGGCAATGTCAGCGAACTAAAAGCGAATGAGCCGAAGGACGTGAGTTATCCCGACGCCGATGCGCCGGGCGTGCTGCTCAAGCTCGGTCAGCGTGTCGAAGGCGGCGCGGGGCCCGACGGCGACATCGTCGGCTTCTCCACCATCTGCCCACATAAGGGCATCCCCCTTGCCTATAACACAGGCGACCGAACGCTCAATTGCCCCGGCCATTACTCCCGCTTCGACGTGGAGAAGGGCGGCCAGCAGGTGTGGGGTCAGGCCACGCAGAATCTTCCGCAATATGTCCTGCGGGTGGACGACAAGGGCGACATCTTTGCCGAAGGAATTGACGAACTGCTGTACGGCCGTCTCAGCAACGTTCTGGCGTAAGGGGAGCGAACATCATGGCTTATAAACGCAATATCGACCGTCTTCCGATTATTCCCGCAGATGCAAAAAAGCAGAATGTCACCTGCCATTATTGCATCGTCGGTTGCGGTTACCACGCCTACACATGGCCGATCAATAAACAAGGTGGCGTGGTCGCTGGCGACAACGCCTTCGGCGCTGATTTGACCAAGCAGCAAGGTGCTAATACTGAAGCCTGGTATTCGCCCTCGATGTACAACATCGTTAAGCAGGATGGCAAAGACGTACATATCGTGATCAAGCCGGACGTGAAGTGCGAGGTGAACTCTGGCCTTGGCTCCATCCGCGGCGCCCGCATGGCCGAGATGAGTTATTCCCGCGCCCGTCAGACGCAGCAGCAGCGCCTTACCGATCCGCTGGTTTGGCGCTACGGCCAGATGCAGCCTGCAAGCTGGGATGATGCGCTCGATCTGGTGGCGCGTGTCACCGCCGCGATCATCAAGGACAAAGCATACGGCGAGGACGGGCTGTTTGTATCCGCATTCGACCATGGCGGCGCGGGCGGTGGCTATGAGAACACGTGGGGCACGGGCAAACTCTACTTTACGGCCATGAAGATCAAAAACATCCGCATCCACAACCGCCCAGCCTACAACTCAGAGGTGCATTCAAGCCGCGACATGGGCGTTGGCGAGTTAAACAACTGCTACGAAGACGCCGAACTGGCGGACACGATCATTGCTTGCGGGTGCAATTCGTTGGAAACGCAGACGAACTACTTCCTCAATCACTGGATTCCTAACCTGAAGGGCGCATCGCTAGACAAAAAGAAAACACAGCTTCCCAACGAGTCGCACGCAGCGGGCCGCATCATTTTCGTTGATCCGCGACGGACGGTAACAATGAACGCCTGTGAGGCCGAGGCGGGCAAAGAGAATGTGCTGCACCTGGCCATTAACTCCGGCACCGACCTGGTGCTCTACAACGCCTGGCTCACATACATCGCGGAAAAGGGCTGGCTTGACAAAGCCTTCATCGGCGCTTCAACAAAAGATTTCGACAAAGCCCTAAAAGCCAACAAAGTCTCCGTCGAGGAAGCGGCCAAAATCACTGGCGTTCCCGCCGCTGATATCATCAAGGCGGCGACCTGGATTGCCGAGCCGAAAGAGGGCAAGCGCCGTCGCGCCATGTTCGCATATGAGAAGGGCCTGATCTGGGGCAACGACAACTACCGCACCATCGCCAGCCTTGTGAACCTCGCGCTCGCAACCGGCAATGTCGGGCGCGAAGGCGGCGGCTGCGTCCGCATGGGCGGCCACCAAGAAGGTTATTCCCGGCCCGCCGACGGCCATGTGGGGCGTCCGGCCGCGTATGTCGACGACCTGCTCATCAGGGGCAAAGGCGGCGTTCACCATGTATGGGCGTGCGACCACTACAAAACCACGCTGAATGCGATGGAGTTCAAGCGTGTTTACAAAAAGCGCACCGACATGGTGAAAGACGCGATGAGCAGCGTGTCTTACGGCGACCGCCCAGCAATGGTGAAGGCAATTGTCGACGCTATTAAGAAGGGTGGTCTGTTCGCGGTGGACGTAGACATCGTACCAACGCAAATCGGCCAGGCGTGCCATGTGGTGCTGCCCGCCGCAACCGCTGGCGAGATGAACCTCACATCCATGAATGGCGAGCGGCGCATGCGCCTCACCGAGCGGTACATGGACCCTCCCGGCAACGCCATGCCGGATTGTCTTATCGCCGCGCGCCTCGCTAACCACATGGAGCGAGTGCTAACGGAGATGGGCGACGCCAAATACGCCGCCCAGTTTAAGGGCTTTGACTGGAAAACGGAAGAAGACGCTTTTATGGACGGCTATCACGCCAATGAAAAGGGCGGCAAGTTCGTCACCTATGCGCGCCTGCGCGCCATGGGCACGAACGGCTTCCAAGAACCGGCAGTGGGGCTTGACACTACAGGCGTTATCGCACCGGGCACCACCACAGGCGAGAGCGGCGGCGGCGTGGTGATCCCATCCGTCGGCAGCGACCGTGGCAAGGAGAATGTCCGCGTGGACGACACTTCCAAGCAACCGGGAGCTGCTGCGGCGGCGAGCGGCGGAACCGAACGCATTCTTGGCACAAAACGCCTGTTTGCAGATGGGAAGTTCAATTCCAAAGACGGCAAGGCGACCTTCATGGAAACCGTCTGGCGCGGCCTGCAGGCGCCTGGCAAAGACGCGCAGAAGAAAAAGTTCAAATATCTAGTCAACAACGGGCGGGCTAACCACGTCTGGCAGTCAGCCTACCTCGATCAGCAAAACGATCTTGTCATGGATCGCTTTCCTTACGCCTATATCGAGATGAACCCGGACGATATGGCGACCTTGAGTGTCAAAGCCGGTGACCTCGTCGAAGTCTATAATGACGATGGCTCTACTCAGGCCATGGTTTACCCGACGCCAACCGCGCGCAAAGGCGAAACCTTCATGCTCTTCGGCTACCCAACCGGCGTGCAGGGCAACGTCATCAATGGCGAGGGCGTAAACGAGCTGGTGATCCCCAACTATAAGCAAACCTGGGGCAACATCCGCAAGATCTCGGATGCGCCTGAAGGCGTGAAGCATCTCACGTTCAAGTCGCAGGAATATAAGGTCTAACTCTCTGAAACACTTCAATGGGCGGTTTCCCGAACCACCCATTTTTTCAATTTACAGAGGTGCGCATGGGCGGCCACATTCTACCGAGCCCCAACTTAGACCTTGAACAGCGACACGGCTTATTAGCCGATCATGTAGCCAGGCTTATCCAATCGCGCCGCTCGATCTCACCGAAAAGACTTATATCACCCGGCCCCTCGGTTGAACAACTTGACCTCATGATCGCAGCAGCCATGTACGCGCCTGCACATGCAGGCTTGAAGCCTTGGCGGTTTTTACAAATTCAGGATGAGCGGCGGGAGGAGCTTGCCGAGTTGTTCGCAGCGGCGAAGCGCGAACAATGTCTGTCCGCAACGGATCATGATTTGGCCAAGGTGAGGATGAAAGCCCATAACGGGCCGTGTTTGCTTGCGGTGGTGATTGCGCCGATAGTTAACCATGACGTTGTCACGGTTGAAGAACAATACATCGCTCTAGGGGCCGCGATAGAAAACATTCTTTTGACCGCGCACTCATTAGGCTTCGGCGCAATGGTCACGAGCGGGAAGAAATTGTTGTCGCCTGTCCTTCAAAGCGCATTTGCGAGCGTTGAGGGCGAACGCTTGCTTGCCTTTATCACGATTGGATCGTGCGCATTTCCACTGCCGCTCCGCTCGAACGATACAGACTTGCAGTGGTTATCAAACTGGTGACGACTGCCGCATTTTATTCCGCCGCAGTCGGCGATGCCCGTACACTAATGTCAGCGGCTACATGTTGCGCAAATAGGAAACGGGCTAAGAAAACCGCCACTCCCGCTCCAAGGAGTTGAGCGGCGATAAAAGCAGGCACATCAAATGGCCGAATACCGGCGAACGTATCTGACAAGGCTCGCGCAATGGTTACGGCTGGGTTGGCAAAGCTTGTTGACGCGGTAAACCAATAAGCCGAGGTGATGTAAAGTCCGACGGTGAAGGGCACGCTTTCGCGTCGCCAGCGAAGCGTCCCAAATATTGTCATCAGCAAGCCAAAAGCCGCTATGAATTCTGAGAACCATTGCGCTGCGCCACTGCGAACTTTTTCCGAAAGTTGGAACAGCGCTTCATCGAACATAAGATGCGCCGCAAATGTCCCGGCGATCCCGCCAGCGATCTGCGCCAAAATGTACAACGCGCCTTCATTCACCGCGATCTCCTTGCGCAACAAAAACGCCGCAGTTACGGCGGGGTTAAAATGTGCGCCCGAAATCCCGCCGAAAACAATGATGAGAACGATAAGAATAGCGCCGGTCGGAAGTGTATTGCATAGCAGGGCAAGCGCGTCGTTGCCGCCCGCAAGCCGCGCTGCCATGATGCCTGAACCAACGACGGCAGCCACAAGAAAAGCCGTCCCCAGAAACTCCGCCAGTAGTTTTTGGGCTTGAGAGGTTTGTAGAAACATCAAACCTTCTCCACGCGATGCGCATTAACGCTTTTGCCAATGTCATCAAGACGCTTTTGCAGTGTGAGCTTGTCGAGAGAATCGATGGGGAGGTTAATGAAAATCCCAATGCGCTGATAAAGCATGCGATGTGTATCGGCGAAGGCGAGGCGCTTCTCGGCTTCCGTACCCTCAATTTGAGAGGGATCGGGCACGCCCCAATGCGCGGTCATCGGCTGGCCGGGCCACACAGGGCACACTTCACTGGCGGCGCTGTCACAGACCGTGAACACAAAGTTGAGCGTTGGCGCGCTTGGCTCGGCAAACTCTTCCCACGATTTAGAGCGCAGGTTTGAGACATCGTAGTTTTGACCGCGTAGCAAATCAATGGCATAAGGGTGAACAATGCCTCGCGGCTGACTTCCCGCGCTGAAGCCGTGAAAGCGGCCCTGCCCGAGACGGGTCATGATGCACTCGGCAAGGATCGAACGCGCCGAGTTATGCGTGCATAAAAAGAGAACGTTATAGCCGCTGCTGTTCATGAATTTACTCCCTTTCCTCCCGGCAAAAATCTTTCCGCTTTGAAAAATCGCCTCCGCATAATTCCGGATGACCTCCACAGCAGTCCTCCGTCAGAAATTCTAAAAGCTGCCTCATTTGATCGACGTGGATTGCATAACGGATGAAACGGCCCTGACGAGTGGCAACCACGAGGCCCGCGCGGTCGAGTTCTTTCAAATGAAACGACACGCTGGTCGGCGATATGCCGACCGCCTTCGCGATATCCCCAGCTGCCATGCCGGATGGTCCCTGAACCGCGAGACGCCGGAATATCGCTAGCCGATGATCTTGCGCGAGAGCTGCCAGCGCCCGAACCGCAGAATTTGTTTCCATAGATTTAAACTACAACAAATGTTGAATTATGCAAAGCGATCACAGTATTGATTAATGAGCATATCGTTTGAAGAGGAGGGCGGCATGAGCGTCACGATTTATCAAAACCCGGAATGCGAAACGTCCCGCAATGTGCTCGGTCTTACTCGCAACGCAGGGATAGAGCCGGTTATTATTGAATATTTAAAAACGCCGCCGTCCGCAAATGAGCTAAAGCAGTTGATCGACCGCGCTGGGATGAGCGTGCGCGATCTTTTGCGGCGCAGAGGCACTCCCTACGACGAACTCGGGCTAGACGATCCGAATTGGACGGATGCTGAGTTGCTCAATGTCATGGTGCTCCATCCCGTACTGATCAATCGACCCCTTGTGGTGACGCCGCTTGGCGTAAAACTGGCCCGGCCATCCGAGACTGTGCTTCAAATCCTGCCGCAGCCGCAGCGTGGCTCTTTCGCCAAGGAGGATGGTCAGGCCATTGCTGACGAGGATGGCAAACTTTTAGTGTAAGCGCGTTTTCCACACATACCGTTGACCGGATCGTCAGTCAGACTTGTTGCTTATCGGCTCGCTAGTAGGTTTTCCGTGCGTGAGTTTTGCGTGAATGAGTTGTGCATGGTACGGCAGAGTAGGGCAAAATGTGCAACGAGCGCCCATATAAGTCATTGTTTCTGCAAGGTTTCGAAATGTTCGTGCGTTCTTTTAATCAGTAGGTCGATGGTTCGAATCCATCTGGGCTCACCAATGCTTTCAAGGGTTTGCAGGCCGAAGTTAAGAGTTGCAAAACAGGCCTTGCGTGAGTTTTGCGTGCCCCATCCTGGATAGTCCCTCAAAGGCTTAACTTGGCCTAGCCCGCAGGCCGTTGAACACTAGGTCGATGTGGGCCTTCATGAAGCGCTCGGCTTCGATGGGGTCGAAGCGGTCAAAGGTCATCCACACCACAGCCATGATCGCCGGGGCCATGACGACCATGGGCAGGTCGCTTGCCGGCCCGGCCCGGCCCGAAACTCACCTCGCTCGACGCCGCGCGCGACGATCTTGCCGAGCAGCCGGCGGCCCTTGCTGATAGACTCCTCATGATAATGCGCGGCAATTTTCGGATGCCGCCCGCCCTGCTGACCCTCATCGGCTGTCTGCGCGAGGTGCAGGACGGCAGCGTGCGGCTGCTGGGCGAGGAACTGGCGGGCGCGCCGGAAAGCGTGCTTGTCGCCTCCCGCTGCCGCCTCGGCTTCATTTTCCAGGCGCATAAACTGCATGAAAGCCTGACCGCCATGCAAAATGTGCGTATGGGGCTGGAGGTGTATGGGCCGGGCGCGATGCGCGATTGGAAAGCGGCCGCCGCGCACATCCTCACCATGCTCGGGCTGGGAGAGCGGCTGAATTACCTGCCCGGCAACCTGTCCGGCGGCCAAAAGCAGCGCGTCGCCATCGCTCGCGCGCTCGTCAGCAACCCGGACATCGTCTTCGCCGACGAGCCGACCGCCGCGCTCGACAAGGAGAGCGGCTACGAGGTGGTGGCTTTGCTCAAACGCCTCGCCGCCGCGCGCCAGACGACGACGCTTATGATCACCCACGACAACCGCATCCTTGAGATGGCCGACCGCATCCACCATGCAGGACGGCCGCATTGTTAAGGACGAGATAATGGCGCCATCCAGGGTCCGTGATTTGTGAGTCTCATCACGCAAGCGTGATCGCGGCGTGCGGTTTTCCAAGGATTAAACCGCCGCCCCGCCGCCTCTCACCTCGGACGCAGCGCCCATCGCGGCCGAGACAAGGAGAGACGGGATGACGACGGACTGGACAGTGGACAGGCGGGCCTTTCTGGCGGGCGCGGGCGCGGCCGCGGCATCCCTCTCGTTCAGCCCATCGAACGCGCAAACCGTGCCAGGCCCGAAGCCGGGCGACCGGGTGTTTCTCACCAACGAAGACTCGAACACGTTGAGCGTCATCAATGCAGTGACGGATACGGTGGAGGCCACGGTCAACCTCACCAGCTTCGATGAAGACCCGCGTCCACCCTTCCGCTTCGTCACCGGCGGCATGGCGCCGACCCATGGCGCAATGGTGCAGAGGCCGCTCTATCACGGCGCGATCTCGATCCATGGCTGCGCGCCCTCGCCCGACTCAAATCTGCTGGCGACGGCCGGGCGCGGCACGAGCAACCTGTATCTGATCGACACGCGGACGCTGAAAGTCGTCGGCAATCGGCCGAACCCGCAAGCCGGGCCGAACAGCAATCCGGAGGCGATCACCTCGGGCGTGCTCGTCGGCCGCGAGCCGCACGAGCCGACCTTCACGCGCACGGGCCGGGAGATTTGGGTCGCGCTGCGCGGCGAGGACAAGATCGCCGTCGTCGATGTGGAAAAGGCGCGCGCGGAAAGCGCGGGCGATGCGCCGCGCGGCTCCTCCCTCCGGCGGTTTGTCCCTGTGTTGCCCGGCCCGGCGATGGTCTGGTTCTCCCGCGACGGGCGCATCGCCTTTGTCATCTCGCAGAAGGTCCCGCGCATCGATATTTTCGATGTCGCCTACGACGCCAAAGGGTATTCGAGCGAACGGCGCCGGGGCGCTATAGACATCGCGGCGGCCGATAAATTCGGCTTCAGCCCGTTCCTGAAGCGAAACCCCAGCGGCTCGGAACTCTGGATGACGCACAAGCTCTCGGACGCCGTCTCCGTGCTTTCCACCGCCGCGGAGCCGAAGCTCACCGAGACCATCCCGCTGGGCGACAAGGCGCGGCCGAACCACGTCGAGTTCGTGGAGAACGCAAGCGGGCGCGTGGTTTACGCCAGCTTGGCGCGCATCGACGACGGCGGCCCCGGCGGCGTCGCCTCAAGCCGTATCGCGATCATCGACCGCGCCGCGCCGCCGGGATCGCGCAAGGTAGCTGGCGCTTTTTTCAGCCATGGGCGCGACGCGCACGGCGTCTGGGCCGACCCGTCGAACACGAAGCTTTATATCGCCCATGAAGGCGACGAACTGCCGGGAACGCCGAACGGCGGACAAACGGTGTGCAGCGTTTTCGACATCGCGGACGTGTTCAAGCCGCGCTTCATTGCGCAAATCCCGCTCGGCGATTTGGAATTGCCGTCCGGGCGCCTGCGAAACAAGAAAAGCATCAACCTCGTCTATGTGCGCCCCGGCGCGCCCAGCGCCACGGCTTGAGCGGGGCGGTGAGACACGTGACGAAAGACACGCCATCAACAACAGCGCACGATCGCTATGCCCACGCTGACCACGGCCACGGCGCGCTACCGCCGGGCGAATCGGGCGCTTATGAGCGCTACACGGCCGCGATGCACGCCGCCATGGAGCGGATGATGGCGGACATGCACCGCGATCCGCCGTCGGGCGACGCCGATATCGACTTTCTCGTCATGATGATCCCGCATCATTGGGGGGCGGTCGAGATGGCGCGGCTCGTGCTGGAGGCCGGGCGAGACCCGCTGACCCGGGCGCTGGCGGCGGAGATCGTCGCCGGTCAGTCGGGCGAAATCGAAGGGATGCGCGGGCGGCTCGCCGCGCTGCGCGCCGATGCGGGGTGCGGCGCGGACGCCTATCCTCACCTGGACGGCAACCGGGGGCCGTCGTAGCGAGGGACTTGAGCGTGTTGAGCCGCAGCGACCGCGACGCCGCCATCGAAGCGCACATCCCGGCCATGCGGCGGTTTGCGCTCACCCTCACCCGCGACCGCCAGCGCGCCGACGATCTGGTGCACGACGCGCTCGTGTCCGCGCTCGGACACTGGGCTTCCCTGCGCCGCCCGCAACGCGCGAAAAGCTGGCTATTCGCCATTCTCTATCGAACGTTTCTCGGCGATGCCCGGCGCGAACGCGGCGAGGGCGCGAGGCAGCCACTGGAGGAGGCGATGGAGATCGGCGTCCCGGCCTCGCAGGACATGGCGGTCGCCCAGAGCGAGGCCTTGCGAGCGCTGGCGCTTCTGCCGGAGGATCAGCGCATCGTGGTCTGGCTCGTCGGGGTGGAGGATCTCGCGTATTCGGAGGTCGCGGTGATGCTCGGCCTGCCGCTCGGCACGGTCATGTCGCGGCTGGCGCGTGGGCGCGAGCGGTTGCGGAGCATTCTCGACGGCGGCAATGTCGTAAGCATGAGGAAGGCGAAGTGAGCAGGAACCGGCGAAAAGCGATCGGCGAGGATGATATCCAGGCCTTCATCGACGGGCGGCTGGACGGGGCGCGCGCGGCAGAGGTTGAAGCCTGGCTTGCGGCGCATCCGGCGCAAGCGCAAGCCGTGGAGGCCGACCGCCGTATCGCTCAGACGCTGCGCTCCGCGGCCGCTCAGCAGCTTGAGCCCATCCCGGCAGCGTTGCGCTTAAGCGAGTTGCGCCAACGAAGTGCGTCCGGGAAACAGAGTTTCGCGCGCATCGCGGCAGCCATGCTCCTCATCGTCGTCGGAGCCTCGTCCGGCTGGGGACTCAGGGCCTATTGGGAGCCACGCAGTGACGCCGGAACCATGGCCGACGCGACGGCGGCCTGGCGGATTTTCGCCAACGACGCCGTGCAGCCGGTCGAACTGACAGCGGAAAAGCGCGTGCAACTCGCCGCGTGGATCGGCGGCCATGTCGGGCGGGCGATCGACATCCCCGATCTTGGCGGCGCGGGCCTGCGTTTCCTTGGCGGGCGTCTGCTATCCGCCGATGCGGGGCCTGCGGGCATGTTCCTGTATGAGGACGCTGAGCGGCAGCGCTACATTTTCTACGTCCGTCCAACGAGCGGTGAGCGGCCAGAGGGCTTGCAAATCCGGGTCAGGGACGGGGTCGAAACGCGCTTCTGGTTCGACGGCCGGCACGGCTATGCGCTGGCCGGCCCCGCAGGCTCGCCGCGCCTGCTTCAGGCGGCGGATGCGGTGCGGCGGGCTTACACGAACTCCGGAAGCCGAGCGAAGTGAGCGGCTGGCGCAAAACCTAACCGCCGGTCCGTGCCGCCGCCAAACTGCACGCCAATGACAGCGCCCAGCGGCGGTCGCAAGCGGAGCAAGACGGCTCCGAGGTCATGTCGGTCGAACTGGAGCGGCTTATCGCGGTCTGGCCGCTCCGGGCCTACACCGCGCGCAAACTCAGCCTGTTCATCGAAACCCTCGTAACGCGGTTCGCCGAACCGCAGTGGGCGCGCGGAAGCCGTATGTAATTTAACGTCGTGACCTGAACGCAGCGCTTCCCTTCATTGAACGATCGTGTGGTTTTGTCGAAGGCTCGGTTAAGGGCCGTGCGATCGGCGGAACAGTCGTTAAGCCGTCCTATAGGGCCGCTTCGCCTGCGCAGTCTCAATCGCCTGCCGGCTAAACGCGTAAAGCTCAGCCATGAGGTCCTCACGCTGCGCGTCACGAGACGGATTTGTGTGGCGCAAGCCGTAGTCCATGTGCAGTCCAGTTCCAGGCGCAAGATTTTTGTCGGACAAGAGCTTCGCGAGCGCGGCCCCTGACTGGCTTGCGCTGCTTACGCCTGGCCACACGCGAGCCATCGCGGGCATAACCTTATGCCAGGCGAAGCGGACAGGCGCCGGGAATTGCCGGGCGAGGTTTGTGCCGGGCATTAGACCCGGGTCAAACGCGATGAACCGCGCCCGACCGGCGGGCACGCGCCGCGCCATCTCCTTCGTCATCAGAACGCAGCAGAGTTTTGAGGTCGCGTAACGGTCGCGGCCGGTCTGCGCCACGTCGCCGTCTGAACTGAGTGTGCCGGTCGCGACGGCCGCCGCGTTGGGGAAAAGTCCGCCGCGAAAGTTAAACCGTCTGGCGAGCCGGTCGTTGGGATCGTGCGTGCCGCTCGCCGTGGTGACGACGGCGGCGCCCGGCGCCAGCCTATCAAGCAAGAGATGCGTCAGCTTGAAGTGGCCGAGATAGTTGGCGGCGAAGGTCATATCGTAGCCGTCGGCGGATAACTCATCGCCGAAAATCTGCAATCCGGCGTTGTTGGCGAGGCCCGCAATGCGCCCGTCCGGCCCAATCTCATCAGTGACCGCGTCCGCGAAACGGTCTACGGACTTAAGCGACGAGGTATCGAGCGGGATAACTCTCACCTGTCCGGCGCGGACAAGGGCCGCCAACGCCGTCGCCTTGTTTGGTTCCCGCGCTCCCACCAGGACATGATGGGTAGGATTTTCGCAAAGCGATTTCACGGCCTCTAACCCAAGACCTGAGGTCGCTCCGGTGACGACGAATATCCGCGCTGTTTTCATGACCGTGCTCCGTGTTGTAACCTCAGCAAGGATATGAGCACGGCTCAAGCCCGCTCAATTCGCGTTTGAGGCCTAGACCGGATGACAGTTCAACACCTTATTTCGCTACGGAAACTTCCCTCGCAAACGCGTTCAGAAGCGCTCGTGGACGCCATTATCGAGGCGGCGGTTCGCATTTTGCTGCGGGATGGCTACCCAAAACTCACCACCAAAACGGTCGCGGAGGTAGCCGGCGTCTCGGTGGGGTCACTGTATCAGTATTTCCCGAACAAACAGGCCATTCTCGCCGAAATCATCCGCCGGCGAACCGGCGAGATCGTTACCGCTTTGCTCCGTGCCTGCGAGGGCGCGGAAACCGTCGAAGCCTTCTCGCAAGTGTTGGTGATGACCTTCTTGAGCGAAAAGCACAAGAAAGCCGCGTTGAGCGCGGCGCTGCGCGAGCCAATGGCCGAGATCGACGGCCGCGCCATCATGGAAGAAGGCCTCCATGATCTGGTGCGCCGCCTTTCCGACGTGCTGCCGCGCGTCCTAACGCGGCCCCTGACGCCGGAGGAGGCGAACCGGCTGGCGCTCGCGGTCGTGGCGATCGAGGGTGCGGTATCGGCGCTGATTAAAAATGACCCTGACGCCTTGAACCAACCTGCCACCCGCGAAACGCTTACAGTGATGTTTTATTCGGGTTTAGGACTGGACAGCTAAACGCCTGCGTTTACCTGCGTCATGAAGCGCCGTGGCTCTACATGATGCACGTCTTCTCCAGACGTAACTTGCGAAATGGCGCAGTTTTAATCTTTCGCTGGGATGGCGATCACAACGGCGTCGTCCTTGCGGCCTTCGGAGAAACCGCCGCTGCCGAGGATGATGGCGCGGCGATGCTTGCCCGCGCCCAAAACTGCAACAGCGGTGTTGCCGCGCACTCGGTGATCCTTTTTGAGGACGGCCGACCGGCGCTGATCGGAAGACAGCGCGGGGTTGATGACTTTGCTCGGTTTTAAGGTGTTGGGTGTCAGGGCCTGAACCGAGCCAGCACGGTCTCGACGGCAGCTGCGACCACCCGTCGAACTTCATCTTCGGTTATGACAAGACTGACCACCAGAAAACGCGGCCAGAAGATCACATCGTTGATCATGCCGAGAAACTGGCGCGCGGCGAGCGGGACGTCATCGATGGAAAGCGTCCCCGCCGCCGCCTCCCGCGCGAGATACCCGTGCAGCCGGTCGAGGTAGGGCTTCTTGCCCTTCTCGTAAAGCGCCTGGCCAAGCTCGGGAAAGCGCGGCGCTTCGGCGATGATCACGCGGAACAACGATTCAATGTCCGGCTGGCGCAGCAGGCGCGCGTAATCGAGGCCGATGGCGGTCAGGCCGGCGCGCGGATCGCCGGGGGGAGGGATGAGCGGCGATGCGTCCGGCGCCGCGTCCCACACCTGCGCCATGATCGCGCCGAACAGCTCGGCCTTGGCGGGGAAATGCTTGAACACCGTCGCGGTCGAGATGCCGGCGTCTTTCGCGATGTCTTGCAGCGACGTCCGTTCGTAGCCATGGGTCAGGAAACGCGTCACGGCCGCATCGAGAACGGCGCGACGTTTTTCCTGGGCCAGCCTGGCGTGATAGGAGTTTTCATAAGACATGAGTTGAGTGGCTTGACTTAATATGGTGCACGCTTAGATATGAGTTATCCAACTTAGATCAGGAGTGCGGAATGGCGCAACTCACTTCGCTTGTTTTCGTGACGACGGCCGCGTTGACCCTTGGCATGGGCGTCGCGCACGCGCAGACCTCTCCCACAGCGGCGGCATTTGACTTCAAAGGCAAGGCGCTCGTCGGCGTGTCCGACGCGGACATGGTCGCCTCGGCCTATGTTGATGGCAAGCTGGGCCCGCGCGACGGGTCGGACGCTCTGTTCTTGATCCCTTTGGGCGGTCATCCCCGCAGCCTCAAAGCCATGGAACTGCCGGCGACCAATTCTGTGGCCGGGCCGCCCGCCGCGGTGGCGGTGACCCCCGATGGACGCCTAGCTTTCATGGTCGAGACCTTCGGCCCGCGCCCCGCGACCGGGCCTGACGCGAGCCATACCTTCAAGGATTTGCCGGTCGGATCGCGGCTGACGGTGTTCGACATCGGCAATCCGGCGGCGCCCAAGCAAATTCAGGCGCTCGATCTGCCGAAGCGGCCAACCTCCGTGTCGGTGAACGCGGGCGGAACGCAGATCGCCGTCACCTTCCATCCGCAAGGCGGCGGAGCCGAGACGCCGCTTGCGCTTATTCCCATCGCGAACGGGCGGCTGGGAGCGCCTATCTACCCGCAGCTTCCCGGCTGGACGAAGGGCAATCACCTCATGAACGCCGAATGGCATCCGAGCCGCGACATCCTCGCCGTCGCCGACGCGACCGCCGAACAGGTGCGATTCTACCAGGTTTCAGGCGAAAAGCTGAATGCCTGGGGCAACGTCGTGGGCGCGGAAAAGGAGACTTACATGCTGAGGTTCTCGCCCGACGGCCGTCACCTCATCGCCAACGCGCTGTTCTGGGGGCCGGACGTGGAAGGCCAGTGGAACGAGGCCCCGCGCGGGTCGGTCTATGTCATCCGGCTGGAGGCGGGCAAAATGGCCGACGGGAGCGTGCGCCATGCGCTTGTCTCGCGCGCCATGACAGGGGTCAGCCCGGAAGGCCTCGCCGTCTCGCCGGACGGCAAGTGGGTCGTGACCACCAATCTGGAGCGCAGTTATCTGCCCTGGGACGACAAGCGGCTGACCCCTTACGCCTCCCTCAGCCTGTTCGCGCTCGACGCTGCCACAGGCCAACTGACGCACAAAGGCGACTACGCCTATGACGGCATTCTGCCGGAGGCCGCGGCCTTCGATGCGTCGAGCACGGCTCTCGCCGTCGTCACCTACGATCATTTTGACGAGGCAAAAAAGGGTGGTTCGGTGGATTTCTGGCGCTTGACCGGCGATCCGCTCGACCCGAACAGCGTGGTGCTCGTGAAGAGCGATCACTCCGTACCGGTCACTCGTGGCGCGCATTCCATGGTGCTGATGAAATGAAGTGTATAATCTCTGTGGCGCAACGCGGCGCTTGCCGTTGACCTGGGCGCGCCGCGTTTGGTTTGCAACGGAAAGTCGTTCACGCCATGCCGATCTCCCGCAAGCGCTGGCCGGACTGCCCCATAGAGCGCACGCTTGCGGTCCTCAGCGGGCGTTGGAAAACCATGATCGTCTGGCGCCTCTGGGATGGCCCCAAACGTTATGGCGAACTGCGCGACGCCATCGGCGAGGTTGCCGAACGCGCGCTGACCGGGGCTTTAAGCGAGCTGGAGGAGGACGGTATCGTCCAGCGGGAAGACGGCGCTTGGACGCTCACCGCCGCAGGGCATCGCTTGCGCCCGATCCTTGAGGCCATGTTCGCGTGGGGAGAGGCAACGCCCGAAAGACCCCTGGCTGCATCGACTTCCCACGGCAACGGAAAAATTTCTCCGTGGATGGGACGGCGCGTTGAAGACTAGGTTTTGCGTCATCAACCAAAGGTCTTGATGATGACCCTCAATCTCACGCCAAATCCGCACAACCTGCCTGTCCTTTTCGGCTTTCCGGTCAGTCCCAATGTTCGCGCGGCTCGCCTCGCCTTTCATGAGAAAGGTGTGGAGATTGAGTTTCGCGTGATCGGCCTCGACGCGGTCGCCAAGCCGGAGTACGCCGAGCTGCATCCGTTTCGCAAAATGCCCGTGTTGCGCGACGGCGATCTAACGCTGTATGAGACGCCCGCGATCATGGTCTACGCCGAAGGCGTTGGCCGCGGCCCCTCGCTCGTCCCCGCCGGGCTGCTCGACCAGGCGCGCATGTGGCAGTTCACCGGCGTCGCTCAGCATTACCTGTACCCGCGCGGCGTCATGGAGCTTTATTTCCACCGCGTGCTCGCGCCGCTCTTCGGGTTGGAAGCGAAGGACGCCGTCGCTGACGCCGCGGTCGCCGCCGTCGCCGCGCAGCTCGACGCGCTAGAGCGGGCGTTGACCGCCTCCGCGCACCTAGCGGGGCCAGCGCTCAGCTTCGCGGATCTGTATTGCGGGGCCATGGTCGATTACGTGGCGCGCACGCCCGATGGCGCGGAGCTTCTCGCCCGGCGTCCGGCGATCTCGGCGTGGCTCGACTCGCTGCGCGCGCGCGACAGCTTCAGGGCGACGTTCCCATCCATGCTCGCGAACTGAGATCTGCGTGGAGGAGACGACACATGCGTTTTCTGATGACGGCCATCCTTGCTCTCAGCCTGTTCCCGGCTTCCGCCCTCGCCTCGGACGCCGTGTCGCGCGCGGAGGAAGCCTTCAACGCCGCCGCGAAGGAGATGCGCCAAGCCGATTTGGAGGCGCTCATCGCCGACGATTTTCTCTATCAGCACGGCAGCGGCAAGCTGCTCGACAAGGCGACCTTCGTAAACCTGCTGACGACGGGCGGCATTACGGTCACGCGGCGTGGAGCGCTTAACCTCAGTTTCCGCGATTACGGCGACACTGTCATCAGCTATGGGGACAGCGAACTCGCAGGCGTGGCGTTCGGCCAGCCCTACGATGGCCGTTTGCGCTTCGTCGATGTGTGGCGCAAGTCGGACGGCCGCTGGCGCATGACGCACCGCAATTCCGAGTTGCTGCCGCACGCGAAGTGACCGCGTGGGCTGCGCGCCTTCACGCGCTCGCGGCGACGCTGGCGATAAGGCCGCGCAGCCAGACGAGGCCCGGGTCGCGGTCGGCCCGGATGGCCCACGCCATGCTCACCTCCAGCGCCGGCATCGGGGCGGGGACAGGGCTGACCGCCAGCCGCGTGGCGTTGGCGCAAAGCTCGGCCATGCGGCGCGGCGCGCATGCGACCGCCTTTAGGCCGTACAGGCAAAACGGGAGGCTAAGGAAGTAGGGCATCGACGCCCGAACCCGGCGAGACCGGCCTTCGGCGTTCAGCGCCTCGTCCACCACGCCCGAGGTCTCGCCCCGCGTGGACATGAGGAGGTGCGGCAGGCGCACATAGTCGGCGAGCGAGAGGGGCGGCGCGACGCCGCAGGCCTGCGGATCGAACAGGCAAACAAGCTCATCCGTGTAAAGGCGGCGCACCTTGAGTGGGCCGGAGAGTTCCGGGAAATAGCCGAGCGCCAGGTCGATGACGCCGTCCTCAAGCGCTGCGGGGACGTGATCCTTGCGGGTATGATGGAACACCAGCGTGACGCCGGGCGCATCGCGCTCCATCGCCTGCAGCAGGGGCGGCGCCAGGCCCGCCGCGATGTAGTCGCTGGCGCCGATGTGAAAGGCGCGGCGCTCGGCGGCCGGATCGAAGGGCCGCTCGGCGAACACGGCGTTGCGCAAATCCTGCAAGGCGCGAGTCACCACCGGTTCGAGTTCGACAGCGCGCGTGGTCGGCGTGAGGCCATTCTTCGTGCGCACGAACACCTCGTCGCCCAGCAACACGCGCAGGCGCTTCAAAGCCGCGCTCATGGCCGGCTGGCCGACGCCCAGCGCCTTGGCGGCGCCGGTCACGGAGCGCGCCCGCATCAGCGCCTCAAAAGCCAGCAACAAATTGAGGTCGAGGCTCTTCGCATTGCGGGGGGTGATATCGTCTATCATTCGCATCGATTAGACATTGAAGCATTTATCAATCATTTCAATGTCGATCAAAACCGGCGAAACCGCAAGGGAAAGGAGCATGACATGACGGCCGAGGTGCTTGGCGTGGCGCGGGAGTATGTGGAGGGGTTTCTGGGGCGCGGCGACGCCAGCGTCGCCGACCGCGCGCTGTCTCCCAACATCCAGGTCGTCACTGGCCTCAATCCGCAGGGGCCGATCAAGGGGCTTGACGCCTACAAGCTGATTTTCCTCGATTTCTACGGCAAGTTTCCGGAAGTTTCGCCGCTGAAAATCATCGACGCCTTCGCCGCCGACGACCGCGCCGTGATCCGCTTTCACTCGCTGCGCCGACACGCGCACGACTATTTCGGCGTCGCCGCGACGGGACGCGACATCCTGTTCGACGAAACCCATGTCATGCGCATCCGCGACGGCAAGGTCGTCGAGAACGTGGTGTCGGCCACCAATCTTGAATTCGAAATGCTGATGGCGCCCGCCCTCACGCCCATGATCCTGAAATAATGTCAACCCCACATTCGGAGACTATCCATGCGCGCTTTTGCAGTCGCAAGCCTCGCCATACTCATGCCGTTGACTATGCCCGCCGCCGCGCCGAAGGACGCTAAGGGCGAGATGCCCGCGGCCACGCGCCTGTCGCTGCCCGGCGAGAAACACAAATGGCTCGAACCGTTGGTGGGCGATTGGGACGTGGAGATGCTCGTGTATCCCGGCGCGGGCGCAGCCCCTGTCGTCTCCAAAGAGGTGTCGGCGAAGCGCTTCTGGACGCTGGACGGGCGCTACCTGCGCGAGGAGCTGCGCGGGATCGTGTTCGGCAACAAGTCCGCGCGCGACGGCGTGCTTGGCTACAATGCGCTCGACGGGCGCTTCGAGTGGGTGACGGTCGACACCTTTGAGCCGGGGCAGATGATCTATCTGGGCCGCGGCGATGAGACGAAATCCGGCTTCTCCGTCTACGGCGAGAGCACCGAGGCGGGCTTTGCGCCGGAGCCGACGGGCCGAAAGCGCGAGTTGCGGTTCGAGTTCGACATCCAGGGGCCGGATAAAAACGTGCAACGCATCTACGCCAAGTTCCCCGGGCAGCCCGAGTTCCTGTTCGTCGAGCAACGCTTCACCCGTAAGAAGTAACAATCTTGTCCATTGAAAGGTACTGACACCATGAAAACCAAATATGAACGGCGCCATCTAGGGCTTCGGCCGGCAATCATCATATTTGGGCTTGCCGGTTTCCACGGCGAGGCCAAGGCGCAAGAAATCGGGGTGTTGGCTACCTACCCCGCGCCGACCTTTCTAGAAAACCTCGACGTCGCGCCGGACGGCGCGATCTATGTCACGAATTACACGGGGCGTGGCGTCGAGCGTATCAAGCCCGGCGAGAAGCCAGCACGCTTTGCCAACCTCGACGCCCATCCAGTCAGCATTCTTGTCCGCAAGGATGGATTTCTTGTAACAGCGCATGGGCTGCCATTTATGGGCGGCCCATCCTTCATTGGCACCGGACGGCTCATCCGGCTTGACGCCAAAGGCGCGGTGATCTCGGAGAAACCCGTGCCGGAAGCTGGGATGCTCAATGGCATGACGCTAGCGCCGAACGGCGCAATCCTGATTGCGGACAGCGTCAACGGGCAGATCCTCAGCTATGACACAGAGAAAAACGAGGTCGCCAACTGGTTCTCCGATCCTGTTCTCGCCCCGCAAACCGCCCCGCGCTTTTTGCCCGGCGCCAACGGTTTGAAGATCCGCGATGGCGTGCTTCATATCTCGAGCTCCGCGCAAAGCAAGCTGTTCAGGCTGCGCATCGCGGCGGACGGCGCAGCGCAAGGCCCACTTGAAGTTGCGGTTGAGACACCCGGCGCGGATGATTTCGCGTTCCTCGCCAATGGCGACGTCATCATGACGACCCACAGCGCCAGCGTGGTTAAGCTAGACCCCGCTGGCAGACTACACATCCTGACAGACGATCCTCGTGTGCAAGGCAATACAGCGGTCGCCATTACGGGCGCAGGCAAGGATCGCAAGGCGATCATCCTCGGCACAGGAGGTTTCTCCGAAGGCGGCAAGGCAGACGCGGCCGTCGTCTCGGTCGCGCTACCCGAGTGACCCAGTGATCTCTCAAAAGCAGGAAAACCAAGAATGAGACGGAAACTCGCCATCGTGGCGGCGGTCGGCCCCGGCATGGGGCTGGCCATCGCCAAACGCTTTGCGCGCGAGGGCTTTGACCTAGCCCTTGTCGGCCGCAGCCTTGTCCAGGGCGCGAGCCTTGTGTCGGAGATCGAGGCGCTGGGCGCGACCGCTCGGGTCTACGCCGCCGACCTGACCGACGTGTTCTCCATCGAGGCCGCGTTCGCCGACATCCGCGCCGCGCAAGGGCCATGCGACGTCATGGTCTACAATGGCGGCGTGTGGAATGAAGGCCCGCCGCTCGCCATGCCGCCGGAGGATTTTCACCGCGACTTGGCGCTATGCGTGACGGGAGCTTACGCCTGCGCGCGCGCCGTACATGCGGAGATGAAGGGGACGGGCGGCGGCGTCATCCTGTTCACTGGCGGCGGGCTGGCGCTCGCGCCGGAATACGGCGTTAACGTCGCCTCGCTCGTGGCCGGGAAGACCGGCCTGCGCGGGCTGGGCCTCGCGCTCCATGAGGGTCTCAAGGCCGATAACATCCATGTGGGCATGGTCACCATCGCGGGGACGGTGGCGCGGGGCGGAGCCTTCGATCCGGATCGCATCGCCGATAGCTACTGGACGCTTTACAGTGAGCCGCGCAGCGCTTGGACGGCGGAGATCGTGTTCTCCGGCGCGTCTTGAACCGACCGGCGCGGGGGCGCAGCCCTCAACGCCCGCCGTTTCGCCAAGCTGTTGGCGTGAAACCGGTTTCACGTTGGAACATGCGCGCGAACGCTTTCTGCGAGGCGTAGCCGCATGCGGCGGCGACCTCGGCGAGCGGCTGCTCCGAGGCCGCCAACAGCTCCTTGGCGCGCTCCATGCGGCGCAGCAGCTGGTAACGGTGCGGCGGCAGGCCAGTCGACTGCTTAAACGCGCGCGCGAAGTGGAAGGGCGACAGCTTCGCGAGCGCCGCCAGTTCCTCCAGCCTGACCGGTTCGGCGATGCGGTCGCACATGCGTTCCGTCACGCGCTTCAACTGCCAGGGCGCAAGCTTCGGCGTTCTGCCGCTGTCCGCGCGCGTCTCGGAAAGACGGATCAGGCGGAGCGCCGTGCTCAGGTGGATCGCGACCCACAACAGGTCGCCTGGCGGTTCGGGGTCGCCGAGCGCGTGGAACAGCCAGCGCGCGTTCTCTCGGACCACCGGGTCGGCGCAGACGGGCAGGAGAGGTATGGAGGCTGCGCCGCGCGCCTCTTCGCGCTCGACGGCCGCTGAGAGCTCCCCCATCGGCAGATGCATGTGGAAGACGTCGCGCGCCACGTCTGGCGTGGTTCGCCACCAGCTTTCGACGCCGGGCGGAATGAGTGTGAAGTCCCATGGTTTCGGCTTTAAATCCGCTCGCCGCTGATCGAGCCGGCACTCCACCTGCTGGCCCCTAGCCCAGAACACAAGCACGAAGGAGGAGCCGGCCGGAACGGAAACCTCGCCCGGCTTCTGTTGCATCGCCGCGGTTTGGTAGACGGTCTGCATCGCCGGGCGCGAGACCGCGTGCGACAGTTCGGGCATCAAGCCAGTCCAAGCGGCGCTGTCATAGCTCTCAATGCGGGTTGCAGCGTGTCGTTTGGCGACGGTCGTGAGGGGCTGTTCCTGGCGCATGGTCAAACCGCGATGCAATTTCAAAAGACACTTTAGCCCGGTTTATCGGCGAATGTCTGGCGGAAAAGCCGGGCCGAGCTGTTCGGAGAGGCGTTCGACCTCGGTGAGCAGCGCGTCGGCCTGCCGCCCTTGATCGGTAAGGCTGTAGCTCACATGGGGCGGCACGGAACCGACATCGCGGCGATGAATCAGCCCGGCCGCCGCGAGTTGTTTAAGCCGCGACGATAGAACCCGAGCCGAGACGGCGCCTGGCAGCGCGCGCCGCAGCGCCGCGAAGCGCAATTCGCCGCTTCGCCCCAGCGTCCAGATGATGTGCGCCGTCCATTCGCTCGAGAGGAACTTCAGCACGCGGTCGAAGGGGCAGCCTGCCTCCATCGGCGTCGGATCTTGCTCTTTTGTCATCGATCTTGCGGTTACTTTTCAGTCACTACTGGCGCCTGCGCACCGCCCACACTATAAATCGCCGTGAAATCGAGGCACAAGCCAAAGTTATTGTCCACGAAAGGAGTTAGACCATGCCCGCGCAAGATATGATCACGCCGCAAGACACCGCTCTCATCCTCATCGACTACCAGCCGGCGATGTTCCAGGGCGTGCAAAGCCACGACCGGCTGGAGGTGGTGCACAACGTGCAGATCCTCGCCAAGTCGGCCAAACTCTTCAATCTGCCGGTGCTGCTGTCCACCGTCGCTAAGGACAGTTTTTCCGGCCCGTTCATGCCGGAGGTGACCGACCTGTTCCCCGGCCACGACATCGTCGACCGCACCTCGATCAATTCCTGGGTGGACGCCAATTTCCGCCGCCGCGTGGAGCAACTTGGGCGCAAGAAACTCATTCTCGCGGGGCTGTGGACGGAAGCCTGCGTGATGTTCCCCACCCTGGACCTGCTGAAGGCCGGCTATCAGGTCTATGTGCCGACGGACGCTTGCGGCGACGTGTCGAAAGAAGCGCATGAGCGCGCCGTGCAGCGTCTCGTTCAGGCGGGCGCCGTGCCGATGACCTCGCTTCAGGTCACGTTCGAGCTGCAGCAGGACTGGGCGCGTTCGGAGACCTACAACGGCGTCATGGACATCCTTTACGCGCATTCGCCCTACGGCATCCAGGTGCGCTTCTCAAAGTGGGCGCTCGGCGAGCACGCCTCTGAGGGCGGCTCCCACTAAGGCGCCTGCAAGCGGCTCCACCCGGAGCCGCTTTTTTTTCATCTCGAGAAAGGCAAGGCGTTATGGTGAGCATCACGCGCCGCGAGGCGGCGAAGGGCGCGGCCGCGCTGGGGCTTGCGGCCATGATCTCCCCCAAGGGTTTCGCGCAAGGAGCGGGTATGACCGACACCATCCTCGTCAACGGCAAGATCACGACCTTCGACAGAGGCGCGCCGAACCCCGAGGCCGTCGCCATTCGCGGCGACAGGTTTCTCGCCGTGGGCAGTGAAAAGGACGTGCGCGCGGCGGCGGCATCGGACGCCCGCGTCATCGACCTAAAGGGCCGCCGGGTCATTCCGGGGCTGAACGACACGCACACTCACACGGTGCGCGAGGGGCTGCAATACGCCCTCGAACTGCGCTGGGACGGGGTGCCGACGTTCAAGGAGGCGATGGAGCGGCTGCGCGTGATGGTGGCGAAAACGCCGCCGGGCCATTGGGTGCGCGTCGTCGGCGGCTTTTCGCCGGCGCAGTTCTCGGATGAACCGCGGATGCCGACGCTTGACGAGATCAACGCCATTGCGCCGAACACGCCCGTTTACATCCTGTTCGTCTACACCAGCGCCATCGTCAACCGCGCCGCTTTGCGCGCGCTCGGCATCGACAAAAACACGCCCGACAACCGCTGGCCCGCCGCCAAGCTCGAACGCGACGGCGCGGGCAACCCCACCGGTCTGCTCATGGCCAATCCGGCGCCCGTGGTGCTCTACGCCACGCTGTTCGACGCGCCGCGCCTTTCGTTTGACGACGCGCTCATCTCCACCCGCCATTTCATGCGCGAGCAGAACCGGCTGGGCGTCACCTCCACGCTCGATTGCGGCGGCGGCTTCCAGAACTGGCCGGATGATTACGAGGTGATCCGCGAGTTGAATCGGCGGGGCGAGATCACCGTGCGCATCGGCGCCTCCACCTTCATCCAGCGGCCGGGCAAGGAGCTGGAGGATTTCACCAAATGGACAAGCCAGTATAAGGCGGGCGAGGGCGACGAGTGGTTCCGGCTCATCGGCGGCGGCGAGATGCTGGTGCTCTCCGCCTACGACTACGAGATATTCTCCGGCCCGCGCGTCACGCCGCCCGCGAAGGCCGAGGCCGAGCTTGAGGCCGTTCTGCGCGTGCTGGTCGCGAACAAGTGGCCGTTCCGCTTCCACGCGACCTATGGCGAGACGATCACTCGGCACCTGGACGTGATCGAGAAAATTCACCGCGACATGCCGGTGAGCGGCCTGCGCTGGATCGTCGACCACGGCGAGACCATGAGCGAGCGCGACATCGAGCGCGTGGCGGCCATGGGCGGCGGCATCGCGGTTCAGAATCGCATCGCGTTCCAGGAGAAGGAGTTTCTGGCCCGCTACGGCGCCAAGGCCGCCGAGGATGCGCCGCCGATCAAGAAGATGCTCGCCGCCGGCGTTCCCGTGGGCGCGGGGACTGACATGAGCCGGGTGTCGAGCTACTCGCCCTGGCTCTGCCTTGAATGGCTGGTGACCGGCAAGGGCGTCGGCGGCGCGCAGTTGCTCGGGGCCAGCACGAAGCTTGACCGCGAAACCGCGCTCCGGCTCTGGACGGACAACTCCTGGTTCTCCAACGAGGAGAACATCAAGGGTCGCATCGCGCCGGGGCTGCTCGCCGACCTCGCCGTGCTGTCGGAGGATTACTTCACCGTGCCCGAGGCCGAAATCCGCAACCTGCAAAGCGTGCTCACCATCGCCGGCGGCAAAGTCGCCTGGGGCGCTGACGAATACAAATCGCTCATGCCCGACCTGCCGCCGCTCCGGCCCGACTGGTCGCCCGTCAACACCTTCGGCGGCGTCTACCGCAAAGGCGCGTGATGCGAAGCGCGCTGACCGTCGCCGGCTGGAGTTTCGTCGCGGGGTTCGTCGACACGGTCGGCTTCATCGCGCTGTTCGGCCTGTTCACCGCGCATGTGACGGGCAACTTTGTGCTCATCGGCGCCAGCATCGCGGGCGAAAGCGCGGGCGCGCTCGGCAAACTGCTTGCATTGCCGGTGTTTGTCATAACTGTCGGGGCCGTGACGCTGGCCGTTCGGCGGGGCGAGGCGCATGGCGGCGTCAAGCGGCGCGCAATCACGGTGGCGCAAATCGCCTTTCTGGCCGCCTTCATGATCGCGGGCGGGCTGCTCGGCCCCTTCGCCAATCCGGATGGTGTCGCGGCGATTGCCGTCGGCCTTCTCGGCGTCGCCGCGATGGGCGTCCAGAATGCGACCTCGCGGCTGCTGGACACCGGCCCGCCGACCACGATCATGACCGGCAACACCACGCAGGCCGTCATCGACATGGTCGACATGGCGCGCGGCGGCGCGAAGGATGGGACGGGCGCACGGCTGCGCGGCCTTCTCATCGCAACGGGAGCGTTCGCAATCGGTGCCGTGGGTGGGGCGCTGGGCTATCTGGGAGCCGGGTATTGGTGTTTGGCGTTGCCTATCGCCGCCCTCGTGGCCCTGTCGATTAACGGCGGAAAAGGATAAGGCCATGAGCGCCGCACCTTATAACAGCGATGATTTGCCGCCACCGCCTTTCATAACAGAACGGCTCATTCTCAGGCCCTACACGCTCGAAGACGCCGAGACCATCCACGGCGCGCTCGATAGTGACGCCGAAGTCTGGCGCTTCGATCCGTGCTACGAGCGCTCGCTGGATGAGCGCCGCGAGATCATCCTGCTTTACCGGGCGCTCTGGGCTCACTTCGGGTTCGGGCCGTGCGGGGCGTGGACGCACGATGGCGGTTTTGTCGGGCAGGGCGGTCTGAACCCTTACGTCTACGATCAGCGCGACGGCACGCGTACCGTCGAGTTCGAAGTCATGTACAAAGTTGCGCGGCCGTTCTGGCGGCAAGGGTATGCGACCGAGATCGCCCGTTTCTGGGTTGACTACGGGTTTCGCCATGTGCGTCTGCCGCACCTTCTGACCTGCCCCGCGCGGGATAACGTCGCCTCCATCGGGGTGCAACGCGCTTTGGGCGCGATGTTTGAGGACGATTGGTTGGACGACGACGTCGTCATCGCCCGCCTCGTCAACCCGGGCGCGTCGCCGCCGATGAAAGAGGAGTAAAACCATGAGCTGGCAACCCCACGACGACCCGGCGCCGGGCGACAAGCGCGCCTGCGACGCCGTCGACACCATCATCGTGCCGCGCGCCCGCGATCTCGGCAGCTTCTCGGTGCGCCGCGCGCTGCCATCGCCGCAGCGGCAGATGGTGGGCCCATTCATCTTCTTCGACCAGATGGGTCCTGCGGAGTTCCTGTTGCATGAGGGCATGGACGTGCGCCCGCACCCGCATATCGGGCTGTCGACGGTCACCTACCTGTTCGACGGCGAGATTTACCACCGCGACAGCCTCGGCACGGCGCTGCCGATCCGCCCCGGCGAACTGAACTGGATGACGGCCGGACGCGGCATCACGCACTCCGAGCGCACGGCGCCCGAGCTGCGCGCGACCGGCTCGAAACTGTTCGGCATCCAGAGCTGGGTGGCGCTGTCGGCGAAGGATGAGGAGACGGCGCCCGCGTTTGAGCATTACGACGCGGCGCAGCTTCCCATCCTCACTGGCGAAGGGAAGACCGTGCGCGTGATCGCGGGCAGCATGCTGGGCGCGGCGTCCCCCGTGCGCACGTCGAGCGCCATGTTCTACGGCGACGTGCAGCTTGAGGCGGCGGCCAGCATCCCCCTCGACGCGGACTACGACGAGCGCGCGATCTACACCGTCTCGGGCGACATCGACATCGCGGGCGACGTGTTCGGCCCCGGCCAGCTTCTCGTGTTCAAGCCCGGCGACCGCATCACGATCCGGGCGGTGACGGCGGCGCGGTTCATGGCGCTCGGCGGCGAGCCGATGGACGGGCCTCGCCACATCTGGTGGAACTTCGTCTCGTCGCGCCCTGAGCGCATCGAGCAGGCGAAAGCCGACTGGAAAGCCGCCCGCTTCGACACCGTGCCCGGCGACCTGCACGAGTTCATCCCGCTGCCGGAGTAGCGCCCTTGCTCGCCCGCGCCGCCGCCCTGCTTTTGACGTTCGCGGGAGCCGCGTTTGGGGCCGAGCGCCCCGCCTATCAATCGCAGCGCGCCAACGAGGACTGGAGCGCGCTTGCCGATCCGGCCTTGCGCACACAGCCGCTCGACGCGCTGAAATATGTGCCCCTCGGCGGCGGCGCCTACGCATCGTTCGGCGGCTCGGCGCGCTTCCGGTACAACGAATATGACGTCGACCGCTTCGGACTCGGCCCGACCCGCGGCGCGAAGGATGGCGTGCTCCTCCAACGCTATCTGCTCCACGCCGACATCCACGCGAGCGACCACGTCCGCGCCTTCTTCGAACTGGGCCATCATGTGGCGGGTGACAGCGGCTTTCCGCCCGGCCCGAACGACATCGACTTTTGGGATGTGAGCCTGGCGTTCGTGGACGTGTCGGGCGAGATCGCCGGAGCGGAGACGCGGCTGCGCGCCGGTCGTCAGCACATCACGCTCGGCTCCTCGCGGCTTGTGTCGTTGCGCGACGGCCCCAATGTGCGCCAGCGCTTCGACGGTGCGCGGGCGACCACGGCGGCGGGGGCGCTCACCTTCGACCTGTTCGCCGCCCGCGACGTGGTGACGGGGCCGCGAGACTTCGACGACGGCTCTGAGGACGGCGACGGCCTATGGGGCGCCTATGGCGTCTGGAAAGGCTCGGCGACCAATCTCGATCTATATTATCTCGGCCTTGATCGCGAGGGCGCGGCCTATACGCAAGGCGTCGCAGACGAGCGCCGCCATTCGCTCGGCGCGCGGGTGTGGGGCGAGTCCGGCGCCTGGGACTGGAACTGGGAGGCGGTCGGCCAGCTCGGCGAGTTCGGCGGCGACGACATCCGCGCCTGGACGCTCGCCTCCATAACCGGCTACACGTTCGATGCGCCGGGCAAGCCGCGCTTGTTCCTCTCCGCCAACATCGCGAGCGGCGACGGCGACCCTGGCGACGGCGTGCTCGAAACCTTCAGCCCGCTGTTTCCGCGCCTGCCCTATTTCGAGGAGGCGACGTTCCTCGCCCCGCAGAATTTCATGAACTTGCAGCCGGGCGTCGAGATTACCCCCGTGGATGCGGTGAAGCTCAGCTTCGACTGGAATTTCTACTGGCGGCAATCGGAGAACGACGCGGTCTATTCGCGCGGGCTGAACCCCCTGCGCGCGACAGAAGGCGTGAGCGGCTTTTTCGTGACCCACGCGCCAAGCGTGAACCTGGAATGGGCGATCGCGCAGAATGTGGAGTTGACAGCCAGCTACACGCATTTCTTCGCCGGCGAGGTCATAAAGAACGCAGGGGGCGAGGACAGCGACTTCGTCATGAGCGCCATCACCGTGCAGTTCTGAGCGCCTCAGGGCGTATCGCCGATGGTGTCGGCGACATAGGCCCCGCGCTCGCCCATCGGTTTGTCCTCGCCGATGGTCGAATCCATCATGGTTTGATGCTCGATCTGCATGTCGAGTTCAGCGCCGAGCAACGCAGCGAACGCGCTCAGCCAAAGCCAAAACAGCAGGATGACCACCGCGCCGAGGGATCCGTACAGCCGGTCGTAAGAGTCGAACGCCTCCACATACCACGAGAAGCCGAACGACGCGGCGATCCATATCGCCGTGGCGATGACCGCGCCCCACGAAATCCATCGCCACTTGGCCGGCTTGCGGTCCGGCCCGTAGCGATAAATCGCGGCGAGCGACACCACAGCAATGGCGCCGAGTACGATCCAGCGGAGATATCGGATAAGGTTTTCCGAGAACGGCCCGAGGCCGAACAGCGCGAACACCACAGGCGCCACAAGCACGCCCGCCATGACAACGATGAAGCCCAAAATGGCGATGACGGTGAAAAACAGCGCGATCGCGTTCAGCGCAATGATGTTGCGCGTTTCGGGCTGCTTATAGACCGCGTTCAGCGCGTCCATCATGGCGTAAACGGCGAGCCGCGCCGTGAACAGGGTGAGGCCGAAGCTGATGGCGCTCGCCCAGGTGAGGCCGCTCGTCGTCTGCGAGGTGAGGGTGGCGATCTGCTGCTGGATGAGCGTCCAGGCTTGGTTTGGCAGCACATCGCGCAGATTGGCGATTTCGCGTTTTACGGCGGCCGCGTCCGAGACGAGGCCGAACAGCGAGATGGCGGTCGTGAGCGCCGGAAAGATCGCGAGCAGCATATAGAACGCGACTCCGGCCGCCAGCAGGCTGAGCCGATCCTCCCCGATGGCCGTCCAGGTGCGATAAAGGATGTCGCGCCAGCCGGCGAGCGGGATCTCATGCGGCCAGCGCGCGATGCGGCCCCGGAGCCCGCCGCCGATCGATGCGCCCTGATCGCTCCTGTTCGCCATGCCTCACATTTGGCCCCGGCGGCGCCGAATTCCAGTGCGGACGATGGTCTCCGCGTCGGGCGACACAACCGATCCAAGTTGAAAATGTTCTATCTAAAGTTGAGTCTGTTTGTGTCGGTTATCGCTCAAGTCGTTAATTCGCCTAAGCGCGTTTTCCCACGCGGAAAATCGGACGCCAGCGCCCTATGCATTTCTCCGCCTTGCGGAATTCCCTAGCCTTAACGGTCGCTTTTGGTGTACTCTGCGTTACGGTTAAAGATCAATTTGCGCTCGGGGTTCCCCGGCGTTAGCATTTCTTTTGGATTGCTCATTGGGTTATATGAGCAATATTCACTTTTCCGGTGCAATTCGCGCTGGTTTCAAGCCAAAGACTGGCGACAATCTACTCGCCGGCGCAGTTTTGCTCGTGTAATTGTGGGTGCGAAATACGATGGCAGAGCAAACGTCCAAGCCGAAGACTTTTCCCAAACTTCTCCTGCGAAACGCCGCCGCCCGCGGCGCCGACCCCGCCATCCGCGAAAAAAGCCGCGGCGTGTGGCGCACGATGACCTGGGCGCAGTTCGCGGACGAAACGGAAGCTGTCGCCGCCGCCCTCATGGCTCGAGACCTCAAGCGCGGGGCGCATGTGGCGTTTCTCAGCGGCAACCGGCCAAGGCTCTATGTCGCGATGGCCGCCACGCACTGGGCCGGCGCCGTCGCGACGCCGCTGTTCGAGGACTCGCCGCCGGAGGAGATCGCGCCGCTGCTGCAACAGGCCGGCGTGACCCACATCTTCGCCGAGGATCAGGAGCAGGTTGACAAGGCGCTTCGCATTCTGCCGACGTGCCCGTCCGTACGCTTCATCATCTACGACAAAGACCGGGGCATGCGGCATTACAAGCAGCCGCAACTCGTCAGCTACGCCGATCTGCTTCGGGACGGGCGCGCGCGCCTCGCCGCCCAACCCGGCGCGACGCGCATGGAGGCCGAACGCGGGCAGGGCGAGGACGCCGCCTTTTTGTTCTTCACGTCTGGCGCGACCGGCCCGGTGAGGGGCGTCGTGCACACCCACGCCGGGCTCATCGAGCGCGCCGAGACGGCCGCCGCCATGGACAAGCTGACCGCCGCCGATCTCGCTCTCGCCTACCTGCCGCCGGCATGGATCGGGCAGAGCCTGTTCAGCTACGGCCAATCGCTCGCCACGGGCTATTGCATCTGCTGCCCGGAGTCCATCGAGACGCTGTTCACCGACATGCGCGAGATCGGGCCCACTTATTTCCTCGCGCCGCCCAGCGTGTTAGAGCTGCTTGTCAGCCGCGTCGAACTTCGCATGCAGGACGCCGGGGCGATCAAGCGCGGTCTTTACAAGATGTTCATGGCGCTCGCCCGGCGCGTCGGCGACAAAATCCTTTCCGGGCGCGGCGTGTTCATCGGCTCGCGGCTCGCCTACGCGCTGGGCGGGCTCGTCATTTACGGCCCGCTCAAGGACGTCCTGGGCCTGAGCCGCGTCCGGGTGGCCTACACCGCCGGGGACGCCGTATCGCCCGCCGTGCTCGGATTTTTCCGCGCGCTCGGCGTCAACGTGAAGCAATTGTACGGAGCGACCGAGACGGGCTTTTTCGTCGCCATGCAGCGCGACCGCGGCGTCAGGCCGGATACGGTCGGGCCGGCCGCCGAGGGCGTCGAGGTGAAGCTGACGCCGCAGCGGGAAATCCTTGTGCGCTCGCCCGGCCTCTTCAAAGAGTACCTGCGCGACCCGCAAGCGACCGCCGCCGTCAAAACCCCGGACGGCTTCTTCCACACCGGCGACGCCGGGCGCCTCGACGACGACGGGCATCTGCGTCTCCTCGACCGCGTGGCCGACATCGGCGCGCTCGCCAACGGCGCGCTGTTCTCGCCCGGACGCATCGAGAACCGCCTGCGCTTCTCGCCCTACATCAAACAGGCCGCCGTGTTCGGCGACCGGCGCGAGACGGTGTGCGCGCTTATCGACATCGACACGGCCGCCGTGGGCGCATGGGCCGACACGCATGAAATCGCCTTCACCGGCCACGCCGATCTGGCGGCGCGGGAGGAGGTGAGCGCGCTCATCGCCGAGGAGATCGCCAAGGCCAACGCCGATCTCGCCGCCGATCCGAGCCTTGCGGGCGCGCAGGTGAGCCGTTTCCTCCTCCTGCACAAGGAGCTGGACCCCGACGACGGCGCCCTCACCCGCATGCGCGAGTTGCGCCGCGGCGTCGTGGCCGCCCGCCACGCCCCGCTTATCGAAGCGATGCATGCGGGCCGCCCCAGAGTGCAGTTCGACGCTGAGGTGATGCACGAGGACGGGAGCGTAACTACCGCCGAGGTCGATCTGCGCATCTCGGACGCGAAAACCTTTCCGCCCGCCCCATCCATGAAGGCCGCGTAACCATGATGGACATGTCGCCCCTCACCACCCACACGCGGGCCTTCCCAATCGGCGCGCCCATCCTGGAGTTGAACGGCATCTCTCTTCGCTTCGGCGGCGTGAAGGCGCTCACCAACATCTCGTTCGACATCCGCGAGCACGAGGTGCGCGCCATCATCGGGCCGAACGGGGCGGGCAAAAGCTCCATGCTCAACGTGATCAACGGCATGTATCGGCCGCAGGAAGGCTCCATCACGTTCCGCGGCCAGAAATACGCGCGCATGACGCCGACCCGCGCCGCCCATATGGGCATCGCCCGCACCTTCCAGAACATCGCCCTGTTCAAGGGCATGACCGTGCTCGACAACCTCATGGCCGGGCGCAATCTGAAAATGCGCGCCGGCGTGCTCGAGGTGGCGTTGCAGCTTCCCCGCGCGCGCCGCGAGGAGATCGAGAGCCGGGAGGCCGTCGAGGAAATCATCGAGTTCCTGGAAATCGAGCACATCCGGAAAACGCCCGTCGCCCGCCTGCCCTACGGACTGCAGAAGCGTGTGGAGCTGGGGCGGGCGCTCGCCGCCGAGCCGAAAATCCTGCTGCTCGACGAGCCGATGGCGGGCATGAACATCGAGGAGAAGCAGGACATGAGCCGCTTCATCCTCGACGTGAACGATCATTACGGAACGACCGTCGTGCTCATCGAGCATGACATGGGCGTCGTCATGGACATCTCCGATCGCGTCGTCGTGCTCGATTACGGCAAGAAAATCGGCGACGGCACGCCCGACGAGGTGCGCTCGAACCAGGACGTGATCGACGCCTATCTCGGCGTCGCCCATTGAGGATAACCCATGGCCGCATTTTTGCCCTCCTTTGAAACGCCAGCGCTGTTGTTCTTTGTCGAGGTGCTGGTGGGCGGCCTGCTCTCCGGCCTCATGTACTCCCTCGTCGCGCTCGGCTTCGTGCTCATCTACAAGGCCTCCGGCGTGTTCAACTTCGCGCAAGGGGCGATGGTGTTTTTCGCCGTCCTCTCCTTCGTGGGCTTCCAGGAGCTGGGCCTGCCGTTCTGGGCCGCGCTGCCCGTCACCATCGGCCTGATGATCTTGGTCGGCATGGCGACTGAGCGCATGGTGCTGCGGCCCCTGGTCAACCAGAACGAAAACACGCTGCTGATGGCGACGATCGGCCTCGCTTTCGTCATCGAGGGCCTCGCGCAGCTCGCCTGGGGCGTGGACGTTCGCCGCATCGAACTGGGCATCAAGGACGAGCCGATCATGTGGCTCGCCGACCGCACCGGCATTTTCGTCAGCCAGCTCGACATCGTTGCGGGCGTCGTCGCCGGCGTCATGGTGATCGTGCTCTCGATCCTGTTTTCCGCGACGAAAGCGGGCAGGGGATTGCGCGCGGTGGCGGACGACCCGGCGGCCGCCCTCTCCGTCGGCATTCCGCTCAAGCAGATCTGGATGCTCGTCTGGGCGACGGCTGGCGTCGTGGCGCTCGTCGCGGGCATGCTCTGGGGCGCGCGGTCGGGCGTGCAATTCGCGCTCGTGCTGCTGGCGCTCAAAGCGATGCCGGTGCTGATCATCGGCGGCTTCACCTCGGTGCCTGGCGTGATCGTCGCCGGTCTCATCGTGGGCGCGACGGAGAAGCTCGCCGAGGTTTACATTGGGCCGGCCTTCGGCGGCGGCATCGAGGGCTGGGCGCCGTATATGCTGGCCGTCTTCTTCCTGTTCATCCGGCCGGAAGGGCTTTTCGGCGAAAAAATCATCCGGCGCGTCTGACGCGGGCCAAAGGAGCCTTTCCCCATGTTTTACAGAGAAGCGGGTCAGTTCCGCACCAGCTACGCCCAGGACTCCCAGATGCTGCCTTTGTGGCAGGACAAGCTGGGCATGATTGCGATCCTGACGATCGCGTTCGGGATCGTTCCGTTCGTCGCCAGCGACTACTGGCTGAGCGCGCTCCTCATCCCGTGGCTCATCCTTTCGCTGGTCGCTCTCGGTCAGAACATCCTGATGGGCTATGCGGGCCAGCTCTCGCTCGGCGCGGCCGGCTTCATGGCGGTCGGCGCCTTCGCCTGCTACAACCTCATGCTGCGAGTGGAGGGCATGCCGTTTCTGCTCGCCGTGCCGCTGTCAGGGCTTATCGCGGCGGCCGTCGGCATCTTTTTCGGCCTGCCGTCGCTGCGCATACGCGGGCTATATCTGGCGGTCGCGACGCTCGCTTCGCAATTTTTCATCGTTTGGGTGCTCGATAAGTTCGGCTGGTTCAAGAACTACGACATCGCCGGCGTCATCACCGCGCAACCCATCACCGTTCTCGGACACACTTTCGCGACGCCGCAGGAGAAATACTGGATCGTCGTAGGGATCGTCGTTCTGCTCGCCTGGGCGGCGAAGAATATGGCGCGCGGCAGCATAGGCCGGGGTTGGATGGCGGTGCGAGACATGGACGTGGCGGCGGAGGCGACCGGCCTGCCGCTGATGCGCACCAAGCTGCAGGCCTTCGCCATCAGCTCGTTCTATTGCGGCGTCGGCGGGGCGCTTTACGCCTTCGCCTTCCTGCAGACGGTCGAGCCGTCGGCCTTCACCATCGAGCTGTCGTTCCGCATCCTGTTCATGGTGGTGATTGGCGGCCTTGGCACCATCCTCGGCTCGTTTCTCGGCGCAGGCTTCATCCTGCTGACGCCGATTTTTCTCAATATCGCCTTCCACGCCATTTTGGGGAAAGCTGTCGATGCGACGATCGCGTCCGCGCTGGAGCAGGTGATCTTCGGCGTTATGATCATCGCGTTCCTCATCCTTGAACCGCACGGCCTGGCCCGCCTGTGGCAGCTTGCAAAAGAAAGGCTCCGGCTGTGGCCGTTCCCGTACTGACGTTCGCCGCCGCGTTCGCTTACCGCTGAAAACAACCAGGGAGACAGTTCATGCAGGAGAACCGCAAGCCTTCGGACGCCACACGGCGCCGCGCGCTGCCCATCGCCGCCCTCGGCGCGCTTCTGGCTCTGGCCGGCGCCGAGACGATCTCGACATCCCACGCCGCCGAGCAGTATTTCGGCGTGCCCAGCAGCCGCGTCGGGCCGTACTCCGCCATGGGCACCGGATATTACGGCGGCATCATCGACTACATGAACTACGTGAACATGAAGGAAGGCGGCGTCAACGGCGTGAAGCTGACCTGGGAGGAGTGCGAGACCGAATACAACGCCTCGCGCACAGTTGAATGCTATCAGCGTCTGCTGCAGAAGGGCGATCAGCGACTGGTCGTGTTCGACGTGCTCGGCACGCCCGGCGCCTACGCCGTCATCGGCCGCATGGCGCCCGACAACGTCGTGCTCGCCCAGTTCGGTTACGGCCGCACCGACGCCGCCGACGGACGTGTTTGGCCCTGGGTGTTCGGCGCCCACAGCAATTACTGGTCGCAGATCGCCATGAAGCTGAACTTCATTCAGCAGAAAGAGGGCGGCATCGAAAAGATGAAGGGCAAAAAGCTCGTTCACCTTCACATCGACACCGCGTTTGGCCGCGAGCCGCTCCCCGCGTTTCGCCAGATCGCTAAGGAATGGGGCTTCGAACTCACTGAAATCTCCATCGCCCCGCCGGGGCTGGAGCAGCAGTCGCAATGGCTGCAGATCCGCCAGCTTCGCCCCGATTGGGTGACGTTCTGGGGCGCCGGCTCGGGCATGAACTCGACCGCGATGACCAGCGCCGCACGCGTCGGCTTCCCGCGTGAGAAAATGATCTACGTCACCTTCGGCGGCGCCGAGGAGGACATGATCCCGGCGGGCGACGCGGCGAAAGGCACCTTTGTGGTGGCGAACGCCGTGCCGGGCAAAAACTTCCCGCTCGTCGCCGACATCGAGAAGGTGGTCTACGGCGCTGGCAAAGGCAACCTGCAGAACCCGACCCGGGTCGGCACCGTGTACTGGAACCGGGGCGTCGCGGCGGCGGTGATGTGGGTCGAGGCTCTGCGCAACGCCCAGAAAATCCACAACAAGGTGGGCAAGACGGTGACCGGACCCGAGTTCCGCGACGGCTACGAGGCGATCGCCATGACGCCGGATCGGCTGAAGGAGCTCGGCATCGAAGGCATGATCCCGCCCTTCAAGCTCTCCTGCGCCAACCATGAGGGCGCAGGCAAGTTCAAGATGATGCAGTGGGATGGCGGCAAGTTCCAGATCGTCACCGATTGGATGGGGCCGAACGATCCGGCGTCGATCCGGAAGCAGATCGAGGACTCTGCCGCGAAATTCGCGGCCGAGAACGGCGTCACGCCGCGCACCTGCCCGGCGGCCTAACGCATGACGACGCGCGGTCGAGGCGTCTGCCTCGGCCGCACACGACAACCTTTCGGGAGCATGATCATGACCGTCGCCGTCGAACCGATGCATACGGCCGCCGCCGTCGCCCCCGCCGCCGGGCCGGTGCTCTCGGTCAAAAAGATCGAGGTCATTTATTCCAGCGTCATCCTGGTTCTGCGCGGCGTCTCGCTTGAGGTGCCGAAAGGCAAGATCGTGGCGCTGCTTGGCGGCAACGGCGCGGGCAAAAGCACAACGCTCAAATCCATCTCGACGCTGCTCGCGACCGAAGGCGGGGCCGTGACGAAAGGCTCCATCGAGTTCAAGGGTGAGCGCATCGACAAGCTCACGCCCGGCGACCTCGTGTCCAAAGGCATGGTGCAGGTGATGGAGGGGCGGCACTGCTTCGGCCATTTGACGGTCGAGGAAAACCTCATCACCGGCGCCTATTCCCGCCAGCTCACCCGCCAGCAGCTCCGCGACGAGCTCGAAGGCATCTACGCCTATTTCCCGCGCCTGAAGGTGCGCCGGTCGAGTCTTGCCGGCTACACATCGGGCGGCGAGCAACAGATGACGGCCATTGGGCGCGCCATGATGGCCAAGCCCAACACGCTGCTCCTCGACGAGCCGTCCATGGGGCTGGCCCCCCAGATCGTCGCCGAAATTTTCGAAATCGTGCGCGACCTCAACCAGCGGGAGGGCGTGAGCATTCTCCTCGCCGAACAGAACACCAACGTGGCGCTGAAATACGCCGACTACGGCTACATCCTCGAAAGCGGGCGCATCGTGATGGAGGGTCCGGCGAAAGCGCTCGCCGAGAACAAGGACGTGAAGGAATTTTATCTCGGATTGTCGTCCGAGGGCCGCAAAAGCTTCCGCGAGGTGAAATCCTACCGCCGCCGCAAGCGCTGGCTCTAAGCGCAGCCGCAGCGCGCGGAACTTAACCGGGCCCGCCACGTTGTCGCCGGTTGATCCCACCCGGAACCACGCCATGACAGCGTCCGCCGTCTCATCGCGCCTCGGCAAGACCTGCGTCGTCATCAATGAAAAGGCCGGCGCGGCGCTGGGCCACGACGGCGATCTTTTGCGCGATTATGTGCAGGATCAGCTCGGCGCGGCCGCCACATCCCTGCGCGTCGCCTCAGTCAGGCCCTCGGCGATCGTCGAGGAGCTGCGCCGCGCGGTGAGCGATGATGCTGACACCATCATCGTGGCGGGCGGCGACGGCAGCGTGTGCGCGGCGGCCAACGCGGCGATGGGCGGCAGGGCGGTCATCGGCGTCATCCCGCTCGGCACCGCCAACCTGATGGCGCGCGACCTGGGCATGCCCCTCGATTTCCGCGCCGCCATCGACGCGCTCATCGACGCGGAGCCTGTCGCCATCGACGTGGCGGAGGTGAACGGCCGCGTTTTCCTGTGCAGTTCGCTCCTCGGCTTGCCGTCGTCGCTGCCACGAGCCCGGCAACGTCTGCGCGGCGGGTCCTTGCTGACCCGGATCAGGGGCTACGCCGCCATGGCGCGCTCGATCCTGCGTCGCACGAAAAGCTTTAAAGTCCGCATCGACGACGGTTCCGGATCGCGTCCCGTGCGGATGCAGCTCGCCGTCATCTCGAACAACCCGTACGACGACAGCCAACTCGTCAGCCTCGTGCGCCCGTCGCTGTCGACCGGCAAGCTGGGCCTCTACGTGATGAAGCACGAGACCTTTCTCGGCGCCGCGTGGCTGCTGTTGAAGGCGTTTCTCGGCTCCCGCCCGCGCGACCCGCAACTGGAGCGGCGCGAGGTCGAAACCGTCACCATCGAGGCGATCACGCGCAAGCATTTCGAGCTGTCGAATGACGGCGAACTGGAGCGTTTCGCCTCGCCGCTTGTGTTCCGCATTCGTCCAGCCGCGATCCGCATGCTGAGGCCGCGGCGGGCCTGAAGCCCGGCGCGACGCCCCAGCGGTCGAAGCTCTTCGCGACGCTAAAGCGTGTTGGCCGTGAGGCCCTTCATGAGGATTTCGCCGGTCGGGCGGCCCGTGGGCGAACCGGTCTCCGGCTCCAGCGTGATCTCGAAAAGCTGCGACGACACGGGCGCGGGCAGGGCGCCGAGGTCGAGTTTGAGGGTCCGTGCCTGGTCGAGAAGCCCGACGGAAATCGGGCCTTCCTCATCGTTCCGTTTTGTCCAGACTTGCAGCGCGCGCCCGCGCGGCACGTTGATGCGCTGCAGCGGAACAAGACGAACCGTGCCGTCTGAGAAGGTTTCAACGATGGCGAGCGGTTTGCCGTCCGACTCTTGTTCAAGCACGGCGACCATAACCGCGGTGGGCTTATCGGGGCCGAGCATCTGCGCCGCCAGCACGACGGCCATAACCACCGCCGCCGTCGCGGCCCCCAGCGTCGACCAGCGCCACAGCCCCGCATCGCTCCAGAACGAGGGGCCACGGCGAGACGCGGCCGGGCGGCGTCTTGGTTCGGGCGCAAGGCCAGCCGCCACCGCATCCTCGATGCTGCGCCACAGGCTGGCCGAGGCGAGGGTCGGCGACGCGGTGAAATCGATTTCGGAAAATGTCGCGCGCCAGTAGCCCACGCGGGAGGCGAGCACCGGGTCGTCCGCCATGAGCGTCTCGATGCGCTCCGCATGCGCCTCGAGCAAGCCGAGTGCGTACTCCATCGCCAGAGCGTCGGTATCCTCGGGGGAGAGCCGGGTCATCCCAAGCACTCCTTCAGCGCCAGAAGGCCGCGCCTGATCCAGGATTTCATGGTGCCAAGCGGCACGCCGAGCTTGCCGGCCAGCTCGCCGTGGCTGAGGCCGTGCATGTAAGCGAGGACGATGGCGTTGCGTTTCGGCGGGTCGAGGCCTTCGAGGCAGCGGCGCAGCGCGCTCTCGTCCGAGAGCCGGCTGATGGCGTCCTCCGGGCTTTCCTCCGGCGAAGCGAGGCCGAAGGATTCCAGGTCGTCGGTGAAGTCGATGCGGTCTTCGCCGCGCAGCATGTTGAGCGCGCGGTTGCGCAGGATGGCGTACATCCAGCCCCGGCCGCCGCCCAGTTCCGCATTGAAAGACGACGCCTTGCGCCAGATGCTCAAAAACGCGTCATGAACGGCGTCCTCGGCCAAGGATTGGCGCTTGAGTAGGCGCATGGCGACGCCTAGCATCCGCGGCGCCTCAATGTCATAGAGGGCTTTGAGGGCGCGGCTGTCGCCCGCCGCACACGCCGCGAGAGCCGCGTCGTAGTCGAAAGCCCCGGGGTAAGAGGCCTTGACGAAAGATGACGACGGCTTCATCGGAGCCGCGCTCTCCTCAGCGTTCCACCAAATAGGCGGCGAGCCATACAACGCCGACGCCGTCCTGTAAAGGGAAGCGCGCGAGATGGTTGCGGGTGCGGCGTCGGCATGCATGAGCGTGTCTGGCCATGGTGCAGGATGGCTACGCTACACGTGGAGCGTGGTCCCGGATGCATGCAAAATTTTAGCGTGTCCGCTGCATCCGGCATTTCAGCAAGAGGGTACCCGAGACGTCAGGCGCGGCCGACGCCGCGCTTCGCACCAAGGAGATCCAATCATGAACGTGCGTTGTGTTGTGGCCGCCGTCGCGGCCTCGTTCGCCTTTACGGGCCTTGCTCAAGCCGCCAGCGTCGCCGCGCTCGTGGGCGACAATATGCTGGCTGTCGTGGACGCCAAGGCTGGCAAAGCCGGCGCCGCGATGAAAATCGATGGGGTGTCGGGAAAAATCCTCGGCATCGACGTGCGCCCCAAGGACGGCATGCTCTACGCCCTTGCGGAAGACGGAACGATCTACACGGTCGACGCCAAAACCGGCAAAGCGACCATGAAAGTGAAGCTGGAGCAGACCCTGCCCGCCGGCGTTACGGCGACGGTCGACTTTAATCCGGCCGCCGACAAGCTGCGCGTCATGGGCTCGGACGGCACGAGCCTGCGCTGCGACGTGGACACCGGTAAAGTCACGAAAGACGGCAGCCACAAATACGCCGACGCGGACGCCAACAAAGGCGCAACGCCGTCCGTGGTTGCGGGCGCGTACACCAACTCGGTGGCGGGCGCGAAGGAAACCGCGCTTTATAACGTGGACGCGGCGTCCGCCACGCTCGTCAAGCAAGCCCCGCCGAACGACGGCGTGCTGAACACCATCGGCAAGCTCGGCATTTCGCCGAAGTCGCCCGCCATGGACATCGCGACCGACGCCGCCGGCGCCAACACGGCGTATCTGATGGCTGACAAAACCCTCCACACCGTCGATGTGGGCAGCGGCAAAGCGACGGCCGTGAAGGATATCGAGGGCCTGAAAGGCGCCGTGCGCGATATCGCGATCCTTCCTGCGTCGTAAGTCGCCCGCGCGCTGAGGCTCTCGTGAAGCCGCCGGCCGGGCGGGGTGTTCCGGCCGGCGGCGTTTTAGCGGCGGTGGACGGCCGCGCTTGACAGGCCGCGCGCATCGGCCTTACTGCTAACACTCTTGGGACGCGTAGCTCAGCGGTAGAGCATCGCCTTCACACGGCGGGGGTCACAGGTTCAATCCCTGTCGCGTCCACCACGCCGGATCGACCCGGGTTCGCCCGACTTTCAACTTCATTCCAGCGACATATGCCTGCCCAGGAGCGCCTGACCCATTTTGGCGCGAGGCGATACGAAAGATTTACCTTTTTCTGTGAGGAGCTAAATGGGAGCAACCGTTCTCATCTCGGCCGTCGCGGACGCCAGGAGACGCGGCCTTCGTTAAAGTTTGGAAAAAAGTGGACTTGTAACCAGTTGGGCGGTGGTTCTAAAACCTTATTGCTGCCTATTTTTTCGAGTCTGCTCGTCGACTATCGCATTCAAGGGGGCGTTATGCGTTTTTTTGCCGCACTTATCGGTCTGTCATTTTTTTCTGTTTTGGTTGGTTCGGCAGCGGCGCAGGCCCCAACGACCACGCCCTTCTCCAAATATGAGGACGAGAAACGCCAGGCCAACACCAACACGGTGACGGTCATCGGCTCCAGCCTCGCGAGCGCCTATGCGCGCTACGCGGAGGACTTGCAAAACGTGCTCGACGATCCGAAGGCGAACGACATTCGCGTGTTGCCCATTCTGGGGCGCGGCGGCGGGCAGAACGTGCTCGACATCCTGTTCCTGAAGGGCGTCGACATGGGGTTTGTGGATCAGGACAACCTGGCCTATTTTAAAAAGCGCGACCCGGCGCTGTTCGCCAATATTGAGCAGCGCATCAACTATATCGCCAAGGTCGGCCACCAGGAGTTCCACATTTTGGTGCGGCCGGAGGTGAAGAGCATCGAGGATTTGCGCGGCAAGAAGGTCAACTTCCTGAAGCAGCTCAGCGCCAGCCATTTGGCCGCGGAGAATTTCTTCAGCATCCTGAACGTCAAGGTGGAGCCGACCTTCTTCGATCACGATTTGGCGGTGGAGAAGTTGAAAAGCGGCGAGATCGCCGCCGCGCTGCGCACCGTCGCCGCGCCGGTTCCGGCCTTCACCAATTTGAAGCAGATGGACGGGCTGAAGCTGTTGCCGCTCGACTCCACGACGCTGCCGGACGGCGGATATGAGAAATTGCTCGTAACTTATCTGCCGGCGGTGTTGCGCCACGAGGACTATCCCGGCCTTATCCCCGCGGGCGAGCAGCTTCTCACTCTCGCCAACAGCACGGTGCTTGCGGTCTACACCTGGCCCGAGAATACGGAGCGGTATCAGCGCCTTTCGAAGTTCGTGAGCAAGTTCTTTTCGAATATCGAGAAATTCCGGACCGGCCCGCGCCACCCCAAATGGAAAGAGGTGAACCTTGCCGCCGAAGTTCCCGGATGGCGGCGCTTCAAGCCGGCGCAGCAATGGCTGGACGCCAACCGCGGCGCCGGAGAGAGCGCATCGCCCGACGAGATGCGCGTCGCCTTCGACAGCTTTCTTCAGGAATACGCGAAGGCCTCGGGCTCGCGCGAGCTGAGCAAGGTTCAGAAAGAAGCGCTCTTCGGCCAATTCGTAAAGTGGTGGCAGACGCAGAAGCCGCAGGCGCGAAACTAGAATAAAGCCGGCGCACGGCAGGCGGCTTGGCCGCAGGCGCGGTGGCGAAAAGCCGGCTTAACGCCTTGGCGGCGACCGCCAGGGACTGGGAGGAGCGGCATGGCTTCACATCGGCGGCGTCATCGTTCGAGCCCGCGAGCGCCATACAAATTCGTGCGCGTCGGCGGCGCGGCGTTTCTTCTGTGCGGGGTGGCTCTGGCTGAGCCGACAGCGAAGTCCAACCTGGTGATCGGCAACATCCCGCCGGACACGCGCCCGAGCACGGGAGCAACGGATTATGTGGTGCGCGCAGGTTCAGGCTTTTCCGTGCGCAATACGGCCGGACAGGCAGGCTCGGCCATTCCGCTTGACATCACCGTGCCCGCCGGCGGCGCCGACGGCTACACCTTCATCATGGTCAAGGGCTTGCGGCCGGACTTCAAGCTGTCCGCCGGCTTCCCCACCAAGGACGCCTGGGCTGTCTCCCTAAAGGATGCGCCAGGGCTTAGCCTCATCGCACCCGCAGGCTTCAACGGCGACCTGACGCTTCAGGTGGCGCTGGTCAAAGGCGCGGGCGTTGAGCCGGAGGTGCGCAATCTGTCCGTGACGGTCGAAAGCGCGACCGGGGCCGCCAGGGGCGACGCCGTCGCCGCGATCGCGCCCGGCGACGTGACCCTGCGCGCGGCGCCCGTCGTCGTCGACCCGCTGGGACTGAAGGAGAGCGACGAGGAGGAGAAGACCGGCCTCGTCGCACCGCCCGCCTCCGTGCCCCCCGCCGAGGAGACCGCGCTCCTGAGCCGCGCTTCGCAAATGCTGAAAAACGCCGACGTGGCGGCGGCCCGGCTGTTGTTCGAGCATCTGGCCCGGCGCGGCAGCGCCCGCGCCGCGTTCATGATGGGCCAGACCTACGATCAGGAGTTCCTGAACACCATGTTCGTCAAGGGGCTCAAGGGCGATATTGAGAAAGCCAAAGCCTGGTATCGCAAATCGGTCGAGTTGGGCGGCGGCGAGGCGCAGGCCAGGCTGAGCGCGATCGGCGGCCGGTGACGGCGGTTCGGCGGCCGCGCCGGGTTGACTTTCCCGCCCGCGTCGCCTAATCGAATGTGACGTTTTCCGGCGGCGGCGGCCGATGCACTCTGGCGCGCCCACGAACGCCAAGCTTTCACACAGATACGGTCGGCCATGAAAATCAAGAACTCCATCAAGACGCTGCGCAAGCGCCATCGCGACAACCGCGTCGTCCGCCGTCGCGGGCGCCTGTATGTCATCAACAAAACCGTCCGGCGCTACAAAGCGCGGCAGGGCTAAACCTGATGGGCGCGAGGCGCGCGCCGGGCGGTTGGCGGCTCGCCTCTGACGCGGCCGTCGTAATCGCGCGGCGTCTCCTCTCTGCGGCGTTTTTGTGCTGCGCCGTCGCGCTCAGCCTTGCAAGCGCGCACGCCACTGACGAATCAGGCCGCGGCGGCTCTCCAACGCGCCCTCCCGCAGCCGACGAGGACGGGGCCGCGCCGCTTGAGGCCAACCCGGCCTTGGAAGCCGCACGCTCGCGCAGCCGCCAGCTCGACCAGCTCCACGCCACGCTGCTCATCCCCGATCTGCAGCCTGACGCGGTCGAGCGCGTCGTCGCCGCCATTGAAAGCTTGTGGCTGCAATCGGGAAGCCCAACCGTCGATCTTCTTATGGAGCGCGCGCTGCAAGCGACGCAGCAACGCAACTATGCGCTGAGCATCAAGGTGCTCACCGCGGTGGTGGAGATCGCGCCCGAATATGCGGAAGGGTGGAATCAACTCGCCGTCGCTTATTATCTAAGCGAGAACTTCGACCAGACATTGCCGCCCCTGCTGCGCGCGCTGAAGCTGGAGCGGCGCCATTTCAAGGCGCTGGAAGGGTTTGGCGTGCTCATGCGGGACTTGGGCGAGAAGCGCGCCGCGCTCGGCGCGTTCCGCAAGGCGCTGTCGCTTAACCCGCATTCCGCATCCGCGCGGGAGGCGGAGCGGGAGCTGGCGCGGGATGTCGAGGGGCAGGGGCTCTAACGCGGCGCTCTATGTCGGTTCCGCGTGATTGCCCACCACCGCGATGCGCAACATGTTCGTCGCGCCCGGCTGGCCGAACGGCATGCCGGCGGAAATGATGATCTGGCTTCCCGGCTGCGCGGCCCCGGACTGAACCGCGACATCCTCGGCCTTGCGCACCATGTCGTCAATGTCGGCGGGGTCGTCGGTCAGATAGCAGCGCAGGCCCCAGACGATGGCGAGGCGCCGCGCCGTTTTTTCAACCGGCGTGAGCACGATGATTGGCTGGAGGGGGCGCTGCCGGGCGGCGCGCAAGGCTGTGGTGCCTGTCGCCGTGTAGCACAAGATGGCGGCCAGCTTCATGCTGCTGGCGATGGCGCGGGCGGCCGCGCTGAGGGCGTTCGCCGACGTGTCCTCCTGCTCGGCGAGCGTCGGCAGAAGGATTTTCTCGTAGTTCGGGTCCTGCTCGACCTCGGCCGCAACCCGCGACATCATTCGCACGGCCTCGACCGGATAGCGGCCGACGGCGGACTCGGCCGACAGCATCACCGCATCCGCGCCCTCGAACACGGCGGTCGCCACATCGGACACCTCCGCCCGCGTCGGCACCGGCGCCGTCGTCATCGACTCCAGCATCTGTGTGGCGACGACCACAGGCTTGCCCGCCCGCCGCGCCTCGCGCAGGATTCGTTTCTGAATGCCGGGCACTTTTTCGACCGGCAACTCGACGCCCAGGTCGCCCCGCGCGATCATCAGGCCGTCGGACTTCTGGATGATTTCGGCCAGATCGGTGAGGGCGGACGGCTTTTCGATCTTTGACATCACCGCGACTGAGGCGCCACGGTCGCGCATGAGGGCGCGGGCCTCGTCCAGATCCTCCTTGCGCTGCACGAAGGAGAGGGCGATCCAATCAACGCCCGCATCGAGCGCGGCGACGAGGTCGAGTCGATCCTTGTCCGTCATGGCGCTCATGGGAAGCACGGTGTTGGGCAGGCTCACGCCCTTCCGGCTGGATAGCGCGCCGCCTACGAGCACGCGCGCCTTGAACCATTCGGGCTGCTTTTCGACCACTTCAAGCCGCAGCTTGCCGTCGTCGATGAGAAGGCTGTGGCCCTCCTCGATGCTGGCGAAAATCTCCGGATGCGGCAGCCGCACGCGCTCGCTGGTGCCGGGCTCGGGCACCATGTCGAAATTCAGATAGGCGCCGGCCGGCAGCGGAATGTTGTTGGCGGCGAACTCCGCGATGCGCAGCTTCGGCCCCTGCAGGTCGGCAAGGATGCCGATGGGCCGGCCGGCTTTGCGTTCGACCGCGCGGATGGCGTCGGCGAGCCGCCGCAATTCGGCGTGCGGGGTGTGGCTCATATTGATGCGGAACACGTCGGCGCCGGCGAAGAACAGGTCTTCGATCACCTCTGGCGATGACGACGACGGGCCTAGCGTGGCAAGGATCTTCACCCGTCGCGCGTTTCTCATGGTTGTGCGCCTGTCGCTTGGCCCTCGATCGTATCGGTCAGCCGCACCGTCCAGTCCTTCTCCTCCTGGGTGTCGACCTCGAAAAACCCGGTGCGTTTGAAGCCGCGCTTGGCGCAATCCTCGATGCCGCGCACGGTGAACTCCTTGTCGTCGGTGCACATGTAGGCCTTGCCGCCCCACTCGCCGCCGCGGTCGTAGTCGATGGCGTGGACGTAATAGTAGCGCGCCACGAGGTCGCCCGGCAGCAGCACCTCGCATTTCTGAGACGGCACGTTCCACCAGCCCTCGCTCACCCACTCGCGCGGGTTTTCGTTGACATAGCCGATGGCCACGCCGATGCGGCTTGAGGTCGTGTTGCACAGCTTGAAGGCGGCGTTCGCCTCCGATGCGCCGCCGAGGATTAGCGCCGCGAGTGCGCCAAGCGAAAGTTTAAAAAAGATCATCATGCCGTTGATCCGTATGCGTCACTGAAAGCCAGCAGGTGCGACGACCGGCGAGTCCGGCTACGACATACGAAAGCGTCTCACAGCATGCACGGAGCTTACGGAGCGCTTGCGGGTCATTCAACCAAAATAACCCGCAGGTCGTTGACATTCGTCTGCGTGGGGCCGCATTGCACCAGGTCACCCAGGCTGCTGAAATACGCTGTCGAGTCGTTATTGTGAAGGAATGTGGCGGCATCGCGTCCCCCGGCCGCGGCCCGCGCCAATGTCATCGGGCCGACCATCGCCCCGGCGGGGTCGCTGGCCGAGCCGGCGCCGCCGTCGGTGCCGTCGGTGTCGCCCGCAAGCGCCGACACTCCTTCAGCCCCGCCGAGGGCGATCGCGAGCGCCAGGGCGTATTCCTGATTGGGGCCGCCGCGCCCGGAGCCGCGCACGGTGACGGTGAGTTCGCCCCCGGAGAGAATGGCCGCCCGGCGCCCTTCCGCCCGGACCTTGAGCGCGGCCTCGGCGTGCGCCCGCGCCACGTCACGCGCCTCCCCCTCCAGATCGTCGCCGAGCATGACAGGTTCGTAGCCGGCGGCGCGGGCGCGTTTTGCAGCGGCGTCGAGCGCCTGTCGCGGCGAGGCGGCGATAACGAATGACGTGGCGGCGAACGCCGGATCGCCGGGCTTGGGCGTTTCATTGGCGGGGGCGTCGAGGGCGGCGGCGATGGCGGGCGCGGGCTGGACGCCGTAGCGTGCGAGCACGGCCCGTGCGTCAGCGAGCGTTGTCGGGTCGGGCACGGTCGGGCCGGAGCCGATGGCGTCGGGCGCGTCCCCCGGCACGTCCGAAATCGCCAACGCAATGAGCCGGGCGCGGGCGCCGGCGCGAGCCAGACGTCCTCCCTTGATGCGCGACAGGTGTTTGCGCACGCAGTTGATCTCGCTGATCGTCGCGCCGCAGCGCAGCAGCTCCTTGGTGAGCGCCTGTTTGTCGGCGAGCGTCAGGCCGTCAGCCGGGGCGGCGAGAAGCGCCGATGCGCCGCCGGACATAAGCACCAAGAGCGTGTCGCTTTCCTGCGCCGTTCCGGCCAGGGCCAGCACCTGCGCCGCCGCCTCGATGCTGGATGCGTCGGGCACTGGGTGGCCCGCCTCGATGAGCCGCAGCCGCTGGAACGGTTCGCCTTGCCCGTAGCCGTGACGCGTCACCACCAGGCCCGAGAAGCGGTCGCCCTCGAGCGCCGAGGCGTAGCGCCGTTCCGCCGCACGGCCCATGGCCGCCGCAGCCTTGCCCGCCGCGATGACCATGAGACGGCCCGATGCCGGCGGCTCCGGCCAATGCTCTTCAAGGCAATGGTTTGGATGGGCCGCCTCGACGGCGGCGTGAAAGATGTCTAAAAGGGTTTGGCGAATTGAAGGATCGAGCGAGGTCTCGTGCATAAGTGGGCCCTTCGAGCGTGAGTTGGCATCATACACCTGGCGCGGCGAAAGGCGATTGCGGCGGCGGGGTTCATCCCAGATTTCCGCAGGGCGGATCGAGACATGGACAACCCGGTTGAGGTGATCCTGGGGACGGCGCGCGGCGTCATCCTCTTGTGCGACCACGCGTCGAACGCCATTCCGACACGTTATGGCGCGCTAGGGCTGCCGCCCGGACAGCTCGAACGGCACATCGCCTACGACATCGGCGCGGCGGGCGTAACGCGGATCATGGCGGCGCGGCTCGGATGCACGGCCGTGCTCTCGCGCTTCTCGCGCCTGCTGATCGACCCCAATCGCGGCGAGGACGACCCGACGCTCATCATGCGCATCTCGGACGGGGCCGTGATTCCGGGCAACGCCGAAATGACCGAGGCGGAGCGCCGCGAAAGGCTCGCGCTGTTTTACGCCCCCTATCATGCGGCGGTTAGCGCGGCGATTGACGCCTCGCTCGCGGCCGGGGTCTCGCCTGTTCTCGTATCCCTGCACAGCTTCACGCCGGTGTGGCGCGGCATGGCGCGACCTTGGCATGCGGGCGTGCTCTGGGACGCGGACGACCGGCTCGCGCGGCCGATGATTGACGCCATGCGCGCCTGGGGCGACGTGGAGGTGGGCGACAACGAGCCGTATTCCGGTCAGCTCCACGGCGATTGCATGCATCGGCACGGCACGTCGCGGGGACTGGCTCACGCGCTGATCGAACTCCGGCAGGATCTGATCGCGGATGAAGCGGGTCAACTGATCTGGGGGGAACGCCTTGCCGACCTTATCTATAGGGTTGTGAAAACCCCGCGGCTGGACGCTCTCCACCCGCGCTGCGACTGAATGGAGGGACGATGACGACTGTACCGACGCCGACAGACATGGAGCTTGAAGCCGCCGCGTTTCGCCGCCTTGTCGCGCATCTTCGCGCGCGCCCGGACGTGCAGAACATCGATCTCATGAACCTGGCGGGCTTTTGCCGCAACTGCCTCTCCAACTGGTATCAGGAGGCTGCGGCGGAAAAGGGCGCGCCCATCGGCAAGGACGAAGCGCGCGCGCGCATTTATGGCATGCCGTACGACGAGTGGCGCGCCAAGCACCAGACCGAGGCGACGGCCGAACAGAAGCAGGCGTTCGCCGCCGCGCACAAGCATGATTGATTCGAGGCGAAGGCCCGTCAACCTGGCTCGCCTCCCCCGCCCACAGGTTGCAGGTTGTTCTGGATAGGCGTGGGCGAAGCGTTGCCTGCGGTCGGTGTGAGGGCTAAGGGTTTCGTAATGCAGCGGCGCTCTTCGCGGCGTCGCGCCCTCATTCGACGTCCGGCGCTCGCCGGCGCCGTCGCCGCCTAAGGAGCCGTCATGAACCAGATCGACCGAGGCGAACCGGAAACCGGGCTGCACAACAGCGCTCGCGACCAGCTTAAAACCATCGTCGAGCGCATCGAGCGGCTGGAGGAGGAGAAGGCGGCGCTCGCCTCCGACATCCGCGAGGTCTACGCCGAGGCCAAGGGCAACGGCTTCGACACCAAAGCGCTGCGATCGGTGGTGCGCATTCGCAAGCAAGACATGAACGAACGGCGCGAGGCCGAGGCGGTTTTGGCCACCTATATGCAGGCGCTTGGCATGATCGAGGCGCTCTAGGCGCTCAGCGGCCAACCATGGACGCTGTCGCCGCGGCCTTGAGCTGCGGCGCGGAGGGAGATGCCGCGGTTTTCGTCACCGTGCTGCTCGTCGCTTCGCTGGCCATGAATTTGGTCATCGTGCCGCTCACCGCCGCGCCGGTGAAGCGCTGCGCCCAATACATCCCCTCGTATTGCGGGCCGCGCTCCAGCTCCACGTGGATCGCCGCGTTCGGGTCGGTGAACAGCATATGCACCTTGCGGACCACTGCGCGCGACTCTTTCGAGAAATCCGCGTAAGCGAGCGGCTCGTCGGTCAGTAGCGGCAGAATGGGGAAGGGCTGATAGCTCTCCTCATCCGGGTGATCGTCGTCATACTCCGGCGCGCGGGCGATCTGATCCTCCGCGATGGCGCGCTCGTTGCGGGGCAGGCCAGCGGTCACAAAGCCGGGCGAATAATCGCTGCGCGGCGGGCGCGCGGCAGGCGTGGGTTGTGTGACGACGGATGCGGGCGGCGCTAAATCAGCCTCGGGCTTGGGCTCGGGCGCGCGGACGATGACGGGCTTGGGGAGCTCCGGCGCATCATCCTTTGAGGGCTTGCCAAAGCTCGCATTCGTCGGCCCCAGGCTCGCAAGGATCGGCCGCGGCTCGGCTGCGGGGAGCCGGTTCAGCAGGCGCTGGGTGACGATCGGCAGCGTTCCGCCGCTCGATTCCAGCTTTGCGAGAGCGAAGCGGAAATCCTCCCGCGTGAGGGGTTTGCCGTCCGTCGGCGTGTGCTTCGAGCGGCCCGATGGGAACAGGATCGCCAGCTCCTGGCGCGGCAAGCGCGGCCAGTGGCGCACGTTGCCGGTGTCGACATGAACGAAGGGAATGGCCGACGTGGGGTAATAGCCGACGCCTCCCTTTTCGCGCACCAGAGCCGAGTTTCGCAGCTGTTTCACATGGACATCGGGAAAGTGGATGTCGGCGGCCTGACCGGTGACGTGCCGGCTCGCTTTGGCCTGCCCGCCGCCAGCGCGCCGCATGCGCTCGTTGGTGGCCGAGGAGCGGTGTCCCGAAATGATGTAGATGGGGCGTTGCGAGCGCAGCTCTCGGTGGATCTCCCACATCAGATCGAGCAGCTGCGGATCCATCGTGGTGGAGACATTGCGGCGCCAATCGCGCATGAAGTGGTTGAACTTGTCGAGCGCCTCGGGGATGAACTTGCCGTCGCGCTTGAAGACGAGGGTCAGGTTTTCTTTGGTGTGGATATTGTACAGCGCGATGGCTCGTTCGTCGCTCGCAGCGAGGCGTTGCGGCTGGGCGAGCAGCCCCACGCAAACCACGCCGGCCGCCGCGATGAGAGCCGTCGCGCAGGCCGCCGCCAGATTTCGAAGTCGCATCGCCATTCAGTCGGCTTCCATCCATCGCATGAGACGGCCGCTCGGCGAGCGGCGCCTGCGTCGGCCCGTTGCAACTCTAAGACGAGAAACGTGTGTGACGACTATCGGCGGGCATCGTTAAAGAAGATGTAACAGTCCAAATGCGGGAAAAAAAAGGCGGCGCCTACGCCACAGGCAAGGGTTAAAATCTGGCGGCTTTAACGAGCTCCACGCTTCATAGGCGCCGGGGTTTCGCCGGCCAGGCCGTAGTCGGCCGCGCGGACCGCGCGGCTTCAACTCTTTAAAAACCCGTCAGTTGAACCAGAAAAAGCCGCTCGAGGGTTTTTTGCGCGTCGGCGGCTCGGCGGCGTATTCGGGCTTCGGCGCGACCTTACGAACGAACGGGGTTTTCGGCCCAAGCCCAAGCTCGCCGGCCAGCACCTTGTCGTGGCCGTAGACGTCGCGGATGGTGCGCGCCTGGCCGTCCTCGTCGACCCAGACCGTCACATACATCACATGCACGGGGATTTTGCGCTCAAGCGTGATCGAGGACTCCTTGCCGAGCGCCAGTTCCTGCTGCATCCGCGCCGGCGTCCATCCTTGCTCGCCAAGCACCACCTGCGCGAACTTCAGCGGGTCGCGCACGCGCATGCAGCCATGGCTGAAGGTGCGCACGGTTTGGTTGAACAGGTTTTTGGTCGGCGTGTCGTGCATGTAGACCGCATGCTTGTTGGGGAAGAGGAATTTCACCTTGCCAAGCGCGTTGCCGTCGCCAGGCGGCTGGCTGATCGAGAGCTTGTCGGGGTCGACCGCGTACCAGTCGGTTTCATAGGCGTTCAGCGGCCGGCGCTGACCGGCGTAAAAAACCTCCAGCCCTTGCTTGTCCAGATAGGATGGGTTGCGGCGCAAAACGGGGAGAATTTCATTCAGTTTGATCGACTCGGGCACATGCCAGGTCGGGTTGAGCACCACGAACTCCATCTCGTCGGAGAAGCTCGGCGTCATGTGCTCGACTTTGCCTGTGATGATCCGCTCTCTATGGATCACAGCGCCGTTTTTCATCACCCAGAACTGAAACTCGGGGATGTTGACCATCACATGCATGCGCCCGAGATCGCCCGGGATCCAACGCCAGCGCTCCATGTTGACGAGCAGGTCGCGCTCGCTGGCCCCGCGGCGTGCGCCGCCGTTCATGGCGTCGCGCGTCGCCGAGCCGATGACGCCGGTGTCGCTGAGCCCTTGCGCCTTCTGGAATGCTTTGACCCGATCAACCAGATCGGGATCGTAGGCGGTCAGCCGGCCATCGGCCGGGGCGGGCGCCTCCAGACGCTCGCGCACCAGGGCCACATGCGGATGCTCGGCGCCAGGCTTGATGTTTGGGCCGGCGGGGATTGTCACGGTTTTCGTCGCGGTCTCGCGCGTGCGCCGGCTTTCCGCCAGCTTGTCTTTCAAGGCGAGGAACTGCGGATGTTTGGGGTGGAACGTCTCGAGGCCGCCCGGGCGGACAGCCGCCGCCAGCACATCGGGAAGCGCCGGCGGCTTTGGGCTGAAATCGATGAACTCGCCAAGCGTTTGCGGCGAGACGCGGCCGGTCTGCGCGTGCTGAGCGTAGGCGTAAACGGCGAGCGTCATGTCGAGCTCGGCCTCGGCGAGCCAGCGGGCGGCGTCGGGCGCGGAGGCGTCGTAGCCGGAGGCGGACGGCGCGGCGTAGGCGGCGGGGTCGAGCCCCCAGTCGGCGGCGGCGGCGAATGCGGCGGCGGCGTCGGCCGCGCGCGGCGATAGGCCGCTTTCTTCCACCCACACGAGCGAATCGGGTTGAGCGTAGTGTTCCGCCAGTTGGGCTTTCTGATCCTTCGGTAAATTCAAGGCGCCTTTGCCTTTGGCGTCCAGACGCTCGAGAATAAGGCTGCGCACCGCGTCAAGGCGGGTCACAAGCGCTTCTGGGGCCTCCGGCTCCACGGCGAATGACGGCGCGGAGAGCGCCGCCCAGATCAAACCGCCCAAACCCCATCGGCGCAACATCCGCATGCTTGACCCCCGATCCGTGCTGAATTCGACGTAGTTTTGCCAGAAACCTCCCACATTGGCCAGCGATTTGCCCCGGGGCGCGGTCACGAAACGTTTGGCGCCGCCGACAGTTGCACCCCCGCCTCAGGCGCCCTGGGCGAGGCCGAACTCGCGGATTTTTCGGTACAGCGTCGAGCGTCCGATGCCGAGCCGGCGCGCGATCTCCGTCATGTGCCCGCGATAATGTTTGAGCGCGAGGCGGATGATGTCAGCCTCTATGGCGGTGAGCGAGCGCACCTCGCCGTTCTCGTTAAGGGCGGGTATGCCGACGCCCACGCCGTTCGCCGTTGCGCGCAGGCCGCCGGGCGGGGAGGCTGAGGCGCCCAGCATCGCCGGGCCCTCATGGCGCGGACGCTCCCGCAGCGGCGGCGCGGGCGGTATGTCGATGGAAAAGCCGCGCGTGTGCTTTGCGATTTGCGGAAATTCGCGGGGGCTGAGCGTTGGTCCGTCGGCCAGGGCGGCGGCCCGAAACATGGCGGCTTCGAGCTGGCGGACATTGCCGGGCCACGGATAGCTGCGCAGCAGCCGCAGGGCGTCCTCGCCGATGCGGGAGGCGCGGCCGTTCTGTTCGAGATTGGCGGCGATGAGGAACTCGCGGGCGAGCGCGGGGATGTCCTCCGTCCGGTTGCGCAGCGCCGGGAGCGTGATGGGCGAGATGGTCAGCGCGTAGAACAGCTCCTGGCGGAAGGCGCCCGAGCGCACCCGGGCGATGAGGTCCTTGGACGTGGCGCAGACAATGCGCGCGGCGCCGGCCTCCGCCGCCGAGATGAGCCGCAGAAGCAGCGTCTGCAGGGCCTCGTCCGCATCGGCGATGTCATGGAAATAGACCGTGCCGCCCGCCGCCCGGCGCAGCGCGTTCTCAACATCGCGCGGGTTTTTGCGCGCGTTCTCGCAATCCACGTCCACGAACGGCCCCTGCGCGCCGCTTTCGGCATGGAGCGCGCGCGCGAGCAAGCGCTTGCCGACCCCCGCTTCGCCTTCGAGCAGCACCGGCGTGCGCAGGGTCGCGGCTTTGCGGGCGAGTTCGCATGCGCGGCGCATGGCGGGGCTGACGCCGGTCAGTTCGCCGATGGTCGCGCCCCGTTGTTCCGGGCGGAGGCGCGCGAGGCGCCGGCGCAGGCTGTGGATGGCGTCGGCGTTGGCGACGGCTGCAGAGAGGCGCGAGGCGAGGACGGGCGGGATCAGCGCATCGGCGGCGCCGAGCCGAAGAGCGGCGTCGGCCTCATCGCCGTTCTGCGCGATGACGATGAGAATCGGCGCGGCGCGCGCGGTCGCCACGGCTTCGGCGAGGCGCGACAAGGCTTCGGCGTCCGACGCGCAGGCGATGACGAGCTTGATCTGATCCTGCGAGGCGTCCGCGAGGAGTTCGCAGGCCCGTTGCGCCGAATTGAGGGCGGCGGCGGCGTAGCCGAGCCCGTGGAGCGCCGAGGCCATCGCGTCGCGGGCCTCTTTTGCGGCATGGACAACTAACACTTGGGGGAACATGTGGCGTCTCGCGCGCTGTTGCATCGGCGTCGCGGCTGCGACGTTGCGGGAAGGATCGCGCGACAGGCGTAAATACAACTTGAAATAGAAACGCCCGCGATCTTCGCGGGCGCGGAATTCGATGAGCGTGTTTGCCGAAGGGTGAACCGTCGCCGCGCAATTCGCTGCGGCGGGTTCAGAGTCCGTTAAAGCTTGAACTTCGGGTCGAGATAGTCCCGCAGGCCGTCGCCGAAAAGGTTGAAGGCGAAAACGGTGACGGAGATGGCGAGGCCGGGAAAGACGATCATCCACGGCGCGTCCCGGTAGAACTCGGTGGCGCTGCCCGACAGCATCAGACCCCAGGCCGCGGCCGGTTCGGTGACGCCGAGGCCGAGGAAAGAGAGCGACGCCTCAAGCAAAATCGCCTGTGCGACGAACGCCGCGAACAGGATGATGAAAGGCGCGAACACATTCGGCGTGATGTGCCGGAAGATGATGCGCGCGGGGCCGAAGCCGGAGGCGCGCGCCGCGTCGATATAGGGCATCTCGCGCACGGTGAGGGCGGAGGCGCGCACGACGCGCGCGACCTTCGGCACGATGGGGATGGCGATGGCGACGACGAGGTTCATATCGACGCCGAACACGGGGAACTTGCCGAGCATGGCGACGGCGACGACCGCGAGCACGATGATCGGGAACGACAGAAGCACGTCGAGGAGGCGTTGCACGATGAAGTCGAACCGGCCGCCGAAAAAGGCCGAGACGACGCCGATCACTCCGCCGATGACGCAGCCGAGGAATGAGGACAGGATGCCGATTGCGAGCGCCGTCTGCGCGCCGTAGAGCACGCGGGAAAACACGTCGCGCCCGAAATTGTCGGTGCCGAACCAGTGCCGCAGGGATGGCGGCTCCTGCACCGCCTCGAAGTTGAGCGCGAACGGGTCGTAGGGCGCGATCCATTTGGCGAAGATGCTGGCCAGGATCAGCACGACGATGAACGCCATGGAGAAGGCGGCGAGCGGCTGGGCGCGGGTGAAGTCCCACACCACGTTGCGGCGTCGAGGCTTTGGCGCGGCGGCGCCGGCGGCGGGCAGGGCGGGGGCGACCATCATTTGCCTCCGTAGCGGATGCGCGGATCGAGATAGGCGTAGAGGATGTCGACGATCAGGTTTGTGGTGATGAAGATCACCGCGATGAGCATGACGATGCCCTGCACCAGCGTGAAGTCGTTCTTGGTCACCGCTTGGACGAATAGCCGTCCGATGCCGTTCAGGTTGAACACCTGCTCTGTGACGACGAGGCCGCCGATGAGGAACGCGAATTCGAGGCCCAGAACGGTGATCGCTGGCAGCAGCGCGTTCCTGAGCGCATGGCGGCCGATGACGAGGCGCTCGAACACGCCTTTGGCGCGCGCCGTGCGGATGTAATCCTCAAGCATCACCTCGATAATCTGCGAGCGCACCATGCGGGTGAGCACCGCCGAGTAGCGATAGCCGACGGCAAGGGCCGGCCAAATGAGCTGCGAGATGTTGGCGAGCGGGTCGACCCAGATGGGCGTGTAGGTGATGGGCGGCAGCCAGTTGAAGACGTTGAGCAACGTGAGGATGATGATCATCCCCACCCAGAAGGAGGGCATGGCGAGCCCGCCGATGGTGAACAACCTGATGAATTGATCGAGCCAACTGTCTTTATAAAGGGCGGATATGATGCCGAGCGGCAGCGCGAGCAGCACGGCGATGATCGTCGCCATGATCGCGACCTGAATGGTGAGGCCGAAGCGGCTTGCGATCTCGTCGACAACCGGCGTTTCCGTCCACATGGACTTGCCGAGATCGAAGGTGGCGACGCCGACCATCCAATCGGCGAATTGTTCGTACAGCGGGCGGTTGAGGCCGAGGCGCTCGCGCTCCGCCTGGATCACCTCCTCGGACACGGCGGCGCCGTCGCCGCGCAGCTTCAACTCCACGATGTCGCCGGGCACGACGCGCAGCATCAGGAAGATGAGCGCCGCCACTCCGAACAGCGTCGGGATCATGTAAAGGAGACGTTTGAGAATGTAGCGCGCCATGGTCGCCGTCCGGTTGGAAAGGCCGGGCGAACGCCGCCCGGCCGGTCATGTTTGCTTACTTCGCCTGCGCCAGCCAAACCTCGCCGAAGTCCTGGCCGTATAGGTGGCTCGGCGACATCTTCCAGCCTTTCACCTGTTTCGACAAGGCGACCGTGCGGTACCACCAGATGAAGGGCGTCTGCGCCCCTTGCGTGATCACGCGGTTCTCAAACTGCCGAACAAGCGCCTCGCGCTTTTTCGGGTCGGTCTCACGCAGCTGCGCGTCGTAGAGCGCATCGGCCTCCTTGTCCTCAAAGCCGGAGCCGTTGGTCGAGTCGCGGCTGGAGGAGAGGTATTTGTTCAGCGTTAGGCTCGGGTCTTCAAGCACAGCGTTGAGGAAGTCCAGCGCCACGTCGAACGATCCGGTTTTAATGCCCTCGCGGTAGGCCGGCGTCTCCACCTGCTTGTGGGTGACCTCTACGCCAATTTCCTTCCACTGAGCGATCAGGTAGACGCCGGACGGGGTGTAGGGCTGGGTGGTCGAGCGGTTGAACAGCTCGAATTTGAGGTTCTCCACGCCCGCCTCTTTCAGAAGCGCCTTGGCTTTCTCGCGCGCCGCCTTGATGTCCGGGTTGAAGCCGGGGAGGTCTTTCAGCGCCTCAGGCTTCGCCCCGTACGGCGCGCCCGGGCGAACCAGACCGCCGACGGATTTCAGAATGCTCTGCTGGCTGAGCGCCTTGCCTGCCGTGAAGCGGTCGATGGCCATGGAGAGCGCCTGGCGCACCTTCACGTTGTCAAACGGCGGCTTCTTGGTGTTGAAGGCGAGGACGAGGCCGGTGTTCCAGTCGCTTTCGTAAAACGCGAGCTTGTCTCCCGCCGTCTCCTGCAGCGTCTTCTTCTGCGCCGGCGTGATGGTGCGGAACTCGCCCATGATCTGCCCGCCCTGGAGCGCGTTGATCATCGCGGCGGGTTGCGAGAACACGACGCCCTTGAAGCCGTCGAGATAGGGCAGTTGCGTGCCGTTTTTATCCTTTTTGAAGTAGCCGTCGAAGCGCACGCCCTCGATGGAGGCGCCCTTTTCATACTTCACGAATTTGAAAGGCCCCGAACCCATGACGTTCGTAATGGGGAATTTCGGGTCCTCGGCCAGCTTTTTCGCGGAGTAGATGCAGCCGTTCGGCCCCGCCAGATTGAGCAGCATCGCCGGGTTCGGAGCTTTCAGCGTGATGACCAGCTTGGTCGGCGAGGGCGTCTCGATGGACGCGATGTCCTCGAACGAGGCTTTGCGGAAGGACGGCACGCCCGCCGGCGGGTTGCGGTAGCGGTCAAGGCTGGCCTTGATATCCTCCGAGGTCAGCGGCGAGCCGTCGTGGAAGGTGACGCCCTCGTGGATGTCGAAGGAGTAGGTGAGGCCGTCCTGCGAAATCGTCCAGGATTTGGCCAGGTCGCCCTCGACTTCAGGATATTTGTCCAGATTCACGCGCAGAAGCGTGGAGTAGAACGGCGCGACGGTGTGGATGACGGCGAAGGTGTCGGTGCCGCCGCAATCGAGCGTGCCCGCCTCGGCCGACAGGCCCCAGACGAGAGTTCCGCCCTTCACGGGCTTGTCCTGCGCCGCCGCGCCGGTTGCGAGAGCTGCGGCGAGAGCCGCCGCCAATGGATAGTGCAGATGTCTCATGCTACTCCTCCTGGTTGATGCTTTCGTTTTTATTTTTTCCGGACCATAAAGCCCGGTTTTGAAAAGCGCGACGGCGAAGCCGTCATCATAGACGAAAGTGGATGCTTATGGCTGGCCAGTCCCAGAGGGCATCGGCCGCCCGATCTAAACTTTGTGGCATGCGACGAAATGGTTCGGCCGAACCTGCCGCGGCTCCGGCGTGCTGTCGCGGCACTCCTGCGACGCAAGCGGGCAGCGCGTGTTGAAGACGCAACCAGGCGGCGGGTTGAGCGGGGAGGGGAGTTCGCCCTGAAGCGCGCGGGGCTGGCGGGCGCGCTCGACCACCGGGTCGGGCACGGGCGCCGCGTCAAGAAGCGCCTGCGTGTAAGGGTGCAGCGGTTCGCGATAGAGGTCGTCCCGGGTCGCCAGCTCCATCACGCGGCCGAGATACATCACCATGATGCGGTCGGAGATGTGCCGCACCACGGCGAGATCATGGGCGATGAACAGGTAGGTGAGGCCGAAGTCTTTTTTCAGGTCCTCCAAAAGGTTGATGATCTGCCCCTGGATGGACACGTCGAGCGCGGAGACCGGCTCGTCGCACACGATCATGGCGGGGTTCATGGCGAGCGCGCGGGCGATGCCGACGCGCTGGCGCTGCCCGCCGGACATCTCATGCGGAAAGCGTTCGGCCATGAAGCCGTGCAGGCCCACCTGCCCGAGCAGCTCCTGCACGCGGACGGCCGCCGCCTCTTTGCTGCTCACAATGCCGTGCACGAGCATCGGCTCGGCGATGATCGCGCCGACCGTCATGCGCGGGTTGAGCGACGAGAACGGGTCCTGGAAGATCACCTGCATCTGCCGACGCACGGGCATAAGCGATTTCGCGTCCGCCGCGGCGATGTTGGCCCCGGCGAAGACGATGGCGCCCTCGGTCGGCGCCTCCAAACGCAGCACATTGCGCCCGATGGTGGACTTGCCGCAGCCGCTCTCGCCCACAAGGCCCAGAGTTTCGCCCTTGGCGATGGTGAAGCTCACGTCGTTAACGGCGCGGATTTGCGCGGAGCCGCCACCGAAGAACGACATCCCGCGCGCGACCGAGTAATATTTCTTCAAGCCTTGCACCGACAGGATCGGCTCGCCCCCCATCGGCGCTCCATCAGGCCGCATGGCGCTCTGGGCGACCGGCTCCTCCACCTTCAGCTCGCGCGCGCGCCAGCAGGCCGAGAAATGCTTCGGCTCGATCTCCTCCAGAGCGGGGTCTTTCTCGCACACCTCGGCGCGCATAAAGCAGCGCGGCGCGAAGCGACATCCCGAAGGCGGGTTGCGCAAGTCTGGAGGCAGCCCCTCGATGGTCTGCAAGCGCATCCCGCGCGGGCGGTCGAGGCGCGGGATCGAGCGCATTAGCCCAACGGCGTAGGGGTGCTTTGGCCGCAAGAACACGTCGTCCGCCGTGCCCTTCTCCACGATGCGCGCGGAGTACATCACATTCACCCGGTGGGCGTAGCGCGCAACGATGCCGAGATTATGCGTGATCATGATCACGGCGATGTTCAGCCGCTCGGACAGGTCTTTCAGCAGTTCGAGGATTTGCGCCTGGATGGTCACGTCGAGCGCGGTCGTCGGCTCGTCGGCGATGATGAGCTTTGGATTGCACGACAGCCCGATGGCGATCATGACGCGCTGGCGCATGCCGCCGGAGAGCTGGTGCGGGTAGGCCTCGAGCCGCCGCTCCGGGTCGGTGATGCCGACGAGCTTCAAGAGTTCGATCGCCCGCGCTCGCGCCTGCGCCTCGGTCATCTTCAGGTGGATGAACAGCGGCTCCATGATCTGAAAGCCGACCGTCAGCACCGGGTTGAGCGACGTCATCGGCTCCTGGAAGATCATCGCGATGTCGCGACCGCGGATCTCGCGCATTTCGGCGTCTGATAGTTTCAAGAGGTCGCGCCCGTCGAACACGATGCGCCCGTCCGTGATCTCACTCGTGCGCTTCGGCAGGAGGCCCATGATGGCGAGCGAGGAGACCGATTTGCCGCAACCGCTCTCGCCGACGATGGCGAGCACCTCGCCGCGCCGCACGTCGTACGACACGCCTTCGACCGCGCGCACCACGCCGCGCGAGGTGTTGAAGCGCACATGCAGGTTTTGCACGCTGAGCAGCACGTCCTGCGCGGTCGCCGGAGCTGCGGCGCCCATGCCCAAAAACTGCGGTTTGTGAGCAACGCCGGGGTTTTGCATCACAGCTTCCTGATTGCGGTTGCGGGGTGGGCCCACGCGGTCCGCGAGCCGGGGAATAGATTGCATACGTGTCGTGAAAATAACGCATAGCAGCCGTCCGCGCCACGAAAAACGCCGACCGCAACCCGCTGCACGCTGTGCGGGCGGCAAGGCGCGGCGCAACCGCCCCGCGTCTCCGCTCCGCCCGCGATTTAAATGATCTGCGGCTTGATCTTAACGAAAGCTAAACTGTATGCTACCGATGCATTGTCGGGCCGCAACGCCCGCCCTCTGGACTGTTGTTTCCTCATCGCCTGACATGGGAGTCCTCCAGACATGCAAACGGCTTACTTCCTGCGCCTTGCGGCGTCGGCCGCCGCGCTTGCCGCCATCGGCTTCGCCGCGCCCGCGTACGCGCAACAGCAAAAATTCGTCACCGTCGGCACCGGCGGCGTCACGGGCGTTTACTACGCGGCGGGCGGCGCCATTTGCCGGCTGGTGAACAAAGACCGCAAAACCCACGGCATCCGCTGCTCGGTCGAGTCGACCGGCGGCTCAGCCTATAACGTCAACACCATTAAATCCGGCGAACTCGATTTCGGCATGTCGCAGTCGGACGTGCAGTTCAACGCCTTGAAGGGCCTCGGCGCCTTCAAAGACGGCGGCGCCCATGCGGACCTGCGCTCGGTGTTCTCCATCCATCCCGAACCCTTCACCGTGCTCGCCCGCAAGGAAGCCGGCATCACCAAGTTCGAGGACTTCAAGGGCAAGCGCTTCAACGTCGGCAACCCTGGCTCGGGCACGCGCGCCTCGCTTGAGGAGCTGATCAAGGAGATGGGCTGGACGCTCGCCGACTTCTCCCTGGCCTCAGAGCTGAAGGCCGACGAGCACGGCCCTGCTTTGTGCGACAACAAGATCGACGGGTTCTTCTACGGCGTCGGCCACCCGGCGGCGAACATTCAGGACCCGACGACATCCTGCGCGGCGCAGCTCGTGCCGATCACCAACGCCGCCGCGAAAAGCCTGGTCGAGAAATTCCCGTACTACGCCAAGGCGACCATCCCGGGCGGCATGTACAAGAACAACCCGAACCCAACCGAGACCTACGGCGTGCTCGCAACCTTCGTCACCTCGGCCAAGGTTCCGGACGACGTGGTCTATCAGATCGTGAAATCGGTGTTCGAGAATTTCGACGAGTTCAAGAAGCTGCATCCCGCCTTTTCGAACCTCGACCCGGCGAAGATGGTGAAGGACGGCCTGTCCGCGCCGCTGCATCCGGGCGCCGCGAAATATTACAAAGAAAAAGGCTGGATCAGCTAAAATCGGTATATCCTTGAGGCCCGGGCGGGAAACCTCCGGGCCCTTTTATTTTGTCCGACGGTGCCACAGGACGACAGAATGGCCGACGCTCTACCGAAATCCGCCGCATCGCAGGAGGAACTCGACCGCCTCGTGCAGGAGACGGATCTGGGCGGCCGCAAGGCGACGGGCGCGACCGGCGCCGTCATCGCGGGCGCGTGCATCGCGTGGTCGCTGTTCCAGCTGTGGTACGCCTCGCCGCTGCCCTTTGAAACCGGCGTCATGGTGCTGAACGACACTCAGGCGCGCGCGGTGCATTTGGCGTTCGCGCTGTTCCTCGCGTTCTTGTCGTTTCCGGCGTTCAAATCCTCGCCGCGGTCTTATGTGCCCGTCGCAGATTGGGTTCTGGCGCTTCTCGGCGCATTCGCCGGGGCGTATGTGTATATTTTCTACCGCGAACTCGCGACCCGTCCGGGCACACCGACCACGCTCGATCTCGTCGTCGCGGGGGCTGGCATCCTCCTCCTCATCGAGGCGACGCGGCGCACCTCCGAACTTGCGATGGTGTTTGTGTGCGCCGGCTTTATCGCATTCACGTTTCTCGGGCCATTCATGCCCGATGTGATCCAGCATAAGGGCGCCTCGCTCAACAAGTTCCTGCAGCATCAATGGATTACGACGGAAGGCGTTTACGGCGTCGCGCTCGGGGTCTCGACCAGCTTCATCTTCCTGTTCGTGCTGTTCGGCGCGCTGCTCGATAAGGCGGGCGGCGGCAACTACATGATGCAGATGTCCATCGCGCTGCTTGGGCACTTGCGCGGCGGCCCGGCTAAGGTGGCTGTCGTCTCCTCGGCGCTGAACGGCATGGTCTCGGGCTCGTCGGTGTCGAACGTGGTCTCGGGCGGCATTTTCACCATCCCGCTCATGAAGCGCACGGGCCTTTCCGGCGTAAAGGCCGGCGCCATCGAGGCGGCCTCATCGATCAACGGGCAGATCATGCCCCCCGTGATGGGCGCGGCAGCCTTCCTGATGGTCGAATATGTCGGCATCCCGTATTCGGAAATCGTAAAACATGCGGCTCTCCCTGCCATTATCTCCTACGCCGCCCTCCTCTACATCGTGCATCTGGAGGCGCTGAAGATCGGCTCCAAACCGCTGTTTCGCGCCACGGAGCGTCCGTTCAAGGAGCGGCTCCTATGGTCGGCCATCGGCTGGAGCGGCACCATCGCGGCGTTCTGCGCGCTTTATTATGTGGTCACGGGCATCCAGGGCGCGTTCGGCGCTGACGCCGGCCTGCCGCTCCTCATCGCAGGCGTCGCGCTGTACGTGTTCCTCGTCTGGTATTCGGCGAAACACGACGATCTGCCGCCCGATCTCGGCTATGGCTCCGACGTGCATCTGCCCGAGACCTGGGCCGTCGCCCGCACGGGCCTTCATTTCGTCATGCCCATCACCGTGCTGTTGTGGTGTCTGATGGTGGAGGAAATGTCGCCGGGCCTCTCGGCCTTCTGGGCGACGGTATCCATCATCGCGATCCTCGTGACGCAGCGTCCGCTTTATGCGCTCTTTCGCGGATCGAGCGTGGGCGAGGGGGCTTGGCTCGGCGTGCGCGAGTTCATCGACGGCCTTCAGCTCGGCGCCCGCAACATGATCGGCATCGCGATCGCGACGGCGACGGCGGGCATCATCGTCGGCACCATCACGCTGACCGGCATGGGCCTGATGATGACCGATCTCGTCGAATACATCTCGGCGGGCAACGTTATCGTCATGCTGATGCTGACCGCCGTCATCTGCCTGATCCTCGGCGCCGGCATCCCGACCACGGCGAATTACATCCTGGTCGCGACGCTCATGGCGCCGGTGATTGTCGAGCTTGGCGCGCAGTCGGGCCTCGCCATCCCGCTCATCGCCGTGCACCTTTTCGTGTTCTACTTCGGCATCATGGCGGACGTGACGCCGCCCGTGGGCCTCGCCAGCTACGCAGCCTCCGCAATCTCGGGGGAAGACGCCAACGCCACCGGCTGGCAGGCGACCATCTACAGCATGCGCACGGCGATCCTGCCTTTCGTGTTCATCTTCAACCCGGAAATCCTGTTGATCGGCGTCAACGACTGGGCGCACGCGCTGATCGTCATTGTCTCCGCCACGCTGGCGAGCTTGATCTTCGCTTCCGTCACCATGGGCTATTTCCGAACGCGGAGCTTTTGGTGGGAGACGGCGATCCTGGCGCTCGTGTGCTTCACCTTATTCCGCCCGAGCTTCTGGATGGACAAGATCATCCCGCCGTCGCAGGTCGAGCCGTCTTCGCGGCTTGAGGAGATCGTGAACCGCCTGCCCAAGGGCGAGCGGCTTGTGCTTCAGGTCGAGGGCTATTCGCTAGAGGGCGACGAGGTGAAAAAGACCGTCAGCCTGCCGCTTGACGCGGAGGGCGACGCGCTGGCCCGTCTGAACGCGACCGGCGTCGGCCTTGCGCCGCAAGGGGGAAGCTATCAAATCACCAATGTGCGGTTCGGCTCCTACGCCGCGCGGGTGAAGCTGGAGGCCGGCCAGACGATCTCGGCCGTGCTCGTGCCCTCCGACCGGCCGCCGGCGTATCTGTTTCACATCCCGGCGCTGATGCTGCTCGGCTTCGTGTGGTGGAATCAGCGCCGCCGCATGGCGAGCGAATAGGCCGCGACGTCAGCCCGGCAAACTGGGCGCCCGCCGCCCGCGTATGAACTGAGGCGGATGCGTCCGCCCGCCACCCAAGAGGATCAATCGCATGGTCGCAGCATGGATCGCGCAGTCCGGGCAATCCGCCGAGGCGTTCGCCCCGAACGCGCCGCCGCCGCTCGGCCCGATGCCCGCGTGGGACTTGAGCGACCTTTACAGAGCGCCCGACAGCCCGGACTTCACTCGCGACATGGCCGCCGCCGCCGATGACGCGCACGCCTTCGCCGCGCGCTATCAAGGCAAGCTGGCCGGCATCCTCGCAAGCGAGGGCGGCCAGGGCCTCCTCACCCCCGTCCAAGCGTTCGAGGCGATGCAAGACCGGCTTGGGCGCATCGGCTCGTACGCCTATCTGCATTACGTCACCGACACCGCCGACGCAGCGCGGGCCAAGTTTTTCGGCGACGTGCAGCAGCGGTTAACCGACATCGGCGTGCAGCTTCTGTTCTTCACGCTGGAGCTGAACCGGCTGGACGATACGGCCATCGAGGCCGCGCTCGCATCGAGCGACCTGGGCCGCTACCGCCCTTGGATCGCCGATTTGCGGCTCGAAAAGCCGTACGAGCTGTCCGACGACCTGGAAAAGCTCTTCCAGGAAAAGAGCATCACCAGCCATGCCGCCTGGGGCCGCCTCTTCAGCGAGACGATCACGGCGCTGCGCTTTGAGGTGGACGGCGAGGGCCTGCCGCTCGAACCCACCTTAAACCGCCTGACGGACAACAACCCCGAACGACGCGCCGCCGCCGCCGCCGCGCTCTCCAAGGTGTTCCGCGAAAACAACCGGCTGTTCACCCTCATCACCAACACGCTCGCCAAGGACAAGGAGATCTCGGACCGCTGGCGCGGCTTCTCCGACGTGGCCGCCGCGCGTCACCTCTCCAACCGGGTGGAGCCGGAGGTGGTCGATGCGCTCGTCGCCGCCGTCAAGGCTCGCTACGGCCGGCTGTCGCACCGGTATTATGCGCTGAAATCCCGCTGGCTCGGCATGGACGCCATGAATTTCTGGGATCGCAACGCGCCCATCACCGCCGAACCATCCGCCGTGGTGCCATGGGATGAAGCGCGCCGCACGGTGCTCGACGCCTTCAACGGCTTCTCGCCCGACATCGCGGGGATCGCCGCCAACTTCTTCGACAAGCGCTGGATCGACGGGCCCGTGCGCGACGGCAAGGCGCCCGGCGCGTTCGCCCATCCGACCGTGCCGTCCGCCCACCCATATGTGATGATGAACTACCAGGGCAAGCCGCGCGACGTGATGACGCTCGCGCATGAGCTTGGCCACGGGGTGCATCAGGTGCTCGCCAACGCGCAAGGCCCGCTCATGGCCTACACCCCGCTGACGCTCGCTGAGACGGCGAGCGTGTTTGGCGAGATGCTCACCTTCAAGGCGCTGCTGAAAAAGACGACCGATCCGCGCGAGAAGAAGGCGCTGCTTGCCCAAAAGGTTGAGGACAAGATCAACACCGTCGTGCGGCAGATCGCCTTCTACGAGTTCGAGCGCCGCGTGCATGTGGAGCGCCGACAGGGCGAACTAACCGCGCAGCGCCTCGGCGAAATCTGGCTGGACGTGCAGGGCGAAAGCCTGGGGCCGTCAGTTAAGCTCAACGAGGGATATGAAAATTTCTGGGTCTACATCCCGCACTTCATCCATTCGCCGTTCTATGTCTACGCTTACGCGTTCGGGGATTGTCTTGTGAACTCGCTCTACGCCGTTTATGAGCGCACGCCCGACGGCTTCCAGCAGCGCTATCTCGACATGCTGCGGGCGGGCGGCTCGAAGCACCACAAAGAGTTGCTCGCGCCGTTCGGCCTGGACGCCACCGACCCGAACTTCTGGACGCTCGGCCTCGACGTGATCGAGGGCCTGATCGCCGAACTGGAAGGCATGGACGCGTAATGGCGCAGACGACACCGCCGGGGGGCGGCGAAGACAACCGCTTTTCGCAGCGGATGAAGCGTTACGCGCAGGTGGGAACCTCCGTCGGCGGGCTCGCGGCGCGCATCGCGTCCCAGCGGGTGTTCGGCCTCTCCGCCGATCAGGCGAAGAACGCGGGCGAACTGGCGCGGGCGCTCGGCGGCCTGAAAGGCCCGCTGATGAAGCTCGCGCAACTGCTCTCCACCATCCCCGACGCGGTGCCGGCGGAATACGCCGCCGAACTCTCGCAGCTGCAGGCGCAGGCCCCGCCGATGGGCTGGGCGTTCGTGAAGCGGCGCATGGCGGCCGAACTGGGGCCAGACTGGCGCGCCAAGTTCGCCGAGTTCGGGCAGGAGGCCGCAGCCGCCGCCTCGCTCGGGCAGGTTCACAAGGCGAAGAGCCTGGACGGCCGCATGCTCGCCTGCAAGCTGCAGTACCCGGACATGCAGTCGGCGGTGGAGGCCGACCTCAATCAGCTCAAGGTCGTGCTCGCCATCCATAAGCGCATCGATGCGGCGCTCGACACCTCCGAGATCGCGACCGAGATCGCCGCGCGCCTGCGGGAGGAGTTGGATTATGCGCTCGAAGCCCGGCACATGGCGCTCTACGGCGGCATTTTCGCGGGCGACCCGGCGATCCGCGTGCCCGCTGTGCTGCCGGAGCTTTCAACCGGCCGCCTCCTCACCATGGAGTGGCTCGACGGGGGCCGCCTGCTCGACTACAAGGAGCGCCCGCTGGACGAGCGCAACACCATCGCGACCGCGCTGTTTCGCGCGTGGTGGTATCCGTTCAGCCATTATGGCGTCATCCACGGCGACCCGCATCTCGGCAATTACACGATCTTCGAGGACGACGCGGGCCGCGCGGCTGGCGTCAACCTGCTCGATTACGGCTGCATTCGCACCTTCGAGCCGAAGTTCGTGCAGGGCGTCATAGACCTTTATCATGGCCTGCAGCGCGGCGATCGGGCGCTCGTCGTCCACGCCTACGAAACCTGGGGTTTTAAGGGCCTGTCGAATGAGCTGATCGACGTGCTGAACATCTGGGCGAACTTCATCTACGGCCCGCTGCTCGACGACCGCGTGCGCCCCATCGCTGAGGGCGTCGCGCCCGGCGCCTACGGCCGCAAAGAGGTTTTCGCCGTGCATCAGGGGCTGAAGGACAAGGGGCCGGTGAAAATTCCGCGCGAGTTCGTGTTCATGGACCGCGCCGCGATTGGCCTTGGCAGCGTGTTCCTGCACCTCGGCGCGGAGATCAACTCATTCCGCGTATTCAACGAGACCATCGCGGATTACAGCCTGGAGAGCGTGCGCGCGCGGCAGGCGGAGGCGTTCGCGGCCGCGGGCGTGCCGCTGCCCGCCGCGTCACTCTAGCTGCGTCGCGAAGGCGTCGAAATTCGCATTAAAGCTCGGCGGACAACACGGCTCCCAGTTTCACGCCTCACCACTCCGCGATGGGCCGCCCCGTCAGGCGCTTCAGTTGGCGCACGCCGCCCGCGATGGTTTCCGCGTTTTCATATCCGATGACCTGCGACAGCCGGTGAAGGTACCACGGGTCTTTTGGGATGAAGCCGGGGGATAGCCGTCGCAACCGCTCGAAATAGCGGCGGAACGCGGCTCGGTCGTATCGGAAAAGCAGGCGGCCGAGCGTGCTGCAATAGCTGAGAAGCGCGTCGGTGTCCTCCGGTGTGAGGCCGGCCGACGCAATTCGCCCATCCTTACAGCATTGCTCCAAAAGGCCGATGTGCAAGTCGCACAGTTCGGTGATGTTGTAGCGCGACTTGCCGATCCCGAGGCGTGGCCCAGGGTGCATCCGCCAGAGGTAGAGAGGCTCGTCGCTGTGGGCGTAGGCCACTTTGCCGCCGGCGAGCGCGATGCGCACGTGAATGTCGGTGTCCTCGCCGACGCGCAGCGACTCATCGAACCCGCCAACCGCCTCCAGCCAGCGGCGCGACGTGAGGGGCGAACCGGGATGCATAATGTTCTTGGGCACCAGCACCTCGGCGGGCGCGCGGGCGCTGAACCTCGCCTCGCGGATAGGACCGAGCGGCTGCAGGGCGCCATTCTGCTCCGTCACTTGCCGCCACGGAGAACTCACGAATGCAATGTCGGACGCAGCCTTTACCGCCGCTTTCGCTTGTATTTCAAGCTTGCGCGGATGCAGGAAGTCATCGGCGTCCAGAAATTGCACCCATGGCGCGTCGGTCGCTCGCCAGCCCACATTGCGGGTTGCGCCGAGGCCTTTGTTGGACTGCTCGAGGATGCGATACGGAAATCGGCAGTTTTCTAAAGCTTTGGCGGCGGTTTGCGATGTCTGGTCGCGTGAGCCGTCATTAATTACAATTATATCGACAGCGTCGTAGGTTTGTTCGACAACGGTTTTTAAAGTATCCGTTAACCACGCTTCAGCGTTATAAGCGGGTATAACGATCGCGACTTTCATTGTTTGTATCCGCAAAAATCCGTATCTTGAAGACAAGTATTACGATTTTCGCAATTGAGCAAATCTATTCCGCCGCTGTCTGGAATTGCAGCGCGGCGAGGCCGGCGTAGGGCCCGCCCCTTTTCATGAGTTGGGCGTGGGTGCCTTCCTCCACGATCCGCCCGTCCTCCATGACCACCAGGCGGTCGGCGGTGACGACCGTCGCCAGCCGGTGCGCGATGATGATCGTCGTGCGCCCGCGCGTCACCCGGTCGAGAGCGGCTTGCACCAGCCCCTCGCTCTCCGCGTCGAGCGCGCTTGTCGCCTCGTCGAGCAAGAGCACGGGCGCGTCGCGCAGCACGGCGCGGGCGATGGCGATGCGCTGGCGCTGGCCGCCGGAGAGCATCACCCCGCGTTCGCCGAGGCGCGTCTCGTAGCCGTACGGCAGCTTTTCGATAAAATCGTGCGCGAAGGCGGTTTTCGCCGCCCGCTCGATCTGCCTGGGCGTGGGCGCGCTGGCGCCGTAGCCGATATTGTCTGCGACGGAGCCGCTGAAAATCACATTGTCTTGTGAAACAAGGGCGATGCGTCCGCGCAGCGCGGCCAGGTCGGCGGCGCGCAGATCAACCCCGTCCATCAGCACACGGCCCGACTGTGGATCGTAAAAGCGCAGGATAAGGTTGAAAAGCGTGGTCTTGCCTGCGCCGGACGCGCCCACGACGGCGACGCGCTCGCCCGGGCGCACGGCGAGCGAGAAATTGCGCAGCACCGGCGTCTCCGGCCGACTCGGATAGGCGAAGGCGACGCCCTCCAGACGGATTTCGCCGGCGGCTGTTTCCGGAAACGGCGTGGGAACGGCGGGCGACTGGATGACCGGAGCGACCTCCAGCAGCTCTGTGAGACGCTCCGCCGCCCCAGCGGCCTGCGCCAGTTCGCCCCAAACCTCCGCCATTTCGCCGACGGCGCCGGCGGCGAACGCCGCGTACAGCACGAACTGCGCCAGCGCCCCGCCCGTCATAGCGCCAGACAGCACATCCTGCGCGCCGAGCCACAACACGCCCGTTACGCTGCCAAAGACGAGGAAAATCGCAGTAGCAGTCAGCATCGCACGGGCCCGGGTGCGCGCCACCGCCGCGTCGAAGGTGCGGCGCACAGCGGTTTCGTAGCGGTGCGCGGCGCTGTCCTCCGCCGTGTAGGCCTGCATCACCCGCGCCGCCGCCAAATTCTCACTGGCGTAGACCGAGGCGTCGGCCAGTTCGTCCTGGGCGAGCCGTGACAGGCGGCGGACGAACCGTCCCGAGGCGATGAGGGGGAGCATGACAAGCGGGATTGCGACGGCCACCAGCAGGCTCAGCTTGAGGCTCGTCAGAAACATCATCACAATTGCGCCGGTCAGCATCACGCCGTTGCGCAAGGATTGGCTCACCGCCGTGATGACGGCGCCGCGAATGAGGGTCGTGTCAGCGGTCAGGCGCGACATCACCTCGCTCGAATGGGTTTTCTCGTAAAACTCGGGGCTGAGGCGGGAAATATGCCGGAAAACGTCCGCGCGCACATCGGCGACAACCCGCTCGCCGAGCCACGACACGAAAAAGAAGCGCGCCGAACTGGCGATGGCGAGCGTCGCACCGACGGCGAACAGCGCGACGAAATATCCGTTGATCGCAGCCGAGCCGCCCCCGGCGAACCCGTTGTCGATGAGGTCTTTCACGGCCGCCGGGAGGGTCAGCGTCGCGGCCGACGAGATCAGGAGCGCGGCGATGGTCAAAACGAGCACGCCGGGATGCGCCGCCACATACGGCTTGAGGCGTAAGAGCGGCTTCAAGTCCCGCCTGCGTGTTTCTCCATCCGCCTCGCCGGCGGCGCGGCTCTCACGTTCTTCGCGGTGATGTCTCGACACTGCCGCCGCCCTTTAGCTTCCCGCCGCTCCTTCCGCCAGGCGCCGCCCCGCGTGAAACGATCTTGTCATCCCAATTCGGAATGGGCTATACCACGCCGACATTCAAACATTCAATTTCCTGCGGCGGCCTTTGCAAGAGGCGCTCCTGCGAAGGACGAGACGATGAAAAAAGACATCCATCCCGGCTATCACAAAATCAAGGTCGTGATGACCAACGGATCCGAGTTCGAGACGTTCTCCACCTATGGCGAGGAAGGGGCCGTGCTCAATCTGGACGTCGATCCCAACACGCACCCGGCCTGGACGGGCGGCAACCAACAGCTGGTGGATCGTGGCGGACGCCTCAGCCGCTTCAAAAAGAAATACGAAGGCCTCATAAAGTAGCGGTCTATCCTTCGCCGGGATATGCGACGCGCAGCCGCGACATCTGCGCCTTCAGGGACTTCGCGTTGGCGCTGTCGTCTTCCGCCGAGGCTGCAAGGATGCGGTCAAGCCGCATCACGCGCTGGTGCAGCTTGAGGCTCGCCTCGACGAGACGCTTCAGTGTTTCCGGCAACTCGTCATATCCCACGGTCTGCGTGGAGCGGCCGACCGGCACAAGCACGACGCGGTGGGGCGAGCGCGACGCCGCCTCCTCGGTCATTTCGCCGCGGGCCACGGCCCGCCGCAGCAGCAGCCATGAGGCGAGCTGGGTGAGGCGGGTGGTGAGCCGCATGCTCTCGGTCGCGTAGGCGATCGACAGAGGCGGCTTCATCTGGCGCGCCTCCATGCGGCCCTGGCTGTCCAGGTAGTCGGCCGTTTCCTCGACGAGCGCCATGCCCTCGTTGAACAGGGCCATGAACTGCGGAGAAACTTTGTATCGGTCGCGAAACGGAATGGCCGAGGGCCGAAACTCGGAGACGCCGATGGGAGGGCGATGTGACATTCTCATCCGCTTTGCTACGCCGCGGGCCGCGCTGAACGCGCGAGATACCGACCAACAACCGCGACACATTATTCGCCTATCAGTCAAAAGTAAAAGCCAAGTTGCGCTGAAGAGGGCGAACGAGGAGAGCGCAAAGGGCGCGCCGCGCCGTTCCCCCTGTGGACAAAAAGAAAACGGGCTGCTTGCGGCAAGCGGCCCGTTTTTCGAGGTGCAGCGTTAGGCTAGAAGGGGAGAGGGGACCCCCTTCGCTCCATGTTCGGAACAAGCAAAAGCTACCACCCATTCCATAAACAATGGTTAACGCCGCTCAGCGCTTGAACGTCGCCGCAGCCGCATCGGCCAGCCGGCGCCGGTCTTGGAGCGCTAAACGCACGCGGGCGATCTCGGCGTCCAACTGGCGCAGCCGCTCCTCCAATTCCTCGACCCCTATGCGCGACAGATCCGCGCCAAGGGCGGGCGCCGCTTTCGGTTTTGTCTCCTCGTCCCACATGGCGGCATCCTTTTTTCCGTTGGTCCGTTAACGTGGCGAATGTCGCCGCGCGTGGCGACGCGCTATACTGCCGCCAGGACAGAGGGAAAAAGATGGCGCCGAACATGATGAAGGCGATCGTGACGAGCGGAGCGGGCGGGCCGGATGTGATGAGCCTGGGGCAGGCCCCGCGTCCGGCGCCCGGCCGGGGGCAAATTCTCATTCAAACGGCGGCCGCGGGCGTCAACCGGCCGGATGTGCTGCAGCGGCAAGGGCTGTACCCGCCGCCGCCGGGCGCGCCGGAGATTTTGGGGCTGGAGGCGGCCGGCGTGGTCGCAGCGCTCGGGGAGGGCGTAGAGCGCTACCGCCTCGGCGACCGGGTCTGCGCGCTCCTTTCAGGCGGCGGCTATGCGGAGTATTGCGTGGCGGACGAAGGCTCGACGCTGCCCATCCCAAAAGGCTTGAGCATGGCTGAGGCGGCGTCGTTGCCTGAGACGTTCTTCACAGTCGCGCACAACGTGTTCGGGCGCGGCGCGCTGAAGGCGGGCGAGACGTTCCTGGTCCACGGCGGCGCGAGCGGCATTGGCGTGGCGGCGATCCAAACCGCGAAAGCCTTCGGTGCGCGGGTTCTGGCGACGGCCGGTTCGCCGGAGAAATGCGCCATGTGCCTGAAGCTCGGCGCCGAGCGCGCCATCAACCACCGCACGGAGGATTTTGTCGAGGCGGCGAAGGCGGCGACGGACGGTCGCGGCGTCGACCTTATCCTCGACATGGTCGGCGGCGACTACATCGAGCGCAACATCCGCGCCTGCGCGGAGGACGCGCGCATCGTGCAGATCGCGTTTCTGCAGGGATCGCGAGCGAGCGTCGATTTCATGCGCGTGATGCTGAAGCGGATCACCATCACCGGCTCGACGCTGCGGGCGCGGCCGGCGCAGGTGAAAGCGGGCATCGCGCAAGGGCTTGAGGCGATGGTGTGGCCGCTCATCGAGGCCGGCCAGGTGCGCGCGGTCATCGACAGCACGTTCCCGCTCGCCGAGGCCGCCGCCGCGCACGCGCGCATGGAATCGAACGCGCACATGGGCAAAATCATCCTCACCATCTGACGCAAAACTTCGCTTAGCGGCGCGAATGCGATTTGCGCAGGGCCGCGAGGCGCATTATATCTACATCGTCAGTTTTGACGCCTCTCCTGAAAACCAGCTGGGATTGGCTCCGAGAAGCTCCGCTTTTCGGTTCACGCAAGGATACGACCCATGGATAGACCTCTGATGCCGCAGGCGACGGCCGTCTGGCTCGTCGAGAACAGCTCGCTCACCTTCGACCAGATCGCCGATTTCTGCGGGCTGCATCCACTGCAGGTGAAGGCGATCGCCGATGGAGACGTGGCCCAGGGCATCCGCGGGAGCGATCCGATCACCTCCGGTCAACTGACGCGGGATGAGATCGCCCGCGCGCAGGAGAACCCCAATCACAGACTGCGGCTCGCCCGCTCTAAGGTGGCGCTGCCCGAGATGCGCTCCAAGCGCGCGCCCAAATACACGCCCGTTTCAAAGCGGCACGAGCGTCCCAACGCCATCCTCTGGCTGCTGCGCAACCACCCGGAACTGAAGGACACGCAGATCATGCGGCTCGTGGGCACCACCAAACCCACCATTCAGTCCATCCGCGACCGCTCCCACTGGAACTCCTCGACGCTCGTGCCGCAAGACCCGGTCGCCCTCGGCTTGTGCTCGCAGATCGACCTGGACCAGGCGGTGGCCAAGGCGTCCCGCCGCGGCAAGGCTGGCGGCGAAGGCGCGGGCGAGGAACTGGCGGACGCATCGCCCTCACTACGGCCCATCGACGACATGGGCGATGCGGCGGGCGAGGACGAGCGCTAAAGCGGCCAGCCGGGGGTGAGGACGCCGAGAGGGCCGAGGCCCGCTTGATTTCTCTCGGCGATGGCCCGTTGGTGTGGCCTTGTCGCACTTGGCCGCCCGCATGCTCGCGGCCATCTTATAGGCGGGAGACTGGGGGTCATATGCGGCGTTTGATTTGTGCGGGTTTGTTGATCGCTGCGGCGTCCCTGGCGTCGGGATGCGCCACCTCCACCATGTCTTTGTCGAAAGAGGAACTCGTCGGCGCCCGCGTGGAGCGCGTCGAGATCGCGTATGCGCCAACCGCCGTGATCCGATGGGAGGAAGCGGAGATCGAATACGCCCAGAAGCGGGACGAGAGCGCGGGCGTCAAAAAAAAGGCCTGGCGTCATCGCACCGAGGAGGAAGCGAACGCCGAGCGGGAGGAGGTTCGCTCCAGCCCAGAGAGCGAGGCCTATATTCGCGATAAGCTCGGAAAGCTGATCCAGGAAAAACTGAACGCAAAACTCTCGCCGCGGTTTCAGGGATCGCGCGGGGTCGTCGTTCATGTGACGGTGCATGCGTTCGACATCCCATCGGCGGCGCGCCGCGTGGTGCTGGGCGGCAGCCCGATGATCGGGGCGGTCACGGTGCTGAAGGACGCCAAAACCGGGGTGGAGCTTGCAAAAATGGATCGCCTCGCGGCGGGCTACGCGGGCAACGGTCTTCTCGGCGTCGCAGTGGATCAAGGCTTCTCCGATATGCACGATCGCGCGCTGGAGGCCTACTCCACGCAGGTGCTCGACTGGATGAAAGCGGCGTGAGCTAAAGCAGCTTGCCGGGGTTGAGGATGCCGCGCGGGTCAAGCGCCGCCTTGATCTGACGCATCAGCGTCATCTCGACCGGGCTTTTGCGGCGGGCGATTTCCTCGCGCTTCATGCGGCCGACGCCGTGCTCCGCGCTGATGGAGCCGCCCATCTCCGCCACGATGTCGTGAACCGCCTCGGAGACCTCCTCCCAGCGCGCCAGGAACGCGGCCTTGTCGGCGCCGGCCGGTTGGGTCACGTTGAAATGGATGTTGCCGTCGCCGAAATGGCCAAACGGCACGGTCCGCGCGCCCGGGATGAGGCGCTCCACCGCCGCGGACGCCGCCGCGATGAAGGCGGGCACAGCCGCGACGGGCACGGACACATCGTGCTTGATGCTGCCGCCCTCAAACTTCTGCGCCTCCGACATCGCCTCCCGCAGATGCCGCAAGGTCTGCGCCTGCGCCAGCGATGTGGGCATAGCCGCGTCGGCGACAAAGCCCTCCCCGACCCCCCGCCCGATGATCTGAGCAAGCATGTCAGTCGCGATGCCCTCCTGATGCGCGGACAGGTCGATGAGCGCATACCACGGGTGCGGCTCTGAGAGCGGGTCGCGCCCGCCCATGTGATTGACGACCATCTCCACGCCGATGCGCGGCATTAGCTCGAACAGGGTCAGCGCAGGGCCTGCCGCCTCGCGGGCAAGGTTAAAGAGCCGCGCCGCGTCTTCAAGCGTCGCCAGCCCGGCAAAGGCGGTCGCGACCTCCTTCGGCTGCGGAAACAGCTTCAGCGTCGCCGCCGTGATGACGCCGAGCGTGCCCTCAGAACCGATGAACAGGTTTTTCAGGTCGTAGCCCGTGTTGTCCTTGCGCAGCGCCTTGAGGCCGTTCCACACTTCACCGCTCGCCAGCACGACCTCCAGCCCGAGCGTCAGATCGCGCGCGTTGCCGTAGGCGAGCACCTGCACGCCGCCCGCGTTCGTCGCCAGGTTTCCGCCGATCTGGCAAGAGCCTTCGCTCGCCAGACTGAGCGGGAACAGCCGCCCGGCGCTCTCCGCCGCAGCCTGCGCGCTGCTGAGCGTCACCCCCGCCTCCACCGTCATCGTGTTCCCGCCCAAGTCCACCTCGCAGATGCGATTGAGCCGCGACAGCGCCAGCACGATTTCCTCGCCGAACGGGATTTGCCCGCCGACCAGTCCCGTGTTGCCCCCTTGCGGCACGACGGCCGTGCGCGTCTCGCTCGCGAGCTTTAGGATCGCCGCCACCTCCTCGGTCGAGCCGGGCTTCAACACCATCGGCGTGCGCCCGCGATAGCGCTCGCGCCACTCCGTGAGGTAGGGGCCCATCTCGGCCTCGTCGCGGATGGCGTTTTTCTCGCCGACGATGCGTGCGAAGCGGTCGAGCGTTTCGGGCGTAGGGCGTTCAGTCATGGAGCCCTCGCGGGGCGGCGGCGCGTCGCAGCCGGTCGTTGATCGCCTCGCCGAGGCCGTGTGCGGGGATGGGAGCGACGGCGATGGCCCGCGCTCCGCCTACATCCAGCCGACGCAAATAGGCGAACAGGTTCGCGGCGGCCTCCGCCAGATCGCCGCGCGGGCTGAGGTTGAGATCGCCGGCGACGCCGCCGAAGCCGAGATGCGCCTCGCCCGGTTGGGCCACGTCGGCGTTGAGGCGGAGGCGCGCAGCGGGCGCGTAATGGCTCGCCAACATTCCGGGCGCCTGCACGGTCTCGCCCGCGTCGGCGAGCGGCCCGCACACCGCTTCGAGCGCCTCGCGCGGGATCGCTCCAGGCCGGAGCAGCGCTGGCTCCCCAGCGACGCTGACGATGCTCGACTCCAGGCCGCCTGGGCAGGGGCCGCTGTCCAAAATCATATCCACCGCGTCGCGCAAGTCGGCCGCGACATGCTCCGCCGCCGTCGCGCTCACATGGCCGGAGCGGTTGGCGCTCGGCGCGGCGATGGGGCGATCCGCGGCGCGCAAAAGGGCCTGCGCTGTGGGATGAGCAGGCGCGCGCAGGGCGACGGTCGGCAATCCTGCGGTGACCGCCCCGGCAAGCCGCGCGTCCTTCCCCAGCGGCGCGACGATGGTGAGCGGGCCAGGCCAGAACGCCGCCGCCAGCGCGCGCGCCGCCTCGCCCAACTCGGCGTACTCCTCAGCCTGCGTAAGTCCTTCCACGTGCACGATCAGCGGATTGTGGCTAGGCCGCCCCTTCGCCGCAAAAATGCGCGCGACCGCCGCCGCGTTGGTCGCGTCCGCGCCGAGGCCGTAGACCGTCTCCGTCGCGAACGCCACAAGCCCGCCGCTGCGAATGATCGCGCCTGCCGCCGCGACCGCGTCATTACCTGCGCGCAGGAGATGGGCGGAGTGCGCATTCTTGCCGGCTAAATCCACGCTTTAGTTTTCCTAAATATACGCTTGCGCATCATGCGCGACCGCTTCATGCTTTTTTGGAAGCGCTGCCCACATAAACGGCGGCGCGCTTGGGGAGACGCCATGGCTTACGTAGCGCCTGTCGCCGACATCCTGTTCACGCTCAATTATATCGCCGGTTTCCCGAAACTTGTCGAGCAGGGCCTTTACGACGATCTCGACGCGGACACGGCTTCGGCCATTCTCGAGGAGGCGGGCAAGTTCGCGTCCGAGCAGCTCGCGCCGCTGAACTGGGCGGGCGACCAGCAGGGGTCGCGCCTCATCGACGGCCGCGTCATCACGCCGGACGGCTGGACGGAGGCTTATGGCAAATGGGTGGAGGCGGGCTGGGGCAGCCTCACCGCGCCCAAGGAATATGGCGGGCAGGCCCTGCCGCACAGTTTGGCGCTCGCGGCGGACGAGATGTGGAACGCGGCGAACATGGCGTTCGGCCTGTGTCCGCTTCTCACGCAAGGCGCCGTGGAGGCGATCAACGCGCATGGCTCGCAGGAGCTTAAGGACAAATACCTCGCCAAGATGGTCTCCGGCGAATGGACGGGCACCATGCAGCTCACCGAGCCGCAAGCGGGCAGCGATCTGCGCTTCCTGAAAACCCGCGCCGAACCGCAGGGCGACGGGACGTACAAGATCACCGGCACCAAGATTTACATCACCTACGGCGACCACGAGATGACGGACAACATCATCCACCTCGTGCTCGCGCGCCTGCCCGATGCGCCGCCCGGCACGCGTGGCATCTCCCTGTTCCTCGTGCCGAAACACCTCGTGAACGCCGATGGATCGCTGGGGGCCCGCAACGACGTTTACTGCGCGAAGCTGGAGCATAAGATCGGCATCCACGCCAGCCCGACCTGCGTGATGATCTTCGGCGACAAGGGCGGCGCGACCGGGTGGATGGTGGGCGAGCCGAACCGTGGGCTGCAAGCCATGTTCACAATGATGATCGCGGCGCGGCTGGCGGTTGGCGCGCAAGGGGTCGGCATCGGCGACCGCGCGTTCCAGCACGCGCTGCAATATGCGCGCGACCGTAAGCAGGGCGGGGAGGGCGACCAGTCCGAGCCGATCCTCGAACACCCGGACGTGGCGCGGATGCTTCTCAACATGAAAGCGAAGGTGGCCGCGGCCCGGGCGATTTCGCTGACGGCGGGCGTGGCGATGGATGTGTCGTTCCACGCGGCGGACGCGGGCGAGCGCGAACGCGCGGGCGCCCTCGCGGCGCTGCTCACGCCCGTCGCCAAGGCCTACGGCACGGATGTGGGCGTGGAAGTTGCGTCAAAAGGCATCCAGGTGCACGGCGGCATGGGCTATGTCGAGGAGACGGGCGCCGCGCAGCACCTTCGCGACGCGCGCATCGCCCCGATCTATGAGGGCACCAACGGTATTCAGGCCATCGACCTGGTGACGCGCAAGCTGCCGCTCGGCGGCGGCCAGGTGGTTGCCGCGCACATTGAGGAGCTGCGCGCCATCGTGCGCGATGTGAAAGCGTCGAACGAACTCGCGTTTGGCCTCGCCGCCGTCCGCCTGTCCGAGGCCGTGGACGCGCTGGACGAGGCGACGCGGTTCATGCTCGCTGCACTGAGAGATAAACAGCGCGCCGCGCTCTCGGTGGCGACGCCTTTCCTGCGCTTGTTCGGCGTGGCGACGGGCGGGGTGTATCTGGCGAAGGGCGCGCTCGCCGCAGCTCGAGGGGCGGGCGAAGCGCAGGCCCGAATCGCGCTCGCCCGGCACTTCGCCGAGCATCTCGCGCCGGAAACGTCATGGCTGAAAACAGCGGTGACGACCGGCTATTCCACCATCGCCGAGGACGCGGCGGCGGTATTCGCGGCGTGAAGGAGGGCGGCATGACGCACATGGACATTCAGCGCCACGGCGCGGTGCAGACCATCCGGTTCAACCGGCCGGAGAAGAAGAACGCCATCTCGGGAGAGATGTACGCCGCGATCTCGGAGGCGCTGACAACCGGCGAGGCGGATGCGAGCGTGCGTGCGCATGTGCTCTTGGGCGCGCAGGGCGCATTCACCGCGGGCAACGACCTAAAGGATTTCATGGCGTCCGGCTCGCTGGCGCAAGACATCGCGAAGATCACCCAGTTCCTGAAGCTCGTCGCCGGGCTGGAGAAGCCCCTCATCGCGGGCGTCGATGGCCTTGCGGTCGGCGTCGGCACGACGCTGCTGATGCATTGCGATCTCGTTTACGCCTCGCCGGAGTCGTACTTCCAGACGCCGTTTACCGCGCTCGGCCTCGTGCCGGAGGCTGGGTCAAGCCTCTTGGGCCCCCGCATCATGGGCCACGCGCTCGCCTTTGAGCTGCTGGTGGCGGGCGGCAAGTTCAGCGCGGAGCAGGCGCTCATCGCCGGGCTTGTCAACACGGTCGTGCCGTCGGATGCGCTGGAGGCCGAGACGCTCAAAGCCGCCGCCCGCGTCGCCGCTATGCCGCCGGAAGCGGTGAAAATCTCCAAGCGCCTGCTGAAGGGCGACGGCGCGGAGGTCGCCAAACGCATCGAGGACGAGGTGCGGCTGTTCGGCGAGCGTCTGCGCTCGGAGGAATGCCAGGCCGCCGTCCGCGCCTTTTTTCAACGCGCATAACAGGGGATACGCATGGGGCCGCTCAACGGAAAAACGCTGTTCATCACGGGCGGGAGCCGGGGCATCGGCCTCGCCATCGCGGTTCGGGCGGCGCGGGACGGCGCCAACGTCGCCATTGCCGCCAAGACCGCCGAGGAGAACCCGAAGCTGCCCGGCACGGTGTTCACCGCCGCAAGCGAGATCGAGGCGGCGGGCGGCCAGGCGCTGCCGCTTGTCTGCGACATCCGCTTTGAGGAGCAGGTGGAGGACGCGGTGGCCAAAACGGTTGCGCGTTTCGGCGGGATCGACATCTGCGTGAACAACGCCAGCGCCATCTCGCTCACGCCAACCGAGGCGACCGAGATGAAGCGCTTCGATCTGATGCATCAGATCAACTCGCGCGGCACGTTCCTGACCACCAAGACATGCCTGCCGCATCTGAAGGCGGCGGCCAACCCGCATGTGCTGATGCTCTCGCCGCCGCTCGACATGAAGGCGAAATGGTTCCAGCGCCACGTCGCCTATTCGATGGCGAAATACGGCATGAGCCTGTGTGCGCTCGGCATGGCGGCGGAGTTCAAAGGCTTCGGCGTGGCGGTGAATGCTCTCTGGCCGCGCACGACCATCGCCACGGCGGCGGTCGCCAACATTCTGGGCGGCGACAGCCTCATCCGCAAAAGCCGCACGCCGGAGATCGTCGCCGACGCGGCTCACATCATTTTCACCAAGCCGTCGCGCCAGTTCACCGGCAAGTTTCTCATCGACGACACGTTCCTCGCCGAGGAGGGCGTGACCGACTTCGACAAGTACCGCGTCGACCCGACCCAGGACTTGCAGATCGATTTCTTCGTGCCCGACGACAGCGTGGCGCCCGCCAGCCTCAAGGCCATCGCTTAAGACTTTCGCGCTCATAAGCTGCGCGCGCGCTGCTAACAGTTCCTTGATGCGGGAGCGTGGCTTGCGCGGGCGCCGACTCGTCCGCTAAATGCGCGCATGGGCACGCTTTACATCACGCACCCAGCGTTTCTGGCGCACGACACCGGGCCGGGGCACCCCGAGCGAGCGGACCGCATCCGCGCGGTCGACAAGGCGCTGGGGCATCCCGTGTTCGCGGGTCTTGCCCGTCGGGAGGCGCCGCTGTCGGGCCTGGAGCCGATGGGCCTCGTCCATGACGACCGCTACATCGCCAGCCTGGAGGCCGCCTCGCCCAAGGCGGGGATCGCGCATCTCGATTCTGACACGGTCATGTCGCCCGGCACCTGGGAGGCGGCGCGACGCGCGGTCGGGGCGACGCTGCTCGCGACGGATGCGGTGATGTCAGGCGCCGCCAAAAACGCGTTCTGCGCCGTGCGGCCGCCCGGACACCACGCCGAGGCCGCGCGCGCCTACGGCTTTTGCCTGTTCAACAACGCCGCCATCGCCGCGGTTCACGCCCGCGTGCGCCATGGCGCGGAGCGCGTGGCGGTGGTCGACATCGATGTGCACCACGGCAATGGCACGCAGAACATGTTCTGGCGCGACCGCAACCTGTTCTACGCATCATCCCACCAGATGCCGCTGTTCCCCGGCACCGGCCACCCCTCCGAGACGGGCGCGCACAACAACATCGTCAACGTCGCGCTGAAGCATGGCGACGACGGGGCTCGGTTCCGCGAGGCCTACGAGGCGCGCATTCTCCCGGCGCTCGCCGCGTTCCGGCCCGACCTCATCATCGTGTCGGCGGGCTTTGACGCCCACCACGCCGACCCGCTTGGCGGCGTCGCCTTGACGGAGGCCGATTTCGCTTGGGTGACCCGGGCGCTTCTGGACGCGGCCGACAAGCACTGTTCCGGCCGTGTTGTCTCCTTGCTTGAGGGCGGCTACGATCTCACCGGGCTGGCCAAATCGGCGGCCGCTCACGTCCGCGAATTGCTCGCCGCCAGCCAATGAGGACGCCATGAACGACGCTCCGCGACCCAAGTCGCCCAAAGACGCCCACGCCGACATTCGCCAGATGAAGTTCGAGCAAGCCATGAAGGAGCTGGAGCAAATTGTCGCGCGGCTTGAGCGCGGCGATGTCGAACTGGAGCAATCCATCGAGATTTACGAGCGCGGCGAGGCGCTAAAGGCCCATTGCGACCAGCTCCTGCGCCGGGCGGAAGCAAAGGTGGAGAAAATCACTTTAAACGCGCAAGGCGAACCTGCGGGCCTGGAGCCGCTGGACGTCGAGCGCTAAGGGCCGCCCCCTGTCGCGCAAAGCCCCGCTCGTTCCGGCTTGCGCGAATTGATTTGCGTCATCCTGCGCCCTCGGCCTTATAATCGGGGTTGCATGTCCGTTTGACATGCCCAGGGGCCGCTTCCAGGCCTTCGCGAAACAAGGCGGAACGCTTGGGGGCAAGCGAATCCGCCCTCAGCTGAAGGACGCATACGGGTGACAATCAGCAACCGCACGCCGCTTCTCGACACCCTGACCACTATCGACGTTTTGCGCTCTCTGACCGATGAGCAGCTTCCCCAGGTCGCCGACGAACTGCGTCGTGAGCTGATCGACGCCGTCTCCGTCACGGGCGGGCATCTGGGCGCGGGCCTCGGCGTGGTGGAGCTAACCGTCGCCATCCACTATCTGTTCGACACTCCGCGCGACCGGCTCATCTGGGACGTGGGCCATCAGGCCTATCCGCACAAAATCCTGACCGGCCGCCGCGACCGCATCCGCACGCTGCGCATGCCGGGCGGGCTTTCCGGCTTCACCAAGCGCGATGAGAGCGAGTTCGATCCGTTCGGCGCGGCGCACTCCTCCACCTCGATCTCGGCCGGGCTGGGCATGGCGGTCGCCCGCGATCTCTCGGGCGGCAAGAACAACGTCATCGCGGTGATCGGCGACGGCGCCATGAGCGCGGGCATGGCCTATGAGGCGATGAACAACGCGGGCGCCATGGACAGCCGCCTCATCATCATCCTCAACGACAACGACATGTCGATCGCGCCGCCGGTCGGCGCCCTGAGCTCGTATCTCGCCCGCATCACGTCCAGCGAGACGTATCTGTACCTGCGCGATGTGGGCAAGCAGCTCGCCAAGCGCCTGCCGAAAAGCTGGGAGAAGCGCGCCGCGCGCGTGGAGGAGTACACGCGGCATTTGTGGGCGGGCGGCGCGCTGTTCGAGGAGCTGGGCCTCTATTACGTCGGCCCCATCGACGGCCACAGCTTTGATCACCTGCTGCCCGTGCTGCGCAATGTGCGCGACGCCAATGTCGGCCCCGTGCTCGTCCATTGCGTGACGCAGAAGGGCAAGGGCTACGAGCACGCGGAGAACTCCGCCGACAAATATCACGGCGTGACCAAGTTCAACGTGGTGACGGGCGCCCAGGACAAAGCCAAATCGGTCGCCCCGAGCTACACCAAGGTGTTCGCCACGAGCCTCATCGAGGAGGCGAAGCACGATGACAAGATCGTCGCGGTGACCGCCGCCATGCCCTCCGGCACCGGTCTCGACCTGTTCCAGAAAGAGTTTCCCGACCGCTGCTTCGACGTGGGCATCGCCGAGCAGCATGCCGTGACGTTCGCCGCCGGCATGGCGACGGAGGGCTACAAACCCTTCTGCGCGATCTACTCCACTTTCTTGCAGCGCGCATACGACCAGGTGGTCCATGACGTGGCGATCCAGAAGCTGCCCGTGCGCTTCGGCCTCGACCGGGCGGGGTTCGTCGGCGCCGACGGCCCGACCCACGCCGGATCGTTCGACGTCGCCTATCTCGCCTGTCTGCCGGGGTTCGTGGTGATGGCGTCGGCCGACGAGGTGGAGCTGCGCCACATGGTGGCGACCATGGCCGCTTACGATGACGGCCCTATCGCGACGCGCTATCCGCGCGGCGACGGCTTCGGCCTCGTCATGCCCGAGCGCGGGACGCCGCTCGACATCGGCCGCGGCCGCATCGTTCAGGAGGGGTCGGCGGTCGCGCTGCTCTCGTTCGGCGCGCGGCTCGACGAGTGCCGCAAAGCGGCGGCCAAGCTCGCCGGCTATGGCTTGACGACGACTGTCGCGGACGCGCGCTTTGCCAAGCCGCTCGACGAGGAACTCATCCGCCAGCTCGCCCGTCATCATGAGGTGCTCATCACCATCGAGGAAGGCTCCACGGGCGGCTTCGGCGCCCACGTGCTGCATTTCCTCGCGCGCGACGGCCTGCTCGACGCCGGGTTGAAGGTGCGCACGCTCACGCTGCCGGACGAGTTCACTGATCACGGCAAACCCGAGGCCATGTACGAAGCCGCCGGCCTCAATGCGAGCGGCGTCGTCAGCGCGGTGTTCCAGGCGCTGGGGCGCGCCCAGGCGTCGGGCGCGGCGGAGCCGGCCTAGGGCCGTTTGCGGTCGGCGGGCTGCGACACCACGAGCCGCATCACGCCCAGTTCGGCCCGCAGCGCGGCGATCCGGCGCAAAAGATAGGGCGAGAAATGCTGGCCGTAGCGCGCCCACAGCTCCGGGCGCCGCCAGTCGTCGCCGGTGACGTTCCCCCGGCAGAGGCGCGAGCCGCACGCGCACGCGAACTCGTCGAACGGCGAGCCGTCGCACATGGCGTAATCGATGGTGATCTCCTCGCCCGCCGCGATGTCGCGCATGGCGACGATGGCGATCTGGCCGGACATGCCGGCGTTCGGCTCGCAGGAGTGGTTGATGAAATCGGGAGGTTCGTTCTCGCCCGTCGATGTGAGGTAAAGTCCCTCTTCGACCTGGGCGGTGTGAGCCCGTAAAATTTCGGGCAAAGCGGCGACTTGCGCGCGCGTGAGAATGCGTCCGTTCCAGACGGCGACGACCTCGCCGGCTACAAGGGGGTCCAGCGCGACGACGGCCCGGCCGCCTTTCGCATCGTCCTCCACCACCCCGCATTTTGGTGATAGATACGACGAACTATGGTCTTCTTCCACTGAATGAGGCCCTCCTGACATCCGGACGGCTTCGAGCGGCCCTCCGAATTGTGGCGATGCAAGCGACATGCCCGAGCGACGCAAAATAAGACTCGATTTGCTTTTGGCAAGGAGAGGTTTGGCGCGCAGCCGGTCCCACGCACAGGATTTGGTGCGGCGGGGGGCGGTGCTCATCGAGGGCGCCCCGGCGACCAAGGCCGGCGTTGAGGTCTGCGAGGCGGCGGCTGTCACGGTCGCCGTGGAGCCTTACGTGTCGCGCGGCGCCTTGAAGCTCATCGCCGCGCTCGACGCGTTCGGGTTTTCGCCCGCGGGCCGGGACTGTCTGGATGTGGGCGCCTCGACCGGCGGGTTCACCCAGGTGCTGCTAGAGCGCGGGGCCGCGCGCGTTCTCGCCGTCGACGTGGGGCGCGGCCAGCTGGCGCAAAGCCTTCGCGACGACCCCCGCGTCGCTGTGCATGAGGGCGTGGACGCCCGCGCCTTCGCGCCCCCCAACCCGGTCGGCGCCATCGTGGTGGATGTCAGCTTCATCTCCGCGCTAAAGGTCTTGCCCGGCGCGCTCGCCCATGCGCGCGCGGGCGCGTGGCTGGTTGTTCTTGTGAAGCCGCAGTTCGAGGCCGGGCGCGAGGCGATTGGAAAAAACGGCGTTGTGCGCGATCCGTGTGCGCGTGCGGCGGCGGTGAAGCGGGTTGCGGATTGCATCGCCGCGCAATCCGGCTGGCGCATGCGGGCGTCGATCCCTTCGCCTATCGCCGGGCAGGACGGCAATGAAGAGGTCTTGGTCGGGGCGACGCGCGATGACGGTTGAAAGGGCGGTCGTCGCCTTGAACCGCGAGGGCGAGGGCGTCGCCGAAGACGCGACCATCATCCCGGGCGGTCTGCCGGGCGAAAGGTTCGGGGCGCCGCCTGGCCAACCCCTAAGCCGGCTCACGTCGTCGCCCGAGCGCCAGCCGCCGGTTTGCCCGCATTTCGGCGTGTGCGGGGGCTGCGCGGCCCAGCACATGAGCGCCGCCCTCTACGGAGCGTGGAAGCAAGGGCTCGTGGTCGATGCGCTGGCGCGGCGCGGGTTACCGGCGCATGTGGGCGCCCTGTGGCGCGCGCCCGACGCCGCACGGCGCCGCGCCGTGCTGACGGCGCAGCGGGTCGGCGGCCGCGTCTTGCTCGGCTATCATCGCCGCCGCTCGCACGATCTCGTGGATGTGCAAAGCTGCCCCGTCCTGCGGCCGGAGATCGTCGCGGCGTTGCCCGCCTTGCGCGCCGCGGTGTCGCCGCTCGTCCAGCCCGGCCATCCCGTGCAAGTTCATGTTCTTGCGTGCGACAACGGGCTGGACGTGGCGCTGAGCGTCGCGCGCCGGTTGACGCGCGCTGAGCGCTCCACGGCCGCCGAGAAGGCGCTTGGGCTTCCCGGCCTCGTCCGGCTTACGCTCAACGGAGAAGAGCTGGCCCGGCTTGCCGCCCCCCGGCTGGTCATCGACGGCGTGGCTGTCGAGCCGCCGCCGGGCGCGTTTGTGCAGGCCGTCGCGGAGGCGGAGCGGGAGATGGCCGCGCGCGTCGCATCGGCGCTCACCGGCGCAAAACGCGCCGCCGATCTGTTCTGCGGTCTGGGCGCCTTCACATTCCCGCTCGCTCGCCATATGCGCGTGGCCGCCGCCGACAGCGACGCATCCGCCGTCGCCGCGCTCAGCGCCGCCGCACGCAAAGGGGTGCGGTTGAAACCGGTGTCTGCGATGCGTCGCGATCTGTTCCGGGCGCCGTTCTCCGCGGCCGAGTTGAACGCGTATGACGCCGTGGTGTTCGATCCGCCGCGCGCCGGCGCCGCCGCCCAGGCGTCGCAGATCGCCAAATCGAAGGCGTCGCGCGTCGTCGCCGTGTCGTGTAATCCGGAGACGTTCGCTCGCGACGCCGCCATTCTGGTCGCGGGCGGCTACCGAATGGGGGAGGTGGGGCCGATCGACCAGTTCGTGTACTCGACCCACGTGGAGCTGGTCGCGGCGTTTGAACGCTAAATGCAAAAGACGGCGCCGTTGGGCGCCGTCTCGCAACATTAATTGGCTTTGGACTCGATCACGCCGTTCGACCGGCTGGTGGCGATGGCGATGGTCTTCGCCTTCATCGCCTCGGGGATCTCGCGTTTCAGATCCACGTGCAAGAGGCCGTTCTCCAGCGTGGCGGCCGTCACCTCAACATGATCGGCGAGGCGGAAGCGGCGCTCGAAGTTGCGGGCGGCGATGCCGTTGTGCAGGTAGTGCTTTTTCTTGTCGTCGGCTTTTTTCTCGCCGCGAAGGGTCAGCATCCCCTCTTTCGTCTCGATCGAGAGATCAGTTTCGGAGAAACCAGCGACCGCCATCGTGATGCGGTATTCGTTCTCGCCCAGACGCTCGATGTTGTACGGCGGGAAACCCTGGTCGCCCTCAACCGACGCAAGCTGATCGAGGATCGACGCCAAATGGTCGAAGCCAACGCTGGTCTTGTAGAGGGGGGTCAAGTCAAAACGTCTCATCACATCCTCCTATAGAAGCGATATGTCGGTGGCGCCCTCGCGGCGCGCCGTTTTCGTCATGCACCCGTTTCGGCGTGCACCATTGATTTAGTTGAGCGCTTTGGCGTTTCAAGGCCCTTCCGCGACGCTGTCTTGCCGGAGCGGCGGGAATGGTTTACGGATTGCTTGAGGCAGCCGCACCCCAGTCGGAAGGACGTGCATGGAGCTTGTCAGCACGGCGAGAAACGCTATTCCGTCCGGCGCCCGCCCCGGGTCTTTCACCGCCAAGGACGGCGCCGTGCTGCGCTACGCTCTATGGGGCACCACGGCGACGGAGCGCAAGGGCACGGTTTGCCTGTTCGGCGGCCGCACCGAATTCATCGAGAAATACTTCGAGACCATCACCGATCTGCGCCGGCGCGGCTTCGCCGTCGCCACCATGGATTGGCGCGGGCAGGGCGGCTCGTCGCGTCCGCTCTCGAACCCCATGAAAGGCCATGTCGAGTCCTTCGCCCAGTTCGATGGCGACCTCGCGCAATTCATGACGCAGGTGGTGTTGCCTGATTGTCCGCCGCCGTTTTTCGGCATGGCGCACTCCATGGGCGGCCACATTCTCTTACGCTCGGCGCAAACGAAAGTGTGCTGGTTCGACCGCATCATTCTCTGCGCGCCGATGATCGAACTGGCGCCGCAAAGCACCCGGATCCCAGCGCTGAAGGTGGTGAGCGAGGCGGCGACGCTGCTCGGCATGGGCGACATGTTCGTGCCCGGCGGGCGCGGCGACAGCTGGCGGCGTGAAACGTTCGAGGGCAACGCCGTCACCTCGGACAAATTGCGCTTCGACCGCGCGCGGGATGTGCTGGACGCGGGGCCGTGGCTGGCGCTCGGCTCGCCGACCATCGGCTGGGTCGCAGCCGCGCAGAAATCCATCGCTGAAATCAACCAGCTCGCCTTTACCGACGGCATCAAGGTTCCAACGCTGATCCTCGCGGCGGGCAACGACGAAATCGTCTCGACCCCGGCGATCGAGCTGTTCGCGGCGCGTCTCAAAACCTGCACCCGCATCGTCATCGCCGGGGCGAAGCACGAAATTCTGCAGGAGCGGGACGAGTTGCGCGACCAGTTCTGGGCCGCGTTCGACGCCTTCATCCCTGGCGCGCAAGGGGCGGGTCCGCGCGCCCTCGGCCTTTAACTCACCGATTGATCAGCCGCAGCACGGCGTCGTGCAGACGCGGATCGCCGCTTGCGAGCACCCGGCTGGAGGCGGGCGGGCCGCCGTCCCAGCCTGTCACGACGCCGCCCGCGCCCTCGATGATCGGGCTCAGCGGCAGGATGTCGTAGGGCTTCAAGTTCGCCTCCATCACCACGTCGACGAAGCCCATCGCGAGCAGGCAATAGGCGTAGCAGTCGCCGCCGAAGCGCCGCAGCCGGGCGGCGCGCGAGATGCGCTCGAAGGTCTCGGCTTCCTCGCCTGCGGCGAACATATCAGGCGTGGTGGCGACGAGCACGGCCGCGTCAAGGCCGTCGCAGCGCCGGGTTTGCAACGCCGCCTCGCGCCCGTCGCGCCGCCACCGCGATCCCGACGCCGCGCCCCAGAAACGCTCGCCGGTGAAGGGCTGGTTCATCATGCCAAGGGTCGGGCGCCCGTCCTCCACAAGGCCGATGAGCGTGCCCCATATGGGCATGCCTGCGATGAAGGCGCGAGTGCCGTCGATGGGGTCGAGAACCCACCGCCGGGACGCGCCCGGGTTCGCAGCGCCATACTCCTCGCCTAAAACGCCGTCATCGGGGAAGCGCTCGGCAATGAGCGCGCGCATGGCGCGTTCGGCGGCGCGGTCGGCGTCCGTCACGGGGTCAAACCCGGCGGTGTCCTTGTTATGAACGCCGGCGCCTGCTCGAAACAGCGGCAGGATCGCTTCAGCCGAAGCGTCCGCGAGCGCGTGCATGAATGAAAGATCTGTGTGTTGCATCGAGTTCGCCGCCGATATCGACTTTTGTCTATAGAATTCTACGCCCAAATACAGGCGTTTGACGCAACAATGTGCTGAACGGCTCAGACGTTGCTGAAATACATCGGCGAACTCATGCGACAGAATGGGCCAAAGGATAGCCTTGTCATTTGTGCAGCGCACTGCCATATTATTGCGGTGCGGTAGCTCTTATGAGCGATCGCTGCCCTCCTTGGGCGTTTCCTCCCTAGACTTGGGCCGTTCGATCATTTCGAACGGCCTCTTTTATATCGGCAAGGAACGCGCCGGGCGCGCGTTTGGATTTCCGGTCGCGCCGGTTATTCCGCGGCTTTCCGCGCCGGCTGCAAAAGGTCGTCGGCGTGTTCCCCCAGGCGCGCCGCAAGCACCGCGAGTTTGTCGCGGATCACCGGAAAACTACCGCGCTTTTCCATCGTCGTTTCATCCATGTAAAGCGCGCGATTGATCTCGATCTGCAGCGCGTGGGCGCCGCTCGCCGGCTTGCCGTACTCCTCGGTGATGAATCCTCCGGCGTAGGGCTTGTTGAGCGCCACGGTGAAACCCCAGGCTTTCAGCGTCGCCTCGATGTAGCGGGTGAGGTTTGAGGAACACGACGCGCCGAAGCGGTCGCCAAGGACGAAATCCACCTTCGGCTGGCCCGACGGCCCCGGCGGATGCGACGGCATGGAGTGGCAGTCGATGAGGCACGACACGCCAAACGCCGCCCGCGTTTTCTCCAGCACCTCCGAAAGCGCGGCGTGATACGGCTTGTAAATCAGGCGGATGCGGGCGAGGGCGGCGTCCAGACTGAGCGGCGCCCTGTAGATTTCCTCATGCTCGTTCACGATGCGCGCGATGACGCCGAGGCCGCCGACGACCCGCACCGAGTGGGTGTTGGCGTAGTCGGGCAGCTTGCCGAGAATGAGCGCCGGGTCGAGTTCGTAAGGTTCGCGGTTCACATCCAGATAGGCGCGGGGAAAATGCGCCTGCATGAGCACGGCGCCTAGCCCCGGCGCGCAGTCGAACAGTTCGTTCACATAGGCGTCTTCGGATTTGCGCAGCGCCCGCCGCGACAGGCGCGAGGCCTCCACAAAAGCCCGTGGATAAACCGAACCGCTGTGCGGAGAGTTGAACACGAAGGGCGCGGTTTGCGTATCCAATCCGGCGACCGTGAACGCTGGATCGAGTTCTGTGGCGATGGCGTGGAGTTCAGCCTCGATCATGGCGGCTCGCGTGGTCTGAAGCGGTTGAAACCAAAAGTAGCGTGTCCGGCGAAACATTGAAAGCGGCATGGCGCCGCCGCACGCGGAAACAGGTGATCCCCATGTCCCGCCCTCATCTTCTTTGGCTGCGTCGCGATCTCCGGCTCGGCGATCATCCGGCGCTGGAGGCCGCCGCCGCGCCGGGCGCGCCCGTCATCCCCGTGTTCGTGCATGACCCGGGGCTTGGCGGAACATGGGCGCTTGGCGCCGCGTCGCGCTGGTGGCTGGACGGTTCGCTGCGCGCGCTCGACGCGGCGTTGCGGGCGCGCGGCTCGCGGCTTGTGCTGCGATCAGGCCTGGCGGTCGACACCTTGCGGGCGTTGGCGCGGGAGACGAAGGCGAGCGCCGTTTACTTCACGCGCGGCTATGAGCCGTTCATCAAGCCCGTCGAAATCGCGTTGAGGGACGCGCTGGCCGAGGACGGCGTCGAGTGCCGCCGCTTCGGCGGGCATATCTTGAACGAGCCGGAGGACGTGATGAACAAGTCCGGCGAGCCGTTCAAGGTGTTTACCCCCTATTACAAAACCGTATTGGCAAGAGGCGAGCCGCGCGCGCCCAAACCCGCGCCGGAGACGCTCGCCGCGCCGAAAACATGGCCCAAGAGCGAAAACCTTGACTCTTGGGGCTTTCAGCCGACGAAACCGGACTGGGCGGGTGGGATGCGCGCGGCATGGACGCCCGGCGAAGCGGGAGCGCATGCGCGCCTCCAAGAGTTCACGACCGCGATCATGCGCGGCTACGGCGAGAGCCGCAACATGCCCGGCCAGGACGGCACCTCGCGTCTTTCGCCGCATCTGGCGTTCGGCGAGATCAGCCCGCATCAGGTGTGGATGGCGGTCTCCGCGGCGGCGGAGACGGCGGGCGCGAGCGGCGGAGCGGAAAGCTATCTGCGCGAAATCGTGTGGCGCGAGTTCTCTTATCAGCTTCTTTTCCACAATCCGCGTCTGCCGGACCAAGCCTTCCGGCCGGAATTCGCGCCGTTCCCGTTCGTAGAAGATAGCGCGGGCTTGCGCGCATGGCGTCGCGGCCGCACCGGCTATCCGATCGTTGACGCCGGGATGCGCCAGCTCTGGCAAACCGGCTGGATGCACAACCGGGTGCGTATGATCGTCGCCTCGTTTCTCATCAAGCACCTGCTCATCGACTGGCGCGAGGGCGAGCGCTGGTTCTGGGACACGCTGGTGGACGCCGACCTCGCCAACAACTCGTCAAGTTGGCAGTGGGTGGCCGGATCGGGCGCCGACGCCGCGCCGTATTTCCGCATCTTCAACCCGGTGCTGCAGGGCGAGAAGTTCGACGCGGAGGGCGGCTACATCCGCCGTTTCGTGCCCGAACTGGCGGGCCTGGCGCCGGAGCACATTCACGCGCCGTGGAACGCCCCCCCGGCGGCGCTGGCGAAAGCGGGCGTGCGGCTTGGGCGAACGTACCCTGCGCCCATCGTCGATCACGCCAAGGCCCGCGCCCGCGCCCTCGCCGCATACGAAAAGATCAAGCAAGCCTAGCGTAAACGTCGCCGGAGTTCGCTTCGGGCGGCAGCGCGTCAAGCCAGCGCGTGAGCGCCTCGGCGTGCACATCATCGGCAAATTCGAGCCGCTGGCTTTCTCCGAGCGCCGCGTTGAAACGGTAGGGCCCGAGCCGCGCAAGCTCGCCAAGCGAGCGATGCGCCACCTCGCGCTGGATGGTGGTGAACTCGAACGACAGCGCGGGCAATGGCCGCGAAAGCCCGCGCAGCGCCTTGTCCTCCAGCCCCTCCACGTCGATCTTCACGAACGCCGGGCGGCCGTGGCGCCTGATGAGCGCATCGAGCGTCACCGCATCTGCCTCGATCTCCGCATCCCACCGCTGGCCGTGCCAGCCCGGCGCGCCGGCCGACGCTACGATAAACTCCGCCGACGCGGTGGAGACAGTCGGGTTCGCCGTGTTCACGCGCATGGAGATGCGTCCCGCCTTGTCGCTCACCGCCGCCTGGACGAGCGTCACGTAGGGGCTGCGGTGATAGAGGCGGCGCATGGCGCGGAACGGGCCGGGCTGCGGCTCGACGGCGACGACGCGCGCCCCGAGGCTCAGGAACGCGGCAACCCGGTCGCCCACATGCGCGCCGATGTCGAAGGCGAGGTCCCCGGGCTTCACGAAGCGGGCGTAAAGCGCGGCCATGGCGGCGAGCCGCGCCTTGTCGCCGTAGTACTGGCGCAGCGACCTGCCGACGCCCGCCGCCGCGCCGGTTTTCGCCTTAGGCGGCCAGCCGTTCACCGACGCCCCCGACCAACGCTCCGCCGCTCATGTCCGGCCCGCCGAGCGAGGCGATCTCCGGCGGCGCATCGAACTCCTCGGGGATCGCGCAAAGCCCGGCGCGCGCCAGCCATTCGCCGAACGCGGGCGAGGCGGTGACCACGGCGAACGGCGCGGCGAGAAGGAACGCGGCGAGCAGCGGCATCGCCCACACGATCGCGCCCGGCGCATGCGCGAGCAGCACGCCGAGAATCACGAAGCCAAATAGCATCTGCGGCCACAGCCCGCGCATCGCCGTCGCCCACGATAGGCCGTAGGCGTCGCGGTTCTGCCCGCTCCAGATCACCGCGCGGCCGAACAGCACGCTGACCATGAAAATCGTCACACGCAGCGAGGCGATGGGCGACAAGAGCATGGAGAACAGGATTTCGAGGCCAGCGCTCGCGGTGAAGCGCCCCGCGCCGCCGTAGCGCCGCATGCCGCCGGGGGTCAGCGCGATGTCGATCAGCCCCGCGATCTTCGGCGTCAGGCTCATCAGGAACATGCCGAAGAACAGCGCCATGCCGAGTTCCACATGCAGGTTGCCGAAGCCGCTCTCGAACGCCTTGGCGGCGAACAGCGCGATCATCGCCATCCACGCGGCGGCGCCCAGATACATCAGGATGGTGAAGCCGATCTGGAAGCGGCTCCAGGGTTTCAGGCCCGGCAGGCCGATCAGCCGCCAGTATTGCATCACGCCCTGGCACCAGCGCAGGTCACGCTGGGTGAAGTCGAGGATGGTCGGCGGGTTGTCCTCGTAGGAGCCGCCTTCGACGGGCAGCACGCGCACCTCGTAATCCGCCCGGCGCATCATGGCCGCCTCGATGTGATCGTGGCTGAGCACATGGCCTCCCAGCGGTGGCTTGCCCGGCAGCACCGGCAACTGGCAGTGCTCGGCGAACGGCTTGATGCGCACGGCGGCGTTGTGGCCCCAATACGGCCCATAGTCGCCCGCCCACCACGCGGCGCCCATCGTGTACGACCGCATGCCGTGGCGCATCCCGAACTGGAAGATGCGGGCGAACGCGCTTTGCGACGGCGCGCCGACGACGAGCGTCTGAAGAATGCCGAGACGCGGATACGCCTGCATGATGCGCGCGAGCCGCACGATCGCCTCGCCGGACATCAGGCTGTCAGCGTCGAGCGGGATCATGATCTCGTAGTTCGCGCCCCACCGGTCGATGAAGTCGCGAACGTTGCCGACCTTGTACGCTTTGTTTTCGAGGCGCCGGCGGTAGATGACGCGGGCGTCGGGCGCCTCGGCCTTCCACTCGGCGAACAGGCGCTCCTCCTCGGCCGCGACCTCGGGCTTGGAGGTGTCCGACAGAATGAAATAATCGAACGCGGCTTCTTCGCCGGTCGCGAGCAAGCTCGCGCGCACGATGCGCAGGCGTTTGAAGGCGCGCGCCGGGTCCTCATTGCGGATGGTCATCAAAATCGCGGCGCGCTGGCGCAAGGGGCGGCGGCGGTCGCCCGCGCGGATATGGGGCGCGACTAGGCGTACGCCGTCTTTGGCGACATGCAACAAGACGAGACCGATGATCGCGTTCCAGAAGCCGATGACCGTCCACGGCAGGCCGATGAGGATCGAGACGTAGATGCCGATGTCGAGCCACGTCCAGGTGTTGGAGCCGAGGACGAGTGCGAATGCGTAGGCGAGGGCGGCGATGGTCACGCCGTTCAGCGCCATGACGAAAATTCGCCGCTTGACGAGCGCGGAGGTGCTTTGCAGGCCCGCCGGGGTTCGGGCGTCGTAGACGTCACGCGGCGTGTCGACTTGTGTTATATGCGTCATGGCGAGCCTTTAAGCTTGGTGTTATCGCATCGCGGCAAGTGTGGCCCGCCGTCATTGCGGCAGCGCCCATGAACAGGTCATGAATGATCGAAAAAACAGCTAGAAACCAATTGGATGCGGCCAGCGCGCTGATTTACGCCGCTGCGCGAAAAGCCGTCATTCAAGCGGTTCCTCAGGCGCTAGATCGGAATCATGACAACTCCAAGGCAGGGTGTGTGGTTCGCACCCTGTGGTCGTGCATAAGCCGGGGCACGGAGCGGCTCGTGTTCGAGGGCCGCGTGCCGGAAAGCGAGTGGGGGCGAATGCGCGCGCCGCACCAGGACGGCGATTTCCCGTTCCCCGTCAAATACGGCTACGCGGCGGTGGGCGTCGTGGAGCGCGGGCCGGAGGGGTTGCAGGGCCGCCATGTTTTCTGCCTGGCGCCGCATCAGAACCGGTTCGAAACGGCGGCTGAAAACCTCATTCCCGTCCCCGAGGGCGCGCCGCCGCGCCGGGCGACGCTTGCCGCCAACATGGAGACGGCGCTAAACGCGGTGTGGGACGCGGGGGCCGGGCCGGGGGATCAAATTCTCGTCATCGGCGGCGGGCTGGTCGGTTTGCTCATCGCCGGGCTGTGCGCAGGGCTGCCGGGGGCGACCGTCGCCGTGTTCGACATCGACCCGGATCGCCGCAGGTTTGCGGAGGGGCTGGGCGCGGCGTTCGATTCCGGCGCAGAGGGGCTGCACGCGCAGCATGACATCGTCTTTCACACCAGCGCGTCGGCGGAGGGTCTGAACCTTGCTATCGAAAAGGCCGGGTTTGAAGCACGCATCGTGGAGGCAAGCTGGTTCGGCGACCGACCGGCCGCGCTCAGCCTCGGCGGCGCCTTCCACAGCAAGCGGCTGCACATCGTCTCGACCCAGGTCGGCCATGTCTCGCCATCGCGGCGCCCGCGCTGGACGCACCGGCGGCGGCTGGAGGCGGCGTTGCGCCTGCTTGCCGACGACCGCTTCGACGCATTAATTACGGGCGAGGTCGCCTTCAACGATCTGCCGGAGCAAATGCCGCATATCCTGGCGCCGGGCGCGCCGGGCCTCGCCACCGTCGTGCAATACTAACCACGGAGACGCGCATGTACGCCTTGGAAGTCCGCGATCACATCATGATCGCCCACAGCTTCGCCGATCCGTATTTCGGCCCGGCGCAAAACATGCACGGCGCGACCTTCGTCGTGGATGTGACTTTCTTCCGCGAGGTGCTGACCGCCCAGAACGTGGTGGTGGACATCGGCCGCGCGTCCGACGTCTTGAAAGCCATCCTGAAGCCGATCAACTACGCAAACCTCGATGCGCTGCCGCAGTTCGAGGGCAAGCTGACGACCACGGAGTTTCTGTGCCGTTATATCTACGACCGCTTTCAGGAGGCGATCAAGGCAGGGGATCTCGGGCCGGAAGGGCGCGGCCTGATCCGCCTGCGCGTCACGCTGCACGAAAGCCACATCGCGAGGGCCTGGTTCGAGGGGCCCGTGACGGGGTGACCCGGTTCGCTTTTCTCATCCCCGGCGACATCGACGCGCCGACAGGCGGCTACGCCTATGCGCGCGCCGTGATCGAGGCGTGGCGGGCGAGCGGCGTGGACGCAAGCGTCGTCGCGTTGCCGGCCGGGTTTCCGTTTCCATCGCCCGCCGAGCTGGATGAAACGCGCGCAGCGCTCGCCGCGCTCGACCAGCCGGCTCTTATCGACGGCCTCGCCTATGGCGCGCTCCCGGCCGAGGTCGTCGCGGCCGCGCGCGCGCCCATCGCCGCGCTCGTCCATCACCCGCTGGCCTATGAGACCGGGCTGAAGACCGAGACCGCGGCCCGCCTCTTCGCCAGCGAGCGTCAGGCCTTGGCGCTGGCCTCGCGGGTGATCGTCACGAGCCGGGCGACCGCCGCTACGCTTGTCGCGGACTTCGGGGCGGCTCTGGGGAAAATCACCGTCGCCGAACCGGGCGTGACGCGCGGGCCGCGCTCGCAAGGGCAGGGCGATCCCCCGCATATCGTCTCGGTCGGCACGATTTCGCCGCGCAAAGGCTATGACGTGCTCGTGGCCGCCCTGGCGATGATCGCCGATCTGCCCTGGCGCTGCTCCATCGCCGGCGCGCTCGACCGCTATCCGGAGACTGTCGGCGACATCCGCGCGCGCATCGACGCCGCGGGCCTGAGCGCGCGCGTGCGGCTGCTGGGCGCCTTGAGCGCAGGCGGCCTCGACGCGCTATACGCCAGCGCCGACATCTTCGCCCTCGCCTCGCGCTACGAGGGCTACGGCATGGCCTATGCCGAGGCGATGGCGCGCGGCCTTCCCATCGTCGCATGCCGGGGCGGGGCGACCGCGGACACCGTGCCCGCCGCCGCAGGGCTGCTCACGGAGCCGGACGACGCGTCCGCCTTCGCCGCCGCGCTGCGTGCGCTTCTCACCGACGCCGACCTGCGCCGCCGCCTTGCGCAAGGCGCCGAAGCCCACGGCAATACTCTGCCGCGCTGGCCCGACACGGCGCGAAAAATCTTCAACGTGATGACGGAGCTGGGGTCATGAGCGGATTTTCAGCCGATTGGCTCGCCTTGAGGGAGGCGGCGGACATGCGCGCGCGTGCGGCCTCGCTCATCGGGCGGCTGCGGCTCGCCTTCGCCGATAGGGCTGAGATCGCTGTCGCCGACATCGGCTGCGGAACCGGCTCAACGGTGCGCGCGGTCGCCCCCGCCTTGGGCGCCCGTCAGCGCTGGCGTCTTTACGACCACGACCGCGCTCTCCTTTCGACCGCGCGCGAACGGCTCTCCGCATGGGCGCAGGAAGCCGACGACGACGGCGATGCGCTCAGGCTCGTCTGGTACGGCAAAACGCTGATCGTGACGCTGCACGAGTTGGACCTGCGCTCGGGAGTGGGGCCGGTGATGGCGGAGAAACCCGATATCCTGACGGCGTCCGCCCTGTTCGACCTCGTTTCGCCGCCGTGGATCGAGCGCTTCGCGCAGGCCGTGGAGGGCGCCGCCGTTTACGCCGCGCTCACCTATGACGGTCGCGAGGAGTGGTCGCCGCCTCACCCCGACGACGCGCGGGCGCTCGCCGCCTTCCACGCACACCAGCGCACCGATAAGGGCTTCGGCCCGGCCGCGGGTCCGGACGGCGCCACGCTGTTGGCCGCGGCTCTTGAACGCGCTGGGCGGACGGTTGAGACGGCCTACAGCCCGTGGCGGCTGGGTGCGGACGACGCCGCCCTTATCGCGGCGCTCGCCAACGGCGCGGCGGGCGTGGCGCTGGAGTTGGGAGGGCTGTCGGCGGATGAAGCGGCGGCCTGGGCGGCGGACCGGCGGGGCGCGGCGGCCTGCGTCATCGGACATACCGATCTGCTGGCGCTTTAGCGCCCCAGCGACACCACTCAAGAGCGCATCATCGGGTCCGCTGCGCCTGCAACACGGCCGCCAGCCGCAAAAACCCCGGCACATCCACATCCTCTGCCCGCGCGGTCTCATCGAGCGCGGCCGCCGACAACGCCGCATCCACCTGCGGGAAGATGCCCTTGAGCGCCGAGCGCAGCATTTTGCGCCGCTGGCCGAACGCGGCCGCCGTCACGGCTTCGAGGCTCGCCCCAACAGGGGCCGGTTCGGGCGTCGGCGCGATGCTCACCACCGCGGACGAGACCTTGGGCGGCGGCGTGAAGGCCTGGGCCGGCACTGTGAAGGCGATATGGGGTTGCGACCGCCACTGCGCCGCGATCGACAATCGCCCATAGGCCTTGGAGCCGGGCGCCGCAACGATGCGATCGGCCACCTCGCGCTGGAACATGAGCGCCATGCGCCTCCACCACGGCGGCCATGGATCGGCCTTCAGCCATCCGAGCAGCAGCGGCGTGGCCACCGCGTAGGGCAGATTCGCGATGATCCGGACATCGGCGTGGGGCGCGGCGAGCGCGGCGTAATCGGTTTCGAGCGCGTCGCCTTGGATGACGCGCAGCCGGCCCGGCCAGTGCGCGGCGATCTCATCGAGCGCCGGCAAACAGCGCTCGTCCCGCTCGATGGCGATGACGGCGCCCGCGCCCTCGGACAGAAGCGCCCGCGTGAGGCCGCCTGGGCCGGGGCCGATCTCGATCACCGTCGCTCCGTCGAGCGGGCCTGTCGCCCGGGCGATGCGGCCGGTGAGGTTCAAATCAAGGATGAAGTTCTGGCTGAGGCTTTTGCGCGCCGACAGCCCGAGGCGGCGGATCACGTCGCGCAAAGGGGGCAGACCGTCGGCGGCGAGCGTCATGCCGGTTTGGCGGATCGCGCGTTGGCCCGCGCCGCCATGCCGTGCGCCATGCGGATGGCGGCGATGAGGCTTGCCGGGTTGGCGAGGCCGCGGCCCGCGATGTCGAACGCGACTCCGTGATCGGGCGAGGTGCGAATGAACGGCAGGCCGAGGGTGACGTTCACCGCTTCGTCGAAATACAGGGTTTTCACCGGCAGCAGCGCCTGATCGTGATACATGGCGATGGCGGCGTCGTAGGTGCGGCGGGCGGCGGCGTGGAACAGCGTGTCGGCGGAGTGCGGGCCTGTTACGGCCAGACCCTCGGCCCGCAATGCGGCGATGGCGGGCGCGATGACGCGCGTCTCCTCATCGCCCAGCATGCCGTTTTCGCCCGCATGCGGGTTGAGGCCGCAGACCGCGATGCGTGGACGCTCGATGCCGAAATGCGTCGACAGGCCGCCGCTGAGGGTTTTCGCGGTCGCATCGATGAGAGCTGGAGTCACGGCGGCTGCGACGGCGCTCAAGGGGATGTGGATGGTGAGCGGCGCGACGCGCAGATCGGGGCCGGCCAGCATCATGACCGGATACGCGTCGCGGCCCTTGCGGCGGGCGAGAGCGCCCAGATATTCCGTGTGTCCCGGGTGCGGAAAGCCGGCGCGCTGCAGCACGTGCTTGGCGATGGGATTGGTGACGAGGGCGCCGGCCTGGCCGCTCGCCACGCAGCGCACCGCGCGTTCGATGGCGGCGAGCACGGCGTCGGCGTTGCGGTGATCCGGTTCGCCGGGGCGAGGCTCGACGGCGAGCGGCGTGTCGAGGACGGGGATCGCGCGCTGGAAGACGTCCGCCGCTTCTGGCGCGCATGCCTCATCGGCGATCGGGTGGATGGGAGCCGCAAGGCCCAAATCGGCGGCGGCGCGAGAGAGGGCGCGTGCGTCGCCCACATAGCAGAACGACCTGAGCGACAGAGTTTCTCGCAAGGCCCAAGCCTTCAGCGCGATCTCAGGCCCGACGCCCGCCGGGTCGCCCATGGTGAGCATGACGACCGGGGCGGCGCGATGCGGCATGCCGGCGCCTATTGCAACGGCGGTTCGATGGACGCCGTGCGCTTCAGCGAGTTGAGATGCGCCTGCGCTTGACGCTGCAGCTCCTGCTGGCGTTTATCGGCTTTTGGCTCCTTCGCGGCTTCGGCTGTGGCGGCGGCGGTTTTTGCGCACACCGCATAAGTTTCGACCCCGCCGGCGTTGATGAGCGGCGGCGTCATCTGCCCGGCCGCGCTTTTGAGCAGCAAGGTGCGGGTTTCGCCGGTGAAGCTGTTGATCGGCTTCTTGCTCAGCTTCACGACCGATGCGTTGATCAGCTTCGCCTGGGCGTCGAGAGTATCGCACGAGGTGAAGCGCTGGCGGAAGTTGTCCGCCGTCGACCACAGCCGGGCGAGTTGCTTTTGGTCGGCGTTGGCGGGTGCGGCGAGCTTTACGAGGCGAAGCTCGTAGAGCGCGTTCGCAGGGGCGTCGCCGGTGGTCTGTTCGTCGGCCGGAGAAAGCGCGGTTTGCACGCGAGAGGCGTATAGGCGGCGGATGAGCAGCTGCCAGGCGATCTGAGCGCGGCGCTTCTCCTTGAAGGTTTTCGGGTCGACGCCCGCGGTGCGGAGCTGGGCGAAGAGCTCCTCCGCGTTCGAGACGGTTTTGCCGTCGTCGGTTTTGCGGACGAACTGCTGCATCACGTCGTCGTCGCTGACCACGATGCCGTTCTTTTTCGCGTCCTGGATCATAAGCTTTTCGTCGACCAATTCCTTGAGGGCTTGGTTGCGATTGGCCCCGGCGCGGGAGCGGATCACGGAGTCGCGAATGGTTTTTTGCAGCCCGGCGATGAACTCGTCCTGCAGCGCCTTCTGCTCCTCCTTCGTTTGCGGCCTGCGAGCCTGCATGAATTCACGGAAGCGCTGGTTGGTCTCAGGCGATTTGATGGCGGCCTGAAAGCGCTTTTTCATCTCATCGCCGAAGCCGCTTGTCATAGCGAGGAAGCGCTGACGCTGATCCACTTCGTAGGAGGAGATCGGGTCGCCGTTGACGACCGTGACAACGGCGAGATCCGCCCGGGCCGACTCGAGCGCAAGAAGCCCCGCGAGCGCACAAGCAAAGAGGCGGATAATAGCGGCGCTGCGCGCTAGGCGTTTGACCGTGTGTGCGAAGAAATGCGATCCGGGCATGCTGGTTGGCTCTGTTCGACTCAGACCACCGCAAAGTTGACCGCACTTCGCGGCGCGATTGTGGCCGCGCCGGTCACGCCCCAGCGATGAGGCGTCGGCGCCGACGCGGTCTGCGTCACTTAATCAAGCTCGCTTCCGGCGAAATCTCGCCGATGCTGTCGGTGGTCTGCGCGTCGCTTCCGACGCCCTTCAGCTCGAACCGCACCATAACAGTTTCGTCGGGCCGGATCTCGCCATCCTTGATAAACTGCTGAGCGTAGGTGACCGACAAAACGAAGCATTCGTCGGCGTAACGCACGCCGATGCTGTCGCGGATGAACTGGTCGTCGGCGATGTCGTAGCGCATATCCGCGAACATGGTCCAGTAGTCGGTGAGGCGAATGGCCGCGAGGCCGGAAAACTCCTCGCGGTCTTCGTTGTAGCCGAGCTCGGGCTGCGCCTTCGCGTCGACGTAGCTGGCGGAACCGTACAGAGGACCGAGCGATGCGATGACCTGGATGTCCTGGCGCTTCAGCTCGAGGTCTTTCTGATCAAAGCGAGCCTGGGAAATCAACCGGAGGTTCTGCGGCGTGTTCACGTATAGGCCGGTCACGTAATCCGATGAGTCGCTCCCGAGGCCCGTATCGCTTTCGTAAGAGTTCGGCCCGGCGATTTGGTAGCTCTGCCCGATGAGGCTTCGTGCGCTCCAACCGGAGTTGGTTTGGAAGCTGTATTGCACGCCAACATTGGCTCGCGTGCCTGTCTCCAGCCGGTCGTAGCCGGAGAATTTGTCGATGTCGAACAGCAAGGTGTCGTCGAAGATCAAGCTGTTGGCGTCCTCGTTCGGCACCTGGTCCTGATCGTTGGTGCCAGGACGCGCAATGATCTGCGCGATCGGCTCGACGACGTGCGACGCCGTGGCCGTGTGCTTCACAAACGGATAGCGATATTCCAGACCGGCGGCGGCCGTGCCCCGAGCGATGGTGTCAGAGTCTTCGTCTTCGATGCTGATGGGGTCGGTGAAGCTCGACACCCGGTACAGGTCGCCGCGCGCGTAAAGGAACGGCGTGATCACCTGGCCTATGGAGTCGGTCATGGATTTGCGCCACGTGCTCTCGGCGACGATGCGGTGCGTGTCTGCGCCGTCCTCGCGCGTCAAAGAGAGCGCGTTGGCGTTGAAGCTGAGTTCGCCGCCGGCCACCGGGTCCTTAAAAATGTAGTTGTAGTCGATCACAGGATGCACCGTGGAGTCGGCCTCGTCGGTTTCCTTGAAGGTGAGGCCGCCAAAGTGATACATCCGCGCCGAGAAGTAATTCCTCTCGCTTTGCCCAGTCATATAGACCTGCGACACACGGTCGGTCGTGTAGATATTGTCGATCTTGTAGAAGCGCCGGAACGTCTCGTCCGACTCGATGGTCGCGTCCCATCCCCACTTCCAGAACGACCCGAGGCTGAACTCCCCTTTGGTGTCGATGCTGCCGCGGAAATCGTCGATCCCGTCCTTCGGGTCTTCGTTGTAAGCGCCAGACGCCCGGATCCGATATTGACCGGTCTCCAGCTTCTGACGCCATTCGCCCTTCAAAAGAATACCGGCTTCGGTTGTCACAACCGGCGTCAAGGTCAGGTCGTAAGACGGCGAAAACGCGTAATAATATGGGATCTCGGTGGTGAAGCCGAGCTCGGTGGAGTTGCCGTAAGACGGCGTCAGAAAGCCGGAGCGCCGCTTCACCGTCGGGTCCGGGTGATAAAAATACGGAACATAGACAAGCGGCAGGCCGAAGAACTCTAGCTTGGCGTCTTCGTAGTAGATATTCTGCTCGGCTTTTTTGTGAATGATCTTCTTGGCCTTGATGCGCCAAATGGGCGGCGCTTCCGGGTTCTTCTCGCACACTTTACACGGCGTGAACTGCCCATTTTCGAACTCGGTCGTCTCGCCGTCGCGACGATAGGCGTTGGCGGCCGAGATGCGCGCGTCGTCCTTGGTGACCACGCGCAGCGATTGGATGAACCCGTCGCGGAAGTTGTCGGTGAGCGTGATCTTGTCGGCGTTCACAACAGAGCCGTCCGGCTCCTTGATCCGCACATTGCCCATCGCGGTGAGCGTGTTGGCCTTCTGGTCGTAGACGATTTCCTCCGCCAGAAGGACGTAGTTATTGTAATAAATCTCGATGTTGCCCTTGGCGACGACGCGGTCGTTCTCCCGGTCGTAAATCATCTGATCGGCCTGGAGCAGGAGAGGCTGATTTTTGCCGGCGCCGAATTGCTGCTTAAGCAAACCTTCGCCGGTCTCGGCCGATCGGGCCGGCGGCGCAATGAGGAACGCCGCCGCGATCAGCGCGAGCGCAGCGCAGCAGGCCGGGAATTGGCCGAATGACATCGTCCCCAATCCGCTCCCCCCGTTTTCCCGCTCGATCGCCGTCATTAACCGTCTTCCTGGTTTAGCAATACTGTAAGAGCCAAAAAAGTGGCGATAACGGCGGGCGCCCAAGCGGCGACTGTGGCTGGCGTCAGACCGGATGTTCCCAATTTCCGGGACAATTCGGACAAAATGAAGAAACCGAATCCCGATGCCAAACCCGCGATCACCATAGTCTGGATGCGGCCAAAACGGAAGGATCTCAAGGTGCAAGTGGCCGCTACTAGCACCATCGCCGCCATAAGCAACGGTTTTGCGAGAAGCGTCTGATAGTACAGTTTATATTTCTCCGATGAAAGTCCCGCCCGCTCCGTGAACTCGATGAACTTCGGCAACTCCCAGAAAGAGACGCTCTCGACGGAGCCGATGCTCTCGGTCGCTTGTTCCGGTGTGAGAAATGTACTGACGATATACGTCTTATAGAACTGGCTTTGACCATCGGCGCTGCTTACGTGGGCGTTCTCTAGTTGCCAATAACCACTCTTCAAAGTGGCCTTCTGGGCCTCCACTCTCTCAAGAAATTTTTTGTTGCTGTCAAATTGCAACAGGGTTACGCCGCCTAGCGAAACGCCCCTGTCGGCCACCGCTTTGGCGTAGACGATCGACTGTCCGTCGACGCCGTCCTGCCGCAGCCAAGCGCCGCCGCGGCCCTTCGAGAGCACGGATTTCTCGCCCCCAAAACTCTCCGCGTAAAGCCGCTCGGAATAGGCCTTGGCCATCGCGGCGAGCGGATTGTAAACGGTCACGGCGCCGACGCCGATGACAAGCGCTACCAGCAACCCCGGTTGCAGGAATTGCCACACCGACATTCCCGCCGAGCGGATCACCACAAGCTCCGACGACCGGCTGAAGGTGAGGAACGCGCCCATGGCGCCGATGAGGACCGCGAACGGCAGGATCAGTTCGGTGAAGGCAGGCAGCCGCAGAAAGGTGATGAGCGCCAGCAAACCCGTGGATGCGCCACCCTTTTTGCCGCCCTCGCGGAGAATTTCAATAAAGTCGATGAAGAAGATCAAAATATAGCACAGCACAAACACGCTAAAAATCGAAACGGCGAACCGCTTCGACATATATCGGCCGAGAGTGCTAATCGCCGTCATGGGTCAGGGGCGCGCCGGTGAATTTCCGCTACGCGCCAACTGCCGAACATCGTTGTCATTTTTGCGGCGAAAGGGTAGGGACGGCACCGTCAGCGAGATGCGCGGGAACGACAGCGGCCGGATGTTGAACGCGAGCATCAGCAAAACGCCGATTATGCCCGCGAGCGGCAGCCCGTACATGGCGAAGATCGCCCAGCTTTGCTTGGCGGCCAGATTGGTGAGCGTCAGCCCCGCTACGCGGAACAGCGCCGCAACAGTGAAGGCCATCACCAGGCTCTCGACGCGGCCCTCGCGCGTGGTGCGCGCATATCCCAGATGCAGCACGGCGATCAGGACGAACAGGATGGGATAGAGCGGGTTCGACAGCCGCTCATGCAGCTCCGCTTTGAATTTGCCGCGGTTTTTCCGGTACTCCACGCTGTTCACGTTCGGATAGATCAGCTCATGGAGGAACAACTCCCGCGGCTTGTAGTCCGGCTCGGACGACGCGCTTTTCGCGTTCGCCGCCGTCAACTGGCTGAGATCGAACAGATAGCTGTCGAACGTCACGATGTTGACCGCCGGGTCGTCGCCTTGTTGGCGGTGGATGTGCCCCTCATACATGATGAGGAACGCCTTGCCGTCCTGCTCAACGATGCGCCCGTGATCGGCGAGATAGGTCATCACGCGCTTCGCGTCGCGCTCGTCATGCACGACAAGGCCGAGCAGCCGCCCGTCGTTTTCACGGTCGCGGATGTGGAACGTCAAGCCTTTGTCGGCGCTGGAGAATTGCCCTGGCTGGAGCACCTGCGAGATGATGTCGGCCCGCACCTGGGTGATGTACTCTTTCAGCAGCCGCATGCTTTGCGGAAGAAAGTAGGCGTTCACCGCCAGCGTGAACAGCATGACGAGCACGCCGAGCAGCAGATACGGCCTCAGCACCCGCCACACCGAGGCGCCGGCGGCGTTCAACACGATGAGTTCGCTGTCGCCGTTGATGCGATTGAGCGTGTGCAGGCACGCGATCAGCAAGGCGACGGGCGCCACCACGGCGATGAGGTTGGGGATGGCGAGCGAGGTGATCTTTAAGAACACCATGAGGCCCTGACCCTGACTGGTCATCAGGGAGAGCTGTTTCAGCGCCGAGGAGAGCCACAGGATCAGCGTGAGCGTGATCAGGATCATCAACAGCGCGCCCGCTGTCTGGCGAAACAGATACCGCCCGATAAGATCCATGCGCCGCGCCTCAAGGTTGCAGGGTGATAGCTGCCAGCCATCCATGGCTATTTTTCGGCCGTAAGGTCAAGCCTGTTGCAAACACGGCGAGAGGTTGTACAGTCACGTTCTGTTTTCGCGCGTGAGCCCGCCGCCTCATTTGACTTCGTCCTTCCTGACGTCTGGGCGAAAAAGCCTGGGATTTGACCGACTGATGATCGACCCCGCCAATATCCGCTTCCTCCCGCTCGGCAAACCTGACGCGGCGACTGTGGTGCTGCTCGCCGACGAGGGCGCCGTGATGCCGCCGCTCGCCGCATCCCTCGACAAACAATCCGGCGGGGTGCTCTCGCGCGCCGCGGCGGCCGCCCATTTCAAAGGCAAACCCAAGAGCGTGGTGGAGGTTCTCGCCCCCGCCAATCTCCCTTGCGACCGGGTGATCCTGGCGGGTCTCGGGAAGGGCGGCGATCGCAGTCCCACGGATTGGCTGAATGTGGGCGGCGCCCTTGGCGGCAAGCTGCTCGCACTGAAGCAACCGGACGCCGCCTTGGTGGTGGAGGGCGGGGAGGGGGCCGCGGGCGAGCATGTGGCGCATCTGGCGTTGGGCATGGTGCTGCGCAGCTATAAGTTCAACAAATACAAGACGAAGAAGCAGGACGAGGACGAGGCGGACGGCTCGAACGGCGTTGCGCGGGTGACGATCCATTGCGCCTCGCACAACGAGGCGGCGTCGCATTTCTCCCATTTGCAGGCGCTCAGCGAGGGCGTCGTGCTCGCCCGCGATCTGGTGAACGAGCCGGCCAACAAGCTCGGCCCGCAGGAGTTCGTGGACCGCGTCGCCGCCTTGAGCGAGCACGGCCTCGAGGTGGAAATCCTTGACGAGGCGCGGCTTACAGAGTTGAAAATGCACGCGCTTTTGGGCGTGGGGCAGGGCAGCGCACGGCCGACCTACGCCGCCGTCATCCGCTGGCAGGGCGGCAAAAACAAACGGACGAAGCCGCTCGCCTTCGTCGGCAAGGGCGTGTGCTTCGACACCGGCGGCATCTCCATGAAGCCGGCCCAGGGCATGGAGGACATGAAGGGCGACATGGGCGGCGCCGCGTGCGTCGTCGGGTTGATGCTGACGCTCGCCAAGCGCCGCGCCCCCGTCAATGTGGTTGGGGTGGTTGGCCTCGTGGAGAACATGCCGGACGGCCGCGCCCAACGCCCCGGCGACGTGGTCACCTCCATGTCGGGCCAGACCATCGAAATCCTCAACACGGACGCTGAAGGCCGCCTCGTGCTCGCCGACCTGCTCACCTATACGCAAGAGCACGTCAAGCCGAAATTCGCCGTCACTTTGGCGACACTGACCGGCGCCATCATCGTCGCGCTCGGCAAAGAATACGCAGGGTTGTTTTCAAACAACGATCAGTTGTCGGAAAGACTAACCGCCGCCGGTCAAGACACCGACGAGAAGGTGTGGCGCCTGCCGCTCGGGCCAAAATACGACAAGATGATCGACAGCCCGACCGCCGACATGAAGAATATCGGCGGGCGCGACGCCGGGTCGATCACCGCCGCGCAGTTCCTCAAACGCTTCATCCGCGACGACCTGCCATGGGCGCATATCGACGTGGCCGGCACCGCCATGGCCTCGCCAACGACGGACATCAACCACAGTTGGGGGTCCGGATTCGGCGTTCGGCTGCTTGATCGCCTGGTGTCGCGGTACTATGAAACCCCATCCGCGAAGGACGCTAGCTGATTTTCCATAATACCGATTATGCGAATCACGGGTGAACGGATCGGTTGCGTGCGTCAAGCATATGAGGCGCTGATGGCGGACGTTGATGGCTGAGGCTGACGCGCCGCACCGCTCGGCAGGCCTCGCGCTCGCCCGCCTGCTGGATGTGATGATCGCGCTGCGCACGCCGGAGACAGGCTGCGCCTGGGATCTCGCCCAAACGCCGCAGACGATCGCGCCGTTCACCATCGAGGAGGCTTATGAGCTGGCCGAGGCGATCGCGCGCGGCGATGACGCCTCGATCCGCGACGAACTGGGCGATCTGCTGTTCAACGTGGTGTATCACGCACGCATGGGCGAGGAGCGCGGCGCCCTCGATTTCGCGTCCGTGGCCAACGCCGCCGCCGACAAGATGATCCGCCGTCATCCGCATGTGTTCGGCGCGCCCGACGATCCGCTCGCCGCCCTCGCAAGGGATGACCTCAGCGCGGCGTGGGCGGCGATCAAATCAGCGGAGAAAAGCGCAGAGCCAGGGCTCTCCAGCGCGCTCGACGGCGTGCCGTCCGGGCTCCCGGCCTTTACGAGGGCCATGAAACTGCAAAAAAAAGCGCAGGCGGCGGGCTTCATCTGGCGCGAATTCGACCGCGTGATGGCGAAGCTTGACGAAGAGCTTGCCGAGTTGCGCGAAGCGATGGCGCGGGCTCCGGCGCCGCCTGAGCGGCCAGCCGCCATCGAACCCGACCCGCATGTGGCGGATGAGTTCGGCGACGTGTTTTTCGTGCTGGTCGAGGCCGCCCGCTGGCGCGACGTGGACCCGGAGGCGGCCTTGCGCAATGCAAACGCCAAGTTCGAGCGGCGCTTCCGTCTTATGGAGCAAATCACCGCAAATGAAGGAAAGGCGTTTTCAGACTTGAGCTTGGATGAGATGGTCGCAGCGTGGGCGGCGGCGAAAGCCACGGAGATAATCCGTTAGCCGATGCGGGCCGCCGCGTCGAGCCTGGCGGCGTTCGCTGGGGCCAGCCGCACCAGCATGCGCACAGCCCCATCCTCGGCGATCTCGCGCTCCAGAACACAGCCGTTTTCGTAGACCCAGTGCTGCAAGGCGCCGTCGGTCGGCGCAATGGTGATCCGCCGCAGAACGTAAGCGCGGTGCAGCACGTCCTGCACGGCCCGCAGAATGTCGGCCGCGCCCTCCCCGCTCATTGCTGACGCGAGCACGGCGGGCGGCGTGTTGCGGCTGGCCGCCCGGCGCATGGCCTCCCGGGCCTCCGGCTCCAGCAGATCGGCCTTGTTCCACACTTCGATCAAGGGCGTGTTCTTGCCGGAGGCTCCAAGCCCCAACTCGTCGAGCACGGCCGTCACATCTCCGCGCTCAGCCTCCGTGTGGCTGGCCGAGATGTCGCGCACATGCAGGATCACGTCCGCTTCCGTCACCTCCTCCAGCGTGGCGCGGAAGGCGGCGATTAGCGTCGTCGGCAGATCGGAGATGAACCCCACCGTGTCCGAGAGGATCGCGCGGTCGCCTGCAGGAAGCCGCACCTCGCGCATGGTCGGGTCGAGGGTGGCGAACAGCATGTCCTGCGCCACGACGCCGGCCCCCGTCAGACGATTGAACAGCGTGGACTTACCCGCGTTCGTATAACCCACCAGCGCGATCGCCGGATAAGGGATGCGGCGGCGGCTCTGGCGGTGAAGGGCGCGCGTGCGCTGCACCGTCTCCAGTTCCGCGCGAATGGCGGCGATGCGCTCGCCGATGAGCCGGCGGTCGGCCTCGATCTGCGTTTCGCCCGGGCCGCCGAGAAAGCCGAAGCCGCCGCGCTGCCTGTCGAGATTGGTCCAGGAGCGCACCAGCCGGCTCTTTTGGTAGGACAGATGGGCGAGCTCAACCTGGAGCCGCCCCTCTTTGGTGCGCGCGCGATCACCGAAAATCTCCAAAATCACGCCGGAGCGGTCAAGCACCTTAACGCCCCAGGCGACTTCCAAGTTGCGCTGCTGCACGGGGGTCAGCGCATGGTCGATGATGGCGAGGCCGGCGGCGGCGTCCGCGATCCGGGCGCCAAGCTCAGCGGTTTTGCCTTCGCCGACCAGCGTCGCCGGCCGAACGCCGCTAAGGCGGACGGTCTCTCTTAGAACCACGTCGAGGCAGAGCGCTTCGGCAAGGCCCACGGCTTCGCTCAACCGAGAGGCTGGATCGCGCGAGGGCGACGGCGCCCCGCCGTGCGACGCCAAGTAGGGCGCGATGACGGCCGCTTTCTGCCTCGGTCGGCCGCGGTCGCCCCTGCTCTCCGTTTCACCCGTCAATCCGCCCTCGCCTCCCCATCAACTGGCTGCGCCGCCATTTTGCTCGTTGTCGAGGAAGGAGATGGGGCCGCCGGGCATGATTGTCGAGATCGCATGCTTATAGACAAGCTGCGAATGACCGTCTCGTCGCAAAAGAACGCAGAAATTGTCGAACCACGTGACAATTCCTTGGAGTTTTACTCCATTGACAAGAAATATCGTAAGCGGCGTTTTTTGCTTTCTGACATGGTTGAGGAAAGCATCTTGAAGACTTTGAGGGCGTTCTGCAGCCATAGGTCATCCGTTCTTATTGATCGCGGCTTTAAGATCCGCGCGGCTTTGTTCCCCGCATATCAGGTTCGACGACGTTTGAGGTGGAGGCGCAACGCAGAACTTACCGCGCGACCGACCAATGAACATGCTGTGATGCTTCGTCTTCTTCTCGTGTGCCGCCATTTGCATGCTATGCTAACAAAGTGTTGAGCGTTGAAGTTTCCGCCTGATGATGAAACATTCGGCGTAGATCGAGGGTGAAGCGGCCGGGTGAGCCGTCGCCGACAACCGCGCCGTCGATGGCGACGACGGGCAGAACCAAAGCGGAGGCGGAGGTGAGAAACGCCTCTTTTGCGGCTTTGGCTTCGGCGACGGTGAAAGCCCGCTCCTCAACGTTATAACCATTGAGCGCCGCCAGCTTCAACACTCCTTGACGGGTGACGCCGCGCAAAATGCCGAAATCCGCAGGCCGCGTGACCAGAGCGCCGCTCGCCGTCACGATCCAGGCGTTGTTCGAGGCGCCCTCCGTCACATGCCCGGTATCGTCCACGAACCAAGCGTCGTCGGCGCCGGCGTCGCGCGCTGTCTGCTTGGCGAGCGCGTTGGGCAGCAGGGAGGTGCTTTTGATGTCCGGCCGACGCCAGCGGATGTCAGGCACGGTGACGACCTTCAACCCTTTCAGCGCTTTCGCCTCGGCGCGCGCGCGCGATGTGGAGCGGGCGAAACAGATAACCCCGCAAGGCGTATCGGCCGGCGGGAACGGGAAATCCCGGCGCGCGGCTCCGCGGGTGATCTGGATATAGACAAGCCCGTCGCGCACGGCGTTGCGGCGGACGGTTTCCCGCAGAATGACGCCGAGGGCGCGGGGCTGGGGCGCGGCGTCCGGGTCGAAGCGCAGCTCGCGCAACGACCGTTGCAGCCGCTCCATGTGCAGCCGCTCGTCCACGATCAGCCGGTCGCGGATCTCGCACACCTCGTACACGGCGTCGGCGAACTGGACGCTGCGATCCTCCACGTGGAGCACGGCCTGTGCGTAGCTGCGATAGGCGCCGTTGACGAAAATGACTCGAGCCATTGGTCCTGCACAAAGCGAATGGGCAATATAGTCAGCTTAAGGCAATATACGCGCTAATGCCGGAACTCCCCGCCCCGATCCGACGAATTCACGCCGAGCGCTCGCAATTTGCGATGCAGGGCCGAGCGCTCCATGCCGACAAATTCGGCCGTACGCGAGATATTGCCGCCGAAGCGGTTGATCTGCGCCATGAGATATTCGCGTTCGAAAATTTCGCGGGCGTCGCGCAACGGCAGCGACATGAGGTGTTCGCCCCCTGCCCCGTTCGGCGAGAGGGGCACGGTTGAGGAAATGTCGTCGGGCAGCATTTCCGCCGTGATGATGGTGTCCGCGTCGCCGCCCGCCATGATCATGAGGCGCTCGATGATGTTGCGCAGCTGGCGTGCGTTGCCCGGCCAGTCGTGGGATTGCAGGACGGCCATGGCGTCGTCGCCGATGCGGCGCGGCGGAAGGCCGGTCGCCACCGCCACCTGCTGCAAGAAATGATCAACCAACTCGGGGATGTCGTCGCGACGCTCGGCCAGCCCCGGAACGCGCAAGGGCACCACGGCCAGGCGGTGGAACAGGTCCTCGCGGAAGCGTCCGGAGGACATTTCGCGCTCCAGGTCGCGGCTCGTGGAGGACACGATGCGCACGTCAACATGGACTTTCGGCCCGCCGCCGAGGCGCTGAAACTTCTGCTCGACGAGCACCCGCAGCAGCTTGCCTTGGGTCTCCATCGGCATATCGGCGACCTCGTCGATGTAGAGGGTGCCGCCGTGGGCTTCCTCCAAGGCGCCGACCTTGCGCGCCGCCGCCCCGTTCTCCTCGACGCCGAAAAACTCGACCTCCACCCGCTCTGGGGCCATGGCTGCCGCGTTGACCGCCACGAACGGGCCTTGCGCGCGCAGGGACAGATGATGCATGACGCGCGCCGCCAGCTCCTTGCCGGAGCCCGACGGGCCGGTGATCATCACGCGGCTGTTGGTCGGGGCGACCTTCTCGATCGCCTGGCGCAAGTGGTTGATGGCGCTCGATTTGCCGACCAGCTCCGTGCCGTAGAGCGAGCGCTCGCGCAGCTCTTTGTTCTCCCGGCGCAGCTTAGAGGCTTCGATGGCGCGGGCGGTCACGTGAACCAGCCTGTCGGCCTTGAACGGTTTCTCGATATACTCGTAGGCGCCGCGCTTGATCGCGGTCACCGCCGTCTCAATGTTGCCATGGCCGCTGATGATCACCACGGGCAGCTCCGGGTGCGAGCGCTTCATGCGGGCGAGCACGTCTAGCCCGTCGAGCTTGGAGCCTTGCAACCAGATGTCGAGGATCACGAGCGAGGGGCGGCGCAGTTCGACCGAGGCGAGCGCCTCGTCGCTGTCCTTGGCCATGCGCGTGCGATGGCCCTCGTCTTCGAGGATCCCGGCGATCAGCTCGCGGATGTCCGCCTCGTCGTCGACGATGAGGATGTCAGACGCCATAAGTCGCTCCATGTTTTGCGCGGTCGGCGCGGCGCTTGGCCGGTGAGCCCGCCTTGCCTTTCTGCTGTGGTGAGGCCGGCGCGGCCTCAGCCGCCTTCAGGATCGGGAAGGACAGCCGCACCACCGCCCCATGCGCCGAGCCGTCCGGCTGCACCGCGTCCTCAAGCTCCAGCGCGCCCCCGTGCTGCTCGGTGATGCGCTGCACAATGGCGAGACCAAGGCCGGTGCCCTTTTGCCGCGTGGTGACGTAGGGTTCGATCAGCCGGTGACGGTTTTCCTTAGGCAGGCCGCAACCATTGTCCGTGACCTCGATAACCGCCCTGCCCCGGTCGGCCCGCACCTTGACGATGATGCGCCCGGCCCGCGCCTCGTCCGGCCCCGCGCTCGCCTGCGCGGCGGCGATGGCTTCGCCCGCGTTCTTCACAAGGTTTGTGACGGCTTGCGTGATGAGGCGGCGGTCGCATTGCACGATCATGGGCTGCTCGGGCAAATCCAGCGTGTAGCTGATTTCTGAGTGACTCATTTGAAACAGTATTACCGCTTCTTTCACCAGTTCGGCAACGTCATGATCCTCGATAACGGGGGTCGGCATGCGTGCGAACGAGGAAAACTCGTCCACCATCCGGCCGATGTCGCCCACATGGCGGATGATGGTGTCGGTGCAGCGGTCGAAGATTTCGCGATCCTGGGTGATGCTGTCGCCGTATTTGCGGCGGATGCGTTCGGCCGAGAGCTGGATGGGCGTCAGCGGGTTTTTGATCTCGTGGGCGATGCGGCGCGCCACGTCGGCCCATGCGGAGGTGCGCTGGGCGACCACCAGCTCGCTCACATCGTCGAAGGTGAGGACCACGCCGTAGTCCTTCTTGTCCTCGATCTCGCGGGTCACGCGCACGGCGTAATTACGCTCGGACCCCTCCCTGATAACGGACACGTTCTGTTGTAGCGGTTTTTTGCCCTGACGCTGGGATTTGGCGAGCAGCGCGCCGAACTCCGGCACGGCGTCCTGCAGGTGGCGGCCGACGAGTTCGCCCTCCTCAACGCCGAGAAGCGCAACGGCCGATTTGTTCGCGAGCGTGATGCGCCCGTCGGTGTCCAAGCCCAGCACACCGGCCGAAACGCCTGAAAGCACCGTCTCAATGAAGCGACGCCGCTCCTCCAGCTCCTCATTGGCGTTGACGAGTTCGGCGCGCTGTTTGCGCAGATCGGCCGTCATGCGGTTGAAGGTGGCGCCGAGCTGGCCGACGTCTCCCTGTTTCGCGAGCGCGTCCACATGCACGTCGAGATTGCCTTCGGACACCTGCTGCGCAGCGCCGATGAGCTTGCGGATCGGAGCGACGAGCCATTTGGTGAACCACAGCCCGAACCACACCGCCGCCAGCAGCAACGTAAAGGTTATCGTCGCATACATGACGATGAAAACCAGCTTCATCGTCTGGTTTGTTTCATCGAGTCTTTTATAAATTGCCGCGTTGGCCTGCGTTCTCTGCAGGTGGCGGATGACTTCGAGGCGCACCGGGCGGATGATGCTCATATAAGCGTTTTCAGCGCCGCTCAGTTTCTTGATCGCGCCAACGTTTCCAGTGCCCTCCTTGCGGAAGATGACGACTTTTCCTTCTGCAGCTTGCGAGAACACTTGCTCGGGCAATTTCGCCAGCGGATATTTTTCAGGCTCGCCAGCAACCGCTAGTCGATCCCCCTTGTCATTGATGATGTACACGGCCGAAATTTTGCGCAGCGTCGCCTGCCCTGCCAGAAATTTTTGAAACTTCTCCGGGTTTTCAGACATCAACTTCATCGAGTTCTCGATCTGCTCGCCCATGCCGATGAGATCGCTGCTGATGATCTGTTCATGGTCCTGAACATAGGACGTCGCCACATCGAGCGAGTTCTGCACGATGGACTTAACCCGCGTGGAGAACAGCCCTTCAAGCACGCGGTCGAGCGAAACAGTGGCGAAGGTCGCCAAGATGATCGCCGGGATGATGGCGACGAGCGCGAACAGCGACAAAATCCGCACATGCAAGCCCGCGCCGGCCGCCTGGCGTTTGCGCGCCCGCAGCAGATCGGCGAGTTGGAAGCCGACGATCGCCATCAGCGCCAGGATGAGCACGCCGTTGATGAGGAAAACGGTGATGACGACGCTGTCCGTCGGCGTGATCGGCGTCAACCCGCTCAAAATGCCGTAGGTGGCGAAACCGGATATGAGGGACAAGATGACGATGACGAGGCCGGCGGGAAATGTCCATTCGTCCGGCGCGGCGATCTTGGGCGAGCGCAGACGCGACGCGCCGCTCGCGACGCGGGTCAGCACAGCTTGCGCTTTATGACCAACGCGACGCATGGATGGAAAATTTTTCAATGGTCATTTCCGTTTCTTATCAGCGGCGCGCCGCAGCCCTCAATCTGTTTTCGCACTCAGCACTCGGGCATCATAGGCGGCTTGCGGCGCGACACTATACGGCGTTTGCGTCATACAGGCGACGCCCGCAAAATGCGGCGAGAGCGCCGTTAGCAAGCTGACCTAAGCCGAGCAAATATGCAACCCTCTATGTGGCATTTAAGGAACAATACAAATACGGGCGAATTGTGTGGCGGCTTCGCCAAGCGCGCATGCAAGATCAGCCGGTCGTCCGAATAACCCGGATTTTATGCTCCCGCACCTTCTTGCGCAGCGTGTTTCGGTTGAGGCCAAGCAGCTCCGCCGCGCGGATTTGATTGCCGCGGGTGGCGGCGAGCGCCGCGGCGATCATGGGCGTTTCGATCTCCTGCAAAATCCGGTCGTAGAGGCCGGCCGGCGGCAAATCATCGCCGAAGCCGGCGAAATAGTCCGAGAGGTAGCTCTCCATCCACTCGCTGAGGCTGCTCTGCCCGCCGTTGCGCGGCTCCGGCGTTGCGGGCTGCGCGGCGTTCAACTCGTTGTCGATGATGTCGCGGGTGATGGTGTCCTGCGCGTAGAGCGCGGTCAGTCGGCGCACCATGTTCTCCAGTTCGCGGATGTTCCCCGGCCAGGTGTGCCGCTTAAGCCGGTCGAGCGCGTCCGGCATGATGGTCTTGCGCGCCAGGCCGACCTTTTCGCCAAGCGCCATGAAATGGTGCACCAGGTCGGGGATGTCCTCGGCGCGCTCTCGCAGGGGCGGCAGCCGCAGCGGCACCACGTTCAGGCGGAAGAACAGGTCTTCGCGGAACAGGCCTTGGCTAATCTGCTGCTCCAGGTTCTTGTTGGTGGCGGCGACGATGCGCACGTCGGTGCGGATGGGCGTGCGCCCGCCGACGGTCGTGAACTCGCCCTCCTGCAGCACGCGCAGAAGCCGCGTCTGCGCCTCCATCGGCATGTCGCCGATCTCGTCGAGGAACAGCGTGCCGCCGTCCGCCTGCTCGAACCGGCCGATCAGCCGGTTGTGCGCGCCGGTGAAGGCTCCCTTCTCGTGGCCGAACAGCTCGGACTCGATCAGCTCCCGAGGGATCGCCGCCATGTTAACCGCGATGAATGGGCCGTTGCGGCGCTGGCCGAAATTGTGGAGGGCGCGGGCGACAAGCTCCTTCCCCGTGCCGGATTCGCCCGTCACCATCACGGTCAGGTCGGTGTTCATCAGCCGCGCCATGATGCGGTAGACGTCCTGCATGGCGGGCGAGCGGCCGATGAGCGGCAGGTTCTCCGTCTCAGGCTCGCGCTTGGCCGGCGCCTTCGCCCCGCGCGGCTCTTTCAGCGCGCGTCCGACGACCGCAACCAACTCCTTCAGATCGAAGGGCTTCGGCAGGTATTCATAGGCGCCGCGCTCAGTCGCCGTGATCGCCGTCATAAAGGTGTTTTGCGCGCTCATCACGATGATGGGCAGGTCGGGCCGGATTTTCTTGATGCGCGGAATAAGGTCGAACGCGCTTTCGTCGGGCATCACCACATCGGTGATGACCACATCGCCCTCCCCCTGGCTGACCCAGCTCCATAGGGTCGCCGCGTTCGACGTGGCCCGTGGGCTGTACCCGGCGCGCGCCAGGGCCTGATTGACGACGGTTCTAATCGCTGCGTCGTCGTCGGCGACCAGAACGTTTCCGCGTCCCATGGCTTCAATGCTCCTTCGATTTTCTGTCGGCGGTCTGATACATCGGCATCATCACGCGGAACGCCGTCGCCCGCGCTTTGGCGTCGCATTCGATGACGCCGCCATGGTCGTTGACGATCTTGGCGACGAGCGCGAGGCCGAGCCCGGCGCCCTTCGGCTTCGTGGTGACGAACGGCTCGAACAGGTGCGGGCGCAACTCGTCCGGGATGCCGGGGCCGTTGTCGATGACGCTGATCTCGAGCGGCAGGCTGATGCGCGAGTCGGAATTCGGGGTCGAGATGCGCAGGCCCGGCTTGAACGCCGTGGCGAGCGTGATCTGCCCGTCGCCGCGCTGATCGCCCACGGCCTCCGCCGCGTTTTTGACCAGGTTGAGGAACACCTGAATGAGCTTGTCGCGATTGCCAGGCACCGGCGGCAGCGACGGATCGAAATTCTGCAAAAAGGTGATGTGCCGCGCGAACCCGTTGGCCGCGATGCGTTTGACGTGATCGAGCACCACATGAATGTTGACCGGCTCGAACTTGATGGGCCGCTCGTCGCCGAACACCTCCATCCGGTCGACCAGCGTGCAGATGCGGTCGGCCTCTTGGCAGATAAGCTGGGCAAGCGCCCGGTCGTCGCCTTCCACGCCGGTTTCCAGAAGCTGCGCCGCGCCGCGGATGCCCGAAAGCGGGTTCTTGATCTCGTGGGCCAGAATGGCCGCCATGCCCGACACCGAGCGGGCCGCGCCCCTGTGCGAAAGCTGGCGTTCGATCATCTGCGCCATCGAACGCTGCTGCAGCATGATGAGCACCTGGCTCTCGTCCTCGGGCAAGGTCGCGGCGTAAATGTCGACCAGACGGCTTGCCGAAACGTCGGGCATGCCGAGGTCGATGGCGTATTCGTTCACCGTCGCGTGCGCGCGCCGCACCTGCGAGACAAGCGCGATGAGCGGGCTGGCGAACGGCGCCAGTTCGGGCAGCCGGCGACGCTGCAGCATCCGTGCGCTTGCGCCGAAAAACACCTCGGCCGCCGCGTTGGCGTAAGCGACGAAATCGTCCGGCTGAATGACGAGCACCGGGTGCGGCAGGGCGTCCATGACCCCAGCCGCCGTCGGCGCCGACCTATGGGCGAGCTTGCTGCGGTGCTTGTCTTTGGTGTCCACCCTCGTCCTGCTTACGATTTAATCACTAAAATTTTAGCCTATAACGTAGGCATAATAACAAATCATCCGGGTCTGTCAGCACCGATTTCGCGGTGCGACGATCAGCCTAAAAAATCCTGGCGCGCGTTGGGCTAAGCCGTTAGCGTTCGCACAGGAGGAGGGCGCATTGAGGATCGCGGCCATCATCGTGGCGGGCGGCGGCGGCAGCCGGGCTGGGTTGCCGGCCGGAGCGCCTCCAAAGCAATACGCGCCGATCGCGGGCCGCTCCGCCCTGGCGCGCAGCGTGTCGGCGTTTGCGGATCACGAGCGCGTCGACGATGTGATCTGCGTCATCCGGCATGGCGACGAAGCGTCCTACGCCGCCGCATGCGCCTACGCCTCGCGCAAGGTCCGGCCGCCGGCTTATGGCGGGGCGACACGGCGGCAATCGGTGCTGAACGGCCTGCGCGCCGCCGCAGCTCTGGCTCCGGACGCCGTGCTCATCCACGACGCCGCGCGCCCTTTCGTCGGCGCCGAGACAATCGACTGTGTGATCGACGCTTTGCGCGACGCGGACGGCGCCATCGCCGCAATCCCTGTGGTGGACTCCCTGAAGGGCGCCAATGGGCGCGTCATCGCCGGAGCGGTTGAGCGCGACGGGCTGTGGCGGGCGCAAACGCCGCAAGGGTTTCGCCTTGACGCCATCCTGCGCGCGCACGAGGCCGCCGCCGGAGCGGGGCGCGAAGACTTCAGCGACGACGCCGCCATCGCGGAATGGGCGGGCCTGCGGGTGGCGCTGGTTCTGGGATCGGAGACGAATTGGAAGATCACCACGCCGGAGGACTGGGCGCGGGCGGAACGGGAGGCGCGCATGGCGCAGGATTTTGAAACGAGGATCGGCTCGGGCTTCGACGTGCACGCGTTCGAGCCTGGCGACGCGGTCACGCTGTGCGGCGTGCGTGTGCCGCACACTCACCGCTTGAGCGGCCATTCGGACGCGGACGCGCCCCTCCACGCTCTTACCGACGCGCTGCTGGGCGCCATCGGGGCGGGCGACATCGGCGATCATTTTCCGCCCTCAGACATGCAATGGCGCGGCGCGGACTCAGCCATTTTTCTTGCGCACGCGCGCGATCTCGTGCTGGCGCGCGGCGGGCGAGTGGTGAATGTGGACGTGACCATCCTGGCCGAACGGCCCAAGATCGCGCCTCACCGGGAGGCGATGCGCGCGCGCATGGCGGACATTCTTCGCATCTCGGTGGACCGGGTCGGGCTGAAGGCGACGACCATGGAGACGCTGGGCTTCATCGGCCGTCGCGAGGGGCTTGCCGCGATGGCCTCAGCGTCGGTGTCGCTGCCGGCGGGGAGCGCACGATGACGCCCGAGCTGACAGCCCTGGCGGCGCAGGCGCTCGAGGCGTCGCGGCGAACGCGCATGCGCATCGCGACCGCAGAGTCTTGCACCGGTGGGCTGATCGCGGCCTGCCTCACGGCCATCCCCGGCTCGTCCGACGTGTTTGACCGCAGCTTCGTCACCTACTCAAACGCGGCGAAGGTGGAGATGCTCGGCGTGCCGCGGGACGTGATTGAGGCGCACGGCGCGGTGTCCGAGGAGACGGCGCTGGCCATGGCCCGCGGCGCGTGGGAGCGGTTGGGCGGGGGCGCGGCGGTGTCGGTGACGGGGATCGCGGGGCCGGGCGGCGGCTCGGCGGAAAAGCCGGTTGGGCTGGTCTATATCGGCGTCGCCGCCGGCGCAGCGGGGAGCGCGCCTTCGTATGCGGTCAGACGCTGCGAGTTCGGCGACATCGGGCGCACGGCCGTTCGCGAGGCTTCGGCGAACGCGGCGCTCAGACTTCTCCTGGATACGTTGGAGGCGCAGCCGGATTGGCAGGCTTAACCCCTGCGCCGTAGAGCGCGTCCGCCCGCGCCTCGAACGCTTCGGCGAATTTGCGGAACGCCTTGTCGAACACCGCGCCGGCGACCGTTTGGAACAGCCGCGACTGGAACTCATACGCGATGTGAAAATCGACGTCGCAGCCGCCGTCGGCGGTGCGGAACGCCCAGCGGTTTTGCAGGTTGCGCACCGGGCCGTCCACATACTCGACAAGGATGCGCAGGTTCGCGCGGTCGAGGCGCGCGCGGCTCCAGAAGCTCTCGCGGATGAATTTGTAGGAGACGGTCATCGCCGCGTCGATCACCTCCGCGTCTCCGTCCATGCGGCGGCGCTCCACCCGCAGGGCCTCGCACAAAGGCACAAATTCGGGGTAGCGCTCCACGTCAGCGACAAGCGCGAACATGTTTTCCGGCGAGTGACGCACGCGCCGCGTGGTTGCGAAAGACGGCATGACGGTCTCTAACTCAATGTCGGTGCATGATAAGCGATGCGAATTCAATCGCCCGCTCCAAGGAAATTCCATCCGCCGCGTCGCGCACCAGCTGATGCGGCGGGGACGGGTCGAAGTGTATATGCGGGCGCCGCCGCTGGTTTCGGGGAACGACGCGGCAACGCAGGTTCAACGTGTCCTCGTATATCGGAAGCGATGACGAAAACCAGCCGAACATTGGGCCGATCTTGGACTGATCGTCATCGAAAAACGTGGCGGAGTATTTCTGAAAATTTTCCTCGCTGAGCGAAGACCAGACGCCCCATTCCAAGCTCTCTTCGGAGCCGTGAATGGGAACAATGAGGACGCATCGGACGTAAAACGAACTCGGCTGAATGACGCAGAAATCCGCGTTTCGTTCGGCCTTGCTGGCTCGCTCCGCATCGGACAGGGCGTGAAAATGCGCCGGCGCATCGAACGTGATGGCGGGAAAGCCAGTGTGGCTTTTGCTGCAGACGCTGCATGTCCAGGGTTGATTGTCCGTCATTGATGGCAGCCCGCCTGGCGCGCGGCGCGCAGCTTGGCGAAATCCTCACCCGCATGGTGGCTGGAGCGCGTCAGCGGGCTGGAAGAGACCATCAAAAAGCCCTTGGCGTAGGCCACCTGCTCGAGCGCCCTGAACTCTTCGGGCGGCGCGAACCGCGCAACGGCGGCGTGTTTCGGCGTCGGCTGCAAATATTGGCCGATGGTGAGGAAGTCGACGTCGGCGGCGCGCAGATCGTCCATCACCTGCATCACCTCGTTGCGCGTCTCGCCAAGGCCGAGCATCAGGCCCGACTTGGTGAACACCTCCGGGTCGATCTCTTTGGCGCGCTGCAACAGCCGGATCGACGAGAAGTACCGCGCGCCCGGACGGACGGTGAGATAAAGCGACGGCGTGGTCTCGATGTTGTGGTTGAACACGTCGGGGCGCGCCGCGATGACCGTCTCCAGCGCGGACGCGGGCTTGCGCAGGAAATCGGGGGTCAGCACCTCGATCGTCGCGCCGGGGCTGGCCGCGCGAATGGCTGTGATGACCGCCGCGAAATGCCCTGCCCCGCCGTCGTCTAGATCGTCGCGGTCGACGCTGGTGATGACCACATGGGCCAAGCCGAGTTTGGCCACCGCCTCGGCGACGCGCGCCGGCTCGTCGGCGTCGAGCGCGCGCGGCAGCCCGGTTCGCACGTTGCAGAAGGCGCAGGCGCGCGTGCATATGTCGCCCATGATCATCATGGTGGCGTGGCGCTGCTCCCAGCATTCGCCTATGTTGGGGCAGCCGGCCTCCTCGCACACGGTGTGAAGCCCGTGCGCGCGTACGAGCGCCTGAGTGTGGCGGAAGGCCGGCGAGTTCGGCGCCTTAACCCGGATCCACTCCGGCTTCGCAAGCCGCGGCGTGGCCTGCCGGCGCGCCTTTTCAGGGTGCCTGGCGGCGGCGGTGGAATCATAGATGGTCGCCACGGGAGCCTCGACGGTTACATTCTGGACCCTAGATAAGGCACGGCCCGCGCCGATTTTCAACACGCGCGCCATGTTCGCGGATTGTTCTTTACTCCCGCGCCGATCCAGCTATAAGATCGCGCCATTGTCGGAAGGTCGCGAACATGTCCGGTTCACACCCCCTGCGCTATTTGTTTATTGATTTTAACAGTTACTTCGCCAGCGTCGAGGAGCAGGTGCAGCCGGCGTTGCGCGGCCGTCCCCTGGCGGTCGCGCCGCTGATGAGCGACAGCACCTGCGCCATCGCAGCCAACTATGTGGCGAAAGCCTTCGGGATCCGCACGGGCACGCCCATCCGCGACGCAAAGCGCATGTGCCCGGGGCTGGTCGTCGTGCCGGCCAGGCATGAAATCTATGTAGAGCATCACCACAGGCTGCTCGACGAAATCAACCGGCACATCCCCGTTCATAAGGTGTGGTCGGTGGATGAGATGGCCTGCAAGCTGGACAGGACCGAGCAGACGCCCGAGGCCGCTCGCCGCCTGGCGGAGCGCATCAAGGAGGGCATTGCGACGCGGGTCGGAGCGTGCTTGCGCTCCTCCATCGGCGTCGCGCCGTCGAGCCTGCTCGCCAAGATCGCGACCGACATGCAAAAGCCGGACGGCCTTGTGATCCTGCGCGGCGAGGATTTGCCCGGCCCGCTGCTCGATCTCAAACTCACCGACCTGCCGGGGGTGGGAGAGCGCATGGCCAAACGTCTGGCGAGCGCCGGGGTGACGACGGTCGAAGCCCTGTGGGGCCTAGCGCCGAAACAGGCGCGGGTCATCTGGGGCAGCGTCGGCGGCGAACGCTTCTGGCATGCGCTGCATGGGTTCGACATCCCCGATTTGCCCACGAACAAATCCGTGATCGGCCATAGCCGGGTTCTCGATCCGCGCAGCCGCAAGCCGCCGGAAGCCAGGCTCGTCGCACGCACGCTGACGCTCAAAGCCGCCTATCGCCTGCGCCATTACGGCTTGGCGGCCGGAGGCTTCTTCCTTGCGGGAGACAAATGGGAGAAAGGCTGGGCGTCGCAGGCGCGCTTCGCGCCGACCCAGGACAGTTTCGAATTGTTGAAGTGGCTGGACGCCCTGTGGCCGGGTCTTGTGCGTTCGGCCGGCCGCCATCCGCAGTTCCGCCACGTGCAAATCGGGCTTTTCGACCTGGTCGATGCGCGGAGCCGCCAGCAGGACTTGTTTGTCCGCTCTCACGACGCCGGGTCGCGCGCGGGCAAAGGCGAGCGGCTGTGGGAAATCATCGACGCGGTCAATCAGCGGTACGGCCGCGAGACGGTGGGGATCGCCTCGCAACTGGACGCGGCGCAACTCGGCTACGCCGGGGCCAAAATCGCCTTCAACCGGGTGCCCGACCAATCCGAGTTCCGGCTGACGGCGCTTGAGGACGCGCAAAGCCGCCGCGCCGCGCTGCAGATCGCCAAGGCGCTGAAACCGCGCGCCTCCGTGGGCTGGCGGCGGATGACCGCCCCTGATGGATGACGCTGACGCTCGTGCATCCTCGCGCGTCCCGCCTAGAAATGCACCGCGCGGCCATAAGCGTCGAGCACCGCCTCGTGCATCATCTCGGACAGCGTGGGATGCGGAAACACGGTGTGCATCAACTCCGCCTCGGTGGTCTCCAATGATTTGGCGATGCCGAAGCCCTGGATCAGCTCCGTCACCTCCGCCCCGATCATGTGAGCGCCGAGCAATTCGCCTGTTTTGGCGTCGAACACGGTTTTGACGAGGCCCTCCGCCTCGCCCAGCGCAATGGCCTTGCCGTTGCCTTGATAGGGGAAACGCCCAACGCGCACGGCGCGGCCCGCTGCTTTGGCCGCCGCCTCCGTCAAGCCGACGCTCGCGATTTGCGGCGTGCTGTACGTGCAGCCGGGGATGTTGCGCACGTCGAGCGGATGCACGTCGTTCAAGCCGGCGATCTTCTCCACGCAGATGACGCCTTCGTGGCTGGCCTTGTGCGCGAGCCACGGCGCGCCGGCCACGTCGCCGATCGCGTAAACGCCAGGAGCGGCCGTCCGCCCCCACTCATCTGTCACGATGCGGCCGCGCTCCACCTGCACGCCCGCGGCCTCCAGCCCAAGATTTTCCGTATTGCCGACGATGCCCACGGCGAGAACGGCGCGATGCGCCTCGACGCGGCTGGTTTTCCCGCCGGCCGACAGCGTCGCCGACACGCCGTCCGCGCGCTTCTCCAGCGCCTCGACCTTGGCGCTGGTGTGGATCGTCATGCCCTGCTTCTCGAACGCCTTGCGGGCGAGCGCGGAGATTTCCTCGTCCTCGGCTGGCAAAATCCGATCCTGAACCTCAACCATCGTCACGTCGGCGCCAAGCGCGCTGTAAAAGCTCGCGAACTCCACGCCGATGGCCCCGGACCCTATCACGAGCAAGGACTTGGGCATCTCCGGCGGCAGCATGGCCTCTTTGTAGGTCCACACCAGACGGCCGTCCGGCTCCAGGCCCGGCAGGGAGCGCGCCCTGGCGCCCGTGGCGATGATGATGTGCTTGGCCGTCACGTCCGGCGCCGGTTTGCCGTCCTTGGCCGTGACGCCGATGACCCCGCCGCCTTTCAGCCGCGCCGCGCCATCGATGACGGCGACCTTGTTTTTCTTGAGCAGAAACGCAACGCCGCCCGTCAATTTCGCGGCGACCTTGCGCGAGCGCGCCACGACCTTGGATAGATCGAAGCTGACCTCCTTGGCGCTGAGGCCGAACTCGTCCAAATGCCCGAGAAGGCGATAGATTTCCGCGGTACGCAGAAGCGCTTTCGTCGGGATGCAACCCCAGTTAAGGCACACCCCGCCGAGATGCTCCCGCTCGATGACGACGGTCTTCAGCCCTAGTTGCGCCGCGCGGATGGCCGCAACATAGCCGCCCGGCCCCGCGCCGATGACCGCCAAATCATACCCGCTGTCCATTCGTCCGCTCCCCGCCACTCGGCGTTGATGATGGACTGATCGACCGGTCGCTTCAAGAGGACAATCTCGCGGTCATATGGCGCGAGCGCGCCGGCTTTGGGTGCGAGCGTCGCCGCGGCTTGAAAGCCATTGCGGATATAAAAGCGTATAGCGCCTGGATTTCCGACGCCCACCTCGAGCGCTAGGTGCCGGCATCCGCGCCGGGCCGCGCAGGCCTCGGCCTCACTCAAGAGACGCGCTCCGAGACGGAGGTTCTGATACTCCGGATAAAGCGCGAGCGTGTTGACGTAAAAGCTGCGCGGCGCAATCGCCTCCACATCCATGGTGCAGCGAAGATAGTTGGGCAGCACGTCGAGACGACGTGATGCGGCGAGCGGCCGCGTCGCATAGCCGAGCAGCATGCCCGCGATGCGCCCGTTGAACAGCAGCAGACGGGCGTGGGCGACCGCGAAGGCCTGCGCCTGCGCGACAGAAGAAGGGCTCGGCGCGGGGGATCGCCCGTCATGGCGGGCTGTGGGTCGGGGGAAATCGGGCGGCGTGTCGCCCGAGATCACGATGAGGTCAGCGATGGACGCGGCGTCTTTTTCCTGCGCGGCGCGAAACCGGCAGACGTCATGCAGAGCATGAGAATATGACATTGGATTTTCTGTTTAAACGGTCATGCGAGCCGTCTGTTGACACTCAGACAGCAAAGTCGTGCTTCGCAGCAACATGCGATGGAGTTGCAAAGTATCAAACGAAGTGCGCGCGAGCGGATTACGCTGCGGCGCTGCTAGGAGCGCAGATCATGCTGCACGGATAGTCGAGTTGAATCGATCGTTGTTTCTCGAGTTTGTTCAAGATTGCGTTGAACCACGCGTGATATCTTGGCGCCGCCGGAAAAATTGTCAAGTGCCGTCAAACAAGCATCGAGACCGGCTCTTCGATGAAGCCGCGAAAAGCGGAAAGAAGCCGGGCGCCGAGCGCGCCGTCCACCACCCGGTGATCGCATGAGAGCGTTACGGACATGACGGTCGCGACGGTGAGCGCGCCGCCCTTCACGACCGCCCGCTGCTCGCCCTCGCCCACCGCCAGAATGGTCGAGTGCGGCGGATTGATCACGGCGTCGAACGCCTTGATCCCGAACATGCCGAGGTTCGATATTGACGAGGCGCCGCCCTGATATTCATGCGGGGCCAGGCGGCGCTTGCGGGCGCGCTCGGCCAGGTCCTTCATCTCGTTGGAGATCTGCGCGAGACTTTTGGCCTCCGCCGCGCGGATAACCGGCGTGAACAGCCCGCCCTCGACCGCGACCGCCACCGCCACGTCCACGCGCTTCAGCCGCACCATGCCGCGCTCGCTCCACACGGCGTTCGCGTCCGGCACGCGTTGAAGCGCCAGCGCCAGCGCCTTGATGATGAAATCATTCACCGACAGCTTGTAGGCGCCGGGGCCGTCCTTCGGCGAGCGCACGTTGAGGCTCTGGCGCGCGGCGAGCAGCTTGTCTAGTTCGCAGTCGATGTTGAGGTAGAAGTGCGGGATGGTCGATTTCGCGACGGTCAGCCGCTGCGCGATGGTGCGGCGCATGTTGTCGTGCGGCGCGATCTCGTAGCTGCCGGGTTCGTAAAGCGCCATGATCTGATCGTCGGTCATCGCAAGCGGCGATGCGGCTGGCGGCGGGCTGACGGTGAGCGACTGTCCTTTCGGCGGCGTTTGCGCAGCGCCCGGCGGCGGCGCTTTTTCCACGTCGGCGAGCACGATGCGGCCGTGCGGCCCGGAGCCGGTGAGTGCGGCGAGGTCGACGCCGCGTTCCTTCGCCACACGGCGCGCGAGCGGCGAGGCGAAGATGCGGCCACCATGGCCGTTGGCTTTGCCGTTCGCGATTTGCGGCAGCGCCGCCGTTGCGGCAGACGTCGGCGCGGGCGTTCCGCCGCGTAGCCCCGCGCCCTCCCCCGGCCGCCCGGTTTCAGCGGCGTCCGACGGCGCTTTCGCGGACGCGGGCATCGGCGCGCCAATGGCGCTTGCGTCCTCGCCCTCCTCCAGCAGCACGGCGATGGGCGCGTTCACCGCGACGCCGTCCGTGCCTTCGGGAACCAGAATTTTACCGACGATGCCCTCGTCGATGGCCTCGACCTCCATCGTCGCCTTGTCGGTCTCTATCTCGGCGAGCACCTTGCCGGAGGCGACCTTGTCGCCCTCCTTCACCAGCCACTTGGCGAGCTTGCCGTGCTCCATGGTGGGCGACAGGGCGGGCATCAGGATTTGGATGGGCATGAGCTACTCTCGCATATAGGCGCGGGGCGTCCAACGGTAAAAGAAGGTGAGGAAGGCGAGGACGAGATAGACGAGCACGCCCGTCGCGGTCGCGAGGCCAAGGCCGGAGTAATAGAGGAGCGAGTCCGCGCCGGTGATGAGGAAAATGCGGCGAATGCGCTCCTCCGGCCCCGGCGGGATGGCGGCCGCGTTCCATTGGGTGATGAGCACCTCGACGACCTCGGTGACGCTGGCGACGACGGCGGCGAGGAAGAGGAAGCTGATGGTGAGCAGCGTGAACGCGGTGAAGCGCAGCGCGAACGGTGCGCGGCCGATAAAGAAGTAAAGCGCGGCGATGTAGGCCGAGACGATGGTGAAGAACAGCGAGAAGATCGCGATGATCGTCTGCGCCGACTCGAACCGCGCCTGCATGAGATCGGAGAGCGGCATAGTGTACCCGCTAAACTGGCCAGTCGCGAGGCCTTTCAAAAGGCGCAATCGCTTTTAAAGAAGCGAAGGCAGCGTTAAAGCTGTTTTCGAATAATCCCCAGTTCTCTTGCACTAAACGTATATAAGCTTCGTTGGAGCAGATATCGGAAGCCCTTGTACAATCCTCAATCTTTTCCCTTGAGATAATCAGATAATGATTTCTCTTATCAATGACGACGGGCAGAGCAAATGCTTCGCCATTATAGTTTGTTAGTTGAGAGCGTTCCATAAGTCACCTTAGCAAATAAAATAGCTACGCACGATATAGCACCTGCTTCGCCGCCACCGCGACCTGCGCAGCGCTTGGCAGCGCCAGCTTCTCCAGATTCGCCGCGTAAGGCATCGGCACGTCCGCGCCTGACACCTTCACGGGCGGCGCGTCGAGCCAGTCGAACGCCTCGATGGCGACGCGCGCGCAAATCTCCGAGCCGACCGAGCACACCGGCCACGCTTCCTCCACCGTCACCAGCCGGTTAGTCTTCTTCACCGATTGGATGACCGTCGCCATGTCGAGCGGTCGCAGCGTGCGCAGGTCGATCACTTCCGCGTCAATGCCCTCGGCCTCCAGCGCCTTGGCGGCCTCGAGCGCGTAGACCATGCCGCGCGACCACGACACGATGGTGACATTGCGCCCAACCCTCGCCACCCGCGCCTTGCCGATTGGCAGCACCCAGTCCGCGTCCTGCGGCACTTCGGCGGAGGCGCCGTATAAAATCTCGTTCTCCAGGAACACAATCGGGTTCGGATCGCGGATCGCCGCCTTGAGCAGGCCCTTGGCGTCCGCCGCGTTCGACGGCGCGATCACCTTCAGCCCCGGGCAATGCGCATACCAGGCCGAAAACTCCTGGCTGTGTTGGGCCGCGACCCGCGCCGCCGCCCCGTTCGGCCCGCGGAACACGATGGGGCAGCGCATCTGCCCGCCCGACATATAAAGCGTCTTGGCCGCCGAGTTGATGATGTGGTCGATGGCCTGCATGGCGAAGTTCCACGTCATGAACTCCACGATCGGCTTGAGCCCCGCCATCGCCGCGCCGACGCCGATGCCCGCGAAGCCGTACTCCGTGATCGGCGTGTCGATGACGCGGCGCTCGCCGAACTCGGCCAGCAACCCTTGCGTGATCTTGTAGGCGCCCTGGTACTCGGCGACCTCCTCGCCCATGATGAACACGTCGCCGTCGCGGCGCATCTCCTCGGCCATCGCGTCGCGCAAGGCCTCGCGCATGGTGATCATAGCCATCGGCGCGCCAGGCGGAATCTCGGCGGCCGCGGGCCCGGGGGTGTCCTCGGGCGCGGAGGAAATGACGCGGGCCTCGACGGGCGCGCGGGCGACATCGGGCGCTCCAGGCATGGTCGGGGACGCGGCTTGCGGCGCGGGGGCGGCCGCGCCGTTCAGCGCGCTCGCGTCCTCGCCCTCCCCCAGGATCACGGCGATCGGCGTGTTGACCTTCACGCCCTCCGTCCCGCCGGGGATGAGGATTTTGCCGAGCACGCCTTCATCGACCGCCTCGACCTCCATCGTCGCCTTGTCGGTCTCGATCTCGGCGATCACGTCGCCGGATTTGACCGCGTCGCCCTCCTGCTTCACCCATTTTGCGAGTTTGCCCTCCTCCATGGTGGGAGATAGGGCGGGCATCAGAACTTGGATGGGCATGGCGGGGCGTCCGTCGTTAGGAGAGCGTGATCTTGTAGCCGGCGAGTTTCATGGCGCGCTGGAGGACATAGGCGATGAACGCGCCGATCACCACGATAGAGAAGAACAGGCGGAAAAGCACGAGGAAGGCGCCGAACACCCATTTTTCGCGCGAGGCGACCTCAAGCGTGGAGATGTCGATGTCGAACACCTCCATGGCGTCGAAGAACAGCCCCTTCGCGGCCTGATCGAAGATGAACAGCAGCGTCTCGGCGAAGCTCGGCGTTGTCTTAAACGGCGTGTAAAGCCCATCGGCGGAGAGCGCATACAGAAGGGCCGCCGTCGCGAAGCACAGGAACGCCATGCCGAGGACGAGCGCGCCGGCGGCGATAATCGTCGAGCGGACGCGCTCGCGCCGGCTGGCGACGAGCAGGCTGATTTGGGAAAGAATGTTGCCGTAGTAGAGGTTGCTTTCGCGGCGGGAGATTCGCCAGAGCGCGCGGCCGATGAAGGCGAGAAGGCTGACGATCGCGACGTATTTCATGGCGTCGAGCCAGGTGAGGCCGCCGCCGTCGGCTAGCCAAAGCAGCGCGCCGGTCAGCGCGGCGAGCGCCAGCGCCGCCAGCAGATAGCGCAGCCACAGTGGATAGACGCTCAAGCCGAGCCGCCGCTGGATCGCCGCGATGCTGTCAAGGTTGTATGTGCGTGTCTGTTTCTGCACCGCAGGCCTGTGATTTTCGGCTACAACGCCCCTTGATGCCGTATGTCATGGCAGTAATGCGGCGGACAGCGATACGGTCACATTCGTTTTGGCAAAGTCCGCCGTTGCGTTTACGATTAGAGTGATCTGGTTGTCACCGAGCTTAAGACATTACAAAGGGTGTAATAGTGAGCCTATAGCTACGACTAAAAAGAACGGAACACCGGTAAAAATATATAAAACTGCCGCCGCAAACCCAAATACTACGAAGGTTACGACCACAAGCTTTATTGTGCTGAAGACCAACGTGTATAGGCGCGCCCACATTAACAATCCTCTATCAGAGAGTTTAAGCGCGACAATGCTCTCACGACGATGACACTCTCTTTAGCATAAACGCTTCAGGGTCATATGCCGCTGCCTTGATCCGATCTTCGGCGCGGCGGAACGTAATTTTCACCTCGTGGAGCTGGTTCTTTGCTTGAGGGGGGAAACAATTCCTTCGCGGCATCAGCACGGAGATTATCGACTCAATGGCTGCCTTGCCAATCATTACTGTTTTCACACCGTCACATCCGTCCAGAGCTCGGACCCGTCCGGCTCGGGGTCGGATTGCGCGAAGTCGGCTGACTCATTCACGACCAGCCGGATCTGCTTGTCGATGAGCTTGAGGTCGTCCTCGCTGGCAAAGCCCAGCTCGATGATGCGCTGACGCGACTGCTCGATCGGGTCGTGCTCAGCGCGCATCTTGTCGACCTCCTCCTTGCTGCGGTATTTCGCCGGGTCGGACATGGAGTGGCCGCGATAGCGGTAGGTGAGCATTTCGAGGATGTACGGCCCCTTGCCCTCGCGCGCGTGACCGACCGCCTTGTCGCCCGCCGCCTTCACCGCGCGCACGTCCATGCCGTCCACCTGCTCGCCGGGGATGCCGAATGAAACGCCGCGCTGCGACAGGTTGGTGGTCGCCGAGACGCGGTCGATGCGCGTGCCCATGCCGTATTTGTTGTTCTCGACCACGTAGACAACGGGGAGCCGCCACAGCTCGGCCATGTTGAACGCCTCGTAGACCTGGCCCTGGTTGGCCGCGCCGTCGCCGTAATAGGCGAGGCACACGCGCCCGTCGCCGCGATATTTGTTGGCGAAGGCCAGCCCGGTGCCAAGCGGCACTTGTCCCCCGACGATGCCATGGCCGCCGTAGAACCCTTTCTCCACCGAGAACATATGCATCGAGCCGCCCTTGCCGCGGCTGTAGCCGCCGCGCCGCCCCGTCAACTCCGCCATCACGCCCTTGGCGTCCATGCCGCAGACGAGCATGTGACCGTGGTCGCGGTAGCCGGTGATGACCTGGTCGCCCTCGCGCAGCGCCATCTGCATGCCAACGACCACCGCCTCCTGCCCGATATAAAGGTGGCAGAACCCGCCGATGAAGCCCATGCCGTAAAGCTGGCCGGCCTTCTCCTCGAAGCGGCGGATGAGCAGCATCTCGCGGTAGGCGTGCAGCTCGTCCTCGCGCGTGAACGCCGCCGGCTGGTCGATTGATGTGAGTTTCGGCGCCGACGCCGTCTTCGCTTTCGATTGAGCCATGTTTGCGCCTCGTTAAGCCCGGATTAATGCGAGCTTAATGCAAAGGCGAAAATCACGCCACGGATTTAAGCCTTGGCGGGCGCTCACTTGGGCTTGATCACGAGGATAACGTCGCCGGGGCGGGCGAAGTTGACGACGCGCCGAGCTTGCTCCTCGATGAGGTCGTCATCGCGGCTGGCGTCGTCGGTGAGGGCGGACGCCGCACGCTCCAGACGCTCGCGCTCAGCCCTGAGGAGAGCCAGTTCGGCCTCCAGGATCTTCACGCCGCGCTCGGCCCGTTCGCGCGCTTCGAGGCCGTAGCGGCCGTGGATCGCGTGGTGGGCGAAATAGCCGATGAGCGCCAGGCATGCGACAAGAAAAAACCAACGGTTCAGCATGGCGCGGTTGTGCTCCTTGGCCGATGCGCATGAGGCTACCGGCTCCTGGTAAAACCGGCGTTAACGCCTTGCCGGATGGGCGCCCGCCGACCCGAGATGCGCCTCGAAAACCGCCGACACCTCCCGCGCCGTGTCGCGCAACTCGGCCTCCGCTCGGGCGAAGTCGGGCGCGCCGCACGCCTCCGCGATGCGCGCCAGCAAACCGCCCGAGGCCCGCGACGGATCGAACGGCCCATCGACGCACGCCCGTGTGATCTGCGTGACCGCGTTGTACAACTCCGCGGCGCGGATAAGCCGGTTCGCTGCGTCCGGTTGGAGCGCGCCCTCCTCCCGCAACGCCGTGAGGGCCTCGACGGTGTTCTGACGCAGCACGCCCGGCGCCTCGGCCGCGTGCGCAAGCTGCAGATACTGGGCGATGAACTCCACATCGACGAGGCCGCCTTGCGCCAGCTTCACGTCCCACACGGATTTCGCAGGCTTGTGGGCGAGGAGTTTGCCCCGCATCTCCGCCACGTCGGCGCGCCGGCGAATGGGGTCGCGCGGTTTGGTCAGCGTCGCGCCGATCACCGCGTCGATGGCTTTGCGCAGCGTCTCCGGCCCCGAGACGACCCGCGCGCGGGTGAGCGCCATATGCTCCCATGTCCAGGCTTGGTTTTGCTGATAGTCGGCGAACGCCGGCAGGCTGGTCGCAACAGGGCCGGCGTTGCCGGATGGGCGCAGCCGCATGTCAACCTGGTAGAGCGGCCCCTCGGCGGTGGGCGCGGACAGCGCGCTGATCAGCCGCTGCGTGTAGCGGGAATAATACGCGGACGGCGCCAGCGGCTTGACGCTTGCGGACATGGAGGCGCCGCGTTCGTGATCGTAAACAAGGATGAGGTCGAGATCGGACGCGGCCGTCATTTCGCGCCCGCCGAGCTTGCCCATGGCGACGACGCAGGCGCCACCCCCCGGGATAACGCCGTGCGCGCGCTCCATGTTGGCCTGCACATGGGTCTGCAGCGCGGCGATGGCGCCCTCCGCGATCGCCGAAAATGCGCGCGCCGCGATTGCGGGGGACGCTGCGCCCGACAGCATGCCAACGGCCACCAGGAAGGATTGCTCCCGAGCCAGCGCGCGCGCCCTGTCGAGCGCCTCCTCAAAGCCCGCGGCGGCGGCGATCTCTGCACGAATGAAGGCGCCCAGCGCCGCATCGTCGCTCATGTCGAGCGAGCCAGGGTCGAGGATCGCGTCGAGCACGCGGCGGCTTTTGGCGAGCGCCTGCTGCAGGCGCGGCGCGGCGCCCATGATGTCGGCGATGAGCTCCAGCAGTTTCGGGTTGTTGCGGATCAGCGAGAACAGCTGAACCCCGGCGGGAAGCTGGGCCATGAAGGCGTCGAAGCTGGCGAGCGCTTGATCGGGGTTTGATGTGCGTGCGAGCGCGTCGAGGAGCGCGGGCGTCATCTCCGTCAAGCGTTCGCGGGCGCGGGCGCTGCGCATGGCCGGGTAGCGCCCGTAATGCCAGCCGCGCACGGTCGCGGCGACGGATGCGGGATATTTGAACCCCATCGCCGCGAGGGTCTCCAGCGTGGCGGGATCGTCGCCCGCGCCGGTGAAGACGAGGCTCCCCTGCGCTGAGCTGGCGGCGAGATCGGGTGCGGTCTCGAACAGCTTGGCGTAATGCCGCTCAACGCACAGCAGACGCTCGGTGAGGGCGGCGGCGAACGCTGCGGCCGTCTGGAAGCCGCAGAACTGCGCGAGCAATTCCAGGTCGCCGGAGGCCGTGGGCAAGGTGTGGGTTTGCTCGTCGTTGCGCATCTGCAGGCGGTGTTCGACCATGCGCAGGAAGCAGTAGGCCTCGCGCAGGTCGTCCCGGCTGGACGCCGAGATCCACCCCCTGGCGACAAGCGCGTCGAGCGCGTCGAGCGTGCCGCGAACCCTCAAATCCGGCTGCCGCCCGCCAGCGATGAGCTGCTGGGTTTGGACGAAGAATTCGATCTCCCGGATGCCGCCGCGCCCGAGCTTGATGTTGTGCCCGGCGACCGCGACCGCGCCATGGCCTTTGTGCGCGTGAATCTGCCTCTTCATGGCGTGGATGTCGGCGATGGCGGCGTAGTCGAGATATTTGCGCCAGACATAAGGGGAAAGCGCAGCGAGGAACCGCTCGCCCGCGGCCAGGTCGCCCGCTGCGGCCCGGGCTTTGATGAAGGCGGCGCGCTCCCAGTTTTGCCCCGCGCTTTCATAGTAGTGCGCGGCGGCGGCGGTCGAGAGCGCGATCTGGGTGGAGCCGGGGTCCGGGCGCAGGCGGAGATCGGTGCGGAACACGTAGCCGTCGGCCGTGCGCTCGTTGAGCAGCTTCACAAGATCGCGCGTCAGCCGGACGAAAAAGGGCCCCGGCTCGACCCCGGCGGCGAGCGGCGCAGTCTCGGCGTCGTAGAACACGATGAGGTCGATATCGCTCGAATAGTTTAGCTCGCACGCGCCCAGCTTGCCCATGGCGAGGATGATGTAGCCGCTGCCTTTCGCGGGGTCGTCCGCCGCGCTGTCGATCGCGCCGCGCGCCGCCGCCTCGGCCAGCAAGAAACGGGCGGCCTCGGCGATGAGCGCATCCGCGCAGGACGAAAGCGCGGCCGCGGCCTCATCGACCGGCCACACGCCGCCGATCTCGCACAACGCGATAAGCAGCGCCGCACGCCGTTTGGCCCGCCGGAGCGCGCGCATGGCCTCGGCGTGCGTGCTGGCGGCGCGCGTCTCCCGCGTCATGTCGGCGACGATGCTGGCAAGGTGCGCCTCCGGCTCCCGCGTGAGGGCCTCGGCGAGCGCGGCCGGGTCGCGCGTGGAAAGCCCGGCAAGAAATGGGGAACACCGGAAAACCCCGAGAAGGAAGCTCTCGGCTTGCGGCCAGCGCGGCGCGGCGCGCAAGGGGGAGGCGTTGGGGAGGCCGGCGTCCAGCGCGCGGCGCGCCGAGGGGTCGGCGAACGCCAGGGGTTGAGTTTTCAACCGCTCGATGAACCGCATTCGGCCTTCGCCTCCTCGACCCCGGCGGCCCGGATCGCCAAAACGGCGCGCAGGCCCGGGGCGTTGTCCTCCAATCGCAACGCGCCGCCATGAAGCGAGGCGACAGCCGCCGCGAGACTGAGGCCAAGGCCGCTGCCCGGTTTCGAGCGGCTCGCCTCAAGGCGGACGAAGCGCTTTACGGCGCGGGCGCGTTCATGTTCGGGCACGCCCGGCCCGCGATCGGCGACGCTCACCTCGATCCCGCCATCCGCGAGGTTGACGCTGAGCGTCACCACGCCGTGACCGTATTTTAGCGCGTTGTCGATGAGGTTGGCTATGGCCTGCGCCAGCAGTTGCGGCTCGCCCAGCGCGTCGGCTCTGTCCGGCGCATGAATGACGATGGAGAGGCCGTTCGCCTCCGCGAGCGGTTCGTAGAAGTCCGCCGCGTTGCGAACGATGTCGGCCACATTGACAAGTGCGAAACGTCCGCCGCCCTCCCCCGCCTCCAGCCGCGCGATGCTGAGAAGCGCGTCGAAGGTGCGGATGAGGTCGTCGGCCTCTTCGATCACGGCCTCGAGGGCGTCGCGATGCTGGCTTGCGTCCGCGCCATGGAGTGCGGCCTCGGCCCGGTTCCGCAGCCGGTTGAGGGGGGTGCGCAGATCATGCGCGATGTTGTCAGACACCTCGCGCAGGCTGGCGACAAGGCGCTCGATGCGCTCGAACATGCCGTTCAGGCTCGCCGTGAGACGGTCGATCTCGTCGCCGCCGCCGCGCAAGGGGATGCGTCCGCGCAGATCGCCGCCCAGGATGGCGCGGCTTTCGTCGCTGAGGTCGTCGATACGTTGCAAGAGCCGGCGGCCAACGAAAAGTCCCACCCCAACGCCCGCCGCCGTCAGCGCCGCGAAGCACGCAAGGAACGCCCCTCGCATCACCTCGGCAAGGGTGCGCCGCTCCTCGATGTCGCGTCCCACGATGAGCCGCTGGCCTCCGGGCCAGCTCTTCACCTGCACGAGAGCCATCCGCTCTTCGAAGCCGTTCGCGCCCGGGCGGCGATAGATGAACTGCACCCGCCCCGTCGCCTGCATCACCTCGGGCGACACGCTGCGGAAATTGCCGGCCAGACGGGCGCCGTCCGCCCCGATGAGCAGATAGAGCGCAGCGCCTGGCGCGGCGGAGCGCTCCGCGATGGTCTCGATGAGCCGGTCTTCGCCGCCCTCCGCATAACGGTCGGAAAGGCCCGCGACCTCGGCCGCGATGGCGTCGCGCAACTGCCGGGAGAACAGCGCGTCCGCGCTTAGATAAGCATAGATCAGCGCCGTCGCCGATACGCCGCCGAACAGCAACACATAAAGCAGCGACAAACGGAACGCCGTCGTCCGTAGAAGCTTAAACCGCGCCGTCACCGATCATGTATCCCGCGCCTCGGATGGTGTGCAGAAGCGGCGTATCATACTGCTTGTCGATTTTCGCGCGCAGACGGGAAATGTGCACGTCGATCACGTTGGTTTGCGGATCAAAATGGTAATCCCAAACATTCTCAAGCAGCATCGTGCGGGTGACGACCTGCCCAGCGTGCTTCATGAGATATTCGAGCAAACGGTATTCGCGCGGCTGGAGGGGGATGGGCTCGCCCCGTCGTGTGACCTTGTGGGTGAGACGATCGAGCACCAGATCGCCGACGCAATAGCGTGAAGCGGCCTCTTCGGGCGCGGCGCGCCGGCCCAGGGCCTCCACCCGCGCGATCAATTCCGAAATGGCGAAGGGCTTGGCCAAGTAGTCGTCGCCGCCGGCTTTCAACCCCTGCACTTTATCATCAACCGTGCCAAGCGCGCTAAGGATGAGGGCCGGGGTTTTCGCGCCCGCGTCGCGAAGGCGGGCGATCACGTCGAGGCCGTTCAGCCTGGGGAGCATGCGGTCCACGATCATGACGTCGTAGCCGCCGGCGGCGCCCAGGTCCACGCCCGCCTCCCCGTCATGCGCCACGTCGGCGGCGTGACCGTTCTCCCGCAGCGCTTTGGCGAGGTAACCTGCGGTTTTTTCGTCATCTTCGATGATGAGGACGCGCATGAGGCGATCCCGTTGCGAGGCGGAGCGGCGCACCGAGCGCCGCCCCGGTTTTGTCAGTTCGGCTTGTTGTCTTTGTCCGCGTTCTTGGCGCTGGCGAGAGACAGGGCGATAAAGCGCGTCTGATCCTTCGACCGCACTTGCATGAACACGGCTTTCTTCCCGCGCTCTTTGGCGGCCCGCAGGCCGTTGGTGATGTCGCTCGGGCTGGAGACGGGTTCGCCGCCGATCTCGATGATGACATCACCCTTCTTCAGGCCTTTTTCCGCGGCTTCGGAGTTGGGATCGATCTCGACGATGGCGACGCCTTTAGAGCCGGCGCCCTGCACCTCGCTCGCCGGGGCAAGCGCGAGGCCAAGATCGTTCAGCTCTTCTTTCTCTTTTTCCTCCGGATCGAGAGCGGCGAGCTTGTCCTGGCTTGGGAAGGTGCCAAGCTTGATGGTCAGGTCGCGACGCTTGCCGTCGCGGAAGACGACCACTTTCGTGTTCACGTCAGGCTGCATGGCGGCGACCGTGCGGGCCAGATCGCGCGAGTCGTTGATCTGTTTGCCGTTCACCTCGACGATCACGTCGCCCACGTTGATGTCCGATTTGGCGGCCGGGCCGTCCTCAAGGATTTTCGTCACGAGCGCGCCTTTCGCCTCTTTCAGGTCAAGGCTTTCGGCGATGTCCTCGCTGATGTTCTGGATGGTGACGCCAAGCCAGCCGCGGCTCACTTTGCCGCCCTGACGAAGCTGGGCCACCACATCGCGCGCCAAATCCGCAGGAACAGCGAAAGCGATGCCGACATTGCCGCCAGAGGGGCTGAAGATCGCGGTGTTGACGCCCACAACCTGGCCTTTCAGGTTCACCGCCGGGCCGCCCGAGTTGCCACGGTTCACCGCCGCGTCGATCTGGAGATAATCATAAGGGCCGGAGCCGATGTCGCGGCTCATCGCCGAGACGATGCCAGCCGTCACGGTGCCGCCGAGGCCGAACGGGTTGCCCACAGCCAGAACCCAGTCGCCGACGCGCGGGCTTTCGTTGGCGAATTCGAGATAGTTGTCGAACTGCTTCGTGCTCTTGATTTTGAGAAGCGCGATGTCGGTGCGCTGGTCCGTGCCGACCAGCTCCGCGTCGAATTTCTCCTCGTTTTCAAACGTGACGCTGATCTCCTCCGCCTTGTCGATGACGTGATTGTTGGTCACCACATAGCCGTCGCGGGAGATGAGAAAGCCCGAGCCTTGAGCGCGCGCCGGGCGGTTGCCTTCGTCGGGTTGGCCAGGCAAGCCGGGGCCGCGGCGAAACTGCTCGAAGAATTCGCGCAAGGGGTGACCTGGGGGCAGATCGTCAAAATTGAAAAACTCTGGGCCGCCGCGTCCGCCTGGCCCGCCAGGGCCGCCGACGCCGCGCCAGGAGCCGCCGCTTTTCGTGTAGACGCTGACCACGGCAGGACGGACCTTTTCGGCAAGATCGGCGAAGCTCAAAGGGGCCGTGTTCATGGGTTGAGCCACCGCCGCATTAGGCGCGATCGCGGTGTGCGGCAAGCCGGTCATCACGGCGGTCCCGAGAAGCCCAAGTCCGGCCACGGCCAAGACTTTGAACGCCCGCGTGCGCGCAGGCGACGTCTTGTTATTTTTCAGTCCAAAATCAGGCATCGATATTCACCTCTCGCGATTTTAGCGTCATAGTGATGCGCCGGATATAGTGCGACAAGACTTACGACGCCGTTTCCGCCGCATTAATTTTTGGTAATGCCATAGGCTGCGATGCGAGGGCTACTCAAGGCAAGGGGACGGTTCTTCTGCGCATGCGCGGCCGTTTGGGCCGCCGCCTGCGTTTGGGCTCCGCAGAGCGCGGGCGCCGGCGCTTTGCCCCTGGAGACCCGGTCCCTGCGTGCGACGCCGGTCGCGGTGTTCGGGCCGGACGACCGGCGGGAGCTTCCCGAGCGCTACAGCGCTCTCGAAGGCAAGGTCGGCATGGTGTACGAGCCAGTGAGCCAGACCTTGTGCACGGCGTTCTGCGTCGCGCCTGACATCGTGGCCACCGCCGCACATTGCCTCTTCCAGCCAAAAGGCTCAAAGCTGCCCAACACCGCCGCCATGAGCTTTCGCCTGGAGTACGGCAAGGTGTCCCTGTCGTCGGGGTTGGCCGGCGCGGCTTCGGGGATGGAGAAAAACTTCGTCGCGGTGGGCACGACCAAATTCAACCAGGAGCCCCCGCTTTCAGCTCCGCTCGACTGGGCGCTGGCTCGGCTGGAGCGTCCGGTGTGCAAGTTCGGCGCGCTCGACGTGGTCGCCCGCACGCCCACGGAACTTGCGCAGGCGACATCGGAAAAGCGCATTTTCCAAGTCGCCTATCACTGGGACTACCGCCACTGGAGGCTCGCTTACTCCGGGCCGTGCGCGGTGAGCCGCACCTTCAACAATCTGCAATGGCGCGCCATTCAGCAACACTTCACAGACTCCGAAGAACTGATCCTGCATGATTGCGACACCGGCGGGGCCTCGTCTGGTTCGCCCATTCTGATGGATACGCCGAGCGGGCCTGTCGCAGTCGCGATCAACGTGGGCACATACACCCGCACCCGGCTGTTCCTGCGCGAGGGGCGCGTGGTGAAGCGTCTCAAGCCCGACGTGATCGCCAACACGGGCGTCAGCGCACGAGCGTTTCGCCATGTCATCCCCGAGCTGAAGTCGGCGCAGATTTTGGACACGCGCGAGGACTTAGCGCGATTGCAAGTTGAGTTGCAGGCGCGCGGTCTTTACGCCGGGCGGATCGACGGATCGCTTGGGCGCAACATGCGCAGCGCCATCCGTTCCTTCGAAGCGGTCAGCGGCCTTCCGGCGACAGGTCTGCCCACGCAGAGGTTGCTGGAGTTGATCTCAAAGGATCGAGAGCGTCCGTCCGTCGATTACTCGACGGGCACCGGCGCGTGGCGGGAGCCGACTAGTCCGCCAAGTCCTTGAGACGGTTTGCTTCCGCCGGAGTGAGCGGGAGGTCGGCGCTCTCTTCCGAGCGCCCACGGGAGGCGCGCCACGCGAGCGCGGCCCCGCCGCCAACCAAAAACACCGGCGCAAGCCACAAAAGCGCGGTCGACAGCGACACCGGCGGACGCAGAAGCACAAACTCGCCGTAACGCGCCACGATAAAAGCCACGGCCTGCTCGTTTGTATCGCCCGCTTTCAACCGCTCGCGCACGACGAGACGCAGGTCGCGGGCGAGCGCCGCGTCCGAATCGTCGATGGACTGGTTTTGGCATACGAGGCAGCGCAGCCCGGCGGAGATGTCGCGCGCGCGTCGCTCCAGAGCGGGGTCAGCCAGCACCTCGTCAGGCTCCACGGCGCCGGCGGGCGCGGCGCAGAGCAGCGATGTGATGAAGGCGGCAGCGATGGCGCGCATCAGGCCGCTCCGGCCGCCGGGGCCGCTCGCCGCTTGGCGCGCGCCGGCGCTCCGATGCGCAGACGGCGATCGGCCAGCGACAGCGCGCCGCCGAGCGACATGATGAGCGCGCCAATCCAGATCAGGCGCACGAGCGGGTGGAAATACACGCGCACGGAATGGGCGCCGTCGCCCAGATTGTCGCCGATGGCGACATACACGTCGCCTGCCCAGGTCGGCATGATCCCAACCTCGGAGGTCTGCGTGCGCGGGGCCGCGTAGAGCCGTTTCGACGGCGTGAGAACAGCCTGCTCAACCCCGTTTCGCGCCACCGAGAAGGACGCCAGAGCCTCCTCATAGTTAGGGCCCGTGACTGACTTCACCCCCTTGAACGTCGCCGTATACCCGGCGATCTCGATGGCGTCGCCGGGCTTCATGGCGGCGATGCGTTCCGTCGGCCAAGCGCTCGCGCCGACTATGCCGAGCACCGTGACGCCGAGGCCCAGATGCGCCATCGCCCCGCCCCATGCGGAGCGAGGCAGCCCCGCCAGGCGCACGAGCCATTCGCGGGGTGCGGCGTCTCCCATCCGCGCTCGCAAAGCCAATTCGGACAGCGACCCCACAATGAGCCAGACGCCCAAGGCCGCGCCGATGGGCGCAAGCCACGGGCCGGGCCCCTGCATCGCCAGCGCCACGACGCCGGCTGCGAGCGATAAGCCTGCTGCGACCACAAGCCTCTGGGCCGCGCCCGCCAGATCGCCGCGTTTCCAGGCGAGCATCGGCCCGAAGGGCAGCGCTGCGAGGAGCGGCAGCATGAGGGGAAGAAACGCCGCGTTGAAATAGGGCGCGCCAACCGAGATTTTCTCCCCCGTCACCGCTTCAAGACCCAGCGGATAGAGCGTGCCGATGAACACCACGCCGCACGCCGCCGTGAGCAGCAGGTTGTTGAGCACCAGCCCGCCCTCGCGGGAGATGAGCGCGAAGGAGCCGCCGGGCTTCAGTTGCGGCGCTCGCCACGCATACAGGGTCAGCGCTCCACCAGTGAAAAACGCCATGATGGCGAGAATGAACACGCCGCGCTCCGGATCGACGGCGAATGCGTGAACGGAGGTGAGCACGCCGGAACGAACAAGGAATGTGCCGACCAGGCTGAGTGCGAAGGTGAGGATGGCGAGAAGGATCGTCCACACCTTGAGGCTGTCGCGCTTCTCCATGACGACGGCCGAGTGCAAAAGGGCCGTGCCCGCAAGCCACGGCATGAAGGACGCGTTCTCGACCGGGTCCCAGAACCACCAGCCGCCCCAACCGAGCTCGTAGTAAGCCCAGTAGGAGCCGAGAGCTATGCCGATGGTCAGGAACACCCACGCGGCGAGCGTCCACGGCCGTACCCAGCGCGCCCAGGCGGCGTCGATGCGGCCCTCTAGGAGCGCGGCAACGGCGAAGGAGAACGCCATGGAGAACCCCACGTAGCCCGCGTAAAGGAACGGCGGATGGAGCGCCAGCGCCGGGTCTTGCAAAATCGGGTTGAGGCCGCGCCCCTCGAACGGGGCTGGCAGCACGCGTTCGAACGGGTTGGACGTGGTAAGGATGAACAGCAGGAAGGCGAGCGACACCGCGCCCTGAACGCCGAGCGTGTTGGCCTTGAGGCGCGCGGGAAGATCACGGCCGAACACCGCAACAAGCGCGCCTAACAGCGCCAGAATGAGCGACCATAACACCATAGAGCCTTCGTGATTGCCCCATGCGCCGGAGATCTTGTAGATCAGCGGTTTGGCTGAGTGCGAGTTCTCGTAAACATTCCTGACCGAGAAATCCGAGCCGACATACGCCCAAATGAGCGCGCCGAACGCGATGGCGATGAGCGCCAGCTGGCTGATGGCCGCCGGCCCCGCCATGTCCATGAGCCGGTCATCGCCGCGCTGCGCCCCAATGATGGGCGCGACCGTCTGCACCAGCGCCACCGCGAAGGCCAGGGTGAGCGCGAAATGACCCCATTCCACAATCATGAGCCGCCGCCCTTATCCGCCGCTGGAGCCGTCTCGCGGCCGGCGTCCCCGCCCGGGCGGAACACGCCCTGCCGCTTCAAAGCCTCGGCCACTTCCGGCGGCATATAGTTTTCGTCATGTTTGGCGAGCACGGTGTCGGCGACGAACACGCGGTTCGCGTTAAGCTTACCTTCAGCAACCACGCCCTGCCCTTCCCGGAACAGGTCGGGAACGACGCCCTCGTACACCACCGGAATCGCCGATTTGGTGTCCGTCACGGCGAATGAAAGCCGGGTTCCCGCCCGCGCGACGCTGCCCTCCTGCACGAGGCCGCCCAAGCGGAAACGCTGGCCTTCCTGCGCTTTGGTCGCCGCGTCCGTGGGGCTGATGAAATACACGACGGAGTCGTTCAGCGCGCTGAGCACGAGCGCCGTTGATGCGCCGAGAACCGTCATCGCTCCAAAGATCAGCGCCAGCCTGCGTTGTTTTCGCGTCATTCCTGCCATGAACCGGTTACGGGTTTGCGCTTTTATCCGATGACCATTCCGCCGCCTACGAGCTGAGACCGAGCGCCCGGGCGAATTCGTCGATCTGACGCAGCGCGTCCAGATTGCCCGCGAACTGCGAGCGCGCTTTCGCCACCGCCGCTGCGGCCGCGTCGCGCTGACCGAGAACGGAATAGGCGCGCGCCAGCTGCAGCCATTCGGCCACCTCGCCGCCAGACTTGTCGAGCCGTTCGGCCAAACCGGACACCATGCCCTCGATCATGCGCTGGCGCTCGTCGGGCGCGGCTTGCGGGGCGTCGAGGGCGACGAGCTTGTCCTCGATGGCCTTGCGCCACTGCGGATCGTCGGAGGCCTTCAGAACGGCTTCATAGTTGGCGCGGGCGGCGCCCTTGTCGCCCCTCGCTTCATCGGCAAGCGCAAGGAAAAACCGCGCGCGCAGGAGGTCGGGGCGCGCCTTCACCGCACGCGAGAGAGCGTCATAGGCCGCAGAACTCGCGACCCCGTCGGCGGCCATCATCGCGGCCTCGCCGAACCCCGCCAGCCGCTCCGGCGTTTCGCCGCTGAGAACCATCGCCCGGCGGAAAGCCTCCGCCGCGTCGGCGAAGCGCTGTTGTCGCAGATAGACGGGCGCAATCACGGACCACCCCATGGCGTCGCCCGGATGGGTGCGCAGACGCGCCTCCACCTTGGCGACCATGCCCTCAAGGGTTGCGGATTGTGCGGGATCCTCAAGGCGGGCGGCGAGCGGCATGCCCGGCGCGCCTGGCGAACCGCCATACAGATAAAAGCCGAGGCTGACCGTCGTTATCGCCGCCGCGACGACGGCCGCGACCGACGGCGATGCGCCCCGCGCGTTCGGAGCCGACGGTTCGCTGTCAGCGGCGGCGAGCAGGCGGCGCGACATCTCGGCGCGCAGCGCGTCGGCGTCGGCCGCGCTAACCACGCCCCGCGCCACGTCGGCGTCAAGCGCCTTGAGCTGCGATTTATAGAAATCGACCGACGAAACCGACCGCCGCGTTTTACCGCTCGCGAGGGCGGGAGCCGCGACAGCGACGACGACCGCCGCCGTTAAAGCGGCCAGCACCAGCCATAAAACCATGGAGAAAAGCTCCCGAACGCCGACCTGTTATGTAAGCGCGGCGGGTGCGCCGGTCAACGATTTGCCGGCGGCGGGGAGCGCGTCAGATTTGCTTCCACGTTCCGTCGCGCTGGCGGCAGGCCCGACCGCGCATAACCTCAGGCTCGCCGTCGATATAGACCTCGTGCTCGAACTCGCGGCACGTCATGCTTTCATAGCTGTAGCGCCGACCGGGCTTGATCACGCCGTACCGTCCGGCGCGGGAGCTGTTCCAGCGGCGAGGCTCGTAGTCCCGGCCGTATTCGAGCGCGTGATATTCCGCATCCATGGCGCGGCGGCGCTCCTCCTCGTCGAGGTCGCGTCCAATCTGATTGCCGATGATGCCGCCGATAATGACGCCCGCCCCCGTCGCCGCGACGCGACCGCCGCCCTTGCCGAACTGATTGCCGATGAGGCCGCCGCCGACAGCGCCGATGACGGTGCCGCGATCCTGGTTGGTCACGCCCGGTCCGCAGGCGGGCAAGAACGCGATGAGAGCGGAAAGAGCGACTAGGGTGAGGATTTTCATGGCTAAAGCCTATTCGATTCGCGTGAAGCTGTGGACGCGGAACCTACGCACGATTGATTAAGGCTCATAATTCGGCATTTTTGCGGCCCGGCCTCAGAACGCAGGCAGCCTCAACGTGGCCTTAAGCCCACCCTCGGCCGCTTCCTCTAGCGTGAACTCGCCCTGATAGAGATGCGCCAGATCGGCGACGATGGACAGGCCGAGACCGGAGCCGGGGCGCGTTTCGTCGAAGCGCCGGCCGCGGGTGATGACGCTGGCGCGCTGCTCCGCCGTGAGACCCGGGCCGTCGTCGGACACGGACAGCACGAACATTCCCCGCCCCGACGTCGCGCCAAGGGGAGCGGCGGCGGCCACCACCTGCGCGTTGGCCCATTTGCAGGCGTTGTCGAGCAGATTCCCGACCATCTCCTCCAGATCCTGCTTCTCACCATAGAATTTCAGGTCCGCCGGGCAGTCGACCCGGATGGAAAGACCGCGATTGCGATAGATGCGCAAAAGCGTGGAGGCGAGCGTGGCCAGCACGGGCTCCACCGGCGTGGAGGCGCGGATCACGCCCGAATGGGCGGCGATGCGGGCGCGGTTGAGGTGATGGTCGATCTGCAGGCGCATGAGCGCGGCCTGTTCCGCAATCTTCGCCGCGTCGGGCGCGTCGGAGGATTGCGCCTCGTTGATGATGACGCTGAGGGGCGTTTTCAGCGCGTGAGCCAGATTGCCCACATGGGTGCGCGCGCGCTCGATGATGTGGGCGTTGGACTGAATGAGCGCGTTCAACTCCTCCTGCAACGGCTGAATTTCCTTTGGCAGCGCCCCTTCCAGCCGTTCGGCCTCGCCCGAGCGGATGGCGGCGAGCCGTTTTGAGATGTCGCGCAACGGCCACAAACCGTATCGCACCTGAAAAAACGCGGCGAGCATCAGCCCCCCAGCGAGCACCATAAGGTTGAAGGCCAGCGTGACGGAGAAATCATAGATCGCTTCTTCGGCGCCGCTCTTGTTGAGGGCGACGGCGTAAGAGTAGGCCTGCTGGCGCCCGCCGTCGTTGTAGGCGACCTCACGCTCCATCACGCGGAGTTGCTGTCCGTCAGGACCGGCCGTCTCCGCCAGCCGCACGAGCTGAGCGTCGGGGCTGACGCCCAGTTCGCTCGGCAGCCGAAGCGTTTCCGAGACGAGAGATTCGGATTGGATGATTTGGGGCGGGTTGGAGCCAATGGCGCGGATTTGCCAGTAATAGCCGGAGAGCGGCAGCAGAAAGCGGGCCTCGCCCAGGTTGGGCGCGCGCAGCTCAACGCCCTTATCCGGATAGGTGCTGCCGATGAGGTAGGTGAGATAAACGTTCAGGTCTTCGTTAAAGGCGTCCTCGATCTGCCCGCGATAGTTGGAGATGAGCACGAGCGCGGTCGCCGGGAGCACGATCAGCGACCAGACCGCGAACGCGACGAAGAGACGGAAGCCGAGCGAGCTAGCCATTGTCGGCGTTGGGCGTCAGGCAGTAGCCGAGGCCGCGCATGGTGATGATGAGATTGGGCGGAATTTTCCGCCGAAGCCTCCCGACAAACACCTCGATGGTGTTGGAGTCGCGGTCGAAATCCTGCTCATAGAGATGCTCGACCAACTCGCCGCGCGACACGATGCGCCCCTGATGATGCATGAGGTAGGACAGCAGCCGGTACTCGAGCGAGGTCAGCTTCACCGGTTGCCCGGCCACGGTCACGCGCCCGTTTTTGGTGTCGAGGCGCAAATCCCCGCACTCGATCTCGGATTTGGCGAGGCCGGCCGACCGCCTGAGCAGCGCCCGCACCCGTGCGAGAAGCTCCTCCATGTGGAAAGGCTTGGACACATAATCGTCCGCGCCCGCGTCCATGCCGGCGACCTTGTCGCTCCAACGGTCACGGGCGGTGAGGACGAGGACCGGCATCTTGCGGTTGTCGCGCCGCCAGTGTTCGAGCACGCTGACGCCGTCGCGTTTGGGAAGGCCGAGGTCGAGGATCACAGCGTCGTAGGGCTCGGTGTCGCCCAGGAAGTGCCCCTCTTCGCCGTCATAGGCGGTGTCTACGGCGTAACCGGCGTAACTGAGCGCCGACACGAGCTGTCGGTTGAGATCCTTGTCATCCTCCACGACCAGAATCCGCACCCAGCTCTCCCTTGCTTATCGCTTGGCCGGCAGACTGATGGTCTTGATGTCGCGGCCAGTGTCGATCACGACGCGGATGATAGCGTCGGCTCCGCTTCCGCACAACTTCACGTGAATGATGCGCGCGCCGCCATGACGCGCTCTCACCTCCCCCTGTACCTCTCCGATGGATTTATACTCCTTGGAGGACCAGGCGCTGACGCAACCGGCCAGCGCCGGGGCGGGCGCAGCGAGCAGAGCGGTCAGCAGGGCGATGGAGGCGCGCATGGGACGATCATGTTCCTTATTTCGAAGCGTATAGAGGCCGCGCAGTGAACGCGGCCTGAATGGGCGACGCGGCGCCCTCACTCCTCGCCGGCGTAGTCGTAGCTATCGCCTTCGCCGAGAAAGATCGCCGCGACGCCTGCAAGCGACGCCAACGCGCCGAAAACCTGGTTCCAATCATCCTCGCTCATGCCGAAAATGCCGAGGCCCGCGAACAACGCGGCGACGCCCGCATAGGTGGAGGGTTCGCGCAGGCGTTCAAGAATAAAGCGCATCAGTGTGCTCCTGTTTTTCCGATTGGGGGTTTGGGGGTTGAATGTTTCGGCCGTTGCGCGGCGAGCGCCTCCGCGAGCGTCGCCATCAGCCGCCGCGACCAGCCGAGGCCGAATGCGGTGAACAGCCGGGCGAGGCTTCCGTAGTGCCGCATCCGCAGCGCCATGAATTCGAGCAGCAGCGCGCGGGCGTCGGCGGCCTTGACGGCGGCGAGCGTGCGCGGCCCGATGACGCCGTCGGCCCGCGCCTTCGCCGCCTGCTGCAGCCATTTGCGCGCGCGCGCCGGGCCCTGGTTCACCGCGCAGTCGAACACGGCGAGGTCGAGGCCGGGGGGAAGCGCGTCGCCCTGAACCTGATCCCAATAGAATTTGCGGTAGATAGCGGCCGCCTCGGCGTGCTTGAGCGCGCGCACCTCCGCTTTGGTGACGCGCCGGCCGCGAAAGCGCTCAAGCGTGGCTTTCGTCACGCCGAGATTGGTGGCGCCGCCCGGGTCGAGCGGGTGATCGCTGTAACCGCCCTCGAACTTCAGCACGTGCTTCAGCGCGGCGGGAAACGTGTCTTTCATCAAGCCTCCTTAAGATTTGCGGCGGTCGCGCAGGAACAGCCAGAGACGCCCTGCGCCGAGCGCAAGACCGACGCCGAGCGAAGCTGTGGTGAGCAACTGGTTGAGATCGTTGAGCCACGGCGCCCAGGCGGGCGCGGAGACGAGCGCGGCGGCGAGCGCGCCGTCATGCGCGGGCGCGGAGTTGTGTGTCATGCATGTCCTTGCTGTGGTTAAACGGTGGCTTGGCGGGCGGCGCCGCGCCCATAAACCGCGCTCATCTGATGCACGCGCACGGCGACGGCGGCCTGCGGCGCGCCGAAATCCGCGGTTTGCTGCGCGGCGGTGTAGACGGCGAGCGGCGCGGAGACGGCAAGCGTGCGCTTTACCGTCGCCCCGCTCAAAATGTCCACCTCGTAAGCCTCGCGCTCCTCGGCCAACGGCGCGTCGGGCGCCTCCCAGCCGTCGCCGCCGAGGCGCGTGCGCCGCACCCAGGTAATGGCGAGGTCGCCGGAGGCGCGGGCGCCGCGCACATGGACGGGCGACAGCGGCCGCAACCCGAGGCCAGCCACGGCGCGGGTCACGGTCGCATACGACGGATCGCCGGGCGCGCGGTTCGCCGGGCCGTATGTCCACACGAAGTCGCGGCGGATATCGCCGAGCGCGAGGCCCGTCTCAATCACCGCGGCGTCAAGCAGCACGAACCGTGCGCCCGCAGCCACTGACGCCCGCATCGCGCCCTCGGTGCCGAACTGCCCGCGCAGCAGCCCGCTCAACTCATACGTGCGCGGCGCGGTGAGCGCGGCGCTCGCAAACTGGATCACCTCCCACTCACCATCGGCGTTCTCTATGGCCGCGAGGTTGGCGCCGCCAAGGAGATCGAGTTCGGCGACAGACTGCAGCCCGCCGCCATAGAGCCGCACGCCAAGCCGGGCGCCGCGATCCCACCGTGCGGTCGGGCCGATCCCGAGCGCGGTCGTCGTCTCGCCCATCGTGGCGGGCGCCTCAAGAAGCGCATCCAGCGCGAAGCCGGAACCGGACGCCGAGCGGTAGAACGCGGCTCCAGCCCACGGCGAGGCGAACGTGGCGAGGCGAGCCGCGTGCGGCGTCTCCGCGCCGGTGATGAGCGGCAAATCCATGAACGCGGCGGCGACGGGGCCGAAGATCAGCGGCTCGCTCGCAAGCGCCGGACGGGCCGCCGCGCGACCGCGCTCATACACTTGCGCCGCGATGGAGCGCGCCTCGACCGCGATGGCCTCGCCGACACTCGTCTCCGTGATGCGCAGATCGTGCGAACGCCCGCCCGCCGACACCGTCACCACGTCCGACGCCTCCAACGCGAGGCGCGACGGCGGAAGCGCGAACGCGGCGCTCTCCCGCGTGCTCCACGCCTCGTGCAGCCAGGTCTCGGCCGCGCCTTGCGCCTGTTCGTAGTCCATGACGGCGGCGACAGCGGCTTGGGCGACGCGGCCCGAGCGGGTCGATTGCCGCCGGGCCTCCGCCGCGCCCTGCTCGTAGTCCTTGGCCGCGTCGGCGTAGGCGAGCTTCACCGCTTGCGGCAGCTCGGTCTCCTGCCCGCGTGTGAGGGCGATAAGCGGCGCCTCAGCGCTCGTTTCCACCAAATCGTCGGCGTTAAGCGCCGCCGCCGCGCCCGCCTGCCCGCGATGCTTAAAGCGGATGCGCCCGCCGCTCTCGACGCTGTCGAAAAAGAACGCGAGTTCGAGCGGCTGGATGGCGTCGCGCGCGCTCATCACCCGGTCGATGAGGTAGCCTTGCATTTGGCCGGTGAGCGCGGCGGCGTCATGGGCGTCAAAGCCGCTGTCCGCGCAAATCGCCGCGACCGTTTCGCCGAGCGGCGCTCCCGCCAGCCGCCCGTTCAGCCAATGCCCGAACGCCCAGTTCGGCCCGTCCGCCCAGGCGCTGACGTTGTTCGGAAACGCGGGGTAAGGACGGGCGTCCCAGGTGTAGGCGAACATGCGCGACGGCTCGACCATCCGCGCGCCGTAAACCGCGCTGACCGGGTTTTGCGCGGCGTCGAAGCCGGGGCGCGACGGGTCGAAGGCGTCGATAAACGCCTGCAGATAGCGGCGCTGGATGAGATCGTCGCGCGCCCCGCGCGAATAGTAGGGCAGCGCGCTCTCGCTAGACTTGGGGTCGTAGAACACGTTCGGCTGATTTGAGCCGCGATCGACCGCCGGACATCCCATTTCCATGAACCAGAAGGGCTTCGATTGCGGCGTCCAGGCGGTCGGCGTCCCCGACTCCACTCCCAGCGGCCGGTTGTAGTGCTGGTTGAGCCACCAGTTCTTGATGTCCTTGAAGCGGAACACCCATGGCTTGGAGTACGCCCCGTCCGTAATGGGAGTTCTCACCTGCGCATCGCGGTTCGCCGGGGACGCATAGAACCAGTCGTAGCCCTCGCCGCCCGTCAGGTTCGTTTTGAGGTAAGCGACGTCCTGGGGCGAGCGCCAACCAGCCTGATAGTCCGCATGCGCGAAGCTGTCGCGCCAGTCGGACAGCGGCCAGTAATTGTCGATGCCGATGGCGTCGATATTAGCGTCCGACCACAAGGGGTCGAGATGGAAATACACGTCGCCCGAGCCGTCGCCCGGCTGGTGGCCGAACCATTCCGACCAGTCGGCGGCGTAGGTGACTTTTGCGGTCGGCAACACCGTGGACACGTCAGCCGCGAGCACTTTCAGCGCGGTGACGAACGGATAGGAGGACGCGCTTTCGCGCACCCAGGTCAGCCCTCGCATCTCCGAGCCGATCACGAAAGCGTCCACACCGCCAGCGGCCGCGCACAAATGCGCCAGGTGCAGGATGAAACGGCGATAACTCCACTCGTTCGGGCCGGTGTAAGTGACCATCTCGCCGTTCATCGCAAAATCGGAGACGGCGGCGGTCCCGACAAAGGCGGCGACCTGGGTCTCGGCGGTCGCGGTTTTATCCGGCGATCCGGCAACTCCCGGCGCAGGCGAGCAGGTGATGCGACCCCGCCACGGGTATACGGCTTGACCTGCTGGCGTGCCCGCCCGGTAAGGGTCGGGCAGCGTGTTGCCCGCCGCCACGTCCAACAGGATGAACGGCGTCAGCACGGGCGACAGGCCGCGCTCGCGCAAATCCTTGATCGCGGCGATGACGCTCGCATCCGACGGCGTGCCGCCGAAGGCCGGGCGGCCGTCCACCTGGCTCACAACCTGCGCGGTCGCCCGCGTCAAACCGGCGGCGCTCCACGACAACGGCGCGGTCTTTTTGTCCGCGATCTCGACTTTCGGCCGGATCGTGCAGTCGCCGCAGCGCAGGTCGTCGCCGAACCAGGCCACGAACAGCGACACGGCGGCGGCGTTCGGCAGGGTGTCCTGCAACTGGTCGAGCGCGACGGAGAAGTCCGAGCCGCCGAGCCGCGAGCGCCGGTTCTCGGTCAGCGTCACGCCGTCGCCCGCGTCGCGGCGGATTTCCGTCGGCTCGTAGGCGAATTCGCCCGCCGCCGGGATGAGCGTGACGGCGCGCAAGGCGGCCTCGAAGTCGTCGACGGCGCGGAACACCTCGAAATTGAGTTGCGGAATGCGGTTGCCGAACTGGCGCAGCGGCATCCGCTCGAACACCACATAGGCCAGGCCGCGATAGGCTGGCGCCAGCCCAGCGCCCTGCTTCGCCTCGATCAGGCTGTCCGGCGCCTGCGCCTCGTCGCCCTTGTGCACGCGATAGGTGAACTGCGAGAGGTCAAGCTCCTCCCCGTCCGCCCAGCAGCGGCCGACCCGCGTGATCGGCCCTTCGCACAGCGCCACCGCGAAATTGGCGTAGTAGCAGTAAGATTTCCCCGCGCTGGCGGGGGCCGCCGTTCCCTTGCCCGATCCGGACGATGCGGAGACGACTTCCTCCTCGTAGTTCGTCGCCCAGATCACCTGCCCGCCGAGCCGCGCGCGGCCGTAAAGCCTTGGTATGGCTGCGCCTTCGGTCGAGGCCGTGACTTGCAGGTCGGAGAGCCGCGAGCCATTGCGCGCGCTGGTCTGGCCGGACGCGCCGAAAAGCGCGCTGTCGATGAAGCCGCCCGCAACTGCTCCAGCCGCCCGCCCGATAACGCCGCCGACGCCGGGCAGCACCGCGTTGCCGATGGCCGAGCCAGCGGCGGAGAGCGCCAAAGTCGCCATGTCAAACTCCTAATCGGGGAAGCGGAAGGCGCTAGCGATGCGGCGGCGCCACCACGGCCCGAGATGCACCTCGCACACAGGCGCGCCCTCGCAGGCGTGGATCATGCGGCTAGGCGAGCTGAGGATGGCCGCATGCTTCGCCATCGCGCCGGCGCGCATACGGAAGATCAGCACGTCGCCGGGCGCCGCCTCGCCGGACGAGATCTCTCGCAGATGTCGCCGCGCGGCCTCCAGCATGGTCTCGCGACCGGCGGCCTCGGCCCAGTCGCGGCTGTAGGGCGGCGGCGCTTCCGGCGCGCGACCCGTGACTTCGGCGAAAACCCCGCGCACCAGTCCGAGGCAATCGCAGCCCGCGCCGCGCAGCGCGCCCTGATGCTGATACGGCGTGCCGATCCAGCCCTGCGCCGCCGCGACGACATCGGCCCTCATGCCCGCGCCGCCCCGTCGTTCTGGCCGTCAGTGGAGACGGGCGCCATGACGTAATTGTTGCCGGGGATATGCGGGAAGCCGCGAAAGTTGAGGCCGTTTGCGAACTTCGCGCGGCACGCAGCGAAGGTCTTGTCGCACCCCGCCGTGATGGTGAAAGCGTCGCCGGGCGCGACGGCTGCGGCCATCGTCTGCCATAGTTCGAGGTTCGCGCCCGCATGCGTGCGCACCTCCATCGTCCGGCCCGCATTTGCGCCGCTCGTCCACGCGATAAGGCCGCCCGAGAACCAGCCGGAGGCGAACGCTTCCAGCCCGGAGACGGTGAGCCGGTGGCCGCTCGCGCTCACGACCGCGCCCACGCCGCGATAGGCGGGCAGCGACAGGTTCACGCCGCAGCGCGCATCGCCCAGCGCCGCGTCGCAGCCGTACTGATAGGTGCGGCCTGTCTCCTGGTTGAGATAATGGGCGAGGCCGCGCACCTCGGCGGTGAAGGCGGCGCCCTCGCGGCGCACCTCGCCGAGCGAACCGGCGCGCATCAGCACGCGATCCTCGGGCGCGTCCCAGCGCACGCGCCAGATCTCGACGCGCGCGTCGTCGAACAGCCCGGCGGCGAGATCGTCCTCGTTCAGATGCGCGGAGGACAGGGCGCCCGACACGTCCAGATTATCGACGCTGAGGCCCACGCCGTCCTTCACCTCCGTTGCGGAGAAGCCGGAGGCCGCCTCGAACGCCGTGCCGTCAAAGGTGAGGTCGCGGTCGTGATCGGTGAAGCCGAGCTTCACCCCGTCCGCGCGCGTCAGCCGCCAGCACCAGCACAGATGCGTGGCGCCGCTATCGAGGTGCGCCTGAAAGCTCGGCGAAAGCGTTTTCATCTTTACCCTGAACAATAGTTGCTATTCTGCAACATGCGTCTTGATTACCGGTGCTTTACCTGCTTGCGTCGATGGACCGAGGAGGTTTGCATGGCCGGACCTCGAACGCCGGGTTTCAGCGTTGGAAGTCGCCCAGAGCGACAATACGCAAACTCTGCGCTGGGTGGTCGCGCGGCTGGGGCGCGTGTCCGCCATGCAGGAGGAGCATACGCTTCGGCTTGATCGCATCGAGTCTCAACTCGCGCGCGCCGATTGAAAGATAGATCGAATCGACTCGCAACTCGCTCATACCAACTCAAAGGTGGATCGCATCGATTTGGAACTCCGCAGTCTACGAGAAGACCCGCCGCAAATGATCGTGGACGCAGTTCGCGAAGCCCTGGGCAAGGGCTAAAGCCTGATCTCGATGAGCGGGATGTTCGGGATCGACCCGATCCGGAAGCCGTCGAGATTCACCTCCAGACGGTCGGCGTCGAAGCGCACCGGCACATCAAACTCAAAGCCCGCCGTGACGGCCGCGCCCGCCGGCGGAATGCTCCCCGGCAGAAACGTCACCAGCCCGAGCGCGCTCACCGTGAAGTCAACCCCCTCCGCTTGCTCCACGCCCGCGACCGCCACATTCACCGTGCCCGCGACGGGCTTTTTGATTTCGCGCGTCCACGGCGCGAACGCCGAGCCGTAAGTCTTCACGAGCTGAAAGTCCGTCCGCGCGTCGTCGCCCTGCCCCAGCGCTTGGTCAGTGGCGGCTGGCGCGGCCCCCGGCGCGCTTGACTTGAAATCAGCGAAATCCTTGAAGCGGAAGCCGTGCAGCCGCCCGCGCCGCTCCTCGAAAAACGCGATGACGGCGTGCAGATCGTCCAGCGTTTTAACGCCATAGCCCGCGTTGTAGCTGCGGCGGCTGTCGGCCCAGCGCGCGTTGCGCTCCTCTCGCCCCGAGCCGAGCGTCACAATCTCGGTGCGCCGCTCCGGCCCGCCGGACGCGCCGAGCGAAATGGCGGTGGGGAATCTTACATCGTGAAACGCCATGAACGACTCCTTTTTTGCCGCCGCGCATCCGCGCGACGGTTTCCCGGCTAAGCCGGGCGCGCAGTCGCGCTATTCGCCCTTAGGGCGCTAGGGTCTCAGAGATTGCGCTGGCCACGGGAGACGGCCCGGGCGAGCATCGCCGCCACCTGCCCTTCCGAGCGGCGGAAGCTCTCGGCGTCGGGCGTCGAGATGTTGACGGTGACGCTCACCGCCCCACCGCCGCCCGAGCGCACGCCGAGCCGCCCGTCCGGTCCGCGCGCGAGCGGTAAAATCGCCTCCGGCCCCGCCTCGCCCGCCAGCCCCATGCGCCCGCGGCCCAGCGGAAACGCGATGGGCGTTGCGACCACGCCGCCGCTGGCGAACGGGGTCACCATCGGCTGCACGACGCCGCCTTTCGCAAACGGTGTGAAGCCCGAGGCCGCCTGCGCGAGAAATCCGCCGATGCCCTCGCTCACCGGCGCCAAGGCCGACCGAAACGCGAGCTTCGACAGGTCGAGCGCGAGCGCGCGCAGCGTGTCGCCGAAGCCGCGGCCCTCGAACACCGCGTCCTCGAAGGCCCCGGTGATACGCCGCCCGAAGCTGTCGCCGAGCTTTTCCAGGTCTTTCAGCTTGGCGCGCGCGTCGTCGGTTTTCGCCGTGATTTCGATTGAAAGGCTTTCAACCGTGTCAGCCATGGGTCACTCCATCGGGGTAGCGCGCGGCGAGCGCGTCGTAGTCGGCGCGGGCGAAGGCGGCAGGCGACGGGTTCAGAGCGCGCGCGGCGGCGGCGATCTCGCGCGGGGTCGCGGCCCAGAACTCTGCGGGGGCGAGCCGGAGAAGGCCGAAGCCCGCGCCCATCGCCGCCTCCCACGGAAACGGCTGCGGCGCCGCGTGCATGTCCGCCGCGCCTAGCGCTTTCCCGGCGCAGCCTCGCTCAGGAACGTGGCGGCGAGCAGCCTCGCGACGATATCCACGAAGGCCGCCGCCCCGCCTTCCACCCGCATCCGCGCCACCTCCGCGTCGGACACATCCGCGCCCGCGCCGCGCAGGCCGGCGCCGATCACACGGATGGCGTCGCGCGCCGCGATTTCGCCCGAGCCGAACCGCCGCGCGACCGCGAGCATGTCTTCGCCGCCGAACGCGTCTTCCAGCTCGGCGAGCGCGCCAAGCGTGAGCACGAGCGTGCGCGGTTCGCCGTCCAGCACGGCGCTGATTTCTCCCCGGCGCCTGTTCGCCATGTCAGGCCGCCGTGAAGGTGAGCGCCCCGGCCGACTCCAGCGCGATCTCGAACGTCAGCTCGTTGTCGTGCTGGCCGGAGAACTCCAGCGCAGTGATCTGGAACGGCCCCTCGACCGCGCCGAAGTCGGGGATGATCATCTGCCAGGTCCGAATTGCGCCGGCGAAAAACAGCTCGCGGATTTTGGCGTCGGACGCCTCGTCCTTGAACACGCCGCCGCCCGTGACCCGCGCGGTCTTCAGGCCGGCCGACGCGAGCAGCTCGCGCCATTCTCCCGCCGATTCCGCGTGCGTCGCATCCACGGTCGCCGCGTTGAAGGCGAGGCCGCGCGCGCGCAGGCCCGCGACGGTGATGAACGCGCCGGCGCCGGTCGAGTCGAGTTTCAAAAGCAGGTCTTTGCCGCGTTGTGCAGGCATCGGCGGTCTCCTTAGATGGGTTCGGTGACGGCGCGGAAGCGCAAGGCGGCGTGGTAGGTCTCGCCGTCCTCTTCGCGCCGCAGATCGGAGTACTGATGGCGCAGGTTGATGAGCCGATGCGCTTCCAGCGTGAGGCTGGCGCCGTCCAGCGCGTCGCGGATGGCGTCGGCCACGTCGTAAATCTGCCGCCGCCCGGCATAGCGCGACCACACATGGATGGTGACGAGATGCTCCAGCCCCGGCTCGGTGCCGGTCGACCAGTCGCGCTCCTGCGCCGGGTCGATGGTGATGAACGGAAACGTCACCGGCTGCGGCGCGTCATCGTAAACGCGGGCGCCGCCGAGCAGCGCGACAAGCGCGGCGGAGCCGGTCAGCGCGGAGAACAGGCCCTTTTGCAGGGCGAAACCGGGCGAACTCATCGGCGCGATCCTTTTAGCGTTCTCTTCAGCCAGCGCGCGAATGCGGCGGCGGCGGGCGCGCGGGCGGCGTCGAGGCTGGCGCGTAGCCAGGGCCGCGCGGGGCGGCGCATGGCGCCGAACTCCACCGCGCGGGCGAGCGGACTGCGCGCCGTGAAGCGCGCCCCGCCGTTCGACGCCTCGACCGAGGCTTGCGCGATGATGGCGGCGGCGCTCTCGGGCGCCGCCTCGCGCAATCGCTGTTCAACGGCGGCGCTGAGGGCGGCGGCGGCTTCGGCGGCGGGCGAATCAAGGCCGCGCATCTCGGCTGCGGCGGCGAGGCGGCGTCTCAGGGCGTCCAGCCCGGCGACGCGCGCGCTCACAGATCGCGCTCCTCGCATTCGAGGGTGAGCACGCGGCGGCGTTCGTCCTCGACCGTGGCGATAATCTCGAACACGCGCTCGCCGAGGCGCACGCGCATGGTCGGCAGCACGCCTGCGCGCCAACGAATGGTTATGTCGTGCGTGACTGCGCTGGCCAGCCGATCCGCTCGCACCCTTTCGGAGCCGCTGCGGGCCGACACGCGCGCCCAAATGGTGGCGACGGCAGCCCATGTTTCGGCGAAACCGCCCGCGCCGTCGGTCACCCGCTGCGGCGCCTCAATGACGACGCGGCGGCGCATTTGGCCCGCCCTCATATCCGCGAAACCCGGTACGGCGCGATGAGCGCGTCAAGCGCGTGGGGCGCCTCGAACTGCTCCTCCGGCGAGGCGGCCTCGCGGCTCTCGTGCCAATGGGCGATGAGCATCAGGATCGCCTGACGCAAGGGTTGCGGCACGGCGGCGCCGGTCGCCCCATACCCAACCGCGAAAGCGATTTCGACCCCGTTCACCGCGCGACCCGGCTGCAGCCAGACCCCGATAGGGCTGAGGCGCGCGGGCCGAGACGCCGCATCAAGCAGGTATTGATCGGGCGTCAGCACGGTCACGGCCGCGTTCGCCGCATAAAGCCGCACCTCGGTCACCGCCTGCACGGGGCCGAGCGGCAGCTCCACAGGCCCGTCGGGAAAGCGGTCAAGATAAAGCGACCAGCTCTGCGTGATGAGCGCCAAATCGAGCGCGTGCTCGATATGCATCCGCGCGGCGACCACGAGGCTGCCGATGAGCGCGTCCTCGTCCGCGCCGTCCACGCGCAGATGCGCCTTGGCTTCGGCAAGGCTGACCGGCTCGGCGGCGGGGCCAGAGGTGAGAATGAGGGGCATGGTTTATCCTTTTTCGCACAAAAAGGGGCCGCGAACGGGGAGGCGCGCTCGCGGCCCATAGTTTGACGGCGATGCGTGGAAATTACGACGCGGCGAACTTCAAAAGCTTGATCGCGTCGAAATCCTGGACGCCGCCGCCGACGCGCTTCGTCGTGTAGAACAGCACGTAGGGCTTGGCGGAGTACGGATCGCGCAGCACGCGAAGGCCGACCCGGTCGACGACGAGGTAGCCGCGACGGAAATCGCCGAACGCGAGCGCGTAGGCGTCCGCCGCGATGTCCGGCATCTCCTCGACCTCGACAACGGGGAAGCCCATCAGCGTCGCCGGCTGGCCGATGGAGGCGGGCGGCGCCCAGAGATATTCGCCGGTCGTCGCCTTGAATTTGCGGATGGCCGCCTGCGTCTTGCGGTTCATCACGAAGGTTCCGTTCTGGCGGAACGGACCTTTGAGCGCATAGATCAGGTCGAGCAGGATGTCGGACGGACTGGACGCGGCGAACGCCCCCGCCGCACCGGTCGCCAGATAGCCGATCTTGCCCCACTCCCAGCTCGCGTTCGCGACCTTGGTGTAGTTCATGAAGCCCTTCGGCTGCGAGGTGCCGTTGCCGTTGACGAGCGCGGCGCTCTCCTGCTCGGCGAAGGTCGTCTCGATCTCGTCCGCCAGCCACTGGTCGATGTCCACGATGGCGTCGTCGAGCAGCGTCTGGGTCGCCGCCGGCATGGCGTAAAGCTCCATGGCCGGGAAGGAGAGTTCGGCGAGCGTGGGCGAGTCCGTTTGTGGGCGATTGGCCGTTTCCGCCACCCAGCCCGCCGCGGTGCCGACGGTCGAGAACGCTTTCTTATACGTGCCAGCCGACACCTGACGCACCGAAGCGAGGCCGCGGATGGGCGAGAGCTGCGACAGGCGCCGCAGCACCTCGGACTCCGTCACCGAGGGCGCGAGATAGCCGCCATCCGGGCCGGAGCCGGCGGAGAGCGCTTTCAGCTCCAGCGCTTTCAGGCCGGAGAACTCGCCGGTGCGGACGTAGGCGTCGAACGCCGCCTTGTGCTCATTGGCGGCGAACGATTTCACCTCGCCCCCGCGCGGCGGACGAGCGGCCTTAAGGCTGAGCGCGTCCACCGCCTTGTTCAGCCGCTCCACCTTTTCAGCGGTGACGGCGTCGGCGGCCATGCGGCGCTCGATCTGGTCGAGCCGCTCGTCGTTCGCCTCGCGGAAGGCGTGGAGCGTGCGCATCAGGTCGTCGTAGTCGGAATGCGGGTTTGCGCCCGCCGCCTTGTTCTCCAAGGCCGGGTATGCGTCGGTCATGTGATCCTCGTTGGTTAAGGGCGGATGGAGTGCGCGCGCGGCGCGGATTTGCCCGCGACGGCGAGCGCCGGGCGGGCGGCGATGCGCGCGGCGGCGAGCATCGGGAACGTGACGATGGAGACCTCCCACAGGTCGATCTCGGTGAGCGTGCGGCGGCCAACCGCGTCGCGGCGCGACTTGACCGCGCGAAAGCCGATGGAGAGGCCGTCTATGGCGCCGTCGGCGAGCAGCGCGCGTAAGTCATCAGACTTCGCCGCGCCTTCCGTCAGCCGTCCGCGCACATAAAGCCCGCGCGCGTCCTCGCGGATGTCGTCCCACACGCCGACAGGCTGCGCCGGATCGTGCTGGAACAACATGCGGACGCCGGACGCGGGTCGCCGGGCGAGCGAGGCGCGGAATGCGCCGGGCGCCACCACATCGCCCGCGCCGTCGGCCACGCCGAACAAGCTCGCGTAGCCTTGAATGCGCCCATCGGCGCAAGCGAATGTTTTTGCATGTTGCATGGGCGATGGTCTATGTACCGCTCGAGTTGATCATGGGTAAGCAATTGATGCGTAACATTTTTGCAGCAGTTTTATTTTTTGCGTCGGCGGCCGCGGCGCATGCCGATGGCTTGACCTGCACGGCCAAAACCGGGGCCGCCAAAATCCTGAAGTCGCCAAAACAGTCGGACGTTCATCCGCTTTGGCCGACGGCGAAGATTGGCGAGCACAGCTTCACGCTCACCGGCGGCGCGGAGGAGAAGGGCGACGGCGCGGCGGCTTATGTGTCCGGCGCGCTCATCAGCTCGCAAGACGGGGTTCTGCCCGGCAAGGCTTACATCGTGGCGGCGGAGTGGGACTGCTTCGACTAACCGCTTACGAGAAGGTCAAAGCGCGGGCTCGCTCAATGGCTCCAGGTTCTGGTCGGCGAACCCAGCGGCGGCGCGCTTCTCCTCGACCGTGAGGAAGTCGGCGCGGCCCAGCATCTCCCATAGCGCGGCGCGTTCCCCCGAAAGCGCGTCGATACGGTCGAACGCCGGGCGCAGTTCCACCGGCCCAAACGCGGGCGCGAGCCACGCCGCAATAGCCTGCAGCGTGCGCGAGACGAGCGGCAGCACGGTCTGTCGCCAGAACACGCGGTTCGCCTCCTGATAGTTCGAATACGTGTTGTCGCCGGGGATGCCGAGCAGCATCGGCGGCACGCCCAGCGCCAGCGCAATTTCGCGCGCGGCCGCGTTCTTCGCCTCGATGAAGTCCATGTCCTTCGGCGACATGGACATGGTTTTCCAGTCCAGCCCGCCTTCGAGCAGCATCGGTCGTCCGGCGTTCACCGCGCCCTGATAGTTTGTCTCCAGTTCGGACTTGAGGCGGGAGAACTGCGCTTCCGTCATATGCGCGCCGCTGGTGTAGACGAGCGCTCCGGAGGGCCGCGCCGAGTTGTCGAGCAGCGCCTTGTTCCAGTGGCTCGCCGCGTTGTGCACGTCGATGGCCGTGGCCGCCGCCTCGATGGGCGACATGCCGTAGTAATCGTTCGCCGGGTTGAACAGCGCGATGTGCAGGATCGGGCGCACGCCGCCGTTCAACTGCTCGAAGCGCGCGGTGCGGCCGTTCGCGGAGTATTCGTAAGCCTCCGGCCAGCCGTCGGCGCCGGGCACCACCTTCATGCGGTCGGGGCGCAGCACGTACAGCTCGCGGGGCGCGCCGTCGAGCGCCACCGCCTCCAGATAGGCGTTGCCGGAGATGAGCAGGTAGCCGTACCAGTCCTCCATGAGGTCTGGCCCGCAAGCGACCGGGTTCGGCGTAGCGAGAAGCCGCAGCAGCGGATGCTCACTCTGCATCCGCCCACCCTCGATGAGCTGATAGGGCACGGACGCGGCGGCCTCGGCGATCATGCGCACGGAGCGGTAGACGATCGCGTTCTTCGCGAAGCCTTCGCGGGCGAAGCCGCCGTAATCCCGAGGCGACCACACGGCGCGGCCCGTTTCGCGCAAGGCGATGACCGGCCCGGCGGCGCTGGCTTTCGCTTCGGCCGGCGCGCGGCGTTTCCAGAATGGCATAACGGCCTCCAACATTAAGTGAGAGCGCGGATGCGCGGGTCGCGGCGCTCGGTCAGCATTAGTTCTGTGATCGCCCAGACGAGCGCATCGACCCGGTCGGGGCTGGCGCCGCCGGACAGGCCGCCGGGGCCGAAATCGCACATCTGATCCTCAAGCTCGGCGAACGCGCCCACATGGGCGACGCGGCCTTGCTCGTAAAGCGCGGCGACCGGCTCGGCGCGGGCCGCCTTGCCCCGCGTCGCCCGCACCTGCTTCACCGGGACGCCGGGCGCGATCTGGCGGAACACTTCCGCGACAAGCTCGCCGCCTTGATTGACCTCGGCGACGAGGCAGTCCGCCTCAAGCCGCTCGTAAAGCGCAAGCGCCGCGCGCGCCCATTCGAGCGGCTGGCGGCCCTGGCATGTGGCGTCGGCGAGCACATAGGCGCGGCTGTCCTCGGCCACGCCCGTCGCGACGATGCCGCATGCGTCCGAGTTTTTATGCGCCGTCACAGGCGGATCGACCGCCACCACGATACGCGCGAGCGGCGGCGCGGCCTGAACGCGGGCGCGCTCAATCGTTTCGCGACGCCAAAGCGCGTCCGCCCGATCCTCGATCAACTCGCCGTCCAGTTCCTGCCGGCCGAGCCGCGTGCCGGCATAGCGCGCCGTCACCAACTCCATGAACGAGGGCGCGAGGTTCGCCGCGTTGGCCGCAGTCGCCGCCCGCGTCACCGCCACAGCCGGATCGGCGAGCAGCTTTCTCAGCAGCGGCGACGAGCGCGGCGTCGTCGTGAACATCTGGCGCGGGCGCTCGCCGAGGCGCACGCCGAACTGAAGCATGTCGAACGTCTCCTCCGCGTGCCGCCACTTGGCCAGTTCGTCGCCCCACGCCGCGCTGAACTGCGGCCCGCGCAACGAGTCCGGATCTTCGGACGAAAACACCTGCGCGACCGCCCCGTTCGGCCAGACCAACTCCCGCTTCGAGGCGACGAACCGCGGGCGCTCGTGCGCCGGGTGAATCGCGAGCAAGCCCGACGGCCCCTCAACCATCACCGAACGCGCGTCATGCAGCGTTTCGCCGACGAGCGCGATCCGCGCGACGGGCCGCGGGGAGAACGGCGGGAGGCCCAGCGCCAGGCCGCGCACCCATTCCGCGCCGGCCCGCGTCTTGCCCGCCCCGCGCCCGCCGAGCATCAGCCAGATCGACCACTCTCTCTCTGGCGGCAACTGATCGTCGCGCGCCCATAGCTGCCAGTCCTGGAGGAGAAAAGCCGCCTCATCGGCCGAGAGCGGAAGATGGTCAATCCCCGCTGCGTCGCCGCAACGCTTCAAGGCGAGCCGCAAGCTCTGCGCGCAGCGTGTCCGCATCCACGGTTGTTCCCTTGGTCGCCTCGGTTTTGCGTTCGCGCTCGCTGAGCGTGCTGATGCGCTCGAACATGCGCAGGAGCGACGACAGCGTGCGCGCCTCGCGCTCCTGATCGGCGGTCGAGAGCGCGCCGCCGGCGTTTAAGCTTTCCTCAAATCGGGACATTTTTTTCTCCAGGGCCTTGGCGAGGCGCATGAGCAGCCCCGCCTCGGGCGGCGCTCGCCGGCGCATGACCCCGCCCGCTTTCAGCCGGCGGTACAACGCGGAGGCGCTGACGCCATGGCGGCGGCACAGGTCGCGCACGCTCGCCTCGCCGCGGGCGTAGGCCTGGATCATCGCCGGCCAGTCGGCCTCGGTGTTTTTGCTCATGCGCCGATTGGGATGTTTGGAGGAGAGGCCGGCGGTGTGTTCGCCCAACTCTCTGATCATGCCGAAACAGTACACGGTCAGCGCCGCGCTGTCAACGTTTTTATTCAATAAAAACATTATAAACGCGATTTTTACTTTGATTTTTTGGATTTATACTAGGTGAAGGCCGATTAAGCATCCGCGACGCCGGGTTGTGGGTAACCGCATGGGCGCCTGCATTTGAAGGGACGGCGCCAATTTAGCCGTTCCATAAAGCGAGCGGCTCGCATACAAATTCGGGTAAACAGCAGCGAAGGCGTCTTCCTTGGACGACTGGATTTTCAAACCGAACCGCCGCGCACGCCTCATCGACTGGTGGGCGCTCGACAGCTGGCTCGACTCCAGCGTCTACGGCGCCTGGGCGCGCTATCAAGATTGGTGGGCGTCCTATTCCGCGTTTTTCGCCCGCTTTCGGGTCACAGGCGCGCGCAAGGTCGCGACCGAGGCCGCCTCCGAGGGCGCCAACCTCTTCATTCTCGGGCTTCTCGTGCTGCTCACTTTCTGTCTGCCCGCCATTGAGGAGACGAAAACCCCCGGCTGGCGCACGGCCGGCGAGTATAGCGTGACGTTCCTCGACCGGGCCGGAAACGAGATCGGCAAGCGCGGCATCTTGTACTCGGACGTGGTGCCGCTGGAGGAAATCCCCGACGTGCTCATCAAAGCGACCATGGCGACCGAGGATCGCCGGTTCTTCGAGCATTTCGGCATCGACATCTTCGGCACCGTGCGCGCCGCCGTCGCCAACATCCAGAACCGCGAGATCAGCCAGGGCGGCTCGTCGCTCACCCAGCAGCTCGCCAAGAACCTGTTTCTCAGTTCAGAGCGCTCCTTTGACCGCAAGATCAAGGAGGCGTTCATCGCGCTCTGGCTGGAGGCGCGGCTGACCAAGCGCGAAATCCTGAAAATGTATCTCGACCGCTCTTACATGGGCGGCGGCGCGTTCGGCGTTGAGGCGGCGTCCCAGTTTTATTTCGGCAAGTCCGTACGCGACATCAATCTCGCCGAGGCCGCCCTCCTCGCGGGTTTGTACAAAGCTCCGACGAAATACGCGCCCCACGCCAACCCGGCCGAATCGCGGGCGCGCTCGAACGTGGTGCTCACCGCCATGGTGGACGCAGGCTACATGACCGAGGGCCAGGTGCACGGCGCGCGCCTCAACCCGGCGAAGGTCATCGAGCGGACCGGCGTGGACGCGCCGAACTACTATCTCGACTGGGCGTTTGAGGAAATCCAGCGCGTGATGGCCGGCAAAGGCGAATTCTCGCTCGTCGCCACGACGACGCTCGACGCCGGCATGCAGACGGCGGCCGAGCAGGCCATCGCCGGCATCATCACCCAGCACGGACGCGCCAAGCGCATCGGCCAGGCGGCGCTCGTCGGCATGGAGACGGACGGGGCGGTGCGGGCCATGGTCGGCGGCAAGGATTACGGCGACAGCCAGTTCAACCGGGCCGCTCACGGCATTCGCCAGCCCGGCTCGTCGTTTAAACCGTATGTGTATCTGACGGCGGTGGAGCGCGGCTATCGGCCGAACTCCATCTGGCTCGACAGCCCGGTCGGCTGCGGCAGCCACACCATCGGCAACTACGAGGGCGGCTACAAAGGCAGCATGACCATGTCGACTGCCCTCGCCCTGTCGCGCAACACGATCGCGGCGAAGATGTCGTTCGACCCAAAGGTGACCCGCGACCGCGTGCTCGCCACGCTGCGCAAGCTCGGCATCGTCATCAACAAGACCTGCACCATGTCGCTTGGCGACCAGGGCATCACGCCGCTCAGCCACGTGGCGGGCACCGCGACATTCGCCAACGGCGGTTACGCGGTGTGCCCCTACGCCCTCACCGAAGTGCGCAACATGAAGGACGAAGTGGTCTACACGCGCGGCTCCGAAGAGGAGGAGCGAGTGAAATGCGCAAAAGCGCGCGGGGCGGACAAGCCGGTCAACGTCGCCATCAAAGCCGGCGACCCCGAGGCCGAGGCGGCGCCTGAAACCGGCCGTCGCGGCCGTCGCGGCGCGGAGAAGGCGGAGCCGGCGGCGCCCAAGCCCGCTCTCGCCCCCGGCCAGCTTTTCGACACCAAGGACATCGAATATCTGAACCAGATGATGCGCGCGGTGGTGACGGAAGGCACGGGGCGCGCCGCCGAACTGGACTTCACCTATTCCGCCGGCAAAACCGGCACAAGCTCGGAATATCGGGATGCGTGGTTCGTCGGCTACACGGGCCAGCTCGTCGCAGGCATCTGGCTTGGGAACGACAACTTCACGCCGATGAACGACGTGACCGGCGGCGGTTTCGCCGCGCCCGCCTGGAAGCAGTTCATGACGGCGGCGCATACGAGCTACAACATCCCAACCATCCCCGGGCTGCCGGTGCATCCGCGCCAGCAGGAAGAGCTCGCCCGCCTCGCCGCCGCGCCGCGCGACGGGTCCGACCTCAGCGCGACCGCCGAGGCGACAAAGTCCATGCCCGCCCGCACGAAGAAGGTTCTGCTGAACCTGAACAAAATGTTCAAGGAGACGCCCAAGCTCGACGAAGCGGCCGCCGATCGCGACGCATCGCTGGCGCGTCCATCCACGGTGCGAACCGAGTGACCGGCATGAGCTGCTTCGTGAGGCTGCGGTGAAGGTTCTGCTGAAGATCGTCGGTTTTGGTCTGCTCGCGCTCGTCGTGGGCGTCGGCTCGGCGTGGCGGCTCATCGACGACGGCGCCGCGTTCAACGTCAGCCAGGTTGGGCCGTGGAAAACCTGGCCGTCCGAAAGCCGCCTCGACGCCGACCCCTACACCCGCGCCCGAATGGCCCGCTCCGGGCAGCTCCCCGTCACCTCATCGACCGCCCTCACCTTCACGGCGCGCGAGGACAGCGATGGCGACGCGCTCTCGCCCGAGTGCGATTACGAAATCGCGGGTCGCCCGTTCAACGCCTTATGGTGGAGCATCGCGGCCTTCGACGACGCCGGCGCGCCCATCAAGAACAAGGCCGAGCGCCACGCCTTCAACAGCAAAAACATCGCCCTGCTGCCTGACGGCAGCTTCCGCGTGCGGCTCGCCCCGCGCGCCCGGCCCGGCAACTGGCTGCCGACCGCGGACGCGGACGGCCTTATGCTGACGCTGAAGGTGCTGAAGCCCCAGAACGCCGCCGAGGCGGGCAGCCGCGAAACGCGTTCGGAAATCCTCCCCGTCATCCGGAGGATCGCGTGCGGCTAGAGGCGCTCAAATGGATCGGCGGACTGAAGCCGCCATGGCTGTGGATCGCGGGCGCCCTGAGCCTCAGCGGGGTCATCCACATCGCCGCCGTGCTGAGCGTGCCCTACGTGGCCGAACGGGACGCCTGGGCGCGCCTGTCGGCCCTGTCCGAGCCGAACGCCTATCAGCTTCTCCCGCCGGCGACCGAGAACCCGCCCTTGGCCATGATGGCGCCGGACGTGGCGGCCGCTTTCTGCCGTTTCGACCTCACACAGAAAAACCTGCTGCTGCGGCCCTATCTCCCCGACGCCACCTGGACGCTGGCGATTTACACACGGTTCGGCGAGAACTTCTACGTGATCACCGGCGCCGAGGCGCGCCGCCGCGACCTCCGGCTGCTGCTCGTCCCGCGCGAGCGCATCGCCCGCGAAACGGTGTCCGAGAAGACCGAGGACGGCGAGGATCAGATCATCGTCATCACCCCGTCCATGACCGGCGTGGCGCTGATGCAGGCGCCGATCCGCAGCCCCGATTTCCTAGAGGCGACGAACGCGGCGCTAAGCCAGACCACGTGCGAGCCGCAAAAGGAGACGGACGCCCTGCTCGTCGCCAAAGGGCCGGAGAAAGCGGCGCCGCCGCCGGCGCCTCCGCCGCCCAAAAAGCCGCGGCGCGGAACCCGAGTCTATCGTTGAGACGCGGTTACGGCCCAACCGTGATCGGCTTGCCCGTCACGACGGCGATCTCGAACAGCGTGCGCTCGGAAAGCGCGCCAGTCTCGCCGAGCTTGCGGTTGGCCTGAAATTGGCGCAGGGCGGCGCGGGTCTTGTCATCCATCTCGCCGCTGACGGGCGGTGAACCAAAGCCCAACTCCGCCAGAGCCTGCTGCACCCGGCGCACGAGCGCGCCGTCGCCTTCGAAGCGCGCTTCGGCCTGATCGCGCTTGCCCCTGGGCAGGGGAGGAGCGAACAGCATGTCTTTGAGCAGCCTTTCGTCCGGCTCGCCGGTGAGCGGCAGCCCGCGATCGAACTCGTACGCCACGATCGCCTCGCGCATGATCATGCGAACACGGCCGTCCTCGGCCCCGACCCGGTAGCCGCGCCGCGCGAGTTCCCTTTGCACGGCGCGGATGGTTTCAGGCGTGGCCGCGGATCGCGGCTCGGACGGCTGGGGAGGCGCGCCCGCGCCGGCTCGCACTGGCGTCTCGGCGCTTTTGCCCGCCGGGAGCGCGGCGACCGTCTCGGAAGCGCCCGGCAGGCCCGCATTGCGCGGCGTTTGCAAAAACAGGGCGTTGATCGCCGCACATAACGTCAGGGTCGCGAACGCCGCACCGATCGCCTTTCGCCGCCACCGGCTCCAAATTGTGCTCATGGCCTTTTCCGCATTCGCCTTCTCACCCTGCCCTGTCATGCCACGACAGGGTGAAGACTTCGCTAACGGCGTCGCAAACATTTGCTTTGAATGCGTATCGAGCTTTATCGGCCGTCTTGCCGGTTTTTTGCAGATTTTGCGGGATGATCGCGCGCAGAGTGTGGAAAAGGGCGCGCCGCCATGACCCTGCTGAAACTGTTGTTCTGGTCGTTCATTGTTTTGCTGTTGCTGCCGTCCGACCCCGCGGACAAGCAAGCGCTTTACACCGCCGCGCAGGCGACGCTGCGCGACATCCGCGGCTTCTGCGGGCGTAATCCCGAGGTGTGCCAGAACGCCGAAGGCGCCGTGTCGAAGCTCGGGGAGCGGGCATGGGCGGGGTTTGACGCGGTGCAGTCGCTCATAGCGGACAATGCAGCCGAACAACCCGCGCAGCGGATCACAACGGATGAAGTCACGGACCTGGGTTCGTTGCGGATGGCCGTTGATGCAGAAGGCGAGCCCGAGCCTTCGCCATCTCAAAACACGCTGACCGAGAATGACCTGGAGCCGCAATGGACGGCGCCGGCGCGCCGACGCGTTGATTGAGCACAAGCGCGCCAGGCTTGCCGCCCGGCGCGCGGCGCGACTTAGTTGTTGTTGAAGTTCGGCATGCCGGGCATGTTTTGCATGGTCTTGGCGCCCTCTTTCATGAACTCGGTCATGACGTGGCGCATCTCTTCCATCTGCTTGGTGAAGCTGTCCATCATCTCGCGGACGTGGGCGTTCTGCAGTTCCACGACTTCGCTTAGTTGCTTGGCGTCGGCCAGGCGCATGGCGTAACGGAAGTTGGCGTTGGCGTTGGCTTTGGTGAACTCGGCGATCTTCTCGTTCACCGCTTTCATGCCGCTGTTGCTCATTTGCGGAGCGGTCGACTCGAAGTTCGACATCGCCTTTTCGCTGGCGGCTATGAAGGTGTCGAAAGCCTTTTTTGCCTGTTCGATGCTTGACTTCATAATGTTGCGAACGGATTCGGGCATTTCGGCGAATTGGGGCATCTCTTGCATGGCGTTAACCTCTGTCCCTTGTTTCAATGAGAAGCTGGCGCAGGCTGGCCCCGCCCATGTTAGACGCGCGGAACCGAAAACGTCACACATTTTCGTCGAAACGCGGCCGCTGCGCCGCACAACGAGCATTGTGCAACGCAACATGCTTAAAGAAACAGCAGGCGCTTTGACAAGAGGAAAAACGCTTTAAGTCATAGGATGTTGCTCAAAGCTGTCAGGCGTGTCGAAATCCGCCAGGACGCCGTTCGTCGGACGCTCCACGAGCACAACCCTCCATGCAGCCTTGACGATCGAAGCCGCGCCAGCATCGCCGCGCAATCCTGCCAACGCCTCGAAATGCGCCCGGCCGAAAAGCACAGGATGCCCGCGCCGGCCGCCATGCGCGGGCGCGCAGATGATGGCGGGGTCGGCCGCATCGAACGCGGCGGCGAGAGCTACGTAATCGTCGGGCCGGACAAGGGGCATGTCGCCCAGCGCGATGAACGCCCCCGCCAGCCCCGGCGGCAACGCGCGAACGCCGGCCGCGATTGACGATCCCATTCCCTCCGCGAACTCAGCGTTATGGACCGCCGGCAAGCCGCGCCGCGAGGCGAGATCGGCGACCTCGTTCCCCCGCGCGCCCGTCACCACCACGATGGCGCTAAGGCCGGAGGCGCTCGCCGCAACAAGGGCATGGTCGAGCAGCGGCCGGCCCCGCCAGGCTTTCAGCAGCTTGTGCTCGCCGCCCATGCGCCGGGAGAGGCCTGCGGCCAGCACAACACAGCCGAGGGCCGGCGCCTGCGCGATGGCGGTCACGCTATAATGTCCGAATCGCGCGCCGCAGCCGCGATTTCCGCCATAACCGAGAGGGCGAGCGTGGGTGGGCTTTTGGTCGCGCCGATGAGGCCCGCCGGGCCGCGAATGCGCCGCAAGGCATCCGAGCCGAACCCCATGCCGCGCAAGGCGTCGAGCCTCAGTTCATGCACGCGCCGGCTGCCGACCGCGCCGATGTAGAAGCACTCTGTGCGCAGCATAGCGGCGATGACGGGAAGCTCCCATTCGTGATCGTGGAAGACCACCGCGCCGGCGGTGAACGCATCGCCCGCCACGGCGGCGGCGAGCGCTTCGCCGTGCAACTCGCGCACGCGAACGCCATGCGCGTCGCCGCAAAGGCCGATCTCTCCGGCGTTGGGGGTGACGAGATCGACGTGCCATCCCATGCTGTCCGCCAAGGCCGACAGGTGGCCCGCCGCAGCCCCAGCGCCGACCAGCATCAACCGGGGACGCGGCGCATGCACTCGGGTGAAAAGCCGCCCCTCCAGCCGGGATCGCTCGCCCGCCTCGGCCGCGCGGATGGTCGAGACGCCGGCGTCAAGGTCCGTCACATGCGCGAGCGGTTGTCTGTCGGCCCAGCGCTGCGCCATGTCGGCGGCGAAACGTGCGGGCGAGAATTGATCGATGTAAAGGTCGAGGCCGCTGCCGCAGGGCAGGCGCACGTCGATATAGGGCGACCCCTTGCCGTAGCGCACCAGTCGGTTGCGCCCCTCCGCCATCGCGGCGCGCGCCTCGGCGATGAGCGCGCCCTCCAGGCACCCGCCGGAGATATGCCCAGAGGCGCGCCCATCCTCGGCGACGGCCATCTGCGCGCCGATGGGACGTGGCGCCCCGCCCTCGATGCCGATCAGGGTGATAAGCGCGGCGTGGGCGCCATCGCGCGTCCATCGGTCAAGGTCGGGCAGCACATATTCGGTGAAGGCCGAAATGGGCGCCCGAGCCTGCGTGTCATGCTGTGTGCTCATCGCGACACATTAAGCCTGCGCGACCGCATCGCCAAGGCGCCCCTTCGATCAGGGCGCCTCCGACGATCCGTTTACACCCGGCCGAACTCCGTGAGGCTGAAGGGCAGCGAGCGCACCCGTTTGCCCGTGAGCTTGTAGACCGCGTTGGCGACCGCGGGGCCGATGGGCGGCACGCCCGGCTCGCCTACGCCGGTCGGCTTTTCGGCGGACGGCATGACGTGCACCTCGACCTTGGGCATGTCGCCGATGCGCAGCGGAATGTAATCGTGGAAGTTCGATTGCTCCACCTGCCCATCCTTCAGCGTCACCGCGTCGAACAGGACGGCGCCGAGGCCGAAGCCGATCCCGCCCTCCATCTGCGCCGCGATGATGTCCGGGTTGATCGGCACGCCGCAATCCACCGCGCAGACGACCCGGTCGACCTTGACGCGGCCCTCGACGATGCGCACTTCGGCGACCTGCGCCACGTAACTCTTGAACGACTCGTGCAAAGCCACGCCGCGAGCCACGCCTTCAGGCAGCGGCGACCCCCAGCCGGATTTTTCCGCGACGAGCTTCAAGACGGCCGCATGGCGCTTGTGGTTCTCGCCAAGAAGCTTCAGCCGGAACTCGACCGGATCGACGCCGGCGGCTTCGGCGAGTTCGTCCATCACTGTCTCGGCCGAATAGGCAGTATGCGTCGAGCCGACAGAACGCCACCACAGCGTCGGCACGCCGACATTCGTCGTATGCAGGTCGACATAGAAGTTCGGAATGTCGTAAGGCAGATTGTTCGCGCCTTCGACGGAAGTGACGTCGACGCCGTTTTTGATGAGCATTCCCTCGAACGCCGTGCCCTTGATGAAGGACTGGCCGACAATGCGTTGCTTCCAGGCGACGATCTTGCCATCTTTATCGAGGCCGGCGCGCACCTCGTGCATGAAGATGGGGCGGTAGCGGCCGCCTGCGATGTCGTCCTCACGCGTCCAGACGAGCTTGATTGGCGCGCGCCCGTCGATGACCTTGGCGATGGCGACGGCCTCCGCCACCACGTCCGAGTTGGGCGTGGCCCGGCGGCCGAAGCTGCCGCCCGCCATGAGCGTGTGGATCACCACCTCCTCCGGCTTCAAGCCCGCCACCCGTGCGGCGTTTATCTGGTCAAGGGTCTGGATCTGCGACCCGGCCCAGATCTCGCATTTGCCTGGAGAGAGCTCGACGACGCAGTCGAGCGGCTCCATTGGCGCGTGCGCCAGGAAAGGGAACTCGAACACGCCGCCGACCACCTTGACCGCGCTGCGCAGGCCCGCGTCGGCGTCGCCTTTGTTCTCGGTCGTGGCTTTCTTATCGTCCAGGAACGCTTCGAGCGCATCGCCGAAAGCGCTGTCCACATCGCCGCGGTTCTCGGAGACGGGAACGCCTGGCTTTTTCAGCAACTCTTTGTATTCGGCCAGGATCTCGGCGGAGCCGCGCTTCTCGGCCTTCGAGTCGTCCCATTCGACGGTGAGCGCATCGCGGCCGTTTTTTGCGGCCCAGAAGCCGTTGGCGAGCACCGCGACGCCGTGGGGCGTCTGCACCACATCGACCACGCCTTTGACCGCTTTCGCCGCCGTCGCATCGAAGGACTTGACCGTCGCGCCGAACAGGGGCGGGCGCTGCAGCAGTGCGGTCAGCAACCGCTCGCGTTTCACGTCTATGGTGAAAACGGCGCTGCCGTCGAGCTTCGCGCGCCCGTCAACGCGCGGAATGGTTGTGCCGATGAGCGTGAAATTCTTCGGGTCTTTCAGCGGCGCGTCAGACGGCGGCGTCAGCGTGGCGGCGACAGCGACGAGTTCGCCGAATTTGGCGGATTTGCCGCTTTTCGCATGGGTTACGACGCCTTTTTGAACCGCGATCTCGGCGGCCGGGACTTTCCAAGTCTTCGCGGCGGCGGCCACAAGCAGCGCGCGCGCCGTGGCGCCGGCCTTGCGGAGCTGCTCCCAGGAGTTGGCCATGGCGGTCGATCCGCCCGTGCCTTGCACAGGGCCGAACTCAAAATTGTTATACTTCGACGCGTCGGCGGGCGCAGCCTCCACCTTCACCTGCGACCAGTCGGCGTCAAGCTCCTCGGCGACAATCGTCGCAAGGCCGGTGTACGTCCCTTGACCGAACTCGATATGCTTGGAGAGCACCGTCACGGCGCCGTCTGGGGCGATGATGACGAAGGGGTTGGCGACAAGATCGCCGGTTGCTGCGACGGCGCGGCCGTCGGCGCCGATGTTGAAGCCGACGATGAGGCCAGCGCCTATGACGCCAGCGCCTTTCAGAAAGTCGCGGCGGCTGGCGGACGGCTGCGAACCAAGATCAGCTTTTGCTCCAGGTCTCATGGCTTAGCCCTCCAGCGTTTTGGCCGCGTCATGGATCGCGGCGCGGATGCGGTGATAGGTGGCGCAGCGGCAGACGTTGCGGCCCATGTTTTCGTCCAGGTCGATCTCTGCGTCGGTCGGCTTGGGGTTTTTCGTCAGCAGCGCGGCGGCGGCCATGATCTGCCCGGACTGGCAGTAGCCGCATTGGACGACCTGATGCTTATCCCACGCCGCCACGACCGCTTCAGCGACTTTGCCAGACAGGCCTTCGATGGTGACGATGGATTTGCCCTGGAGGTCGCCGATGGCGACGCCGCAAGCGGGGGTCAGTTCGCCGTCGATGTGAACACGGCAGGCGCCGCACTGTTGCACGCCGCAGCCGTATTTCGTGCCCATGAGGCCGATTTCGTCGCGCAACACCCACAAAAGCGGGGTGTCCGGGTCGGCGGCGACGGACATGTCGCGGCCGTTCACTGTGATGTTGATCATGAGATGCACCTAACTTTGGCGGAAGCACGCGGCCTTCCGCCTTTGATGATGTTTGAAGATTAAAATGCGTTTGCTGCAAAACTAAGACGGTTCGGTAAAATTGAACCATCACGTTTCTGTGTCGCCGTTATATTTGCCTTGACATATCGGCGCACTCATTCGGCTGGTTGCGGCGCAGCGGTGGCGGGTTCCTCGCTGCGTTTGCCAGGGAACAGCCCGCGGATCACTACATAGAACACCGGCGTGAAGATGAGGCCAAACAGCGTCACCCCGAGCATGCCGTAAAATACCGCCGTGCCGAGCGCCTGCCGCATCTCCGACCCGGCGCCCGTCGCGATGTAGAGCGGCACGACGCCGAGCGTGAAAGCGAAGGACGTCATCAGGATCGGGCGCAGCCGCAGACGGCACGCCTCAACGGCCGCGTCGAAGCGGTTTCGCCCCTGCTCCTCCAACTGCACCGCGAACTCCACGATGAGGATGGCGTTTTTCGCCGCCAAACCCGCCAAGACGATGAACCCGATCTGGGTGAGGATGTTCACGTCCAGCCCGTGCGACCAGACGCCGAGGATCGCTGAGAGCAAGCACATCGGGATGATGAGGACGATGGCGAAGGGCAACGTCCAGCTTTCGTACTGCGCGGCCAGCGCCAGGAACACAAATAGGATGGCGAGGCCGAAGATCGCAAGCGCCGAGCCGCTCGCCTGCTTCTCCTGATAGGACAGTTCGGTCCATTCGTAGCCGATGCCGTCGGGCAAGATGCGGGCGGCGAGCTCCTCCATCAAGCGGATCGCCTCGCCGGACGAGACGCCGGGCGCGGTCGAGCCTTGCAGTTCGATGGCCGGATAGAGGTTGTAGCGCGGCACACGGCTCGGGCCGGAGATGTCCCGGAAGGTGACGACGGAGCCGAGCGGCACGATGGCGCCCGAGGCGCTGCGGGTCTTCAGCCGCGCAATGTCTTCCTGGTTTATCCGGAACGGCCCGTCGGCCTGCGCCGTCACGCGGTAGGGGCGCCCGAACGCGTTGAAGTCGTTCACGTAAGCCGAGCCAAGATAGATGCGCAGGGTCTCGAAAATGTTTTCAAGCGGCACGTCGAGGATTTGCGCACGCACCCGGTCCACATCGACGAACAGTTGCGGGGTGGTGATGGTGAAGGTCGTGAACACGCGGGTGAGGCCGGGCGTCTGGTTGGCCGCCGCCATCAGTTCATAGGTCGCCTGCGTGAGGGTCGGCAGACCCCGGCCGCGACGGTCCTGGATGCGGATCGAGAAACCGCCGCCGGTGCCGATGCCGCGCACCGAGGGCGGCGCGATCACGAAAATCTGCCCCTCGGGGAACTGCTGGAACAGCTTGCCTTGCAGGTTGCCGAGGATGGCGGTCGCCGACAGGCCCTCCTTCACGCGCTCCTCGAACGGGTCGAGGGTCACGAAAATGGCGCCGGCGTTCGATGCGTTGGTGAAGGTCGCGCCCGAGAAGCCTGTGAAGGTCGCCGTGTGGGCGACGCCCGGCTGCTCAAGAATGAGCTTTTCCGAGCGCTTGATCACATCGTCGGTGCGCGAGAGCGACGCCCCCGGCGGCAGCTCGAACGCGGTGATCAGATAGCCCTGATCCTGTTGCGGGATGAAGCCCTGCGGCACGGTTACGAACATGTAGCCGGCCAGGCCAATCAGCCCGGCGTAGATGAGGAGCATGAGCGCGGTGACGCGCAGGATGCCGCGCACGAAGGCTGCGTAGCCGCGCTCAAGCCAGCCGAAAACCGTGTTGAAGCCGTTGAAGAACGCCTCGCCCCACCGCGCCGGATTGGCCCACGAGCGTCGCGCCTCGCCGTGCCTGTGCGGCTTTAGGAGGATAGCGCAGAGCGCGGGCGACAAGGTGAGCGAGTTGAAGGCCGAGATGACCGTCGCTACGGCGATGGTCAGAGCGAACTGGCGGTAGAACTGTCCTGTGATGCCTTCAAGAAACGCCGTCGGGATGAACACCGCGCACAGCACAAGCGCGATCGAGATGAGCGCCACGCCCACCTCGTCCATGGTGGCGAAAGCGGCCTCGCGCGGGGCCATGCCCTCGGACAGCCGCCGCTCCACGTTCTCGACCACGACGATGGCGTCGTCCACCACGATGCCGACGGCGAGCACCAGGCCGAACAGGGTCAGGTTGTTGATGGAGTAGCCGAGCGCAGCCATCACCGCGAAGGTGCCGATGAGCGAGACGGGGATGGCGACGACGGGAATGATTGTGGCGCGCCAGGTTTGCAGGAACAGCAGCACGACGATGACGACGAGGGCGACGGCCTCAAAGATCGTCTTCAGCAGCTCCTCGACGGATTTTTCAATGAACTCCGTCGGGTTGTAGACAATGCGGTATTCAAGGCCGGTGGGGAAGCCGCGCGAGGCCTCCTCCATCACCGCCTTCACGCCATTGGCGACTTCGAGCGCGTTGGAGCCTGGCGTCTGCGACACGGCGAGCACCACGGCTGGCTTGCCGTCCAGATAGCCGTTGGTTTGGTAGTCCAGCGCGCCGAGTTCCAGCCGGGCCACGTCCCGCAGCCGAGTGATGCGCCCGCCCTCCCCCGTCTTGATGACGATCTCGCCGAACTCTTCGGGTTGGGTCAGGCGTCCGCGAAGTTGCAATGTGGTCTGGAAGGCGGTGGCGTTGTCAAGCACCGGCGGCTGTCCGAGCGCGCCGCCCGCGACCTGCACGTTCTGGCCCTGGAGCGCCGCCACGACCTCGGACGCCGTCATGTTCAGCGAGGCGATCTTGTCCGGGTCGAGCCAGGCGCGCATCGAGTATTCGCGCAGGCCGAACAGGTTGATGTTGCCGACGCCCTTCACACGCGCGACGCGGTCGCGCACCTGCAAAAGCGCGTAGTTGGAGATGTAGAGCTGGTCGTAGGTGTTGTCCGGCGAGATCATGTGCACGACCATCAGCAGGTCGGGCGAGTTTTTACGCACGAGGACGCCGGTGCGGCGCACCTCCTCGGGCAGGCGCGGCTCGGCGACCGCCACTCGGTTCTGCACCAGCACCTGCGCCTGGTCGAGATTAGTGCCAAGTTCGAACACAACGGAGATGGAGACGGTGCCGGACGCGGTTGACTGGGAGGACATGTAAATCATGTTCTCCACGCCGTTGATCTCCTGCTCCAGCACGGTCGCGACCGTGTCCGCGACGATCTGGGCGTTGGCGCCGGGATAGGTGGCCGTGACGGAGACGGTCGGCGGGGCGACCTCGGGGAACTGCGCGACGGGGAGCGACGAGTAGGCGATGCCGCCCACGATCATGATGAAAATCGACAGCACCGCCGCAAAGATCGGCCGCCGGATGAAGGTGTGGCTGAACCGCATGGGGCGCTCCTACTTCGCCGCCACTGGCGTGCCGGTCGCATCGAGGGTGGCGCGCTGGGGCGTCACTTTCGCGCCCACCCGCGCGCGCTGCACTCCGCTCACGATGATCCAATCCGTCGGTTCGACGCCCCCGCGAATGACCCGCAGCCCGTCGATGACAGGACCGAGCGTCACCTGCTTGGCGGACACCGAGCCATCCTCCGCCGCCACGAAGACGATGCGGTTGGATTGATCCGAGGCGATCGCGGCGTCGGGCAGCATCAGGGCCTTGTATTCGCCGCTTCCGACGAGGCGCGCGCGCGCGAACAGGCCGGGCGAGAACAGGCCGTTCTTGTTCTCGAAAACGGCGCGGCCGCGAAGGGTGCCGGTGCCCGAGTCAAGACGATTGTCGACGAAATCCATCTTGCCGCCGTGAGGGAAGCCGGTCTCGTCCTGTAGGGCAAGGAAGATCGGGTTCGCAGTCGTGCGCGAGGAGGGCCGCGCGCCGGACTGATCCAGACGGGCGTATTTGAGATAGTCGTTTTCGCTCACGTCGAAATAGAAGTAGATCGGGTCGAGCGAGACGATGGTGGTGAGCAGAGTGCCGGTGGCGGAGCCGCCCGTCACATAGTTGCCCTCGGTCACCAGCTTGCGGCTTATGCGGCCCGAGATGGGCGCGGCGATGCGGGTGAACTCCACGTCGAGCTCGGCGGAGCGCACGCTCGCCTCGGCGGAGCGCACGGCGGCCTCGGCCTCGCGCGCGGCTTGCGTGCGCTGGTCGAACACCTGCTCGGAAATGGTGGCGTTGCGCAGAAGCGGGCGCGCGCGCTCCACATCCTTGGCGGTGAACTCTGCCCGCACCTGCGCGGAGGCGAGATTGGCCTTCTCGCGCTCCAGCACGCGCTCGAACGGGCGCGGGTCGATCACGAATAACAGATCGCCCTTTTTGACCATGTCGCCGTCGCGGAACTTCACTTCATTCAGCACGCCCGAGATGCGCGAGCGCACCTCGACGAAATCGACCGCGTCGAAGCGGCCGGTGTACTCGTCCCACTCGGTGACGGTTTTCTGCAAAGGCTGGGCGACCGTCACGGGCGGCGGCGGCGGCGCGGCCTGCTGCGCCTGGGGCTTCTGATCGCATCCTGAAACAAGGATCGCCGCGCTGAGGAGGCTGAGAGAAAGACGTTTCTTCATCGCAACGAAACCTGATTATTCGATTTAATTCCGCATGGCGGTAAATACCGATTACCGCGAGGGAGGCTGAAATGTCAAAGGCGCAAACGCCGAATCCGACGTTTGCGCCAATCTCTCATAAACGACAGGGGGCTTTAGTTCAATATAATTGAACGATGAAACGGCGTCGGCGCCGCCCCTTTTAGGATTTGTATTTCACCGTGCACCCATAGGGCCGTGTGACGGCTTCCGACACCGGCTTACCCGCCTTCAATTCCGCAAGCGCGGCGGTGACATAGTTTTTCGCGCCTTTCACCGTGGCGGGATCGGATGACGGGTTGTCGTCGATGCCGCCCATGAAGGCCAGCTTGCCGGCCGGGTCGATCACATACATGTGCGGGGTGACTTCCGCGGCGAAGGCCTTGCCGATGGCGCCGCTGGCGTCGAGCAACACGGCGGAGGCGGCGGCTTTGGAGTTTTGGACGAACGTTTTGGCGGTCTCGGGCGTGAAGTGGCCTTGCGTCCCTTCAGCCGAGGAGGCGACCGTCAGCCAGACGACGCCCGCCGATGCGGCCGCGCTCTGGAGGGCCTGCATGTTGCCGGTCTTGTAATGCTTCTGCACGTAAGGGCAGCCTTCGTTCGTCCATTCCAGCACGACGATTTTGCCGCGCAGGTCGGAAAGCTTCCAGGTTTTGCCCGTGGCGTCGACGCCGGCGAAATCGGGCGCGGGCGCGCCGACCTGCGGCTTGGCGAGGGCCGGCCCGGACAGGCTCAGGGCCAGCATGACGGCCGCGACGGGTTTCATGACAGAGCTAACGCGCATGGGATGCTACTCCTGTGGCTTGGTTTGGCGAAAAGCGCCCGAGCCGATCGACGATCATCGCCTCGGTCAAAATCTGCGGCAGCACGTCCGGCTCGCCGCTGTTTGGCGGATAGAGGACGTAAAGGGGGACGCCCGCCCGGCCGAAGCTTTTGAGCGCGGCGGTGATGTCCGCGTCGTAGGTCGTCCAGTCCGCCTTGAGATAGACGACCCCTGCCGCTGAGAAGGCCTCGCGCATCCGTGCCGAGGAGAGCGCCAGCCGTTCGTTCGCCTTGCATGTGACGCACCAGGCGGCGGTGAAATTCACGAAAACCGGACGCCCCTGCCCGCGAAGTTCGGCGAGGCGCGTGGCGGAGTATGGTTCGGGCGCGGGGCCGCGTCCGGACGCGGCGACGGCCGCCGGGCCGCGCGCCTCGTCGGGCAGCAGCGTGGCGGAAGCTGTGAGCGCCGCGGCGAGGAAGGCCAGCGCCGCCGCGCGCAGGGAGGGTCCGTTTGCCCGCCCCCACAGCCAACAGGCGACGCCAACCCCGAGCAGACCGACGCCCGCCGCAAGCACGCCGTCGCTGCCGCGCTGAACGCTCAGCACCCAGACGAGCCACGCAGCCGTTGCGTAGAGCGGAAAGGCCATGGCCTGTTTTAGCGTCTCCATCCACGGGCCGGGCCTCGGCAGCAGGCGAGCGACGCCGGGGGCCACACCGAGAGCCGTCATGGGCGCCGCAAAGCCAAGGCCGAGCGCCAGAATGACGGCGAGCGTTTCTACGGGCGGCTGGGCGAACGCGTAGCCAAGCGCCGCGCCCATGAACGGCCCGGTGCACGGCGTGGCGGCTATGGTGGCGAGCACGCCCGTGAAGAATACGCCCGAGACGCCGCCGCGCCTCGTCATGCCCTCACCGGCGCGGCACAGGCCGCCGCCCAGATGGAACACCCCCGACAAACTCAAGCCGAGGCCCAAAAACAGTACGGCCATAAATAGCACAAAGGCGGGCGACTGAAACTGGAAGCCCCAGCCGAACGCCGCCCCGCTCTCCTTCAGCGCGATCACGATTGCGGCGACCGCGGCGAACGCGGCCATAACCCCGGCGAGATAGGCGAAGCCGTGCCGCCTCCCCTCGCCGCGCGCCGCGCCTGCGAGAGACATCGCCTTGATGGCGAGGATCGGGAACACGCAGGGCATGAAATTCAGGATGGCGCCGCCGAGAAAGGCGAAGGCGACGGCGCCCAGAAGCCCGAGACCGCCCCCGGCGCCGTCCGCATCGGCGGCCGCAGGCGCAAAGCCGAGAGATGCGACCGAGCGCACTGGCGCCTCAACCCAGTATCCGCGCCGATCCTCGTCCCGGCCCATGACGATCAGTCCTTTGAGGGGCGCAGGGGACGAAGACTTCAACTCACCGCGCTGAAGCGTCAGCACAAGGTCGCCTCCGGCGGGGGCGACGGATTGCGGCGCGGCGTTGTCGACATGTCCCCAATCGAGCGGAAAGAAGCGCGCGCCGACGCTTGCTCCAGCGCCGGCGAGCGTGAGGCGTATTGCTTCGGCGCCGGCCTCGGCCGAGGCCAGCCATGGCGACGGTCCGGGGAGCTTGGCGGCGGCCGCGGCGATGGCCCCTGCGTCTGCGGAAGCAAATGTTTCGCCCGGGCTGAGGGTCAGCGACAGCTCGGCCTCTTCGGGGATGCAGACCTCCTCGCACACCAGCCAGCGGGCGCGCGCCTTGATCTCGAAGGGCCGCGCGGGCGTCGTCGCCGGGGCTTGCACCCGAACCAACATGACCGCGTTATTGGAGTAGCCGTAGTTCACGAGGCTGGCGACGGGGATGACATCGGGCACGGGGAACTGTATCTCGCCCGCCGTGAAGCCGGGCGGCAGGCTCCACTCCACCGTCAACGGTTCGCCCGCGTCGCCCGGGTTCACCCAGTATGTGTGCCAGCCGGGGCGGATGTCCTGATGGATCGCGACCCAGAAACTTTGGCCCGGCGCGACCGCCGCCACATCCGCCGTAAGCCGCGCTTTCACGATCGGCGCGGGAGCCGCGTAAGCACCCGCCCATCCGCAAAACGCCAGCGCCAGGGCGATGATTCCTCTCACCATGCGCATCTCCAAATTCCTCTGTCGGCATATGGCTGAACCGCCGGCATGGATCAAGACACGTGCTGGTGAGCGCAAGCTTCACATCTTGCGCGCGCGGCGCATAAAAGCGGTGAAAAAACCGCCCGCCGCGACGATTTCGCGGTTGCGAAGACGCCCTAAAAAGGCCTTAAAGACTAACGAAAACTGCCACTTGGCGGGCGCGCCCAGCCGCAGCGCATTCGGGGGGATGCGCGACGGCTTTCCGGCCACTGTTCAAGCGTTTGCAGACATTTCGCCGTTGTAGAGCGCTCTCGCAATTGCGGAGACGAGGGACCATGGATCGCCGCAACTTCATAGCCTTGTGCGGACACCTCTCAGCGATCACGGTCCTGGCGCGAAGCGCATCGCCCGCCTCAGCCAACAACCTCACGCCGGCGCCCGCCACGGTCGCGGCTCCAGCGCCCGCCGAGCCGGCCCCGCCTCCCCCGCCCGCGCCGCCCACACCCGCGCCCGGGCCGCTCGCCCCCACATCAGCCCCGTTTTCAGAGGATTGGTTGCAGGAGCTGGCGCGCACCATGGCCAGCGCTCCGTTCGACGACAGCGACCTGCGCCTCCCGGACGACCTCAAGAGCTTGAATTACGATCAATATCGCTCCATCCGCTTTCTGAAAGACAAGGCCGTCTGGGCCAACGACGGCGTGGGCCTGAGCCTAGAGATGTTCCAGTCGGGTTACATCTACGGCAACCTCGTGCGGGTGCATCTGGTGGAAAACGGCGTGGCGACGGAGTTCCCCTACGACCCGACGCTGTTCACCTACGGGCCGGACGTGAAAGCCCCTGCGCCAGGCTCCCCCGGCGGCTATTCGGGCTTCCGAGCCCACGCGCCCATCAATCGTGCGGGGCGGCTCGACGAGTATGTGGTTTTCCAGGGCGCGAGCTACTTCCGCTCCTTCGCGTCAGGGCAGGAATATGGCATCTCTGCGCGCGGGCTCGCCGTCAACACGGCGCAATTCCCGGGCGAGGAGTTCCCGCTGTTTCGCGGCTTTTGGGTGCTGAAGCCCAAAAAGGGCGACGAACGGCTCACGGTGTTTGCGCTGCTCGACAGCAAGAGCGTGACCGGGGTCTACAAATTCGTCATCTCGCATCGTGTGGACACTGTGATGGAGATCGAGGCGACGCTGCATTCGCGCCTGAAAATCCCCTTCGCCGGCGTCGCGCCGCTCACCAGCATGTTTCACAGCGGCCCCTCCGATCTCACCAAATATCCCGACTACCGGCCGCAGGTCTTCGACTCGGAGGGCCTGCAGATCTGGAACGGCGGGGGCGAGCATATCTGGCGTCCGCTCATCAACCCTGAGCGTCTCCAGTTCTCGTCCTTCTCCGACGAAAACCCGAAAGGCTTTGGCCTTATCATCCGCGACCGCCAGTTCACCAACTACCAAGATCTGCAGGTGCGCTACGAAAAACGGCCGAGCGCTTGGGTCGAGCCGATCGGCGACTGGGGGCCGGGCTTTGTGGACCTTATCGAGTTGCCCACGCCGACCGAGTACAACGACAATATCGTCGCTTTCTGGCGCCCGCGCGAGCCTCTGGAGCCGGGCAAGACCTATCGCTACGCCTATCGGCTGTATTGGTGCTGGGACGCGCCCATCCGGCGCAACTTCGCCTATGTGACGCAGACGCGCGTCGCATCCGCCGGGCAGCCTGGTTGGCACTCATTCCATCTGGATTTCGCCAACACCGGGCTATACGACTTCTGCGTCGAAACCGAGCCGTGCGGAGACAAGCTGCGAAACCTTCAGATAAGCTGCACCAACGGCGCCATCGGACGGAGTTATTTCCAAAAAAATCCTATCACCGGCGGGCATCGACTGAGTTTCGACTTCCGTAGCAAGGGCGTGGAACAAGCCGACATCCGGTGCGTTCTCGTGGAGAACGGGGTTCAAGCCTCTGAAATCTGGACATACCGTTGGACCGCTTGAGGACGTGATAAGATGCACGACACGTACCCGCTGTCCGATAAGCCCAGAGTGAGCGGACTGCCGGTCAACGCGTTCCCCACGCAGGATTTGTGGAGTTTTAACGAGGCTCAGCGCCGCAAGCGCACGCGCGACGCAGGCGCCCCGTGGCGGCGCGCAGTCATCTTCGGCGGGGCGGCGCTCCTCACCGCCTATCTGACCCACGAATTTTATCAGGTGCTCGCCGTCGGCGGCATCGCCCAACTCGAGATCGTGCTGATCACGTTCTTCGTGCTCAACATCGCCTGGCTCGCCCTCTCCTTCATGACGGCGACGGCGGGTTTTGCGGTGGTGGCCACGCGCCGTGCGCAGTCCATCATCGACTTCGACAGCCTGGACCCGGCCAAACCGCTCGCCAGCAAGACGGCCATCCTGTTGTGCACCTACAACGAGGCGCCCGAGCGCATCTTCGGCACGGCGCTCGCCACCATGCGCTCGCTGGCCGAAGGGCGGCACGCTTCCAGCTTCGACGTGTTCATCATCAGCGACACGACCGACCCGGACATCTGGGTTCAGGAGGAGGCGGCCTATCAGGCGGCGCTCGCCAAGGGCGTCTCGGCGCCCGCGTTGTTCTACCGGCGCCGGTCGTCCAACATCGGCAAGAAGGCCGGCAACATCGCCGACTGGTGCCGCCGCTGGGGCCACGCCTACGAGAACATGCTCGTTCTGGACAGCGACAGCCTCATGGAGGGCGAGACCATCGAGAAGCTGGCGCTCGCCATGGACGCCTATCCGGAGATGGGCCTGATCCAGACGGTGCCTGTCACCATGGGCCGCAACACGCTGTTCGCGCGGCTGCAGCAGTTCGCCAACCGCGTCTACGGGCCCATCCATGCGGCGGGTCTCGCCTTCTGGCATCGCGGAACGGGCAATTTCTGGGGCCACAACGCGATCATCCGCACGCGCGCCTTCATCGAGAACGCCGGCCTGCCCGAACTTCCCGGCAAACCGCCCTTCGGCGGCACCATCCTCAGCCACGATTTCGTCGAGGCGGCGCTGCTCGTCCGCGCGGGTTGGCGGGTGACGATGGTTCCGGAGCTGAAAGGCTCCTACGAGGAAAGTCCGCCGAGCCTCATCGACTTCGCCATGCGCGACCGCCGCTGGTGCCAAGGCAATCTCCAGCATTCGCGTCTTTTGGGCGTCAAAGGCCTGCATTGGCTGAGCCGTGTGCATCTTGTCATGGGCATCATGGCCTATGTCTCGGTGCTGCTGTGGTTCCTGTTTCTTGTTTCGGCGCTCTCGGTCACGATCCAGGCGGAGTACACGGTGCCCGACTATTTCCGCGGCGCCGGGCTGTTCCCCACATGGCCGATGCAGGACAGCGCCCGCGCCATGACGCTCCTGTTCTGGACGCTGACCCTCTTGCTGCTGCCGAAAATCTACGGCTACCTCATCGCCGTGTTCTCATCGGCGCGCCGCGGTTTCGGCGGCGTGTCCGGCCTGAGCTTCAGCGTGCTCCTCGAAACGCTCATGTCGTCGCTGTTCGCGCATATCCTCATGGCGCTGCAATCCTCCGCCATAATCGAGGTGCTGCTCGGGCGGGACAGCGGCTGGAAACCGCAGAACCGCGAGGACGGCTCGATGTCGAGCCTCGTTGTCATGCGCTATCACCTGACGCATATGGCGCTGGGCCTCGGCCTTGCCGCGCTCACCTATTTAACCTCGCTTGCGCTGTTTTTATGGATGCTGCCGGCTTCCGTAGGCTTGACGCTCGCTGGGCCGCTCTCGGCGCTTTCAGCCAAACGCTCATGGGGCGAGGGCGCGCGGGCGCTCAACCTGCTGCGCATCCCGGAGGAGACCTCGCCGCCGCCCATCGCGCGGCTTGCGAGGCAGGAGCAGGACGCGCTCGCCGCCGACGTGTCGCGCCGTGAGGCGATCGCGAGTCTGGCCGGCAACCCAACGCTGCGGCGGCTTCACAAGGAGCTGATCTTGATCCAGCCGGTGCCGCTGGAGGCGCGCTTTTCGCCCAATCTCGCCATCGCCCGGGCTAAGCTTGAGGTGTCCGGCAGCCTGTCCGAGCTGCTTGGGCTCTTGAAGCCGGCCGAGAAAGCCGCGCTTCTCTCCGATCCGGAAAGCCTCGCTCGCCTTGAGGCCCTTATCCCCATAGACTTGCCCCGGCAACCCGCCGCGCCTGCGTGAAGCAACCAAGGAAAAATAAAAGAGGAACAACCATCATGGCACGTTTTCGACGGGAGCAGGCAGCGGCCTTGCTCGCTGTAGGTTTACTAATTCCCCTATCCGCCCGCGCTGCGGAACCCGCGCCCCGGCTCGAATTGGCGCAAGCCGGCCTGACCCCCGAGCAGTTGCGCGAGCAGGAGCGAGCCAAGCGCAAGGAGGAGAAGCGGGAGGATCGCCGCGAGTTCAAGGAGGAGCGCCGGGACGCCCGCGAAGAGCGCCGGGACGACCGCCGCGAGTTCCGCGAAGAGAAGCGCGACGACCGTCGCGAGTTTCGCGGCGAGCGCAACGACGCCCGTGAAGAGCGCAAAGACGAAAAACGCGAGTTCCGCGGCGAGCGCCGCGAGGATCGCCGCGAGTTCAAGGAGGAGCGTCGCGACGCGCGCGAGGCCCCGCCCGCTGACCGCCGCGAGTTCAAGGAAGAGCGCCGCGACGATCGCCGCGACCTTCGCGACGACCGCAAGGACGCCCGCGAGGAGCGTATCGAGGATAAGCGCGAGTTCAAGGAGGAGAAGCGCGAGGATCGCCGCGAGTTTCGCGGTGAGCGTAAGGACGCCCGCGAAGAGCGTATCGAGGACAAGCGCGAGTTCAAGGAGGAAAAGCGTGACGACCGCCGCGATTTCCTGAAAGCGCGGGAGGAGCGCAAAGATCGCCGGCGCGAACTCGGCGAGACCATCCGCCGCGAAAAGCTCGACGCGCGGGATGAACGTCGCACCGATCGGCTCGAAGATCGCCTGCGCAAACAGGACGAGCGCCTGCGCGGGCTGCGGGCCGAACGCCGCGAACGCCGGGAGGACGGGCGGCTCGTGATCGAGGAGCCGGGCAAACGCCTCATCATCCGCGACAAGGACCGCTTCTTCATCCGCAGCGACGAGAACCTGCGCCTGCGCCGCAAATATCGCGACGTCCGCGAGGAGCGCCGTGGCCGCGAGATCTACACGGAGTTCCGCCGGCCGGGCGGCGTCGTCATCGTCACCGTGACGGACGACGACGGGCGCGTTCTGCGCCGCTTCCGCCGCTTGCCCGGCGGCCGCGAGTCGATCCTGTTCGACAATGGCCCGCGCTTCGGCCCCGGCTTCTACGGCGGCGCCGTCGTCGATCTGCCGCGCCTGCGCCGCGCGCCGAGCGAACGCTACATCGTCGATGCGGACGAGGCCTCCGAAGAGGACATCGAATACGCGCTTTCCGCCGGGCCTGTGGAGGAGCTTGACCGCCGCTACACGCTCGACGAGGTGCGTTCCAGCATCCGTCTGCGGGAGCGGATGCGCAGCGTTGACCTGGACAGCGTGACGTTCGACTTCGGATCGTGGGAGCTGGGCGAGTCGCAGTATGTGCGCCTGGAAAGCGTGGCGGAGGTGCTCAAGGACATCATCGACCGCAACCCGGACGAGGTGTTCCTCATCGAAGGGCACACGGACGCCGTCGGCTCCGACATCGACAATCTCAGCCTGTCGGATCGCCGCGCGGAAAGCGTGGCCAACGTTCTGCAGGACGAGTTCAACGTGCCGGCCGAAAACCTTGTCACCCAAGGCTACGGCGAGCAGTATCTCAAGATCGAGACCGAGGAGCCTGAGCGTGAGAACCGTCGCGTGACCGTGCGCCGCATAACCCCGCTTCTGCGGCGGGACGCCGACTACTCGGAACGGCGTTAGAGATTGAGGCGGGCGGCCGGCTGTTTATGCGAAGCCTCGGCCGCCCGTTGAAATCCACCTTGAGGCGTTGAAGGCGGGCGCACTCCGCCCCACCTCTGCGCCAGAGCACAGCGCAACGGAGCGCGAACGTGAATCACAATTTCTATATCCAAATGGCCAAGATTTCGCCTTGGCGGTTCTGGCTGATCGGCGCGGCCGCGGCCGCGTTGGCGCTCGCGATGCTGGTGGTCGCCGCGGGGCTGTTTTTGATCCTCGCTCCAGTCGTGCTGGCGTCGGCCTTGTTTTATCGCTTGCGTCGGGGCGACCGGCGTGAAACGGGCGAGGCGGGCGTCATCGAGACATCCTATGAGGTGGTCGATGAGCCGCCACCGGGGCCGCCTCGCGGACGGCTCAATCCGCGCAGGTGACGGCCGTCAGGAGCCTTGGTCCGCTCCAGCGCTCGCTTCACGAACTGCAGCTTGAAACTTCTCGCCGATGGCGTAGCCCGCGCCACGAACCGTGCGGATCGGGTCGCGCTCCTTGCCCCGGTTGATGGCCTTGCGCAGGCGCCCGATATGGACGTCGACCGTGCGCTCATCCACATACACGTCCCGTCCCCAGACGCCGTCGAGAAGCTGCGCGCGAGAGAACACGCGGCCGGGGTTCTCCATCAGATATTCGAGCAGGCGGAACTCGGTCGGCCCGAGCCGGATTTCGCGGGCGTTGCGGGTGACCCGGTGCGCCTCGCGGTCGAGGATGATGTCGTCGACCGACAGGGCGTCGGCGATGCGCTCCGGATTGGTGCGCCGCAGGATCGCGCGGATGCGGGCCATGAGTTCCGGAACGGAGAACGGCTTGACCACGTAATCGTCCGCGCCGGTCATCAGGCCGCGCACGCGGTCTGCCTCCTCCGTGCGGGCGGTGAGCATCAGGATGGGGAGCGCGCGTTGGATGCGGCCGCTGCGCAGCCGCCGGCAAAGCTCGAGCCCCGAAATGCCCGGCAGCATCCAGTCGAGAATGACGAGGTCTGGCGGCTCCTCCGAGATCGCCATCTCGGCTTCGTCGCCGCGGGCGACCACCTGAACGCGGAAGCCTTCCGCCTCGAGATTGTACCGAAGCAGCAGCGCCAGAGGCTCTTCGTCTTCAACCACCAGAACTTTTGCGCTCATGCCCTATCGCTGCGTTGCTTAGTCCTTGCCGTTTTTCCAGTGCAATTCCGGAAACTCGACGATCGTGTAGCTGGTGACGTCGCCCTTCGGCCGATCCTCGGAAATGGCCGCGCCATGCACCAGATAGTGGATGGTCTCCGCGATGTTGGTCGCGTGGTCGCCTATGCGTTCGATGTTTTTCGCGCCAAACAGCAGATGCGTGCAGATGCCGATGTTGCGCGGATCTTCCATCATGTAGGTGAGGAGTTCGCGGAACAGCGAGTTGTACATGTTGTCGATGCGTTCGTCTCGCAGCCACACTTTCATGGCCTTGTCGGCGTCGCGGCTCGAATAGGCGTTGAGGACGTTTTTCAACTGTTCGAGCGCGCTCAGGCCGATATGCTTGATGCCGAGCATCACCTGTTTCGGGTGCGGTTCGGCGGCGACGGCGAGCGCCCGCTTGGCGATGTTTTTTGACAGGTCGCCGATGCGCTCCAGGTCGGAAGCGACGCGGATGGCGGTGACGATCTGGCGCAGGTCGAGCGCCATGGGCTGGCGGCGCGCGATGATGCTGATGGCCTGCTCTTCGACGAGGCGTTCGAGATCGTCGATGGCCTTGTCGTCACGGATGGCCTGTTCGGCGATTTCCGGATCGCGGCGGTCAAGCGCGAGGATCGCGCGGCCCAAAGCCTCCTCGGCCAGGCCGCCCATCTTGGCGATCTGGCTGTCGAGGGCCTTCAGTTCGTCTTCGAACGCCTTGACGATATGCTCGCTCATCCTTCGTCTCCACCGGCGCGCGCCGCACCTTGCGCTCGAGCGCTGTTCTCAATCAACCGAAGCGCCCGGTTATGTAGTCCTGCGTGCGGTTGTCCTTCGGGTTGGTGAAGATTTGGCTCGTCTCGCCCTCCTCCACCAGGATGCCGAGATGGAAAAACGCGGTGCGCTGCGAGACGCGGGCGGCCTGCTGCATCGAGTGGGTGACGATGACGATGCAGTAGTTCTGGCGCAGTTCGTCCATCAGCTCTTCGATCTTGGCGGTGGCGATGGGGTCGAGCGCGGAGCAGGGCTCGTCCATCAGGATCACCTCGGGGCTGACGGCGATGGCGCGAGCGATGCACAAACGCTGCTGTTGGCCGCCGGAGAGGCCCGTTCCGGCGTCGTGGAGCCGGTCCTTCACCTCGTTGAACAGGCCGGCTTTCTGCAGGCTCGTCACCACGATTTCCTCAAGCTCGCTCTTGGTGCGGGCAAGGCCGTGAATGCGCGGGCCATAGGCGACGTTCTCGAAGATGCTTTTCGGGAACGGGTTCGGCTTTTGGAACACCATGCCGACGCGCGCGCGCAACTGCACCGGGTCGACGTGGGGCGCGTAGATGTCGTCGCTTTCGATGGTGATCTGACCCGTGACGCGGGCGCCCTCGATGGTGTCGTTCATGCGGTTCAGACAGCGCAGAAACGTCGATTTGCCGCAGCCCGACGGGCCGATGAGCGCCGTCACGGCTTTGCCCGGCATGTCGAGGTTCACGTCGAACAGCGCCTGTTTCGCCCCGTAGAACACTGACACCTGACGCGCGCGCATGATGGCGTCGTTGGCGGTTGAAGAGGCCGATGTGCGGGAGCCTACGGCGGCGGTCACGTCCGCGCCTTCGGTCATGGTTGTCTGCATTTGCATCATTTGAACATCTCCAAACTCTGGCGCCGACGGCTCACCATTTGCGCTCGAAGCGCTGACGAAGGAAAATTGCTATGCCGTTCATGAACACAAGAAAGCCGAGAAGAACGAGGATGGCCGCGGATGTGCGGGCCACGAAGCCGCGCTCGGGGCTGTCCGACCAGCTGTAGATTTGCGCTGGCAAGGCGGTCGCGGCCTCCAGGATGTCGGTCGGTGCGCTTGTGATGAAAGCGTTCATGCCGATGAGGAGGAGCGGAGCGGTCTCGCCGAGCGCATGCGCCATCCCGATGATCGTGCCCGTCATGATGCCCGGCATGGCGAGCGGGAGCACGTGATGCATCACGACCTGGTGCTTGGACGCGCCGATGCCGAGCGCCGCCTGCCGGATAGAGGGCGGCACCGACTTCAGCGCCGCGCGCGTCGCGATGATGATGGTGGGCAAGGTCAGGAGCGCAAGCACCATACCGCCGACGAGAGGGGCTGATCGCGGCAACCCGAACAGGTTGAGAAACACCGCCAGACCGAGAAGACCGAAAACAATGGAAGGGACGGCGGCGAGGTTGTTGATGTTGACCTCGATCAGGTCCGTCCAGCGGTTCTTGGGCGCAAACTCCTCAAGGTAGACCGCGGCGGCGATGCCCGTCGGAAAGCTGATGAGGAAGCACACCAGCAACGCGTAGAACGAACCAACGATGGCGCCGGACAGGCCCGCCTGCTCGGGGAAGCGGCTGTTGGCGTTCAAGAACAGCTCGGTGCTGAACGGGCTGGAGAGCACATTTAGATTCTGCAGCCGCTCGAACCACGCGATCTCGTTCTCGCCGCCAACGCGCGGGTTGGGTATGAGCGGACGCTCGCCTTTGTTCAACGTGTCGTACGGTTTGGACACGGGCACGGCGAGGTTTTCGACGGTCTTGCCAATGCTGCCGGGGTTCGAGATGACGTACTGCTTGATAACCTCAGCGGCGCCGTCGTCGAACATGGCGTAAATGCCGGCGATGCGTTGGCCGGGGAACAATGCGTCAATGCCCTCGGTCAAAATAGCCTGAAAGTTGCCGCCCCCGATATTGTCGGCAGGCACTTTCGCTGGGTCGATATAGAGGTTGACCTTGGCGACCGTCCGCCCATCGACGATATCGATCAAGCCGCGATTTTTGAGGCGATTCTCAAACCGGGCTTTTTCCTGCGCGGAAAGAGCGTCGAGCCTGGGCGGGATGACGCCCTTGTAAAGCTGGTCAAACGGGTCGGAAAGCGGCACGGTGAGCCGAACTGTGCTCCCGATCGCGCCTGGGTTGGCCGCCACGTAATCGCGCAAGGTGAAGCGCACCTCCGTGCTGAGAATTTTTTGCAGCTCGGTCTTCTGGCGCGGCGTCGTCACCTCGGGGAAGAGCTTGGCGAACGAGTCCGTGACGATCTTACGGTAGTTGGCGTTGTTGATGTCGTCTTTGTCGATGACGGCCGGGTCGAGGTAAAATTCGACGCTCGCTTTGGTCTGGAAAAACGCGCTCGCGCCAGACATGACCAGAGAGCCGATCAGGATCGCCAGCACCAGGATGGCCGATGAGATCGCCGCGATCCCGTAGATTTGCAGGCGCCGATCCGCGGCATAGCGGCTGCGAATGCGCGCGGCGTTCGCCTCGGACGACCAGTTGTGAAGCTTGACGGAGTTCGCGGTGGCGTCAGTCATATTGCTCTCGATATTTTTGAACGATGCGCAATGCGATTATGTTGAGGCAGAGCGTCACAAGGAAGAGCATCAGCCCCAGCGCGAAGGCCGCGAGCGTTTTTGGGTTGTCGAACTCGCTGTCGCCGATGAGCAGCGTCACGATCTGGACAGTCACCGTGGTGACGGGTTCCAGCGGGTTCAGGGTTAGCTTGGCGATGATGCCGGCGGCCATGACGACGATCATGGTTTCGCCGATAGCGCGGCTGACGGCCAAGAGAATGCCGCCGACGATCCCCGGAAGCGCCGCCGGGAGCAACACCCGCGTGATCGTCTCGCCCTTCGTCGCGCCCATGGCGTAAGACCCATCGCGCATGGAGCGCGGCACGGCGTTGATGGCGTCATCCGAAAGCGAGGAGACGAAGGGGATGATCATGATGCCCATGACGAAACCGGCGGCGAGCGCGCTGTTCGGCGCCATTTCAACGCCGAACGACGCGGCGAATTCGCGCAAGGCCGGAGCGACGACCAGGATGGCGAAGAAACCGTACACCACCGTCGGCACGCCGGCCAGCACCTCGAGGATCGGCTTCACCACAGCGCGAAAGCTTTTGCTCGCGTACTCCGTCAGATAGACGGCCGAGAGAAGGCCGATGGGCACGGCGACCGCCATGGCGATAAACGAGATCAGCAGCGTGCCGGCGAGCACGGGGATCATGCCGAACGCGCCTTGGGAGATGCCCTGGTCGGCGCGCAGGGCGATCTGCGGCTCCCAGTTGAGGCCAGTGAGAAAATCCACGACCGGTATGATCGCGAAGAAGCGCGCCGCCTCGAACAGGAGCGAGAGAACGATGCCAAGGGTCGTGAGGATGGCGATGACGGAGCACACAATCATGAAGCCCGTGAGCACGCGCTCAACGCCGTGTCGGGCGCGGAATTCCGGAGAGATGCGGGCGCGCGCGATGACAAGACCCGCAAGCGCCACCGCCGCGATCACCGCAAGCATCGACCAGCGCGCAATCTCGCGCCACGCGTTGTAGCGCTCGGCCGCTTCCCGAACGGCGATATCCACGTCGCCGAAAGAAATCCCTGCAGCGTAGGATTTGATCTGGCTGATCAACAGATCAACCTGGGCGTCGGAGAGACCATCGATGCGACCGGTAGGCAAGCTTTGCAGCAGCAGCGTGTCGATCACGCTGTTCTGAAACATCAGCCAAACCAGAGTGACGATGAACGCAGGCACGCCGACCCAGGCCGCGATGAACGCGCCATGATATCCGGTGCGCGAATGTAGCCGGCTCTCGTCGCCCCCAACCGTGGCCACCGCTTTCGCGCGGCCCATGAAATATCCAACGACTGCGATGATAAGGACGGTAAAAAATACATAGGTGAACATGGTCAAACCTACGAAACTGAGCAGTCTTCAGCAGGCGGAAAAGGCGGCCGCGTTGCGGCGGCCGCCGTATTCTTAGGACTTCGGAGCCGCCATGTTCGTGGCGTTCTTCACCGCGTCCGCAACTTCCTTGCGTTTAGCTTCGGAAAGCGGGGTGAGGCCGCGCTCGGCGAGGTAGCCGTCTTTGCCCATGGCGCCCGTGCTGACGAATTCGGCGACGAATTCATCGAGGCCTTTGATCACTTTGCGATGGTCATTTTTGATGTAGAAGAAAAGCGGGCGAGAGATGCCATACGAACCGTCGGCGATTGTCTCGAACGACGGCGTTACGCCTTTCACTTTCGCGCCTTTCAGTTTGTCGGCGTTCTCGAACAGGAACGAGTAGCCGAAGATGCCGAGAGCTTTCGGGTCGGCTTCCAGACGCTGAACGATCAGGTTATCGTTTTCGCCAGCTTCTACGAAGGCGCCGTCAGCGCGCATCGGGGAGCAGTTATCTTTAATGAACTGCTCGTCGGCCTTCACTTTCTTGCCCTTCACTTCGACTTCCTGGCCTTTCAGCGATGCAAGCTTGTCTTTGTAGGCAGGAATAGCTTTGCAGCCTTCATGCATGGCCAGTTCGACGAAAGCGTCGCGCGTGCCGGAGGTCGGGGGCGGGCCGTACACCAGAATGGCTTGGTCCGGCAATTTCTTGTCGATGTCCGACCATTTTTTGTATGGGTTGGCGACGAGCTTGCCGTCTTTGTCGAGAACTTCTTTGGAGAGAGCGAGGAAAAGTTGCTCTTTCGTTACGTCAACATCGACGCCCTTTTTGGAGCCAGCCACCGAGAGACCGTCATAACCGATCAGAACTTCGGTGATGTTGGTCACGCCGTTCTTCGTGCAGTCTTCGTACTCAGACTTTTTGATAGTGCGCGATGCGTTCGCGATGTCGGCTTTGTCTTCCCCGACGCCTTTGCAGAATTCTTTGAAGCCGCCGCCTGTGCCAAGCGACTCAACGACCGGCGCTTTGCCGCCGGTCTTTTTCGCGAACTCTTCGGAGACCGCTTGCGAGTAGGGATACACGGTCGAGGAGCCGACGATGCGGATTTGGTCACGAGCCATCGCGCCGGTGGCGAAGACGCCAGCCGCGACAGCCGCCGTGAGGGCGACGAATTTGGTGTTCACTGAAGCTCTCCCAATAGGATTGACATCATAACTAAGGGAAGGCGATACCCCGCCTACCTGTCGCAACCTATCCTCTAGGGTTAATCGTTTTATGACAACGAGTTGAAGATTAGATGACACCTTAACTCATTGACGCGAAAGCCTATAAACGAGGCTTTCGTCACACAGCGGGGGGAGATGCGGCAGGCGCGCGCGACGCTGCGCCCGTCTTATGCTCGGCAAGGACGACGGTGAAGGCCGACCCCTCGCCCAGCATGGACGCGATCTTCAACTCGCCGCGATGCCGGGCGATGACCTGGCTGGCGATGGCGAGGCCCAGCCCGGTGCCGGTCCTGTCGGCGGCGGCCCCCTGCTCGACGCGGTAGAAGCGCTCGGTCAGGCGCGGCAAATGCTGCGGAGCGATCCCCAGCCCGTCGTCCTCAACCGTCACGGCGATGCGCCCTGGCGCGCGGCGATCGTTGAGGCGCGCGACGCGCACTCGCACGAACCCGCCGTCACGGCCGTACTTCAGGGCGTTGTGGATCAGGTTCTGGAACACCTGCGCCATCTCGTCCCAATCGCCGAGTATCGTCGCGCCGCCGGAAAGCTCCTGCGCCTCCAGGCGAATGCCGTTCGCGCTGGCGAGCGGCTCCAGGGATTGCACGGCGTGCTGAACCACCTCGTTAAGGTCGATGATCGTTTCGGGCTTCAGGTGCGCGCGCATCTCGACCCGGCTGAGCGAGAGGAGATTCTCGATGAGCCTCGCCATGCGCTTGGCCTGGCGCAGCATAATGTCGAGGAACCGCGCCCGCGCCTCCGGGTCGTCCTTCGCCCTGCCCTGCAGCGTCTCGATGAAGCCGATGACGGAGGCCAGCGGGGTTTTCAGTTCGTGGCTGGCGTACGCGACGAAATCGGCGCGCATCTGATCCAGCCGCTCCTGCTCAGTCAGATCGCGCAGCACGATGAGGATGGCGGGGTCGCTGGCGGACAGCGTGCGCGAGGCGCCGATCCAGGAGATGGTCGCCGAGAAATGCCGCTCCACCGGAACCCGATCCACATAGGCCACGGTTTGCGGCGGCGCGCCCTCCTTGGCCAGGGTGACGGCGTCGAGCACCTTCGGGTGACGGATGACGCCGGAGAGGTGCCGTCCGGGCATGAGGTCTTCGATCACGTCCGCCGCCTTGTCGTTGAACAGCAGGACGTTGCAAGCGCTCGTCAGCACGACGGCGGGGTCCGGCACGCCGCGCAGCACGCCGGCGACCACGGCCTCGGCGCGCGGGCTTGACGCAGGCGCGGGTCCCGGCGGTACGGAGGCCACAATGCCGTCGCGAGGCGCGAACGCGGCCGTCGCCGCGAAAGCGCTTAACGCCGCCAGCACAGCGGGAAAGGGAAGCGCAAAAGCGATCTCCAGCGCGAACAGCGTCAAGCACGCGACGAGCAGCATCCAGCGCCGCGCATACAGACGCCGAGCGGCTCCGGCCAAAAGGCTATCGTCGAGCCGGTCGCCGGTCGGGCCGCGCTGCGGCGCGTCGCCTGCGTCATTCATTTCCGGCATATGCTACCCTGCAGTGTCGAGAAGCGGCGTCATACCCGCCCCCTACGCCCATTTCCGCGAGAATACCACCATGATGCGACAGTTTGTGCATGGACAAAGCGATTTCCGAGGTTGGGTCGATGCGACGCCGGCGCTGATCGCGGCGGCGCCCAACGGCGCGCGGCGCGGGAAAACCGATCATCCGCGCTTGCCGATGACGGCGGCCGAGACGGCGCGGGACGCGGCCGAGTGCCTCGAAGCCGGCGCCGCCATGCTGCATTTGCACATCCGCGACAGGGAGGGCCGCCATTCCCTCGACGCGGACGCGTATCGGTTGGCGATCGACGCAGTGCGGGCGGCGACGGGCGGGCGCATGCTCATCCAGGCGACGACCGAGGCGGCCGGCCTCTACGCCCCGGCGCAGCAGGCGGCCATGATCCGCGCCCTGAAGCCCAAGGCGGTCTCGCTCGCTCTGCGTGAACTGATGGGCGGGCCCGGTGGCCTTGGCGAGGCGGAGATCGCCGCCCTGCTCCTCTGGATGAAGCGCGAGGCGGTGTGGCCGCAGTTCATCCTCTACGACGAAGCGGACGCGCAGACCTTCGCCGCCTTGAAAGGGCGCGGCGTCATTCCGTTCGCCCAGCCCTTCGCGCTGTTCGTGCTCGGGCGCTACAGCGCGAATTTGACGTCCGACCCGGCCGACCTGCTCCCGCTCCTTGCGGCGGCCGGAGAGGCGCCCGGCCTGTGGCAGCTCTGCGCGTTCGGCGAGCGCGAAGCTGAGTGCATGGCGGCGGCGATGGCGCGCGGCGGTCACGCGCGGGTGGGCTTTGAGAACAATCTGCGGCTGCCCGACGGCCGGCTCGCCGCCGCCAACGCCGATCTCGTGCGCCTGTGCGCGCAGACAGCCGCGACGCTGGGCCGCTCGGTGATGGACGCGGACGGCGCGCGCGCTCTCATGGCGGCCAGCCTTGAGCGCTGACGGTCAGCCGCGGGTGAAGCCTTTCGCGGCCAGTTCGGCGAGATAGGCGCGCCACTTGTCCTCGCGGCCTTCGCCGAGCTCCCGCAGATAACCCCAGGTGAACAGACCGCTGTCGTGGCTGTCGTCGAAGACGATGCGCACCGCGTAATGTCCAACCGGATCGAGCCGCGCGATCTTCACTCCGCGTTTGCCGGAGACGAGCTTTCGTTCTAAGGGCGTATGGCCTTGCACCTCGGCGCTGGGGCTGTGGGTGCGCAGCAGCTCGGCTTCAAGCGCAAACGCCGCGCCGTCGTCGAACGCGACGGTGAGCGCGGTTTTATCGGCGCTCAGCCGGATTTCCACAGGTGCGGCCGACATATCCCTACGCCTTTAGAACAACCAAAACTTAATCATTTTTGCGTAACTTTCCAGCCACATTGGCGGCGCCGTCGCGCGCTATCCATCGCTACAGACAGTCGTAGGAGTGCGCAAGTGCCGCCCATCATGCTCACGCGAGACGAACTGGCGTCCCTGAAGAGGATCGCCGCCCGCCCCTGCCCGATTGCGGAAATTCCCGAAGATCATATCGCAAAACTGAGCAATTACGGCCTCGCGCGCCGCGACGTGATGCTTCTGCGCATCACCCAGCTCGGACAGCTCGAAACCCTGCGCCAGCGGTTCCGTAATGTGGCGCCGCCGCCGAAACGCATCGTGCTCGACGAAAAAACTACCCGCACCAGCATCATACTATCGGGTAAAAGCGCGTAAACCGTCCGCGATTGCGCTTAGACTGTGGTGGAACGACAACCTCCCCGCGCGGGTTTTGGCGTATACGTGGCGCATTGGGGCGCATGAGGGAGGTTTTGATGAGGATTGTCGCTTTATTCGCGGTTCTTGGTTTTGTGGCGGCTGGCGTCATGGCCGCGCCCGCTTCGGCCGCTGATTACCGCCCTGGTTACAAAGCCAAAAAGGCGAAGAAATCTGCGGGCATGAAACGCGCGCCGCGCGTCGCAGGCTACCGTCTTCGCGGCGGCTATCGCAACGGCGACGATTTTTCCCCGTACATCTATCAGAGCGAGTACGGCAATTATCCGCGCTTTGATAACCGCAGCTTCAGCGACCGCGTGTTCGACGGCTTACGCTCCGAGCCTTAATCCCTCGCAGCCTTCGCCACAATGCTGAGCCGCGTGGCGAGCGAAGCCGCCTCCTGGCGCGTCGCCTTTTCGTGCTCCGCCGCAAGCCGGCGCCTTTCGCGGACCGCGAGCGGAACGAGTGCGAGATAGGCCGCGACGGCCAGCGTCAGCGTAAGATAGGGATAGGTCGCAAGCATCACGACGCAGGCCGCCGCCGCCACGGAGATAGGCCCGGCCTCGGAGCGGTCGATCCGCGCGTTCTCGAACTTGCCCGAGAACGTCGGGGCGCGGCTGATCATGAAACCCGCCACAGCCAGCATATGGATGATGATCACGGCGGGCGGAAACAGCGCCTTCGAGACCCCGAGCCCCTCGAGATAGAGAGGCAGCAGCAGCAAAATGGCGCCGGCGGGCGTTGGCGCGCCCGTGAAAAAGCGCCGCTCCCATGCAGGCCGCTCGGCCGTCTCGCTCGCCGCCACGTTAAAGCGCGCAAGCCGCAAAGCGGCGCAAATGGCGAAGATGAGCGCCGCCGCCCAGCCCACGCTTGGAGCCGTCGCCAGACCCCACACATAAACTGTAACCGCCGGCGCAACGCCGAAATTGACGAAGTCGGCCAGCGAGTCGAGTTCGGCGCCGAATTTGGAATGCGCCTTCAGCAGCCGCGCCATGCGGCCGTCCAGCGCGTCGAACATGGCGGCGGCGACGATGGCTGCGATCGCCAGTTCGAAACGGCCCTCAATCGCCATGCGGATGGCGGTGAGACCCGCGCACAAGCCGAGAAGCGTGATGATGTTAGGGATGAGGCGGCGAAGGGGCACGCGCTCGCCGCGCCCCGCGTTGATGGGCATGTCAGCTCACCCTTACTTCGCGGCCCGTTTCGGCCGATTGGAAATCAGCCAGCACCGTTTCGCCGCCCACACAGCGCTGGCCGACCGCCGCCAGCACGCCCCGGTTGAGCGGCAGATACACGTCCACCCGGCTTCCGAAACGGATGAGGCCGATGCGCTCGCCCGCCGCAACCATGTCGCCCTCGGCAGGAAAGGTCACGATGCGGCGCGCCACGAGGCCGGCGATCTGCACGACGCCCACGGCTTCGCCGGTCGCCGCCTCGATGCGCAGCGCCATGCGCTCGTTGTCCTGGCTCGCCGCTTCGGACGCCGCGTTGAAGAACACCCCCGGCGTGTAGACCTTGGCCGCCACCCGGCCAGCAAGGGGCGCGCGATTGATGTGCACGTCGAACATGGAGAGGAAAATCGAGACGCACGTCATCGGCTCCTCCCCGAGGCCCAGCTCTTTCAGCGGCTTGCGCGGCCCGACGGCGACGATCCGGCCGTCGGCGGGGGCGACGACCAGCCCGGGGCGCAGAGGCGTCGCGCGATCGGGATCGCGGAAAAAATACGCGATGAACGCGGTGATGAGAGCCGCCAGCCAGCCAAGCGGCGCCCAGAGCAGGAACAGCAGCAGCGTGACGAGCGCGCCAAGTCCGATGAACTTATGCCCGTCGCGGTGGACGGGCGCGAAGGTCGATAGGACGGTGTCGATCAGGGACTGGTTTTCATATTCGCGCATGGTGTTGCATCCCTTGGGGGAAACTCGCCGCCTCATCTAGCTCGACTTGGCGATGAAATTGTGAACGGCGTCAGCGCGCCGCCGCCTCTACCGGCTCCCTCACCGCGCCTTCCTTGACCGCGCTTGCGATGCGCTGGCGAGCCTCGTCGGCTTCCTGCTGGCGCGTCCACAGTTTGGCGTAGATGCCGCCCGCCGCCAGCAACTCGGCGTGGCTGCCGCGCTCGGCGATCACGCCCTGGTCGAGCACGATGATGGCGTCGGCGTGGATGATGGTCGATAGGCGGTGCGCGATGACGAGCGTCGTGCGGTTGCGGGAAACCGTGTCGAGCGCCTGCTGGATGTCCTTTTCGGTGTTGGTGTCGAGCGCCGAGGTCGCCTCGTCGAGCATGAGGATCGGCGGGCCTTTCAGGATGGTGCGGGCGATGGCGACGCGCTGCTTCTCGCCGCCTGAGAGTTTGAGGCCGCGCTCGCCGACCATGGTCTGATAGCCCTTCGGCAAGCTCGTGATGAACCGGTCGATCTGCGCCATCTCGGCGGCGGCGCGCACCTGTTCGTCCGTCGCGTTCGGCGAGCCGTAGCGGATGTTGTAGTCGATGGTGTCGTTGAAGAGCACGGTGTCCTGCGGCACGATGCCAATGGCGGCGCGCACGCTCTCCTGGGTCACGTCGCGGATGTCCTGGCCGTCGATGAGGATGCGCCCACCGGTCACGTCGTAGAAGCGGAACAGCAGGCGCGAGATGGTGGATTTGCCGGCGCCCGACGGGCCAACGATGGCGACGAGACCGCCGGGCGGCACCACGAAATCGACGCCTTTCAGGATGACGCGGTCGGGATCGTAGGCGAAGCGCACATTTTCAAAGCGGATCTCGCCGCGGGAGACGACGAGCGGCGGCGCGCCGGGCTTATCGACGACCTCGGGCGTCTGGCGCACCAGCGCGAACATGTCCTCGATGTCGGTGAGGCCCTGTTTCAGCTCGCGGTAGATCATGCCCATGAAATTGAGCGGGATGTAGAGCTGGATCAGCATGGCGTTGATCATGACGAAATCGCCGAGCGTCTGCTCGCCCGAGGCGACGGCCCGCGCCGACAGCAGCATGCTCGCCGTCAGCCCGAGGGTGAAAATCACCGCCTGGCCGGAGTTCAGCATGGCGAGGGAGACATAGGTGCGGATGGCGGCCTTCTCATAGCGCGCCATGGACGCGTCGAAGCGCCGTGACTCCCACGCCTCCGCGCCGAAATATTTCACGGTCTCGAAATTCAGCAGGCTATCGATGGCCTTGGTGTTGGCGTCGGTGTCGCTGTCGTTGAGTTCGCGGCGGATGGCGATGCGCCACTCGCTGGCTGCGAACGTGAACCAGAGATAGGCGCCCACCGTGACGAACACGATCGCCGCATAGGCCCAGCCGAAAGCGAAAGCGAGGATGCACAGCACCAGCGCCAGCTCGATCACTGTCGGGAACAGGTAAAGCACACCGTTGCGCACGATGAGGTCGATGGACTGCTTGCCGCGCTCCAGCACGCGAGAGAGCCCGCCGGTTTTGCGGTCGAGGTGAAAGCGGAGGGAAAGGGCATGCAAGTGCTCGAACGTGCGGCTGGCGATCACCCGCGTCGCATGCTGGGCGACATGAGTGAAGAGAATGTCGCGGCCCTGCGTGAACAGCACCATGGCGGCGCGGGCGGCGCCATATGCGACGACGACCCCGAGCACGACGAAAGGCAGCGCTTGTCCGGCGCCGGCGGCTTGGGCCGCGCTCAGACCGTCAACGGCGAGCTTGTAAATATAGGGAATGCAGACGGTGACGATCTTGGCGGCAAGCAGCGCGAGGAGCGAAAGGACGACGCGCTGGCGAAGCCGGGACTGCCCTTCCGGCCATGCGAAGGGGGCCAGGTGCATGAGCGTCGCAAGATGGTTGTTGGAGGGGGCGCCTCCGGAGTGTGAACGCCCGCCGCTCGCGCGGGTCTGGCCGGTGAATGCTCGCAATAGGGACGCCGCCTCGGGACATGGGAGGGCCGGTCGCGGCGCCCTCCCGGCTGATCACATATCACGTATATAGATGATCAGCGTGGAACCACAAATCGTTGACTTGGATAAATAAGGTTTGGATCGCGGATTTGTCCGGCGTTCGACCGGAAAATTTTGGTGTAGCGGTCGCCGTCGCCGTAGCATCTCCTGGCGATATGCCACAGCGTATCGCCCCGACGGACGGTGACGCCGCGACACCGTCGCCGCGAACCGGCGCGCCGCTCTCGTTTTGATGCGGCGATGCGGCGCGCCGGCGATGCGCGTTTCTCCGCCGCTTCGACCGGCGCGGGGCCGGCCTTTTCCGACGCTCGCTCCGTAACGGTTTTCCCGGCCGCTCCCGCCATGGCCGTATCGAAAGGGCGCTTGTCGCCCTCCGCCAGCGCGGGAGGCCTCTCAGGTGCGGCGCTCGACGCCGGCGGCGCGACCCCTGGGGCCGCGTCCAGCTCCTCCGGCTTCGGCTGCTCGAAGCTGACCTCAGCCCGCGAGAGAACCTTGCCCGTGCCCTGGTCGATATGGTCGGCGCGGATCTGGTAGGAGCCGGGCGGCAGCTCGCCTGGACTCGCGAAGGTCCAGGCGCCGTCCGGTCCCGCCGTGGCGATGCCGAGGAACGCGTTGTTGGCGTAGAGCATCACCCGCGCGCCGGGAGCGGATCGGCCGGTCATGAACAGCTTCGACGCGGCGCCGCGTTCATAGTCCAGGGCGCTGAACGACACGGGCGGCGGCGGCAATAGAGGCGCGGGCGGTTTTTCGACGGCCTCGGCGGGCTTGGCCGACTCGGGCGCGGGAGAGGGTTTGGCGCCGGGGTCGGCGGCTGGCGCGCGCGTCTCGCTCGCGTCGGTTTTGGCGACGACCGCAGGCGTTTTGGCCGTGCCGGACTCCGCCTCGGCGCGCGGCGGCTCGGGCTTTGCGGGCGTCGTTTCGCGCGGCGGCGTCGGCGGCGGCGCCGGTCTAGCAGGCGCTGCCTCTGACGCAGCTCCCGAGGCGTCCCCACGTGTGATCGTTTGCAGCACGCGCGTCGGCTTTCCCGGCTCGGTCAGCGCCACGATGGCCGGCTCCGATCGCGGCGAGATGGACATCGCGATCTGCTGACCGCTCATCACGGCCTCGCCGCCGCCAGGCGAGATCGCCCGCAGCGACAGCGTGTGCTCGCCAGGGGGCAGCGCCTTTCGCCCCTCTATGACCCATTCGCCGTTCACGTCGGCCACCGCTTCGCCCACCTCGCCAGCGGCGCTCTCCAGCTTGATGCGCCAGCCCGGCTCAGCCTTGCCCGCGGCGATGAGTTCGCCCGTGGCTTCCGCCCGCACGATGTCGAAGGTCGGGGCGTTCGGCGCCGCAGGCGGAGCGGGAGGCGGCGGCGGGCTTCTGAAGACGGCTTGCCGGATGCGCTCCCAATAGCCCGCGAAATCGACCGAATCTTTCGCGCTGAGGTAGAACGCGCCGGAAAACAGCAGCATCAGCAGCAAAAATAGCCAGCCGAAGCGCCGGCGCGGCGGCGTCGAGCGTTCCTGATCATCACGCATGCACACGTCTCCTCACGCCCATGCGGCCACTTAGCGCCGAACCAGCGAAGCGTTCAAGCCCTTCATGAGCGCGGGCCGCGGCGCCGGCGCAATCCGCTCCGCCGTTGTAGACTCCGCGCAACGAGCCTGTTACGACGGCGCATGAAAAACAAAACATCCCGCCAGATGAGAGACTTAGACGCCCCAGAGCTGTCTCCGGGGCCGGTCGCCGCACGGGGCGTCTGCGTCTATTGCGGCTCTGGCTCCGGGCGAGACCCCGTGTTTGCGCACGCCGCCCGCACCCTAGGCTCGGCCATCGCCGCCGCCGGCCTGCGGCTCGTTTACGGCGGCAGCGCCAACGGCCTCATGGGCGAGACGGCGCGCGCCGTCCTCAGCGCCGGAGGCCACGTCACGGGCGTCATTCCCGACAACCTTGTCGGGATCGAGCCGCCGTTGCGCGACGTTCAGGAACTGCTTTTCACCGCCACGCTGCACGAGCGCAAAATGCTTATGTACGAGCGCTCGGACGCGTTCATCGCTCTGCCCGGCGGCCTCGGCACGCTGGAGGAACTGGTCGAGCAGCTCACCTGGGCGCAGCTCCGCCACCACGACAAACCGGTGGTCATCGCCAATGTGGGCGGATACTGGGATCGCCTTTTGCAGCTTTTCGCCGAGATGGAGGCCGAGAGTTTCATACGCCCGGGCCTTGAAGCGCGGTTTCTGGAGGTGAGGCGAGCGGAGGATGTGGTGCCGGCGATCCAGGCGTTCTGGGCGGCGCGCGGCGCGCACCCGCAGGAGCGGGAGGACGCGGCCCTGCGCCTCGCGAGAACGGTGCGGCCCTGATTCCGCGCCCGACAAGCGCGCCTTCGTCGCTGACCAGAGGTGAGACCGTCTAGGGCGTCCGCCGCACGGCCGCCGCGCGTGCAACGATGAAAGCGCACAAGCTCAGATACAGCCCCGCGATAGCCCACGCGTACGGGCCGAGCACAGTCCACAGCGCGCCGCGCACGACGCCGAGCGTGACCCCCGCTTCGCCGCCCGCGTAAAACCCCCACCAGAAGCCGATCTGCGCGGCGGCCACGATCACCATTGGCGCGGTGACGACGAGCGACAGCCAGGGCGAGCGCCCGCCCGCCTTCAAACCGCGCCACAAACCCGCCTGGAGCACGGGCGCGCCCGCCAGAACCGCCGCCGCGCCCCCGTAAAGATCGAACCAGCGCTCGGACGCAAGCCCATGCAGCAGCGCCAGCAGCGCGGCCGTGACGGCGAAAGCGGCGATGATGAGCGCACGGCCGGACATGGCTAGCGCCTCAGCCCCAACGCCGACGCGGCGAGCGCCAGCCAGCCGGCCATGAGCATGACGCCGCCCACGGGCGCGACGCCCGCGAAATCCGGCGCAAGCCCCGTGACACGGCCGTAGATGCCGCCCGCGAACAGCACCGCGCCCAGGGTGAACGCAACGCCCGCGCCATGCATGGCCGCGCTCGCGAACGAGGACCGCCGGCCTTCCGTCGCCGCCATCAGCCCGGCCAGCCCCAAAAGCGCGAGCGCATGCAGCGCGTGATAGAGCACGCCAGCCTCGAACGCCTTGATCGCGGCGGAATATGTGTTGGAGCCGCCAAGCGCGTGCGCGCCGTAGGACCCCGCCGCCAGGGCAAGGACGCCGAGCACGCCCGCGAAAAACAGCCAGATGCGATAGGACATGGCGGCAGCTCCGAAAGTAGACGTTTGTATATTTGCGCCCTGCCCACCGCGCAAGCGAAAATCAGCCAAGCCCGGTTGGAGCGGGCGCCGGCGCGCCGGCCTTGAGCAGCTTGTAGGTGATGGAGTCGAGCAGCGCCTCGAAGGACGCATCCACAATATTGGGCGATACGCCGACCGTGAACCAGCGCGCATCCGTCGCCTTGTCGCGCGTCTCGATCAACACGCGCGTCGTCGCGGCGGTGCCCCCGGTGAGGATACGCACTTTGTAATCCACCAGCTCGATGTCTCGGATGAACTCCTGATAGACGCCCAGATCGCGGCGCAGCGCCTCGTCGAGCGCGTTGACCGGGCCATTGCCCTCTCCCGCGCCAATGATCGTCTCGCCATTCACCCGCACCTTGACGGTCGCGTCGGAGATGGTGACGAGCGCGCCTAGAGCGTTGCGCCGCCGCTCGACGATGACGCGGAAGCCCTCCACGTCGAAATAGCGCGGCACGTGTCCGAGCGCGCGGCGCGCCAGCAGCTCAAACGAGGCCTCCGCGCTTTCATAGGCGTAGCCGGCCGCCTCGCGCGCCTTCACATCCTCCAGCAGCGCGGCGATGCGCGGGTCGTCCTTGTCGGCGTCGATGCCGGCGCGCGCTAGCTCCGCCATGATGTTCGAGCGACCGGCCTGCGCGGAGACGAGCAGACGGCGTGTGTTGCCAACCGTCTCGGGCGGCACATGCTCGTAGGTGCGCGGGTCTTTCTGAACCGCCGAGACGTGAATGCCGCCTTTGTGCGCGAAAGCGCTGACGCCGACGTAAGGCGCGGCGCGGTTCGGCGCGCGGTTCAGCGTTTCGTCAAGCATGCGGGAGACGGCGCTCAGCCTTTTCAGGCGCTGTGGCGTGACGCGGGTGTGGAAGCGCTCCGCATAAGGCGCCTTCAGGGCGAGCGTCGGGATGATGGAGGTGAGATTGGCGTTGCCGCAGCGCTCGCCAAGCCCGTTGAGAGTCCCCTGTATCTGCCGCGCGCCCGCGCGCACCGCGGCGAGCGTGTTGGCGACGGCGAGGTCTGCGTCGTTGTGGGTGTGGATGCCGAGATGATCGCCAGGCACGACAGCGGCGACATCCGCGACGATCGCCTCCACCTCATCGGGCAGAGCGCCGCCATTGGTGTCGCACAGCACGACCCAGCGGGCGCCGGCCTCGTGGGCGGCCTGCGCGCAGGCGAGCGCGTAGCGGCGGTTGGCTTTATAACCGTCGAAGAAATGCTCGCAGTCGACGAGCGCCTCGCGCCCCGCCGCGCGCACCGCCTGCACGGATTGCGAAATCGCCTCCAGATTGTCTTGCAGCGATACGCCAAGGGCGATTTCCACGTGATAATCCCACGCCTTCGCGACCAGACAAATGGCTGGCGCGTCTGAGGCGATCACCGCGGCGAAGCCAGGGTCGTTCGACGCCGAGCGGCCGGCGCGCTTCGTCATGCCGAACGCGGTCCAGGTCGCGCTCGTCAGGCGCGGCGGATCGGCGAAGAGCGCGGTGTCCGCCGGGTTCGCCCCCGGATAGCCGCCCTCGATGTAGTCCACGCCGAGTTCATCGAGAGCGGCGGCGATCATGCGCTTGTCGGCGAGGCTGAAATCCACGCCCAGCGCCTGCGCGCCGTCGCGCAGAGTGGTGTCGAACAGGTAAAGGCGTTCGGTCATTGCGCCGCGCCGGGGGCCTGCAAGCGCGGCATGACGACGACGGTCGGGCCGTCATAAGCCTCTTCGGGCCGAGCGGCCGTGGCGGCTTTTATACGCTCCGCCTCGGTGTGGGCGACCGCCTCGCGCATGGTGGCGTAGAACAGCAACGTACCGCCGAGCGCGGCAAGAGCGACGCCGCCGAGCGCCGCGAATGTCACCCCGGCCGCCGCGAACAGCAGGATCGCCATGCCGCCGATCGCGAGGGAAAAGCCGATGCGATGGTCGAACCGCTGTTCGCACGCCGCGAGCAGCGCGTGGGATCGGGACGCGTCGCCGGTCAGCGCGGCGAGATCGGCGTCCGAGGCGAGCGCGAGCGCGCGCGCGATGATCGCGGCGCCGCAGAGAACGAGCAACAGGCCGGTGACGTACAGGGAAATCGACATCGAACACTCCTATGATCGCGAACGCCTCCCGGTTTTGAACTTAGCGCCCTTTGGCGCGGCTGTCATTCCGTTCGCGAGGCGCTGTAACCGAACGGGCGCGCGATACATGCGCTGAACAGGGTTAACGCGGGGTGTGCGGCCCGGGCGACATGCACGGCGATTGGGCGACCATCATCGGCTCGATCATGGTCGGGATTGGCGAGACTTAGCGCCGTCACACCCGCGAAGCGGGCGTCCAGCCTGTTCGCCGCTCTTTTTGTCCCTGCTTTGAGGGATGGCGTCAGCGAGCGATCTCCCACGAGGTTTCGATCTCGCCGGTTTCTGGGTTCTTCGTGTCCTTGAGCGCGATACCCATCGCGGCCAACTCGTCGCGAATGCGGTCGGCCTCTTTCCAGTCCTTCCGCGCCCTCGCCTCCGCCCGCTTATTAACAATCTGCCCTATACTTTCTTCTATTGACGCAAGTATTTCTTCTTCCGTTAGGTCGTGCTTTTGTTTCGCCATGGGGCGATCGAGATAGCCTCCTTCTCTTTCAACCTTTTTCTGAAGCTGGCTCAACTTCTCTTCCGCAGCGCGCAAATCCATCCTGCGTCGTCCTTGCCCGGAACTGACCCCAATAAGAGTTAGACACGCTTGAAGGCTTCCAAAATCATCCGCTGAATACAATTCATGGAGGATGGTGATAGCTGCAGGTGTATTCAAATCATCCAACAACGCTTGGAGAAATTTTATCGAAACCGCGGTAGCATCGGCTTTTTTTAAGGAATCACTCCATCTCTGATACGTTGATTTGGCCTCGCTCAAACCTTCAAAAGTCCAGTCGATAGGCTGCCGGTAATGGCTACGGAGCATAGCCAACTTTATTTCTGGAGCGATCCAAGTTTTACCCGATGGCCATCCTGAAAATAAGTCGTTGATCGTCACGAAATTGCCGAGGGACTTGCTCATCTTCTGCCCCTCGACCTGCAGAAAACCGTTGTGCATCCACACATTCGCCATCACGTCGGTGCCGTGGGCGCAGGTGCTCTGCGCGACCTCGTTCTCGTGGTGCGGGAAAACGAGGTCGATGCCGCCCCCGTGGATGTCGAAGGTTTCGCCCAGAAGCGCGGCCGACATCGCCGAGCATTCAAGATGCCAGCCCGGGCGGCCGCGTCCCCACGGACTATCCCAACCCGGCTCGTGCGGCTCGCTCGGCTTCCAGAGCACGAAGTCCATCGGATCACGCTTATAGGGCGCGACTTCCACGCGCGCTCCGGCCTGCATCTCGTCCAGCGAGCGGCGGGCGAGCTTGCCGTAATTCGGGTCGGTCGCGACCGCGAACAGCACGTGCCCCTCGGCGGCGTAGGCGTGGCCGCGCTCGATGAGCCGCTCGACCAGCCGGATCATGTCGGACGGCGCGGCGGGCTTTGACACATACTCCGTCGCGCGCGGCTCATGCGTCGGCGGCAGGCACCCGAGCGCCGTGACGTCGGCGTGAAACTGCGCGGTCGTCTCCTCGGTGAGCTTGCGGATCGCCTCCAGCGGCGGCAGGTCGGGGAAGCGTTCGAGCGCGCGCGCGTTGATCTTGTCGTCAACGTCGGTGATGTTGCGCACATAGGTGACGTGCTTTTCGCCGTAGAGATGCCGCAGCAGCCGGAACAGCACGTCGAACACGATCACGGGCCGCGCATTGCCGATATGGGCATAGTCGTAAACCGTCGGCCCGCACACATACATGCGCACGTTGGCCGGGTCGATCGGCTTGAACTCTTCCTTTGTCCGGGTTCGGGTGTTGTAAAGCTTCAGCGGCATCGCCGGTCTCGCCCTTCGTGATCAAGCGGCGATGATATACACGCAGGCGGCGGGGATGCGAAGCGATTAGGCGCACTTGCGTCCGCCCGCCCGGCGCCGTAGCAACGCCGCATGACCGCAATCCGTATCCGCGACGCGCAAGCCACGGACGAAGCCGCCTGGCGAGAGCTTTGGGCCGGCTACCTCGCCTTCTACGCGGCGGATGTGCCGCCCGCGACGACCGTGCACACCTGGGCGCGTATTCTCGACCCCGCAGCGCCCGTGTTCTGCCGCCTCGCGGAGCGCGGGGGCGCCGCGCTCGGTTTTTCCGTCTGCATCCTGCACGAAGGAACGTGGGTGACCACGCCGATCTGCTACCTCGAAGACCTGTTCGTGGCGGAGGGGGCGCGCGGCGCGGGGCTCGGCAGGATGCTCATCGACGACGCCATAGCGCAGGGGCGCGCGCACGGCTGGTCGCGCCTTTATTGGCACACGCACGCGGACAACGCCGCCGCGCGCCGCCTCTACGACCGTTTCGCCTCCGCCGACGATTTCGTGCGCTACCGCATCGCGCTGTCTTAAGCTAGGGTCAGTCCCTCGAAGGGGGAGGCATGAAATCACATCTGATCGCGACGTTGGCCGCATGCTTGCTGACAGGATGCGGCGTATCGCAGGACGGCCCAAGCCTCGGCCTCGACTCAGACACAGCGCATGTCATCGTCGCCGCCGACGTGGCGACAAAATCCTGCAAGTCGGTGATGATCGGCCTCGGCAAACGCGACGGCGCGGAATACAAAGGCCTGCGGCATGTGCTGGTGAAGGGCCACGGGTTTGGCCCGGCAAAACCGATGGTGATGAATTTCGGGCCGGGCGAGTATCACATCACGCAAATTACGTGCGCGCATGACGATCAAGTCACCACGATCGGAACGCAATACACCCATTTCGCCTCGATATCGTTCAAACACAGCTACGCCTCGTTTCGCGTTGGGGCGCACGCTCTGCACGACATTGGCCTTATCCGGTTTCACGTGGCGGATGACGGCGCGGTCAAGGTGGAGCGCGCGAGCTTACTTCCAGAGACGATTGACGCGGTGAAGCGCCAGCATCCGGAAAAGTTCGAAAAGCTCGTGTCCGCGCCAGCCGTTATCGACCCTGACATGAACAGCGCGAAAATGTACGCCTCGACGGAGAAAGCGCGCACCGAGCGGATATATATGTATTACGCGCGCCCGCGGCGCTAAGCTCATGCCGTTGCGGAGCGCCGCCGTCCGTGTTTTGAGAGATCAGATTTTGGGCGTCGCCTTGTTCGGGTTATGGCAATCGCAGCCGAGATCGTGCAGGCGCCCGTCGTCGAGGCCGTAGATCCACCCGTGCAGAGTCAGGTTTTGTCCTGCTTCCCACGCGCGCTGTACGATGGGCGAATGCGTAAGATTATGAACCTGCGCGCGGACGTTCAATTCGCACAGGTGGTTGATCCGGTCGTTCGAGCCCGGCAGCGCGTCGATCTCGGCGCGGCGCTGGCGAGCCAAGTCCTTCACCGGCTCCAGCCAGTGGTCGATGAGGCCGTAGCCCTCGCCTTTCAGCGCCGCGCGGACACCGCCGCAGCCATAATGTCCGCACACGACGATGTGCTTCACCTTCAGGCTCTCCACGGCGTATTGCACCACCGCCATGCAGTTGATGTCGGCGGGGTATACGAGGTTCGCCACGTTGCGGTGAACGAACACTTCACCCGGCTCAAGGCCCGCCACCTGGTTCGCCGGAACGCGGCTGTCGGAGCACCCGATCCAGAGCAGCTCGGGGGTCTGAATCCTGGCCAGCCGGGAAAAAAATTCGGGATCGGCAAGGGTGCGCTCATGCGACCAGGCGGCGTTGCGTTCCAGAATGTGCTGCAGGGCGCTCATGGGGCTTATCCTTTTTTATTGGCGGGGAAGTATAGGAGGAAGCCTTCGCGGGCGGCAAGGCCCGCAAAAACAGCCGCCGCGTCCTGGTTGACCTGCGCCCGCGGCCCGCCCATAATTCCGCCCGCAAAGCGTGGCGTTGTCGGCGTTAGCCAGAGGGAGACGCAAACATGCCAAACCACCGCGCCGATTTCCTTCGGGGCGTGAGCCTGCGCAGGGCGCTGACGCTCGCGGCGGCAGCGTCCGCGTGCGTGTTCTGGGCCGGACCGGCGCAGCCACAGGGCGGATATTACCCGGATTCGCGCTACGGATCGCCTCCCGCCCCCGGCTATGACGGGCGCGGCTATGGCGACGGCGCGCCAGGCTACTCCCCGCGGGAGATGCGTTGCCGTGAACTGGAGCAGCAACTGGCGGGGGATTGGTCGCGCAACTCGCTGCAGGATCAGCTTCCGCGTCTCGACGAGGAGATCCGCAACACGGAGCGGGCCTTTCAACGCGCCGAAAGCGACGCCGAGCGCGGCGCTTGCTACGAGGACATGTTCATTTTCGGCCGCTCGTTGCGGCGCACGCCGCGGTGCATCGAGTTGAACCGCCAAATCGAGGACGCCCGACGGCGTCTCGCCGACCTGAGGCAGCAGCGTGACAACCTCACGCGGTCGGGCGCGCGCCGCCAACGGCAGGACGATCTGGTGGCCGAACTCGCCCGCAACCGGTGCGGGGAGTCCTATCAGCGCCAGCACGCGGCGCGTCAGCGGCAGGACTCGTTCTTTTCGCTGTGGGACGACGAGGATAGCTCGCCCGCCAGCGGCCCGACAGCCTATTCCCCAGCGGACGCGCCCTTCGGCACATACCGGACGCTTTGCGTGCGCATGTGCGACGGATATTTCTTCCCCATCAGCTATTCAACGCTGCAAAGCAAATTCCGCGAGGACGAGGATAAGTGCCGCTCGCAATGCGCAGCCCCGGCCGAGCTGTTTGTGCATCGCAATCCGGGCGAGGAGGTCGAGCAGGCCGTCTCGCTTTCCGGCACGCCGTATGTCGAGACGCCAAACGCCTTTCGCAACCGCAAGCATTTCATCAAGGGCTGTTCGTGCAACGCGTCGGAGTTCTCCATGGAGGAGATCGCCAAGTCCGAGCAGGCGCTGAAGGAGGATGCGGAAACGAGGCGCACCGCCGCCGCAAGGCCGAAGGGCGAGCCGGAACCCGCGCCGGCCGCGCCGCAGACCGAGGAGCCGCAGGGCCCGGGCGCGCGCGCTCCTCGCGGATAACGGTATTTTTTCAGCAGCGTTTGTGTTCCGTGAGGGCTCAGTATGACTTACGATCAGATCGTCGAACGCCTCACATACTATGTGTATAACCACACCGAGTTGGTCATCTGGATTTCGCTCATCACGCTGGTCGTGATCGTCGTGTGGGGCGCGATCTACTCCATCAGCTTCCGCTACACCATCGCCGTCATCGCCATTCTGACAGCGGCCGCGCTCTGGGCGCTCGATCGCTATTACCTGTCGACTTTGTAACGGCCAGCATTTAGGCGGGTTAGCCTCCGCCGGTCTTCCCAACCTCACGCCGCGCGCCCGCCGATCAGCGAAGCAGCCACTGCTTGAGACTGTCGATCTTGACCTTTGCGGTCTCGACGCCGCCGTCGAGCGCGCGCATGTACCAGTCGAAGGCCTGAGCGGGGTCGGGTTTGCCAGTTTTGACCGGCAATTGCTCAAAATAGCTCGGATCGTAGGAACGGCCCATGGCGAGCGACGCCTCCGGATCGCCCATGGCCGAGGCTTCCTCATACAGCTTGCGGGCCGCCATGATGTCGCCCTCGCGCATGAGGCGGTTGCCGTCGCGCACGAGTTGCTGGCTTCTTTGCTGATCGAAAGGCCTGGTGACCACGGGCTTCGCGGCGTCGGGCGCGGTTGGCGGAACGACCGTGAGCGCAGGGGAGACGGAGGACGCGGCGACCATGGCGGGCGCCGGCGCGCCCCGCGCCCTGCCCGGACCCGCCTCAAGCGCCGACAGCGCCGTCCGCACGGCCGCGTCGGAGATGTCGTCCTTCGCCGCCGTGATGGCGACGGTGAAGCGCGCGGGGTCGGAGATGGGCGTGCGCGCGTCGGCCTCCATGATCTGAGTTTCGAGCGTGTAGGATCCGGCGGCTGCTTCCGGCGCCACGATCTGCAAGCCAGCAAGCCGTTGCGGCGGGAGCAGCCACGACCCTGCCCCCACATCGATGCCGGCGGAGAGGCGCGCCTGCTCCGGCACGCCGCGAATGCTCACGAGCACATTCTGCGCGCTGTATGAGTCGTCGACGGCGATGTTGAGGGAGACTGGGCGCGCCGCGGGGCCGGACACGTCCGCGGCGGCGATGGGTTGCGGCACGGCCGGGGTCGGCGCGGGCGCCGCGCTCTCGATGCGAGCAGTGATTTTTACCGGATCGGCGGTCGGAGCGGGCGCGGCCGGTTCGGCCGAGGGCGAAGCGAAATCGCGCACGGGAGCGTCGGTCGTCGAGATCACCGAATTGAACAGAAACACCGAAAGAACGCCGGCGAGCGCGATTCCGCCGATGAGGCCGATGCCGGCTGCGCCGAGCATGCGGCTGCTGTCCTGATCCTGCGGCTGAGGCGGCGTCACGGCCACCATGGCGTAGTGCGGCTGCACGGCTGGCCGATCCGGGCTGTAACTGGGGGACGGACCAGCCTCGCCGCCGGCGTACTCCGAAAGATTGGCCGGACGCGCCGACGACGGTCTCGCGGATGGACTGCGCAACGCCCCGCCTCGGTAATAGGGCGCCTCAGGGGGTGGCGGGGGGGCGCCCGCCCCGCGCAACGGCGGCGGCGTTTCGGCGTCGTCCTCGCCGAAGCGGTCCGACCAGGCGTCTTGAGAGACGTCGCGGCGGCTGCGCTCCACGGCCTCGCGCAAATCGCCGAGCGGGTGCGCCGAGGGCGCTTCGGACGGAGGCGTCGGCGCATCCTGATTGTAAAGGTAGCTCAGCACCGCCTCGGTTGTGTTCTCATCAAGTTGGTCGGGGGTGGAGGCAGGGTTGGAGTCGAAGAATTGATCCACAGCCGAGCGCCATTGCGGCGGATCGGACAAATCGGGGGCGAACGCCGCAAACGGCTCGGGCGCGGCGGGCGACGGCAGGTTGAGGCGGGCGTTCGGATCGTAGGGGTCGGCGTTTTCGATGGTCGCGTCCGACCCGTAAATGTTGCGCAGCGCATTTTGCACGGCGTCGGCAAGCGCCCCAATGCCCTCGCCCGCTTCGGGCGCGACGCCTGTCGACTGCGGCTGCTGCTGGGCAAACGGCGTGGCGTACTGATCGTCGAACTGAAAGGGAATGACGTTCGAGACCGGCTCGGACAGGAAACCGCCGCGGGAGAACAGCGAGCGCTCCTGGGGCTGCACCGGCTCGGGCACGTCAGGCAGGTCAAGGACGCCGAGATCGCCCGAGCGAGCTTCCTCCGCCGTCGCAGCGCTTTCCTCGACCGTCTCCGTAAGCTCGGCGTCGCTGAAAGCATTCAGGTCGTCGACGCCGCCGTCGTTGAAGCGCGTCGCTTCAAAATCGCCGTCGTCAAGGCGCGCGTCTTCGTCGGCGCGCTCCTCTTCGGCCCGAGCCTCGCGGCTCTCCTCTTCGCTCGTCTCCGCGGCCTCACCTGCGAGGCGCACCCCGGCCGCCTCCCAGAACGCGGCGCTGATGTCTTGAGGCTGGGCGTCCGCCAGATCGCTGACGGCGCTTTCGCGTTCCGCATCCTCGTCCGCCGCCAACGCCTTGCCGGATGTCGGCGCGCTCTCGAACGCGGAATTGTCGTCGAAGGACGGCAGCTCAGGACGACCGTAGAACTGGTCGAGACGGGTCGCCGACTGCGCGCCATCGCTCTCGCCAGGCCGGTCCGCCCCATCGTCGATGCTACCGGGCTTGTCCGTGTCGAGAATTGCTGTCATAGTCGCATCCCCAAACTCAGTTCCGAGACCGCGATATCGTCTCTCGGCGCCCTGAGTGCAAAAAACCAGGCCAGGCCTGAAGTCAAACGCCTTAGCCGTTGATAGACCGCTTGCACCACCCGATCAATGCAAAAGCTGCAACGCCCGCCTAGCAATCCGCGCTAGCGACCCTGTTTTTCGTACCACCGCACGAACTGGTTAAAAAGCTCCTCGCGGTTCGCGTCGTTCGCCGCGCCCTGCGTTTCCAGAAATTGCTTGAGCATCGCCCGCACCTGCTCCGAGGTCTGGCCGGGAGCGGCCGCGCTGGCGGCGGCGTCCGATGCGTTCGCGCTGGGCGCGGCGGCGACGGCGGCGTCTGCAGGCGCCGCGTTCGCGGATGATGCGGGCGCGGGCGGCGGCGCCGTGGCGGCGAGCGGCGGCGCGGCGGCGGTCACGGGCGGCGGCGGGGCGAG
>JANRIQ010000032.1:0-180790 GCA_033764775.1 Hyphomicrobiales bacterium | reverse complement strand
GCGGGGCCGGGGTGGCCGTCCGTTGAAAGCGGCGTGTACATCGTCCAGCCGCCGCCGAAGCCGAGGCCGCCCGGGGGGCCTTCGACGAAGAGCGACATGATCAGCAGGGTGAACGACGCCGGGAGCAGCCAAAACGAGATGTTGTTCATCCGCGGGAACGCCATGTCCGGCGCGCCGATCATCAGGGGCACGAACCAGTTGCCGAACCCGCCGATCATCGCTGGCATGACCATGAAGAAGATCATGATGACGCCGTGGCCGGTCACAAACACGTTGTAGCCGTGCCCGTTAGCGAAATACTGCATGCCCGGCTCCTGCAGCTCCAGCCGGATGCCGATCGAGAGGACGCCGCCGACAAGGCCGGCGATGATGGCGAAGATCAGATAAAGCGTGCCGATGTCTTTGTGGTTGGTCGAAAACAACCAGCGCGAGACGAAGCCCGGATAGTGGTTTTCGTGACCCTCAGCGTGCGCGTGCGTTCCCATGGCGAGTGTCTTTCCTTATGGGTCAGTTCGATGCGGCGGCGGCGAGCCGGTTCGGCTCAACCTCGGCGGAAGCGGCGTTCTTCGCGGGAGCGATCGGCGCGACCGCGAACTTCTTCTGCGCCTCGCTGAGCCAGGCGGCGTATTCCTCATCCGTCACCACGCGGACGGTGATGGGCATGTATGCGTGCCGATCGCCACACAGCTCCGAGCATTGGCCATAGAATACGCCGGTGCGCTCCGCCTTGAACCAGGTGCGGTTCACGCGGCCCGGGATGGCGTCCATTTTAACGCCGAACGCCGGCACCGCCCAGTTGTGCATCACATTTGACGCGGCGACGAGCACATGGACCACCTTGTTGACGGGAACCACGACCTCGTTATCCGTCGCGAGAAGGCGCGGCTGCCCCTCTTTAAGGTCGGCGTCGTCGATCATGTTGGCGTCGAAGGTGATCGGGCCGGCGTCAGGATACTCATATGTCCAGTACCATTGATGACCGGTGGTTTTGATGGTCAGGTCGGGCTTTGGGAAGTCGAACTGCTCATATAGCAGGCGGAATGACGGGATGGCGATCACCACCAGGATGAGCACTGGCACGATCGTCCAGAGCACCTCGACCGTGGTGTTGTGGGAGGTCTTGCTCGGCGCCGGGTTCGACTTCTCGTTGTACCGCACCATCACCCAAACGAGCAGGGCGAGCACAAAGAGCGTGATGCCCGTGATGATGATCAAGAGAAAGTCATGAAAGTCCCGTATCCCTGTCATGATCGGCGATGCGGCGTTCTGGAAGTTGAGCTGCCAATCGCTCGGCTGGCCCTCCGCCGCGAACGCCGCGCCTCCGCAGAAAACGGCGCCGATGAGCGCGCCGAACGCTGCCAAAAATCGTGTCGTCATCGTAATCGTCCTCCCCGGCCGACGCGCTTCTCCACATCAGCGCACATCAGCAATACGTCATGGGCGGGCGGCGGAGCAACAGCCGCCGCGCTGCATAACGCCGCATGATCGAGCGAAACCAACAGGCGGGTTGATGCGCGCCGCTCAACATGGCCTTCTTCGTTATATCGGCGTTGCCTTGCGCGCGCCATGTCCGCCTATCGTTGCGACAACTTTTCACATCGCAGCGCGAGGGGCCGGCGGCGGCTTTTCCGTAAGTCGCATTTTGGCCCCATTCCTAGCGAATCCAACATCCGTCGCCGGCCGGTCAAGGGCGGCGCATTCCAAAGCGAGACGAGCTTTGATCCATCATTCGATTTTCTCGAAGCAGCGAAAAGCGGCTCTTTGCTGTACCGCCGTCGCACTCCTTGCTCTCACAGCGGGCGCCTCAGCCGCGCGCGCCCAGGCGCCGACCACCTCTGTCAAGGCGACGCACGGCGCGTGGCAGGTGCGATGCGGGCAAGCGCCGGGCGCAAAGCAGGAGAAGTGCGCTCTCGTGCAGAGCGTCAAGGCCGAGGACAGGCCCAATGTGGCGCTGACGGTGATATTCTTGCGCTCTTATGACGGCAAAAAGCAAATGCTGCGCGTCGTGGCGCCGCTCGGCGTGCTGCTGCCGACAGGCATCGGCCTGAAGATCGACAATGTGGACGTGGGCAACGCGCCGTTCCTAAAATGCGGCGCCGACGGCTGCGTGACCGAGATCACCGTCAACGACGACGTGTTGGGCAAGATGAAAACCGGCAAAAACGCCGTGTTCATCATCTTCCAAACGCCCGAGTTCGGCATCGGCGTGCCCATCGCGCTCGCCGGGTTCGCCGATGGCGTGGTGAACCTGAATTAGCGCAAAAAAGGGGCGCGAACGCCCCTAGCGGTTTTTCGTCGCGCAATGGCTTAGAACCGGCGGCGGGTGTACCCGCGGTCGTAGTTTTCATCGTCGTAGTCGCCCAGGCGGTTGAAGCAGTTTTGCAATTGCACCGCGCGGTAGCGGATTTCATCGGCCATGAAGTCGCGCTTGTTGCGCAAGCACCATTCGTAGTGGCCGCGTTTGTTGTCGCTCCACTCGCCGCCGCGATAGCCGCAACGATATTTGTCGTTCGCCTCCGCCTGCACCACAGCCAGGTTGGCGTAGGTCTCGCAGCCGGCTTTTTTACCATCGGTCAATTCCTGCCGCGCCGCTGCTTGGCGTCCGTAGACCACCAGCACCGCTTCGCCGCGGAAGCTCGGGCGCGAGCGATAGATCACCTCAATTTGCTTAATGAACCGGCCTTCGCCTGCCCAGCTGCGCAACTCGATGGGACGCGTGCGGCCGCCTTCCGGAATCACCTGACGAACACGAAGCTCCTCAGCTTGGTTGTTGCCGTAGACAACCCGCAGATCGAGGATCTCGATGTCGCTGCGGCGCACCTGAAACAGCAAACGGTCAAACCGGCCCTCGCGCATTCCCACGTCGATGATGTCGCGGTCGGTCAGAAAGCCGACGCGGCGCTTGCCGAGTTGGATCCACTCGCCCTCGCCGTCGCGGAAACGCTCCTCGAAGCGATCGTCGCCGCCGCGATCGCGATCGTCGCGACGCTCCTCCCGGTCGCGCCCGCCATATTGAACTTCCTGAATGAGGCTTTCGGCGCCTGTCGGTTTGCCGTCAAAAGATTTCGCCGGATCGTTAAAGCCGGCGACTGCGCCAAGCGCCGCAACGCCCGCCAAAATCGCCACCCGCCCGCGATGGAATATGCTCATTGACATGGGTTTCTCCCAATTGGTTAACGGCGTGACCTAAGCACATTTTCAAGTCAGTTTCACAAAGATTTATTCGGTTTGAAACAACCTTCGCGGGCAGTATAGGCCGCCGCCTCAATAGCGCCGGCAAGCGTCGAGGGCGCGCTGTCGAACCCGCAGGATCTCCAAGCCTTCGCCCGGCACGAGGCGGTCGCAGAACGCTTTGTGCACGCGGTAATCGCTTACCCACTCCAGGCCCTGAAGGCCGCAACGCGCGAACTGATTGGCCTCGTTCTGGCGCACGGACAGGCGCGCGTAGCCGTCGCAATCACCAGCGTAATCGGCGTAATCGTTCATCTTGGCGAAGCAAAACGCCAGCTCACGCTCGCGCAGGTCTGTCTCTGCGTCCGTCGCGCCCGGGCGCTGGGTGAGGCACCATGTCTCGTGGGTCTCCCGATCGGGCAGCCAGCGCGGGCCCGTCATGCCGCAGCCATGGGCGGCGTTCGACGCCGCTTGCGTGACGGCGACAGCGCCGTAATGAGCGCAGGCGGCGCGGCGGGCGGCGTCGCGCGGACCGGTGGCGCACCGATCGAGAAGCCGGGCGCGCTCGCGCTCCTCCTCGGCCGCCGCGCGGGGGAAAATCTGGCACCATGTCAGATGGCCGGAAAGGTCGGCGCTCCAGCGCGCGCCAGCAAAACCGCAGCCCGACGAAAGATTGCGCGCGTTTTGAGCGACGGCCTCGCGCGCGTAGGCTTCGCAAACCTCGGGCGGGTTGCGCGGTTGCGCGTCGGCGCCGCCGGCTACGCCCAGAACCGCGACGCCCAAGCTCAACACAGCCATCATACGTCGCATCGCAATCCTCCCTCTCGCCCGATCCGCCGTGATGGGCATAATCCGTCTCAATCAGATGTGAAAGGCGGATTTGAGGAAAATCATCGACGCGCGCTGTGGCGGACGCCATAAGCTTGCCCGCCCGTTTTTTGTGCGCTCTGCAAGGATCATCGTGTGACCGACGCCACGCCGCATGCGGTGAAATCCGCCAAGTTTCTGGAAGGCTCCACCATGCGCCATGTGGTGGTGATGACGGCCTCCTCGACCTTGGGGCTGATCGCGATTTTCCTCGTCGATCTCATCAACCTGTTTTTTCTCGGCATGCTGAACGACGTGGAGGTGACGGCGGCGGTAGGGTTCGCCGGCTCCATTGTGTTTCTTACGGTTTCAATCGGCATCGGCCTGTCGATCGCCGCGGCAGCGCTCGTGGCCCCGGCCATCGGCCGCCTGGACTGGGCGGCGGCGGAGCGGCTAACGCTGAACACGGCGCTGTTCGCACTGCTCACGACGGCCGTCCTTTCCGCCGTCATCTGGGCGGCGACGCCCGCGCTGCTCTCGGCCTTCGGCGCGACGGGGCGCACGGCCGACCTCGCCCGCAACTATCTGTGGATCCTGATCCCCTCGACGCCCGCGCTGGCGCTCGGCATGTGCGCGGCCGCCATCCTGCGCTCGCTCGGCGACGCGCGTCGCTCCATGTATGTGACGCTGTTCGGCGCGCTCGCCGCCGCCATCCTCGATCCGATCTTCATCTTCGGCCTCGATCTGGGCATTGAAGGCGCCGCCATCGCCTCGGCGCTGGCGCGATTGGTCATCCTCGCGGTGGGCGTGTGGGGCGTCGTTCATATTCACGGCCTGGTGCGTTCGCCGCAGGTTCGCGGCTTCTCGGCCGACGCGGCGGCGACCGCCCGCATCGCCGTGCCCGCCGTGCTGACGAATGTCGCCACCCCCGTCGCCAACGCTTACGTCACCTACGCCATTGCGCCGTTCGGAGACAGCGCCGTCGCCGCCTGGGCGATCATCGGCCGGGTGCTGCCGGTCGCCTTCGCGGGGGGTGTTCGCGCTCACCGGCGCCATCGGCCCCATCCTCGGCCAGAATTACGGCGCCGGGCGCGGCGAGCGCGTCTCCAGCGCCTTCACGGACGCGCTCATCTTCACCGCGATCTACACGGGCTTCGCCTGGGCGGCGCTCGCCGCATTCCACGCCGACCTTTCAGCCATGTTCAACGCATCCGGCGATACGGCCGCGCTCGTGCGCTTCTTCTGCCTCTGGATGGCGCCGCTGTTCGGCTTTCTCGGCGCGCAGTTCGTGGCCAACGCCGCATTCAACAATCTCGGGCGACCGCAATTTTCGACGCTGCTCAACTGGGGCCGCGCGACCGTCGGCACCGTCCCGTTCGTGGCGCTGGGGGCGGAAATGTTCGGCCCCGCGGGCGTGCTCGCCGGCAATATGGCGGGAGGCGTGATTTTTGGCGTCATTTCCACGGCGCTTTGCTACAAACATATATCTAAGGTTGCATAGTATTTTCATCTAAACCGCGCAGTGCTGCGAAATCGTCACGGCGGCGCGTTGCTTTCGGCCGAAGCGTACAAATGGCTCTCGCGCAGGATTGCGCCGCATATACTCTTCTTATGAGTTGCGCTGATTCGCTCGCCTTACCGGCGGAAGCGTCGCGCCGTTGAGTTCACCCAAAGTTGCGTCGTTGAGTTCTAGCGGCCTTTGCGGCCAGCGCCGTCGCGCGCGTGGCCTTTGATGTGAGATCGCAACGTCATGAAACTTTATCGCATAATTGCGGAGGCCCAGTCCGGCCGCGTTTTTGAAACCATGGGGCAGACATTCGGTCTGAGCGACGAAATGGCGGCGCAGGTCGTTCGCTACTTCCTGCCGCCCATCCGGAAAGTGCTGGAGCGGCGCTGCGAGACCCTCGACGGCATGATCTCCGTGCTTGAGTTTCTCGGCAGCCGGCGCTGCGACCGGGTGATGGAGGATGCGCGCATGTTCGGCCACGCGCGGGTCAGCGACGAGGGCGAGCGGATCGTCAACTACCTGTTCGGCGACACCGGCTATGCGCGCAAGCTCATCGAGAAACGCGCCAAGGTGCTCGGCGTGGATGCGGCGGCCTTGGAGAAGATGCTGCCCTTCATCGCGGTTCTCGCCATCGGCGCGGTCGAGAAGCGGACGCGCCGCCCGCTCGGCGCGGTGCTGCAGCGCATCGCCAAGGGCGAGACCGACCCGAAAGACCTGCTGAACCCGTATTCGGCGCTCGCCGCGCACCTGCGGCTGCGCCGGGATGGCGAGCGCGCTGGCGCACGGCGCCCGACGCTGTTCGGCTCACTGTTCACCCGGGCCGAGCCGCGCGCCGCCTAATACGCGTTATCCAGAAACACCTGGTCGATGTCGCCGCGCCATACGCCGTTGTAACGGTCGAGCAAGTCCTCCGCCGGCGTGCGGCCGCGGCGCACCGTTTCTTCAACCGTCTCGATGAACGTCGTCTCGTCCTGGCCAAACGACCCTTGGCGAGCGCGAGCGGCGAGCCCTTCGCGCGCGATGGCGACGGCGTCGGCGGCCACCTCCAGCGCGGAGCGTCCGCCGGCGTGGGCCTGGAAGCCGAGCCGCGGCGCCGCATCCCGCAGGATTTGCCGGTCCTCCGCGCTCCAGCCTTTAACCAGCGACCATGCGGCCTCGAGACTGGCGTCGTCATACAACACGCCCGTCCAGAATGCGGGCAGCGCGCAGAGCCGCCGCCATGGCCCGCCGTCAGCGCCGCGCATTTCGAGGAACCGCTTGAGGCGCACCTCCGGAAACAGCGTGGTGAGGTGCGTCGCCCAGTCGTCGAGCGTGGGCCGCTCGCCGGGCAGCGCCGGATGTCGCCCGTCCATAAAGTCCGCGAATGTGCCGCGCGTCGCCGCCACATAGCCGCCGCGATAGATGAAATACATCGGAACGCCGAGCGCGTAGTCCACATAGCGCTCAAAGCCCATGCCGTCCTCGAACGCGAAGGGCAGCATGCCGGTGCGGGCCGCGTCGACGTCGCGCCAGACCTCGCTGCGCATGGAGAGAAACCCGTTCGGCCGCCCCTCGGTGAAGGGCGAGTTGGCGAAAATCGCGGTGGCTATCGGCTGCAACGCGAGGCTGACGCGCAGCTTTTTGACCATGTCGGCCTCGGACGCGTAGTCGAGATTGACCTGCACGGTGCAGGAGCGGAACATCATGTCGAGGCCGCGCCCGCCCACCTTGGGCATGTAGGCCGCCATGATTTTGTACCGCCCCTTGGGCATGCGCGGCGTTTCCGCAAGCGTCCATTTCGGCGAGAAGCCGAGCCCCAGAAACTGGATGCCGAGGGGGGTCGCAACCTCGCGCACCTGCTCCAGATGCCGGTAAACCTCGGCGCATGTTTCGTGCAGCGTCTCGACGGGCGCGCCCGACAGCTCGAATTGCCCGCCAGGCTCCAGCGTAATTGAGCCGCCGGGCGAGCACGACGGGTCCGACAGCGCGATGACATGATCGCCCTCCATGATGGGCGTCCAGCCGAAGCGCGCGGCGAAGTTCTCCAGCAACGCGCTGATGCCGGCCGGCCCCTCATACGGCACGGGGCGAAAACCGTTCTGATAGAAACCGAACTTCTCGTGCTCGGTGCCGATGCGCCAGCGGTCGCGGGGTTTGCACCCGGCCTCGAGATAAGCGACGAGCTGATAGCGGTTCTCGATCGGCTCCTGCGCGGCGTCGTGCGTTGGCATGCCAGGTCTCCGTCAGGGCGCAATGCGCGGCGGTTTTACTCCGCCCCACGCCAATCGCCAAGAACCGCGTTGACGAGCGCCAGCGCGGCGACGGCGGCCGTATCGGCGCGCATGACGCGCGGCCCCAGCGAAATCGCGGTCACATAAGGCGCGGCCAGCAAACGCGCGCGCTCCTCCGCGTCAAAACCGCCCTCCGGTCCGATGAGGACGGCGAGCGGCCCCGGCTCGATGCTGGCGAGCGCCGCCAGAGGCGGGGCGATGGTCGCGGCCTCGTCGCAGAAAATAAGCCGGCGGCGGGCGTCCCAGCCATCGAGAACGCGGGAGAGCTTTTCGGGCGGGCGCACGTCGGGCACGCTCAACACGCCGCATTGCTCCGCCGCCTCGATAACGTTGGCGCGCATCCGCTCCCCGTTGACGCGCTCGACGACCGTGCGCTTGGTGAGCACAGGCCGCAACGCGCCCACGCCCATCTCCGTCGCCTTCTGCACCACATAGTCCATCCGCTCGCGCTTCAACGGCGCAAAAAGATAGACTACATCCTGGAGGGGCGATTGCTCCCGCGTGCGCCGCAGCGGTTCGATGAGCGCGCGGGCCTTTCCGTCGATGCGCAAGGCCGCCGCCCATTCCCCATCGCGGCCGTTGAAGACCAATAGGCCGGCGCCGTCCTGCAGCCGCATCACGCGCAGCGCGTAATTGGCCTGCATCGAGGTGAGCGGCGCGGCCTGTCCGGGGCGCAGGTCTGCGTCCACAAACAAACGCACGCCGGGCCTGACGCGCGGGCCGTTGTCATAGTCATGCAAGCTCACCAGCGTTATACTCCGACCCTTGATTGGCTAGAGTGTATATGCCGCCTCACCCTCAATCCATGAGCGAAATCGCCGACGCCGAGCCGGGGGGGTGGGTCTCGCGCGCGCCCGCCTGGCTGAAACCGTATCTGCAGCTGATGCGGGTGGATCGCCCCATCGGCGTATGGCTGCTGCTCTGGCCGTGCTGGTGGTCGGCCGCGCTGGCGGGCGTGGCGGCGAGTGCGTGGCTGAACCTCTGGCACATGGCGCTGTTCGCCATCGGCGCGTTCGTAATGCGCAGCGCGGGCTGCATCTACAACGACATCGCCGACCGCAAGTACGACGCGCTCGTCGCGCGCACGCGCAACCGGCCCATCGCCAGCGGGCGCGTCTCGCCCGTCGCCGCCGCCGCGCTGATGGTCGTCTTAAGTTTCTGCGGCCTCGCCGTGCTCCTTCAGTTCAATATGTTCGCCGTGGCCCTTGGAATGGCTTCGCTCGGCGTCGTGGCGATCTACCCGTTCATGAAGCGCATCACCCACTGGCCGCAGGCTGTGCTCGGCCTCGCGTTCTCATGGGGCGCGTTGATGGGGTGGGCGGCGGCGTTCGGCTCGCTCGACTGGCCGGCGCTTGCGCTTTACGCCGGGGCTGTCTTGTGGACGATCGGCTACGACACAATCTACGCGCATCAGGACAAGGAGGACGACGCGGTCGTCGGGTTGAAATCCACCGCGCTGCGCTTCGGCGACAAAACCAAGCCGTGGCTCATCGTGTTTTATGGCGGCGCCGTCGCGGCGATTGGTTTGGCGGGGGCCGGCGCGGGAGCTGGCGCGGCGTTTTTTGCAGGGCTCGCGGCGGCCGCGCTGCATGTGGGGTGGCAGATCGCGACGCTGGACGTGAGCGACGCGGGGAACTGCTTGGAGCGGTTTCGTTCAAATCGGTGGTTCGGCGCGTTGGTTTTCGCCGCGCTCATAGCCGAGATTGTCCTGACGGCGGCATAAGAATTGCAAACTGCAGGGGGCCATGAGGGACATCGAGGATGATTTTTCGCTGCTGCTGGACGCCGTGCGGGAAGCGGGCGACCTTGCGCATGCGCGCTTTCGCTCAAAGGTCAAATCGTGGCGCAAGGACGACGGCAGCTTCGTGACCGAGGCGGACTACGCCGCGAACGAACTGCTTGAGGCCCGTCTCGCCAAAGCCCGGCCAAGCTACGGCTGGCTCTCGGAGGAGACGGTGGATGACGGCGCCAGGCTGCTGGCGCAGCGCGTTTGGATCGTCGATCCCATTGACGGAACCCAGGCGTTTCTGAACGGCGAAACGGACTGGTGCGTCTGCGCGGCGCTGGTGGAGGACGGCGAACCGATCTGCGCCGCCGTTTACAGCCCCGCCAGGGCGCGGACATTCGCGGCGCGGAAAGGCGCCGGCGCGACGCTGAATGGCGCGCCCTTGCGCTCGCCGCACCGCTCCAGCCTTGAAGGCGCCCGCGTCATCGCCTCCAAGAACCTGCTCGCGCCCAAAAATTGGCGCGCGCCGCTCCCTCGGTTGGAGCGGGTATGGGCCAACTCCATCGCCTACCGGATATCCATGGTCGCCGCTGGGGAGGCGGAGGTCGTTCTCGCCTTCACCCCCAAATGGGAGTGGGACGTGGCGGCGGCCGCGCTCATCGCGCGCGAGGCCGGCTGCGAGGCGACGGACGGCGAAGGGGCTCCGTTGCGCTTCAACGCCGCGAAACCTCGCTGCGACGGGCTGCTGATCGCCTCACCGCCCTTGCACCGCCTGTTGTTAGCGCGTAAAAAACCGGTGGAAAAGCAACTGCAATTTCACCTCACGGGCGAAGATCGATGAAGGATGCACCCGCCGCGCCGTCGAAGCAGCTCTTGCATCTGGTGTTCGGCGGGGAGCTGACGGCGGTCGGAAGCCTTGAGTTTCGCGATGTGAAGGCGCTCGACCTCGTCGGGGTTTACCCATCCTACGCGGAGGCCTACAAAGCCTGGAAAGAGGCGGCGCAGCGCACCGTCGACAACGCCCAAATGCGCTACTTCATCGTCCACATGCACAAGCTGCTCGATCCCGAAGCAACCGCTTAACGCCCATGTCGCATCAGGTCAGGCGCGCCGCCCTTTCACCTCGGCGGCCATTGTGAAAAACCGCTTGCTCAGGTCAGAGGCCGTGTCGTCCGCCTTGGGGCGCGCGCTTGCGGGCTATATCAAGCTCGTGTTCAGGACCGGGCGCATGCGCAGCGATCCGGACGACGCGCACGCCAAGCTCATGGCCAATCACCCATGCATCATCACCGTGTGGCACGGCCAGGGGTTCATGGCGCTGCCGGCCCGCCCGGACGCCATGAAGGTCAAAGTGCTGGTGACGGCGCACGCGGACGGGCAATTCGCCGGGCGCGCGCTCTCCCGCCTCGGCGCGGAGCTGATCCAGGGCGCAGGCGCAGGCCGCAAACGCAAGCGCGACAAGGGCGGCGCCCAGGCCCTGCGGGGCATGCTGAGGGCGCTGGCGGACGGCTATTCCGTCATCATCACGGCGGACATGCCCGGAGCGCCCGCCCGCCGTGCGGGGCTGGGGGTCGTCACGCTCTCGCGGCTCTCCGGCCGGCCGATCATGCCCGTGGCGCTGACCACGCGGCGCCGGATCGCGCTCAACACCTGGAGCCGCTTCGTGGTCAACCTGCCGTTCTCGCGCATCGGTTTTGTGGTCGGCGATCCGATCACCGCGCCGAGAGCCGGCGACGACGAGACGATGGAGCATGTGCGCACGCAGGTCGAAGCTGCGCTGAACGACGCGGCGCGTCGGGCGGAGGCTCTGAGCGGGCGGCCCCCAGCGCGCGACGCGGAGCCGGCGAAGGCCTCGGGTAAGGCGAGGCCTGGTCTGATGCTCAAGGCGTACACGGCCGCGACAAGAGCCATGGAGCCTGCCTCCGGCTTCATCCTGCGGGCGCGCGAACGGCGAGGCAAGGAGATCGAAGCGCGGCTCAGCGAGCGCCTGGGGCGGCCCAGCGCGCCCCGGCCCGAAGGCGTGCTGTGGTGGTTCCACGCCGCGAGCGTCGGCGAGACCAACGCCATATTGCCGCTGCTCCACGCGCTGAAAGCCTCATCCCCCGCGCTGAACATCCTCCTCACCACCGTGACGGTCACGTCCGCACGCATCGCGGAGGCGCGGCTGCCTGCAGGCGCTATCCATCAGTTTTTGCCCCTCGACTCGCCGGCTTACGTGAAACGCTTTCTGGACGCCTGGCGCCCCGATCTGGCGCTGTTCACCGAGTCCGAGATCTGGCCCAACCTCATCCTTGAGGCGGACGCCCGCGGCGTGCCGCTCTTGCTGTTGAACGCGCGCATGTCCGACCGGTCTTTTGCGCGCTGGCGGCGCCTTCAGGGCGTCAGCCGCCCGCTATTTTCCCGCTTTCAGCTCATCCTGGCGCAGACCAACCGGCTGGCGCGGCGGCTGGAGAAGCTCGGCGCCCCGCGCACGGCCGCAACCGGCAACCTGAAATTCGACGCGCCCCCTCCGCCCGTCGCCCGCGCCGAACTGGCGCGCATTCAGGCGACGATCGGCCCGCGCCCAGTGTTCCTCGCCGCCAGCACCCATCCCGGCGAGGACGAAATCGTGCTTGAGGCGCACCGGCGGGCGCTCGCGCGCATGCCCAAGCTGCTCACCATCATCGCGCCGCGCCACCCCGACCGCGGCGGCGACATCGAGGCGGCGGCGAAAACGCTGGGCTTGGCGACGCGGCGTCGGGGCCTCGCGCAGGAGCCGGACGCGGCGGCCAGCGTTTTCATCGCCGACACCATCGGCGAATTAGGGCTGTTCTATTCGCTCGCCTCGGTCGCGTTCGTCGGCGGATCGCTCGTGAAGCATGGCGGTCAAAATCCCGTCGAGGCCGTAAAGCTCGGCGCGGCGGTGCTCACCGGCCCGCATGTGTTCAACTTCAAGGACGCCTACAAGACGCTGGAGCGCTGCGGCGGCTGTCGCGTCGTCCACGGCGTCGACGAGATGGCGCGCGCCATGCTCGACCTGTACGGCGACCCGGCGCTCGCCAGCGCCATGCGCGACCGCGCCGAGCGGGGCGTCGCGGCTTTGGGCGGGGCCCTGCAGCGGACGCTGGACGCGCTGCGGCCCTATCTGCCGCCATCCGCGCCGGAGCAGCTGCCCGCGCCGATCAGCTATGCCTCATAAGGCGCCGTCATGGTGGGCGCGTGACGATTGGCGCGCCCTGGCGCTTTCCCCCGCAAGCGCCCTTTACGGCGCGGCGGTCGAGGCGCGGTTCGCGCGCGCGACGCCGTTTCGCGCGCCGTTGCCTGTCATATGCATCGGCAATTTCACCATGGGCGGCGCGGGCAAGACGCCGCTCGCCATCGCCGTCGCGGGGCTGCTGCGCGGGGCGGGAGAGGCGCCGGCGTTCCTGACGCGTGGGTATGGCGGCGTCGAGCGTGGCCCGCTCTGGGTGAACGCCGCCAGCCATGACGCCGCCCTGGTGGGCGATGAACCGCTGCTGCTCGCAGCCCACGCGTCGACCCTGATCGCGCGGGATAGACCCGCTGGCGCACGCGCCATCGCCGAGAGCGGCGCGACCGTCATCGTCATGGACGACGGCTTCCAAAACCCCAGCCTGCATAAGGATTTCTGCCTGATCGCGGTCGATGGTGGGTACGGTCTTGGCAACGGGCGCGTGTTTCCGGCCGGGCCGCTGCGGGCGCGACTCGCCTTCCAGCTGCCGCGGGCCGACGCTGTGGTCGCCATCGGCGGGGAGTGGTCAGGGCCACCCTCCCCCGCCCCGCTCACCCGCGCCGCATTGCGCCCCGTGCGCGCGGAGTGGCTGCGCGGCGCGCGGGTGGCGGCGTTCTGCGGCATCGGTCGGCCGGAGAAATTCTACTCGACCTTGCGCGAAGCGGGCGCGCACATCGTCGAGGCCGTCTCCTTCGCTGATCATTACAGCTATCGCGAAGCGGACGCGGCGCGGTTGTTGCGGATCGCGCGCAGCACGGGCGCGGCGCTTGTGACCACCGAGAAGGATTACGTGAAACTCTCGCCGAATGCAGCCGGAGCCCTCCGCGAGTTGCACGCGGCCGCGCGGCCCCTCGCGATCGAGCTCTGGTTCGCTCCGGATGCGGAGGACACGATCAAAGCGCTGTTGATCTCCGCTTTGAGCCGCAAGCGGCGATCCTGATCGGTCATGCGCGAGGCGCTTCACCCAAGCAGGCGCCATTATCGCCGCCGCTTTAGCGCTTCGGCGCTCCCTTGCGCTGGAGGTAGCGCGCGAGCGACGCGGCGGGGCTGCTGTACGGCTCTTGATACTCCACGCTCCAGTAGCGCAGATCGTCGAGCGGAATCGGCTCTCCCGTAACCGCGCACCGCACGAAGCCGCCGGAAACCAAAACCTGATATTCTCCGGGCAGATACCGCACCTTGGCCTCGCCCTTAAGCCCGAACGCCCGCTCGAATTTGTTCACGCCGGAATAGCTCTCGTCCTTATAGCAGCCGCCCCTGATCTTGCTTGGGCTGCGCGCGCTTTTTGGCTTTGCCGTCCGCCGAAAGGGCGGGGCGCGCAGGTTCGGCCGGATTGCGCGGCGCAGTATGAACGGGCAAGCGGCCGTCGGCAAACTCAATTTCGAGGGCGGAGGCGGACGGCGCGGCGGCGGCGCGACGCACCATGGCTCCGGCCTCATCCCGCACCACCGCAAAGCCGCGCTCCAGCACGTTTTTATAGCTCAGCGAATTGAGAAGCTGCGCCGTGGCGGTGAGCCGCTCGCGGCGCCTTACGAGGACGGCGCGCAGGCCGCGTTCGCTCCTCGCCTCAAGCAATCCCAGACGCTCGCGCCCGCGCTCGGTCGGCGCGCTCAGCATTGTGGGGCGCAACCGGTCGCCGTTTCGGCGGAGCAACACGCGCCGGCGCTCGGCGACGCGTCCAAATGCTTGGAGCGCAGCGCGAGACTGTGCGGCCAGACGCTCCCCGGCGCGTTCGAGCCGCATCGCGAGGGTGGAGGGCCGGAGCCGCGCCGCCAGGACCCCGTGACGGGCTCGGCGCGCCGCAAGCGATTTGTCCAATCGGCTCCGCAAAAGCTGTTCGTGCGCCTGCAGCGCATCGCGGCGCCGGGTGAACGCGGCGCGCAACACATGCGGATTGAGCCGGATGAACGCCGTTTGCGCGCGCGCCCGGGCCGCAGCCGCATAGGCCGCGAGCGAACGCTCCAGGCGGCCGGCGCTCGCGTCGAACCGCTGGCGCGGCAGGCTGATAAGGTCCTGAAGGCGTGGAAGGCCGCGCCCGGCGCTGCGCAGCGCGTTGCGTTTGGCCTCAAGCTGGCGGAAGACGCCTGCGTTCAGCCGCGCCGATATGTCGGCTGATTTGGCGAGCAGCTCGGCGTATTTCGGCGCAGCCCATTCGGCGGCCTTGGTCGGCGTTGGCGCGCGCGCGTCGGCGACGAGGTCGATCAGCGTCCAGTCCGTCTCGTGGCCGACCGCCGAGATGACGGGGATGCCGCTCGCCGCGACCGCGCGCACGACGATCTCCTCGTTGTAGCCCCACAAATCCTCGATGGCCCCGCCGCCGCGCGCGACGATGAGCACATCGGGGCGCGGAGTGTAGGTGTTAAATCCGCGGATGGCCGCGCTCACCTCCGCCGCGCAGGTCTCGCCCTGGCAGCGCACCGGCCAGAGGATGACGTGCATCGGGAAGCGTTCGTTGAAGCCGTGCAGCATGTCGCGGATGACGGCGCCGGTGGGCGAAGTGATGACGCCGACGAGTTGCGGCAAGAACGGCAGCGGCCGCTTGCGGCCTGCGTCGAACAACCCTTCCGCGGCGAGCTTTTTCTTCCGCTCCTCCAACAGCGCCATCAGCGCGCCCGCGCCAGCCGGCTCCAGCCGCTCGATGACGATCTGGTATTTCGACGTGCCGGGGAAGGTCGAGACCTTGCCGGTCGCGATCACCTCCAGCCCCTCCTCCGGCTTGAAGGCTAGCCCCCCGAACACGCCCTTCCACACCACCGCCTCGATCTTGGCGCGGTCGTCCTTCAGGGCGAAATAGGCGTGGCCGGAGGAGTGCGGCCCGCGATAGCCGGAGATTTCCCCGCGCAGCCGCACATAGCCGAACGTCTCCTCCATCGTGCGCTTGATGGCGCCGGACAGCTCCGACACCGTGAACTCCGCGACATTGCCGCGCGCCATGAGCGTCTCCTTTGCTTCTATTTAAGCGCGATTCGGCGGCCTCAAAGTGCTACAACCGCATCATGAACGTGCTGTTGATCGGATCGGGCGGGCGCGAGCACGCGCTGGCGTGGCGGCTCTCGCAAAGCCCGCTGCTCACGAAACTTTACGCCGCGCCGGGCAATCCGGGCGTCGCCGCGCACGCGGAGCTCGCGGGCCTCGACATCGCCGACCACGCCGCCATCATACGCTTCTGCCGCGAAAAGGCGATTGAGTTCGCCGTGATCGGGCCGGAGGCGCCGCTCGTCGCTGGGCTGGCGGACGATCTGGAGGCGGCGGGCGTGCGCGCGTTCGGGCCGGGCGCGACGGCGGCGCGGCTGGAAGGCTCGAAGGGCTTCACCAAGGATTTGTGCGCGCGCGCTGGCGTGCCCACCGCCGCCTACGCACGCTTTGCGGAGGCGGGCGCGGCGAAAGCCTACATCGCCGAGCGCGGCGCGCCCATCGTCGTCAAGGCGGACGGGCTGGCGGCGGGCAAGGGCGTGACGGTCGCGGCGACTACGCCTGAGGCGCAAGCGGCGGTGGACGCCTGCTTCTCCGGCGCGTTCGGGCAAGCGGGGGCCGAGATCATCGTCGAGGAGTTTTTGGCTGGCGAGGAGGCGAGCTTTTTCGCCCTGTGCGACGGCGAAACGGCGATCCCGTTCGGCGCGGCGCAGGATCACAAGCGCGCGTTCGATGGCGACGAAGGCCCGAACACCGGCGGCATGGGCGCCTATTCGCCCGCGCCCGCGATGACGCCGGCCATGACCGAGCGCGTGATGGCCGAGATAATCCGCCCCACGATGGCCGCGATGCGCGACATGGGCGCGCCCTTCACCGGCGTGCTGTTCGCCGGGCTGATGCTGACGGCGGACGGGCCGAAGCTCATCGAGTACAACGTGCGCTTCGGCGACCCGGAATGCCAGGCGCTGATGCTGCGGCTGGACTCCGACCTGCTCACCGCGCTTGTCACCGCCCGCGACGGCAACCTCGCGCACTATACGCCGCGCTGGCGGGAGGAGGCGGCGGTCGTCGTGGTGATGGCGGCGAAGGGCTATCCCGGCGCGTTTGCGCGCGGCGAGGTGATCGGCGGGCTGGATGCGATGGGGGAGATCGCGCGCGTGTTCCAGGCGGGCACGGCCGAGAGCGGCGGGCGCATCGTGGCGAACGGCGGGCGCGTGCTCAATATCGCCGCGACGGGCGCGGACTTAGGCGAGGCGCGCGAGCGGGCCTACGCGGCGGCCGCGCGCATCGAGTGGCCGGGCGGCTTTTGCCGCAGGGATATCGGCTTGAAGGGGCTTGGCCGTGGCTGACCTGCGGCTGGGGCTGGCGCTCGGCGGCGGCGGCGCGCGCGGCCTCGCCCACATCCCCATGCTGGAGGCGCTGGACGAACTGGGCGTGCGGCCCACCGTCATCGCAGGCACGAGCATTGGCGCGCTCATCGGCGCGGCCTACGCGGCGGGCATGACCGGCGCCGACATCCGCGCCTATGTGCTGGAGCTTTTCGGCCGCCGCTTCGCCGCGCTCTCCGTGATGCGCCAGCGCTGGACGGGCCGCGTGTGGGACTATTGGAACCCGTTGACGCCCGCGCTCATCAACGGCGTGTCGCTGATCGAGACGGCGCTGCCCGCGCTGCTGCCCAAGACATTCGAGGAACTGGACGTGCCGCTTTACGTCTCCGCGACGGACTTCTGCGCGCAAGAGGAATGCGTGCTGAGCGCCGGGCCGCTGATCCCAGCCATCGCCGCGTCGGCCGCCATCCCCGCGCTGTTCAAGCCGGTGGAGGTGGGCGGGCGCTGGCTCATCGACGGCGGCTTCGTGAACCCCGTGCCGTTCGACCTGTTGCGGGGCCGCGCGGACGTGATCGCCGCCGTGGACGTGATGGGCTTTGCGGAGACGGCGGGGCGTCCGAACTCGGTGGAGGCGGTGGTGGGCAGCACGCAGATCGCCCTGCGCGCGATCCTGAACGAGAAGCTGAAGGCGGGCGCGCCGGACGTGTTCGCGCGGCCGGAGGTGAGCGCGTTTCGCGTGCTCGATTTCTGGAAGGCGGCGGAGATTTGGGAGGCGGCCGCGCCCGCGAAGGAAGCGTTTAAGCGGAGTTTGGAGAGGGCGCTGCACCAGAAATAGATTTCGGTTCATGAGTATTAAAAATTATTCGGCGAATCAGCTTTAACAACCCTAATCCAGCAGATATAGGTTCAGAAGCCTTTTCCAAAATCTCTGGTTCTGGAACGTTTAGGTCGCCTAACAGCAAAGTTCCAAGTTTTATATTATCGCTCTTTAGCTTCTTCCGAACAGCGCTCAAATGCTCGTAAAGATAGTTGCCGCCATTTTCAGTAAGCGTTGAGTCGTCAACTGGTGCTCCATCCGAGATTATACAGACAATTTTTTGCTGAAATCGACTGTTTAAAATACGACTTGAAGCCCATTCTAATGCTTCGCCGTCTACGTTTTCCCGTAAAATATCGGGCCGCAAAGCAAGTCGTAAATGCCAAGGCAATCTCGGCTGATCACCCGCTTCTGCGTAAATAATATGACGCAGATCACACAAGCGACCGGGGTTACTTGGCCGCCCGGCCCACCGCCAAGCCCGACGCGATTGTCCACCTTTCCAGTTTACCGTTGTGTAACCCAAAATTTCCGTAGAAATTGAGCATTCTTCCAAAGCTTGAACCGCACATTCCACCGCGATTAAGGCTGAGATCATTCGTAGGCCTTTCATAGAACCGGAATGATCTATGAGTAAGGATATGATTGTTTCTTTTCTTTGCTCATCGTTCAGGCGTTCGCGTACTTCCCTGATAAACCGTGTTGCCTCTTCGGCAAGTATCATTCGTTCCGTTTGAAAGCCAACATCATAATACTGTATCGCCTGCTTGTAATCAGAGGCGAGGTCTGAAGAAAGAGGCGAGAGGTGTTTTTCTAAATTTTCAGCTTTTAGAATTTCATCAAAAGCCGTGGTAAATTGCTTATATGACTTTGCATTTAACAACTTTCTTTTTAGCCTTGTGTTTAAACCTAACCAAACCGGTGACATATACCGCATCAGCGCACCGCCGTTTTAAGCTGCAATAAACAAATTTTACTATCTCATCCCCGCTGACGCCGCAGCAGGCGCGGGCGCCACACCCCGAGCGCCACGTTCGCCACCGACACCCCCATGAGCAGCCACAGCGTCGTCGCCTCGCTCCCCAGCGACGCCCCGAGCTTGCCCGCCCCCGCGTTCCCCTTCAGCGCCTCGGCCGCCAGCGCCGCCTCTTTCCCCATCGGCCCGTCCACGCCCACCAGCCCCATCTCGAACACCAGCACGCCAGTCGCCAGCTTGATGAGCACCCAGCCCGCGTCCTGAAACCCCTTCGTCGCCGCCATGGAGAGCAGCCCGGCGAGCAGCGTCAGCGTGAGCGACGGCATGAACACCCATTTCGAGACGGCCGCCATCCCCGCGCGCATCTGGGCGTATTCGGCGAGCGCGGACGGGTCGGGCAGGAAGCGCAACAGCACGAGCAGGCACGCGGCCGCGCCCATCAGGCCGACGGCGCCGAGCGTGTGGGCGAATTTCAGGAAGCGTTTCATATGCATGTGAGACTTACACGCGGGCGGCGTCGATAGATTACCAGTTCCGCGCGAAAAGTGAAGACACCGCCGTTACGCCCGCCGCGCCGCGAAAAACTCGCGTAGCAACGCGGCGCTTGGCCCCTCGCCGATGCCGCCATAGACCTCCGGCGCGTGATGGCACGTCAGCTGGCTGAAAAAGCGCGGGCCGTGCTCCACCGCACCGCCTTTCGGATCGGCCGCGCCGAAATACAGCCGCCGCACCCGGGCGAACGAGATGGCGGCGGCGCACATGGCGCACGGCTCAAGCGTCACATAGAGGTCGCAGGCGGGCAGGCGGGGCGAACCGAGCGCGGCGCACGCGGCGCGGATGGCGAGCGTCTCGGCGTGGGCGGTCGGGTCGGCGAGTTCGGTCATGCGATTGCGCGCATAGGCGATAACGGCGTCGCCGCACACGATCACGGCGCCGACCGGAACCTCGCCCGCCGCAGCGGCCTCACGCGCCAGCCGCAGCGCCTCGTCCATCCACGTCACGGCGCCGGGAACATCTGCTCAACGTCGAGCGAAAGTCCGGGGGGGGTGAGAACTAGGGCGCCCGAGTTCACAATGCGCGTAAGAATGACATCGCCGTCGCCGCGCGCGTGATGCACGATCATGCGCTTAAACGGGTCGAGAATGAGATAGTGCGCGATGCTCGGAACTTGAAAATAGCCTTGCAGCTTTGCGCTTATATCCCGAGTTTGCGTGCTCGGCGAAAGCACCTCGACAACGATCAGAGCGTCGCCAACCTCAACTGCATCGAGATCGAGCGGCGGTCCGCACCGCACCAGCGCGTCTGGTTCATACGCCGTCTTTGCGCTGACCCGAACTGTCATTCCATCGGGAAAAGCCTGGCAAGAAAGTGCGGCTGTTTTGATAGCCGCCTCCAGGGCTTTAACGCAGGCAAACTTAGCGAGGGCATGAACGGCTCTTTGAGGCGACATCGCCGTGGGCACACCGTCATAAAGCTCCCACCGGCCGGGCTGATCTTCAGCCCACCTTAAGAACTCGTCGACAGTCATACTTTGCTGGCGCTCTACCTTCATGGAGAGAGTATAGGCGCAGCCGGGCGCCTAGCCAAGCCTACTCCCCGGGGATGGCGGCCTGAACCTCGTCGCCCATATCCTTGCCGCGCAGCTTGAGCATGTCTTTCGGGTCTTTGAACGTGCTCTCCAGCTTGTCGGCGCTCATCTCCAGCGCGTCGCGCAGATCGTCGCGCTTGGTCTGCATGCGGCTGTCGTCGGTCTTGAACTCGATCATCGGCACTTTCGGCGTGAGATAGACGCTGGCCTTCACCTCGCGCGGGCTGTCCATTTCCTCGGTATAGGCGCCGCAGCGGAACAGCATCTCGATGGACTTGGCGACGGAGCGTGTGATGCGCTGACCCTGCTCCTCGTTCACGAGGTTCGCCATCTGCGATTCCTTCACCCGCGCGATAAAGCCGGACGCCATGATCGCGACCTCGATCTGATAGCGGAAGTTGTCCTCGGAGGAGTATTTGATCCGGTCCCAAACGTTGATCAGCAGGTTGCGGATTTCCGACATGATGGCGCTGGCGCCGAAGAAGTCGAACGACTTGGCGCTGCCGGAATCGATAGCGCCGACGGCCAGCCCCACCCGGGTCTCGCCATACAGCGCAGCCAGACTCTCATACAACTCGTCCATGGAGCGCAGGATATTGGTGACGAGGTTAGGCGTCGTGAGCGAGCGCTCCTTCTCAGCCACAAGCAGCCGCACGCGCTTCATCTCGCGCTCGTTGCCGCTGGCGTCGGTCAGCAGCAGCTCATCGCGATCGTTGTCGCGGGTGAGCAATTCCCGCAGCTTCGGCATAATGAAAAGGATGTTGTAAGCCCCCACATCCACATCGGCGAGAAGCTTACGCGAAACGGTCTGATCGCTGTCGATGAGGCTCGACCAGAACGAGATTTCGAGGAGCGGCGAAAGGCCGAACAGCGCCATCAAATCCTTTTCGTCATCCGAAAAGTTCTGGTAATGGCGTGTGAACACGTTGTAGGCGAGCAGAATGTTCTGCGTCCTGTTGACGTTGTCGGTCTGCTGGCCGCTGCGCGCGGCGCGGAGCAGATCGCGGATTTGACACGCCTGCAAGGCCTCGCGCAGATTGCTGACCGCCTGTATAATTCTGTCACGGCGCATCGTTCGTTTCCGTTGTTGAGCGCTTCCTTAAAATCTTACTGATTATGCTGCGGTGATTCGGGCGCAAAATGGACACAGGTAAGTCGGTTAACCACAACATAAAGGCGTCCCCGGGGCGGATCGCGAAGCTTATGGCTCGCGCTGGCGTATGTTCCCGCCGCGACGCCGAGAAGCTCATCGCCGACCGCCGCGTGACGCTGAACGGCGTTCTCGTTGAAAGTCCGGCGGTAAACGTGACCGACGCCGACGACATCCGCGTGGACGGCCGCCGCATCGCCGAGCCGGAGCGGGCGCGGTTGTGGCGCTATCACAAGCCGAAGGGCCAGGTGACGACCATGCGCGACCCGCAAGGGCGCGAAACCGTGTTCGACCGCCTGCCGGACACCATGCCGCGCGTCGTCTCCGTTGGCCGGCTCGACTACAACACGGAAGGGCTGCTGCTGTTCACCAATGACGGCGGGTTGTCGCGGCATCTGGAGCTACCCGCCAACGCCTGGGTGCGACGCTACCGGGTTCGCGTGCACGGCAAGCCCACTCAAGCGGCGCTGGACGAACTGGCGAAGGGGGTGGAAATCGACGGCGTGCAGTACGGCCCCATCGAGGCGCGGATGGACGCGCGCGAGCCCAAAGGCGCCAATTCCTGGCTGACCATCGGCATCCGCGAGGGCAAGAACCGCGAGGTGCGCAAGGTTCTGGATCATCTCAAGCTGCCCGTGTCGCGCCTTATCCGCGTGTCGTTCGGGCCGTTCGCCCTCGGCGATCTGGACGAAGGCCAAATCGAGGAGGTTCGCCCGCGCGTGCTCGCCGAGCAGCTAGGGCCGGCGGTCGCTGCGCAATTCGGCCTCAAGGCGGCGACGGATAAGCCCGAGCCGCGCGTATTTTCGAAAGGTTTTCGCGAGCCGCGCGAGACCGCCCCGCAGGAGCAGGGGCCGCGCCGGCGTCCGCGCGCGCCGGGGGCGCGTCCAGCTGCGGCGCGCGGCGCCGGCGCCCGTGTGCGTTCTCCTGAAATCGAAACGGAGGCGAGGGCGGCCAAGCTTTCGGGCGCACAGAGGCCGCACGTCGCGCCCTACGCATCCGCCAAGCCGCGCCCCGACCGTGCGCGCAGCGGTGGCGCCAACGATGTAACGTTTAAAGCTCGGGATCGGGATGAGCGTCGGCCCCCGCGCCGCGACGACGCCATTTCTCAGGGGCGCACAGGACGGTTCGAGGCGCGCCAGCAATCCTCCACGGGCGAGGCGCCGGATCGAGGACGCCGAGATTTCAAGGGGCCCCGCCCGCAAAACGCCGCGCCCAGCGAGCGGTCCGCGCCCGAAGACCGCCCGAGGTTCAACCGCGAACCCGGCCGCGACGCGCGTCCGCAACGCGACAGGTCGGGCGCAGGTCGCAACGCCGCGCCGCAGCGCGGCCGCGACAAACCCGCCGGCGGCCGCAGGCCCACCCGCGCCGGCCAGAGCCCTTCGCCCCCCAGCGCCGACGATCGGCCCCGGCGGCCGCGTCCGCCCCGCGCTTAGGCGGGCGGCTCGCATGAGGATCGTCGGCGGCCGCTTCCGCGGTCATCCCATCGCGGCGCCCCGCTCCGCGGACATCCGCCCCACCAGCGACAAAACGCGAGAGGCCGTGTTCAACATTCTCGCGCACGGCGCCCACCCTGTCGCGTGGGACGAGATCGCCGTCTTGGACCTGTTCGCGGGAACGGGCGCGCTCGGCTTCGAGGCGCTGTCGCGCGGCGCGCGGAGCTGTCTGTTCGTCGATACGGGGGCGGAGGCGCGCGGCCTCATCCGCCGCACCATCGAAGCGCTGGGGCTGGAGCGCGAGGCGAAGGTTTTCCGGCGCGACGCTGCGGCGCTCGGCGAGGCCGGCTCTCTAGGGCCGTTCCATCTGGCCTTCGCCGATCCGCCATACTCCCAGGGCCTGGGCGAGCGCGCTCTAGCGGCGGCGGCGCGCGGCGGTTGGCTTGCGCCCGGCGCGTTGGTGGTGCTGGAGGAGGCGGCGGGCGCGGAGGTGGCGTGGCCGGCGCCCTTCGCCGTCTATGACCGCCGGGAGTATGGCGCAGCGGCCGTCGCCTTCGCCCGCTTTGCGCCGTGAGCGAAGAGTTCACGACACCGTGACGCACCGGCTGAAACGACGCCGCGTAACGCCGCGATCCCTCCTTCAGGCCATGGAGGTTTCATGACTATCATACGGATATGGGCGGCGCCGCTGATCGCCATGCTGGGCGCGGGCACCGTTAACGGCGCAAATGCGGAAAGCCGTCCCGTCATTGTGCTGGAGCTGTTCACCAGCCAGGGCTGTTCGTCCTGCCCCCCGGCGGACGCGCTGCTAAAGCGTTATATCGGCCGCGAGGGCGTGGTGGCCGTGAGCTTTCCTGTCGATTACTGGGATCGCCTCGGCTGGAAGGACACCTTCGCCAGCGCGGCGAACACCAAACGCCAATACGCGTACGCGGCCGCGCGGGGCGACGGGCAGGTCTACACGCCGCAAGTGGTGGTGAACGGCGGCGCCCATTTGGTCGGCAGTTCAGCAGCCAGGATCGACGCGGCGATGGCGAAAGCCGCCGAAGCGCTGGCAAAGGACGCCGTCGCGTTAAGCATAGAGGATGACGGCGCGGCTATAACCGTATCGGTCGGCGCGGCGGTCGGCTCCACTGCGCGGCGCGGCAAGTTGCTCATCGGGGCGGTCAAACCGGTGGGCGAGGTGTCCATCGGCGCGGGCGAGAACGAGGGGCGCAAGGTCGCCTATCACAACGTGGTGCGCTCGCTCGTCGAAGCGGGAACCTGGAGCGGAGCGGCGTCCTCCGTCGGCGTGCTCAAGCGCGAGCTGGGCTGGAAGCCAGCCGACAGCGTCATCGCGTTGCTCCAGCAGGACGACGGGACGATCGTCGGCGCCGCGCAACTGACGGCCGCGCCGTGACGGCTCAGCGGCGGCCGAACAGCCGCTCGATCTCCGCCAAAGTCAGCGCGACGAAGGTCGGCCGCCCGTGATTGCATTGCCCGGCGTTGGGCGTCGCCTCCATGCGGCGCAGCAGCGCGTCCATCTCGCTTTCCGTCAGCCGCCGGCCGGAGCGCACGCTGCCATAGCACGCCAGTTTCGCGCATACGGCGTGGAGGCGCTCCTCCAGCGGCGCGGCCCCCGCATCATCAGAGGCGAGGTCTAAGACAAGGCTTTTCACATCGACGTCGCCAAGCAGGGCCGGCGTCTCCCGCACGACGACCGCGCCGGGGCCGAACGGCTCCAGCACCAGCCCGAGCCGCGCATAATCCTGAGCGCCAGCCAGAGCGCGCTCCCGGGCGTCGTCGTCCAACTCGACCACGTGCGGGATCAGCAGCGCTTGCGACGGCGCCCGCCCCTCGGCCAGCGCGGCTTTCAGCTTTTCGTAGACGATCCGCTCATGAGCGGCGTGCTGGTCGACGATGACCACGCCGTCAACCGTTTGCGCCAGGATGTAGGCGCCGTGAAATTGGGCGAGCGCCGATCCTAGCCGACCCGGGGCCGCGCGCGCGCCGTCCTCGGCCGACCATGGCGCGAGCGGGGTTTGCTCCGCCTCCGCGAAACCACCCGAGATCGGCCACGGTCTTGGGGCGCTGGCTTGGAGAGCGCGCAACGCCTGACCGCTCACCACGTGGGACGTGCGGCCGGAGGCTCTGGCGACCGCGTCGCGCAGCGCGCCGATGATCGCCGCCCGAACGCGGCCGCCATCGCGGAAGCGCACCTCGGCCTTCGCCGGATGCACGTTGACGTCCACATCCCGGGGGTCGATCTCGACGAACAGCGCCAGCATGGGGTGACGGCCGCGCGGCGTCAGATCGGCGTAGGCGGCCCGCGTCGCGGCGGCGAGCAGCTTGTCGCGAACAGGGCGTCCGTTGACGAACAGGAACTGTCCCGCCGCGTCCGCGCGATGCAGGGTGGGAAGCCCGGCGAAGCCGTGAATGCGCAAGCCCTCGCGCGCCGCATCAAATCCGGCGGCCTCGGCGGCGAAATCGCGGCCGAGAACGCGGGCGATGCGCTCCCGCAAGCCGTGCTCGTCGCCCGGCGCGACGGGGGAGAGCGTGAGGCCGCCGCGCTCGCCCGTCGACAGCGCGAAGCCAACCTCCGGCCGGGCGAGGGCGAGGCGTTTCACCGTCTCCGAAATGGCGGCAGTCTCCGCCCGCTCCGATTTCATGAATTTGAGCCGCGCTGGCGTTGCGTAGAACAGATCGCGCACCTCAACGCATGCGCCCGGGCCGAGCGCGGCGGGCTTCACCGCGCTTTTCACGCCCGCATCCACCGCGATCGCCGCGCCGTCCTGCGCGGCGCGGGGTCGGCTGGCGACGAGAAGCCGCGCCACGGAGCCGATTGAGGGCAGCGCCTCGCCGCGAAAGCCGAGCGTGGCGATGTTGAGCAAGTCCTCATGGTCAAGCTTGGACGTGGCGTGCCGTTCGACGGCCAAGGCGAGATCGCGCGCGTCCATGCCGAAGCCGTCGTCCGTGACACGGATGAGCGAAAGCCCTCCATCGGCCGCGACGACGTCGATCCAACGCGCGCCTGCGTCGATGGCGTTCTCGACCAGCTCCTTCACCACGCTCGCCGGGCGCTCCACGACCTCGCCCGCCGCGATGCGATTCACCACCGTTGGCGGCAGCTGGCGGATCGGCAACGGCTACCCCTTCGGCGTCATCCGGGCCAGATATTCGCGCGTGATGCGCTTGCCCATCTCCACGGCCGGTTGATCGAACGGGTTCACGCCGAGGAGATCGGCCGTGAGAATGGTCTCGATCATGAAGTGCATCATCAGCGCCCCCATGGCCCGCTCGTCCAGCACGGGGACATCGATGGCGCGCACCGGTCGCCGCGCCTCCACGAACGCATCCACGATGGCGCGGCCCTGCGCCTCGACCAGGTCGGCGATGCTGAAGCCGCTCAGATAGCCGGCGCCCGCGGCGTGCGCCAGATCCGAGGGAAGCGCAGGCGAACCGGTCGCCGGGGCGACGCGGAGGATCGTCGTCATGTGTTGGCGCGGGCCGCCGAGATAGAGCTGGAGCTGGCTGTGCTGATCGACAGGCCCCAGCGCGGCGATGGGCGTCGTGCCCTTTTCATCCTTGCCGAGGCTCTCCGCCCAAAGCTGCACATACCATGCGGCGAAGCGCTCAAGCTTGTCGGCGTAGGGCATCATCACGGAAATGTTGACGCCTTTCTCCTCCGCCAGCGCCACGCTCACCGCCGCGCCGAGCGCCGGTGGGGATTCGGACGGGCCGGCGGCGTCCGCGAGCGCGTCCACCACTGACTTGGCCCCGGCCCGAACGGCGCGAGCATCGAGGCCGCGCGCGATCAGCGGAAGCAGGCCGACCACGGTGAGCGCCGCGTAGCGCCCGCCGATTTCGGGCGGATTGTCGAGCACGGGGATGCCGTGAGCCTCGCACAGGTCGCGCAGGCCGTTCGCCTGGCCGGGGCGGCGCGGATCGGAGACGGCGAGGAAAAGCCGGCGGAAGGCGTTTTCCTGTCCATTTTCGCGCAGCATGGCCATGACGGTGAGCATCTGGGCGAGCGTCTCGGCGGTGCCGCCGGATTTCGAGATGACGATGAAGCGCGCATCGGCCAGATCATCGAGCTTCAGCCCCGCTTGAAAGGATCGCGCGTCGAGATTGTCGTAAAATCGCAGCCTGGGGCGTTTCTCAGAGGTCGGCCCGCCGCCGTCGCCGGGGATCGACCAGCCGCCCAGTTGCGCGAGCGTCTGCCCGCCGAGGCTGGAGCCGCCGGTGCCGAGCACGACAAGGGTGCGCGCGCCCTCGCTCAGGGCCGCAAGCGCCGCTTCGGCCTGCGCGATGTCGGCGTCCTCGGCGCAAATGGAGAAATGGCGAAAAGACCCGTCCCGCGCTTTCGCCCGCAGCGCGTCAAAGCCCGCCGACATGCGCGCAAGGCGAGCCTTTGTCTGTTCGTCCGTCAGGCCGTGCTCGCCGATCGCGCGAGCGGAACACCCCTCAAGGGATTGCCGATACGCCATGCCCGAATCTCCGCCTTTTGCCGCACCCTGTTTAGCAACAGCCGGGCGCGGCCGATAGCGCTTTTGCGCCGGCCGGGCGGCGGCGGCGGCGCTTATCCCCGCGTTGCGGCCGGCGCCGACGTCTCAAGGCCCTCGGGCGCGCCGACGACGGTGGTGATGAGGTCGGCGGAGCCGAGCAGCCGGGCGGCGACGCGCTTCACATCCTCCATGGTCACGGCGTTGATGAGGTCGTTGCGCTTGGCGATGTATTCGATCCCCAGGTCCTCCATCTGCGCGCCGAGAAGCTGGCCGGCGATCTTTACGCTGCTGTCGAAGCGCAGCGCGTAAGAGCCGGTGAGATACTGCTTGGCGTTCGCCAGCGTCGTCGCATCCGGCCCCTCTTTGGCGAGGCGCTCCATCTCGGCTTCAATCACATCCAGCGACTGCTTGACGGACTTGTTCTCCGTCGCCACGCCGCCGAGGAGCAGGCCGGCGCGATCGAGGGGATACAGGTAGCTGTAGACCGAGTAAGCGAGGCCGCGCTTTTCGCGCACCTCCTGCGTCAAGGTGGACGCGAAGCCCCCGCCGCCGAGGATGTAGTTGATGATAAAGGCCGGGATGAAATCAGGGTCTTTCCGCTTGAGCCCAGGCGCGCCGAACACCGCGACAGACTGCGGGTTCGCCATTTGGATCACCTGGGTCTGCCGGCCGGTTGGGAGGGTCGCCTCAGGCGCCGGCTCAAGTCCGGATTTTGCGGGCAGGCCGCCGAAAATCTCGTCCAGCGCGGCTTTCAACTCATCGGGCGTGATGTCGCCGACCACCGACACCTTCAACCCGTCGCGGGTGAAGGCGCGACGCGTGAAGTCGCGCAGATCGTCGGGCGTGATCGTCTTGACGGTCTCGACCGAGCCTTTGACCGAGCGCGCGTAAGGGTGGGCGCCGAACGCCAGCTTGAACCACGCCTTGCTGGCGACCGTCTCCGGGTCTTGCGCCTCGATCTGCAGGCGCGACAGGATCTGCGAGCGGATGCGCTCCACGTCGGCCGGCTCGAAGCGCGGCGCGGTGATGGCTTTGCGCAGCAGATCGAACGACGCCGCCTTGTTCACCGTGAGCGATTGAAGCGAGCCGGTGAACCAGTCCAGACCGGCGTCGAAGCTGATCTTGGTCGCCAACTCCTCCATGCGCTGTTGGAATTGCCGTCCGGGGAGATCGCCCGCGCCCTCGTCGAGCGTGCCGGAGACGAAATAGGACAGCCCCGCCTTGTCGGCCGGCTCCTGGGCTGCGCCGGCGCGAAAGGCGAACTGCATGGCGATGAGGGGGGTGTTGTGATCCTCGACGAGCCAGGCCTCAACGCCGCTCGCGCTGACGACTTTCTGAATGTTCATGGTTGAGCCTTGGGCGAAACCCGATTTGGGTGTGACGAACGCGGCGGCGATGACGGCGCCGAAGACGATGGCGGCGCGGCGCAGGCGCGCTCGGCGTGCAAGGGCGGCCATCAATGAACGCCCCCGCCCGGTTGCACCGGCTTCGACACGCGACCGGCGCTCGCCGACTGCGACGGCGCGGGAATGAGCAAGCCCGTGACCGAGGCGAGCGGATTGAGATGCTTGCGGGCCGCTTCGTTCACATCCTCGACCGTCACCGCCGAGAGGCGAGCAGGGCGCGACTCCACGTCCTGCACCGTACGCCCAGTCGCCAGCGCCCAGCCATAGGTGCGCGCGAGGTTGGCCTGGTTGTCGGCGCTGTAGACGATGTCGGCGATGGCCGCGTTGCGGGCGCGGTCCAGCTCCTCCTGGGTGACGCCCTTCTCCTTCACCTCGGCGAAAACCTCGTCCATAAGCGTCTCGATCTCGTCGAGTTTGGCGTCGCCGGCGGCGATGGCGTAAAAGCCGAGATTGCCGGAGTCGATGGAGCCGCCATAGAACCACCCGCTGGCGGACGACGCCTTTTTCGCCTCCACCACCAGCTTCATATATAGTCGGCTCGTGTTGCTGGAGCCGACGATGCGCGCCAAAAGCTCCAGCGCGTCGGCCTCGCGCGGCGCGGCTTTGCCGTAGGACGGGGTCAGATAGGTGCGCTGCAGCGTCGCTTTGCCGGCCCGGCTGTCCCGCAACACGACGCGCCGCTCCGCCGCATGCTGCGGCTCTTGCACCCGGGCGCGGCCGCTGGCGGCGGGGTTCGCTGGGATGCCCCCATAGACTTTGCGCACAAGCGGCATATCCTCCTTCCCGACATCCCCGGCGAGGACGAGAATCGCGTTGTTCGGCGCATAAAACTTTTTGTAGAAATCGAGCGCGTCCTGGCGGTTCAGCGTTTGCATCTCGTGCTCCCAACCGATCACCGGAATGCCGTACGGATGAGCCAGATAGAGCGCGGCCTGCATCTGTTCATTGAGGATGCTGGACGGCTCGTTGTCCACGCGCGAGCGCCGCTCCTCAAGGATGACCTTCCGCTCGGTCGCCACCTCGGTTTCGTCCAACCGCAGGTTTCTCATGCGGTCGGCCTCCATCTCCATCATCAACGGAAGGCGATCTTTCGAAATGCGCTGGAAATACGCGGTCACGTCGTTTGAGGTGAAGGCGTTGTCCTGTCCGCCGTTGCGCGCGACGATCTTGGAGAATTCGCCGGCGGGAATTTTCTCCGTGCCCTTGAACATCAGATGCTCGAGGAAGTGGGCGATGCCGGATTTTCCCGGCGGCTCGTCCGCCGCGCCGACGCGATACCACACCATATGCGTCACGACGGGCGCGCGCCGGTCGGACAGGATCACAACGTCCATGCCGTTTTCGAGCTTTTCGTAATAAGCGCGGCCGGATTGCGCGGCGGCGACCTGGGACGGAGATAGGCTAAGCATCGCCATGGCGGCTGCTCCCAAGAGATTGCGCGTTTTGGTGTGAAAGGCGAAAAAACTGTGCGTGGTCATGTTCACCTTTTTGTCGCCCAGCGGCGGAAAATCGGGCGTTTGACGTCCAGCGACAAGGGTACGCGCCGCTTTCTCGCCCCGATCTTTTCAAGGCGGCGACGCGAAGTCAAATGAACGAGATGTAAGGCGGCCGCGGTTCAGCGCGCGGGCGCGGCTGGCGGCGCGTCGGGCGCGTTGATGCGGGCTTGCGCGGCGGCGTTTTCGGCCTCGTTGCGCTTGATCATGTCCTTGACATACTGAGCCCGGCAACGCGGATCGCGGTTTGTGGTGCGGTTAAACTCTTCGATGCCGCCCTTGCCGCTCCAGTCGCCCTCCCGGCAGTATTTCAACTCTTTCTCTGCGGCCTCGCGCTCGGCGGTTTTCCGGGCGAGATCGGGGTCGTTGGGCCATGCGGCGGGAGTTGCGGCGGCCACGGGGCGCGCGCCAGGCTCCGGCAGACGGTCCTTGGACGGGGGGATGACAATGCCCGCGCGCTCGGGCACGTCGGGGTTCTCAGGTTTTTTGCCCGACAAATTGATGCCTGCGGCTTCGAGGATGGGAGCGTTGAAATTGACGTCCAGGCCCTCCGCACAACCGCCGAGGCCCAACGCCAAAGCAGCCGCGAGAGACGCGCGGCGCCAGGCGATCTGTGTCCGGTGTCCGGGCATAAGGAAGGCTCCCATCTATCGACGAATCGTTACTGCGATTTTACGACGGTTTTGTGGCCCAGGAACAGTGAGTCGATGATAAGGCCCACGACCCCAGCCACGATCGCGACATCGGCGATATTGAACACATACCAGTTGAAGCCCCCGGCGTGCAGCGAGATGAAGTCGGCCACCGCGCCGTACAGAATGCGGTCGATCGTGTTGCCGATCGCGCCGCCGATGATGAGCCCGACGGACGCGGCGGTGAACCGGGTGACCAAATGGGCGAGCCATAGCGACAGTGCGACCGAGGCCGTGATGGACAGCACAATGAGCACAAGTTTCCCTGTTTCGCTACTTTGAGGGAAGAGCCCGTAGGAGATGCCGGGGTTCCACACCAGGACGAGATCCATGAAGGATGTGACGGGCACGCGCGGCGAGCGTTCGCCCACCGGGATGCGGGAGCCGATGTCGAAAACGTAGAGCATCCAGTATTTGTGCGCCTGGTCGGCGATGAGCGCCGCGGCCGCCACGAAAAGACCGAAGCCGCTGAAGGGCCCCCGCGCCCAGTTGTATCGGTTCATGCCTTTGCTCCATGATGCGCGTCCCACTCGCGCACGGCCTGCGCGTCGCGCGGGGTGATGTCGGGAAACTCCGGATCGGCGCCAACGTCCTTGGTGATGCGCCAGGAGCGCGCGCATTTGCGGCCCTGCGCCAGCTTCGGCGCCACCGCGACGCCGCGCACGCCATCCAGCCGGAACGCGTCGGCGGGCGCCTTGCTTGTCTTCAGCGTCGCCGCGCTGGTGATGGCGATCTCGGCCCAATCGACGGTTTTCGCCAGCCCGGCGAGCTTCTTGTCCTCGACGTAGATTACCGGCGCGGCCTCCAGGCTGGAGCCGATGCGCTTCTCGCGCCGCTCCACCTCCAGCGCGCCGGTGATGACGGAGCGGGTCGCCCAGATTTGCTCCCAGCGCGCGGCCAACGCCTCGTCGCGCCAGCCCTCCGGCGTGTCGGGGAAGGTGCGCAGATGCACCGAGCCTTTCTCGTTCGGGTAGCGCGTCAGCCAGGCCTCCTCCGCCGTGAAGCACAGGATGGGCGCGAGCCAGGCGGTGAGGCGCGCGAACGTCTCGTCGAGCACCGTCAGGCAGGCGCGGCGCTTCGCGCTCGAATACGGCTCGCAGTACATCGCGTCCTTGCGGATGTCGAGATAGACGGCGGATAGGTCGGTCGTGCAGAAGTTGAACAGCACGGTGAACACGCGGCGGAAGTCGAACTCCGCGTAAGCCTTGCGCACATGCCCGTCAAGTTCCGCGAGGCGGTGCAGCACCCAGCGCTCAAGCTCCGGCATGTCGGCGTGTTCGACGCGCAAATCGGCCTCATAATGCGCCAGCGCGCCGAGCAGAAATCGCAGCGTGTTGCGCAGCTTGCGATAGCTGTCGGTCGTCGCTTGCAAAATTCCCTGGCCGAAGCGGATGTCGTTCTCGAAGTCGGACGACGCCACCCACAGGCGCAGGATTTCAGCGCCGCTGGTCTCCATCACCTTCTGCGGCGACAGGGCGTTGCCCTTCGACTTCGACATTTTTTCCTCGCCCTTTTCGTCGAGGATGAAGCCGTGGGTGAGCACCGCGTTATAGGGTGCGCGGCCGCGTGTGCCGCAGGCCTCCAGCAGCGAGGAATGGAAACAGCCGCGATGCTGGTCGGAGCCTTCTAGATAGAGCGATGCGGGCCAGGCGAGGTCCTTGCGCTTTTCCAGCACGAAGGCGTGTGTCGAGCCGCTGTCGAACCACACGTCGAGAATGTCGGTCACCTGCTCCCAGTCTGCGGGGTTTTCGACGAGGCCTGTCAGGAAGCGCTCGGTTGCGCTGTCCGCAAACCACGCGTCCGCGCCCTCCGCCGCAAAGGCGTCGGTGATGCGTTTCGTCAGATCCGCCGCGGCTGCGAATTTGGCGTTGGGGATGATCTCGCCCGTCTCCTTGTACACGAACACGGTGATCGGCACGCCCCAGGCGCGCTGGCGCGAGACCACCCAGTCCGGGCGGTTCTCAATCATGCCAGTGATGCGGTTGCGCCCGGCCTCGGGGTAGAACTTCGTGTCGCCGATGGCGGCAAGCGCGAGATCGCGGATCGTGCGATCCTTTTTGACTCCCTTCACCTTCACCGGCTTGTCGAGCGCGATGAACCATTGCGGCGTATTGCGGAAAATCACCGGCGCCTTCGACCGCCATGAATGCGGATATTGATGCCGCAGCCGGCCCATCGCGAGCAGCGCGCCCGCGTCCTTCAGCGCCTGCACCACGGCGGCGTTGGCGTAGGCCATGTCGTCGAGCTTGCCGAACGAGCCGTTGTCGTCCACCACCCGCTTCGGGGCATCGCCACCGAACAGTGGTACGTGCGGGAAATAATGCCCGTCCGGCTGAACGGTGTGCGGCACGTCTTCGATGCCGTCCGTCGCGAACTGGCGCTTGTTGTCAATGAACAGACCGTAGTCGTCCGCGCCGTGGCCGGGCGCGATGTGCACAAAGCCCGTGCCGGTATCGTCGGTGACGAAGTCACCCTCATAGAGCCGCACAGGGAAATCATAGCCGCTCTCGTGCAGCGGGTGGCGGCAAACTAGCTTTCCAAGAAATTTCGGATCAATTACTGAACCTCCAAGCTCAACCGCTTGCCACTCTTCGATCTTAGCTGCCTTCTTTAGAGTGTCAGCGAGCTTAGAAGCCACTAAAAAGCGGTCTCCTGTTTTAGCCCAATTGCCGTCGGGGGCTTTGGTAACCTCAAACTGCATGTAGAAAGTATCGAATTTGGGGGAGTAAGCCACCGCCCGATTGCCGGGTAACGTCCAAGGGGTTGTTGTCCAGATAACAACATATGTATTTTGTAAGCGCGGATGATCGCTTACCGGCATCAGGTGGTCGCCATCTTGAATTCCGACAACAGGGAACTTCACGAACACGGTCGGGCTGGTGTGCTCGTGATATTCAACCTCGGCCTCCGCCAGCGCCGTGCGCTCGACCACCGACCACATCACCGGCTTTGACCCACGATACAGCGAGCCGTTCATGGCGAACTTCATCAGTTCGCCCGCGATCGTCGCCTCCGCGTCGTAACTCATCGTCGTGTAAGGGTTCTCCCAGTCGCCCTCGACGCCAAGGCGCTTGAAATCCTCGCACTGCACGGACTTCCAATGCTCGGCGAAGCCGCGGCACTCGCGGCGGAACTCGACGACCGGCACGTCGTCCTTGTTCTTCTGCGCGGCGCGGTATTTCTCCTCGATCTTCCATTCGATCGGTAGCCCGTGACAGTCCCAACCGGGCACGTAATTGGCGTCGCGCCCCATCATCTGCTGCGAGCGGACGACCGTGTCCTTCAGGATTTTGTTCAGCGCGTGCCCGATGTGAATGTTGCCGTTGGCGTAGGGCGGGCCGTCATGCAGCGTGAACTTTTCGCGGCCCTTGGCGGCCTTGCGCAGCCGTTTGTACAGGCCCAGCTTGGCCCAGCGCGCGAGCAGGCGCGGCTCAAGCTCCGGCAGCCCGGCTTTCATCGGAAAATCGGTTTTGGGCAGGAACAGGGTTTGCGCGTAGTCGCGCGCGGGCGCGCCGCCCTCGGACTTGCCGCCCTCGGATTTGGCTTTGGCGGCGGCTTTCAGATCGTTCAACGGTTTTGCGGACATTTAAGGCCTCGTTTCTTGCCGCCGTGATACCAGCGGCGCCGCGAACAATCCATACGGCATATGCGATCGCCGCACATCTTGACGCGTCAGACTTTATGTCTTACATAGCGGATAAAGGAGACCGCAAATGTCGGGCATCGCACGGCTTACGCGCAACGGCAATTCGACCACGCTCACGCTCAGCCCCGACGTGCTGGAGGCGGCGGGCATGGCGCGCGGCGATCAGGTGCTCGTCTCGGCCAAGGACGGCGTCATCACCATCACCCGCGCCAACAGCGACCACGCCGAGGCGATGGGCTACGCTCGCGACGCCTTCAAGCGCTACGCCCGCACGTTTCAAGCGCTAGCCAAGTAGGCGGCCATGCGCATTATCGGCATCGAGACGCTGATCGCCGCGCATGGCGAAAGCCTTGAGCTGTTCGGCGGCGCGGCGGGCATCCGGGATCGCGGAGTTATCGAGGCGGCGCTTGGCCGGGCCGATCATCTCGCCGCTTATGGCGACTCGCTCGATGTAATCGACATCGCGGCGGCGACAGCGGCGAGCGTCTGCCGCGCGCATGGCTTCATCGACGGGAACAAGCGCGCGGCGTTCATCACCCTCGTCGTCACTTTGCAACTGAATGGCCATTACCTCGACGCGGAGGAAAAGGATGCGGCGGACGCAGTGCTGCGCCTCGCCGCGGGCGAGATAAGCGAGAACGCCTTCCGCGACTGGGTGCGCGCCCACGCGGTCGACGACTAAGCGAACGCCGGGCGGAGGGCCGCGCATTCGGCGTGGCGGAAGCAGCTTGTGAGGTGGTCGTTCACCATGCCGCACGACTGCATGAGGGCGTACATCGTCACCGGCCCGACGAAGCGGAAACCGCGCGCGCGAAGCGCCTTCGACATGGCCTCGCTCTCCGGCGTCTTCGCGGGAACCTCGGCCATCGACGCGCGCGCGTTCTGGATCGCCGCGCCGCCGGTGAAGCTCCACATGAACTGCGCGAAGTCCTCGCGCTCGGCCGCCGCCAGATAAGCCCGCGCGTTCAAAACCGCCGCCTCGATTTTCGCGCGGCTGCGCACGATGCCCGTGTCGGCCATCAGGCTCGCGATCTTCTCCGGCCCGTAGGCGGCCATCGTCTCGGCGTCGAAGCCGTCGAACGCGGCCCGGAACGCCTCGCGCTTGCGCAGCACCGTGATCCACGACAGCCCGGCCTGAAAACCTTCGAGCACAATCTTCTCTAACAGCGCGCGCGGGTTTGTCTGCGGTGCGCCCCACTCCTCGTCGTGATAGCGCACATAAAGCGGATCGCCGCCGCACCACGGGCAGCGCGTCACAGGGCGCCGACGGCCTGGGCGGGGATGCGCGCGATGACCTTGATCTCGAAGTCGAAGCCGGCGAGCCAGGTGACGCCGACCGCCGTCCAGTTCGGATAGGGCGGCGCCGCGAAAACGCGGTTCTTGAGGGCCAGGATGGTCTCGAACTGCCGCTCGGGGTCGGTGTGGAATGTGGTCACGTCCACGATGTCGTCGAACGTGCAGCCCGCCGTCTGCAACACCGCCGAAAGATTGTCAAAAGCGAGTTGCACCTGCGCGGCGAAGTCCGGCTCCGGCGAGCCGTCCGGCCGGCTGCCCACCTGGCCGGAAACAAACAGCAGATCGCCGGAGCGGATCGCGGCCGAATATCGGTGGGTGTCGTAAAGCGCCTGGCGCCCTAGGGGGAAGATCGCATCGCGTTTCGTCATTTCTACTCCTGCGAGTTAATGCGCGTCGTGCGGTTGGGGCGCGGCGAAGGCGTAAGTCGCCCAAGTCGGGATCGCCAACGTGACAGGCGCGCCGCCCGCCGTGATCTCCACGCCGCCGGCGATGGCCTCCGCCGCCCGGTCGAGCCGCACAATCGCGACGCCGCGCTCTCCCGCCACCGAGCCGATGCGCCCGAGCGACGCCGCCCCCGCCATGATCTCCGCGCCCGGCGCCAGCCGCTCGCCCGCGACCGCGACGACCCGTCGCCGCGCCGTGCCGCGATGCTGCATCCGGCTGACGATCTCCTGGCCGACGTAACAGCCTTTTTTGAAGTCTATGCCGTTCAGCACATCCATGCAGGCGTCATGCGGGAATGTCTCGCCGTAGTCGAAATCCACGCCGCCTTCCGGAATAGCGTGGGCGATGCGATGCGCGTGGTAATCGCCGCCCTCGCTCAGTTCCGCGCGGGGAGCGATGCGCCGCGCGCCGAGCGCCGGCAGGCGCGGATCGGCCTCGCCGCCAGCGCCGCCCCAGAGCGCCTCGACGCTTAGCTCGGCGGCCTCTTCGATGGTCACGGCCGAACGCAGCTTGTACATCGCCAGCCGCTTCGCCAGCGCGGTCGCTTGCGCCGCCGGGCAATCGAGCAGAAACGAGCTGTCCCGCCGCGAAACGAAAAAGTCGCACAGGAGCTTGCCTTGAGGACTCAACAACGCGGCGAACACGAGGCCGTCCGCCGCCTTCTGCACGTCGTTCGTTACCAGCCCTTGCAGAAATACTTCCGCGTCGGCGCCGGAAATGCGCAGAACGCCGCGATCGGGAAGCGCGGCGCGATGAGTTTGAGCCATGGTTCGCCTCTTGATAGGCGATTGTCTTAATCCGGGTTAGGCGGCGTCACAACCGGCTTCACGCGCTTTTGCGCGAACTCGTCGGGCACTGCGTCAACGCCGTCGTCCGCGTCGGCGGTCTCGTCGATGGCGTCGTAGGGCGGCTCGACGGTTTCCTGGTTCGTGGCTTTGGTGGACGGCGGGTCGCTCGCCGGGAAGGTGTCGTGCAGCGCTTTATCAAGCGTTTCGTCGGTCGTTGGGCCGGTGTCGGGTTGCTGGCCCATGTGGTCGCTATCCGCTTCCCGCCGGTTCTTGTAGACGACGCCGTCGCTTGCATCTCGGTCTTCGGGCCGGGGCCGGTCTTTTGGGTCTTGCATGACGATCCTCTGTGTGGGGTAGTGAGGCAACGGCGTGGCTGGCGTTCCGTTCCTGGCGAGGAGAGCATGGACACATTCGATCTGGTCATCCGCGGCGGGACGGTTGTCAATCACGCGGGCGTGTGGGCGGGCGACGTTGGAGTGCGAGACGGGCGCATCGCGGGGCTAGGGAGCATCGCGCCGGGCGCAGGCGCGCATGAGTTCGACGCGCGCGGGTTGCACGTGCTGCCCGGCGTCATCGACACGCAAGTGCATTTCCGCGAGCCGGGCGCCGAGCACAAGGAAGATTTGGAAACGGGTTCGCGCGCGGCGGTGGCGGGCGGCGTCACCGCCGTTTTCGAGATGCCGAACACCAACCCGCCCACGACGAGCGCGGCGGCGCTCGCCGATAAGGTCGCGCGCGCCCGCAATCGCATGTTTTGCGACTTCGCGTTTTTCGCGGGCGCCACGGCCGACAATGTGGACGATCTGCCCGCGCTGGAGCGCATGGAGGGCTGCGCGGGGGTGAAGGTGTTCATCGGCTCGTCCACAGGCAGCCTGCTGGTTGAGGACGAGGCGACGCTCGCCCGCGTGCTCGCCGTGATCCGCCGCCGCGCGTCGTTTCATTCGGAGGACGAGGCGCGGTTGCGGGAGCGCGCTCGCTTGCGCATTGCGGGCGACGCGGCGAGTCATCCAGTGTGGCGGGACGAGATCGCCGCCGTGCAATCGACCGAGCGGCTGTTGCGCCTTGCGCGGGCGGCGGGCAGCCGTGTGCATGCGCTGCACATCTCGACCGCCGAGGAGTTGCCCCTGCTCGCCGCCGCGAAGGACTTCGCCTCCGCCGAGGTTACGCCGCACCATCTCACTCTCTCGGCGGATGATTACGCGCGGCTGGGGACGAAGCTGCAAATGAACCCGCCGGTGCGCGACGCCCGGCACGCGCAGGCGCTGTGGGAGGCGGTCGCCTCTGGCGTCATCGATATTCTCGGCTCCGACCACGCGCCGCATACGCTCGAGGAAAAGGCCAAGCCTTACCCGCAGTCGCCCTCGGGCATGCCGGGAGTTCAGACGCTCGTGCCCGTCATGCTCGACCACGTGAACGCTGAGCGGCTTTCGATTGAACGGTTTGTGGACATGACGAGCGCGGGGCCGGCGCGGCTGTTCGGCATCGCAGGCAAGGGGCGGATCGCGGCGGGCTACGACGCGGATTTCACCGTGGTGGACATGAACGCGGAGCGGGAGATCACCGACGCCTGGATCGAAAGCCGCTGCGGCTGGACGCCTTACGCGGGGATGCGGACGCGGGGCTGGCCGGTCGCAACCATCGTGCGCGGCCATTTCGCCATGCGCGAGGGCAAGCTTGCGGCGGAGGCGACAGGCGCCCCCGTCCGCTTATTTGAGACGCTTACTGCGGCGACAGGCGCATAAGCTCGCCGCCGACCTGCTCTTTGTTCGCGTCGATGAGCAGCAGCAGCGTGCCGTCGCGGTCTTGGATCACGTCGCGCACGCGCTTGCCGATGTCGATCCGCTCCTCGCCGGTCACGCGGTCGCCGTCGATCTTGACGCGGATTAGCGCCTGGGACGACAGGCCGCCGATGAGCGCGCTGCCTTTCCATCCCGGGAACTTGTCGCCGGTGTAAAAGATCATGCCGGACGGGGAGATAACGGGGTTCCACACCTTCGCCGCCTGGGTGAACTCAGGCTTCGACGACGGACGCGGGATCGGTTCCTTGTTGTAGTGATCCCCCTCGCTCACCTGCGGCCAGCCGTAGTTTTTCCCGGCGACCACCAGATTGAGTTCATCGCCGCCGAGCGGCCCCATTTCGTTGATCCAGACATTTTGCGTGATAGGGTCGATGGCGATGCCGAGCGGGTTGCGATGGCCCATCGAGTAAATCCCGTCGGCCGCGCCGCCGAGTTTGGGATTGTCTTTGGGGATGGAGCCGTCCGCGTTGATGCGGATGATCTTGCCGACGTTGCTGCTCACGTCTTGCGGGTGAATGAAGCGTTGCCGGTCGCCCGAGGTGATGAACAGCGAGCCATCGCGCGCAAACGCCAGCTTGCCGCCGAAATGGCCGCGGCCCACCAGCTTTGGCTGCTGCCGCCAAATCACTCGCACGTCCTTCAGCTCCATGCCGTCCAAGCGCCCGCGAGCGACGGCTCCGCCTTTGATCACGGGGTCATCGCCGGTTGTTCCAACGCGCGGATCGGGCGTGTCCTTGCCATTCGGCCGGCTCCTATCCGGCTCGGCGTACGAGATGTAGACAAACTTATTCCGCTCGAAGTCCGGATCGATCTCCACATCGAGAAGACCGCCCTGTTTGCGAAACGCCACTTCCGGCACGCCGGCGATGGGTTCGGAAAGCTTGCCGTCCTTGAAGATGCGTAACCTGCCAGGCTTTTCACTGATGAGGTAGCCGCCATCGGGCAGCAGCGTGACGCCCCAGGGGTTGTCGAGTTTAGCGAGGCTTTCCAGTTTGGCCGGGCCGGCTTCCGTCGTGACCGTGTCAGCGCTTGCAAGGGTCAGAGTACCTATGCATAAGCCGCACGTCGCGACGGCGAGGCCGGCCATACGCCAAGGTAGATATGTGTGTGTCATTCCAGCTCCTGTTGGACGCGCGTAGACCGCGTTGTAGGGACGCTGGGGTAATGGCCGCCCGGCTATGGTTGTTCCGCCGCTGCGGCGCTTTGGTCATTCCGCCTTGTCGAAGACGTGCCACACGCCGGTCGACGATACGCCAAGGCGCCAATGCGTGTATTGGCCCGCCTCGATCATGCGCTTCGCGTCGGCGGCGGGGACGATGGTCATTAACTCCACCCGTTGGCCGGGCGTCAGATCTTTCAACGGCGTTTCAGCAAAATAGGGCCAAACGAACATCTCGCCGGCTTTACCGTCCGGTTTTTTCACGAAGCCGGTTCGCAGGATTTCGACCAGCGCGGCCAGGATTTCGCGGCCCTCGCCGTCGGCCGAGAGCTTGCGCCAGTGCGCAACCGGGTCGGCCACCTTGGCGCCGAAGCTTGGCGGCAGCTCGTTCATGTCGATGGCGACGCGCATGGCCTCGACGTCGCCGGACATAGCCGCCGAGAGGATCGCCTGACGCATGCGCGCCACCGGCTCGGGCAGCCGCGACGGATCGCGGATGACCTCCGGTGAGGTTTGCGCCCGCGCATGGTGGACAACCGGGGCGCCCGACACTAAACACATGGCGAGCAAGAGAGGCGCGGTGAGCGAACGCATGAGATTGCGCCGATTTCCCCATCTCGCGCGTTGAGGGAGCGGTCGGGACAGCCTGAAGTTTAGGAGCATGGGCGGCGGCGCCTTCAAAACAGTGAACAACGATGCTGCGGATCCTATCCAGCGTATTTTTGGCGTTCCCATGACGCCGCGGCGAGCCAAGATGACCCGTCGTTGGAGAATGAGTCTGTGAGCGGCGATCCCGTGTTCACTTTCGTCTATCTGATCCTGGCGGGCCTCGTCATCGGCGTCCTCATTGCGGCGCCGGTCGGCCCGGTCAATGTGGTGTGCATCCAGCGCACGCTGGAGCGCGGCTTCTGGGGCGGCTTCGCGGCGGGCATCGGCGCAGTGCTGGCCGACGGGCTCATCGCGACGGTGGCGGCGTTCGGCATCACCGCCATTTCGGGCGTCATGGCCGACCATAAGCACAAGATCAAATTCATCGGCGCCGCGGTGATGATCGGTTTCGGCCTGCGCCTCCTGCTGAAAGAGCCGAAGGTGATCGTCACCGCGCGCAACAACATCACCCGGCTGCGGCGGATGGTGGAGTTGCTGCCCGGCTTTCTGCGCCCGACCTTGCGGCTGTCCGTGTGGCGGCTGGCCCCTCACGCGGCCATTATCCCGCAGACGTTCTTTCTCACGATCACCAATCTGGGGGCGATCCTCGGGCTGTTCGCCATCATCGGCGGCCTCGGGTCGATGGTGAACGGGGTGGAGAACACGAGCCACGCGCTGACCCTCGTGGCGGCGATCATGACGGGCAGCCTGCTCTGGTGGGCTGGGCTGTCGCGGCTCATCTCGCGGGTGCGGCACAAGCTCAATCACGGCCGGCTGAGAATGATCAACCAAGGGGCCGGGCTGCTCCTGCTGATTTTCGGCGGCGTGCTGCTGGTGCAGTTTTCGGCGGGCCTCATCGACTACTATCAGACCCGCGCGTCGCTCGCGCCTTAGCCGTGAGGACGGTTACTGGATGACCTTGCTGATCGTGAACTCGCCGTTCTCGATGCGGCGCGACAGGTTCGACGTCATGCAGGCGACGGCGTCCTCGCCATAGATCGAGATCAGGTCCGACAGCGCCGAGAACAGCGCCGCGTTGGCCAGCATCTCCGGCTCGATGCCGTCGCGTAGCGCCTCTTCCCACGCCTCCAGAATGTAGCGCAGCGCCGCCTGCTTTTGCTCCTCGTTCGCGGCTACCCCTTGATGCGTCATCATACGCTCCAAAACGGATGCGGCTAAAACCGCCAATCGCGCGTGATAGTCCAGCCGCGCGCCCTTTTCCGCAGCATGACAGCCTAATCCTCCGCCAAGCCGCAAGACAAGCGTTGATTAATCGTAAACAGCGCGACGGGCCATGCTGCGCGCGCCAGGCTGAACGGCGGCTGAAGCGTTCAGCGGTTGTCCTGGATGAGGACGTTGGTGATCGCCGCGCCCTGCTCCATGAAGCGGTTGATGGCGATGATGGCCGACCGGTTGCACGTGCGGTACGTGCGAGCGTAGCCGCGATAGCCTTTGTTGAAGTTTTCAACAAGACGCGCCTTGCGCAGGGCGCTCGACCCTTCCGCGTTGACCAGCTCGCGCATCTGATCGCGCCAGGTCTGACCTTCGTCCTGGCCGCACAACTCGCGCAGGTAATGCACCGCGCCGAGGATTTCGGCCAAACGGTGGATTTGCGCGTCGTAAGGCCGATCGTCGCCCGGGGCGACAGCCGGCGCCTGCGCGCTCGCCGCCGACGCCGCGAACCAGACAGCAAAACCAGCAACCGCGCTGCGTCGCCACGCTTTAGCCATGCTTCATGTCCTTGCCTGATGTTCGCCAGCTAACGGGATTTGGCCGCGTTTGGCAACCACCGGCGATTTTTCCGCCTGGCCCGCCCGCGTCGCCTCGAAATTCCCGCAAGTCTCCGCCATATCGAATATATCGCCGCGCACCGCGCGCATCGAACGGATGCATCATGAAGCTTCTTCAAGACACCTTGTCGCGCTGGTTTGGGTCCGCGCCGGCCCCGCTCGACAACCCCGACAACAGCCGCGTGGCGGCGGCCGCTCTGCTCGTCCACGCGTCCGTCATCGACGGCGCCGTGACCGAAACCGAGGCGGACCGGCTTCGGGAGCTGCTGATGCAGCGCTTTTCGCTCACCCAGGAGGAGACGAACGCGCTCATCATCGCGGCCGAACGGAGCGAGGCGGAGGCGGTCGATCTGTACGGCTTCACCTCCAAGATCAAACAGGCGATGTCGGAGGAGGAGCGCCAGGGCCTTGTTTTCATGATGTGGGAGATGGCCTACGCCGACGGACGCCTCGATCCGTTGGAGGACAACCTCATCTGGCGCGCCTCGGAGCTGCTTGGCGTCTCCACTCGCGACCGCATGATCATGAAAAAGCGCGCCCTCGGCGAGATGTGATGCAGCGCGGGATTTACTCGCGCCTCGGCGTCGCGTTCAAGCCGAAACCGCTCGACGGACGCGCGCCCGTCGTCATTGTCACCGGCGCGACGGAAGGCATTGGATACGAACTCGCTCTGCGCTTCGCCCGCGAGGGGCTCGACGTGATGCTGGTCGCGCGCAGCCCCGGCAATGTGGAGGAGGCGCGTCAGCGCATCGCCGAGGCGTCGGGGCGGCGGACGTTCGGCGTCCCGGCCGACCTGGCCACGGAAGCGGGGATCGACGCGGTCGACGCCGCTCTCAACGCGCACGGACTTTACGGCTTCATCCTCGTAAACAACGCGGGCGTGGGCTATGGCGGCGAGTTCGAGGCGCAAGGGGGCGCCGCGTTGCGCCGGATGATCGATCTCAACATCACCGCGCTGAGCGAACTCACCCGGCGGCGGCTGCCGGATATGATCCGCGCCGGCGGCGGCGGCGTGCTGAACGTCGGCTCCCTCGCCGGGTTTTTCCCTGGCCCGTATCAAGCGGCCTATTACGCCAGCAAGGCGTATGTCCGCTCGCTGTCCAACGCCCTCGCGGAAGAGATGCGCGGCAAGGATGTGCGCGTGTCGGTGGCGGCGCCAGGCCCGGTTTCGACGAAGTTTCACCAGAAGGCGGGCGTCCGCAACGCCAATTATCTGAAATTTCCCGGCGCGATCAGCGCGCACCGCACCGCCCGCGGGGCCTATCTGGGCTTCTGGCTCCGGCTCACGGTCATCGTGCCGGGGACATTGCCGTTCATCGCGTCCATCTTCTCGCGCGCCATTCCGACGCCGGTCATCACGCCATTCATCGGCTGGTTGTTGAAAAAGCGCTACTGACGCAGCAAAGGTCTAGCGCGCGGCGAATATTTGCTTACATCAGCCGCTTATTTACTCACCGGCGGCTTGCTGATGCGCCCTCTTCCCATTCTTGTCATACTTCATAAACGGTGTTCGAGCACGGGGCGGATTGGCCGGGCGCTCGCTGCGAAGGGCTATCCCCTCGATATCCGCTTGCCGCGCTTTGGCGACCCGCTGCCGCCGACGCTCGCCGGCCATTCCGGCGCGATTGTTTTCGGCGGGCCGATGAGCGCCAACGACCCGGACGACTACATCCGCCGCGAGATCGACTGGCTGCGCACCCCCCTCATCGAGAACAAGCCGTTTCTCGGCGTATGCCTCGGCGGGCAGATGCTGGCGAAGCATTTGGGCGGCGTGGTGCGGCCGCACGAGGAGGCCCTGGTGGAGGTCGGCTATCAACGCATCCGCCCCACCGAGGCGGGAGTCGCCATGCCGAGCCGGGTCTATCACTGGCACCGCGAGGGCTTCTCGCTGCCGCGCGGCGCAACCCTTCTGGCGCGCGGAGACGTATTCGAGAATCAGGCTTTCCGCTATGGTTCAGCGGTCGCGGTGCAGTTTCACCCCGAGATCACCCTCGGCATGATCCACCGCTGGACGGCGCAATCTCTACATAAATTCAGCGGCCCCCACGTGCAGCAACGCACCGCGCAAATCGCCAGGCACCTGCTCCAGGCCCCCCGACAACAAAAGTGGCTTTCCGATTTTTTGTCATCGTGGCTACAAGGGGTTTCCGCGGATATAGCGTCACGGACGGGATAAGTCGATCTGCACCGAGGTAGGTGATGCATCCGGCCTGAAGCCGAGTTGATTAGCGGCTTCGGCGCCCGGCTTAACCTGCGCCGCGGGGTTGACAGATAAACTTGCCGCATCGCTGCTTGGCGGCGGGGCTGGGCCAGGCTCAGCTTGGGCTTGCGGAAAAGCGCTGTTTTGAGCCGGCAGCGCGTCTACCGCCATTCCCGCGATGCGCCAGACATTGTCGATCTGGAAGAATGAAAGCTCAAACTGAATGCGCAAAGGCGCGGTATTGAAGAAGCCGCTGAACTTCAATTCGCGGTCTTTTGTATATTCCGGGTTTTTGGCCAGGGTTATCGGCGCAATCGAAGTAACGCTGAGATTTATCTTTCTCGTGCGCAAATCGGCGAATATCTGCGCGAGCCGCACCTGGTCGAACTTTTCACGGAAGACTGGCGTGCCAAGATCCCTCAGCACTGAGTAGTTGCCGGTGAGGTTGGCGTGATGCAATGCCAGCACAGTGCTTTTTATGAGGATGGAAACCTGGTTCTTATCCAGCCGCAATTCCTCTGAAGCGGCCTGCGGCGGCTGCGGCTGGTTTGCTGGGGTGGCGGGCTTTTTCGGTTCAGCCGTCGGTTTTCCGCGAGGTGGCTCAGTCTGGCGAGTCGCCGGTGGCTTGGCGTCCTGGGCCGCGGCGCCATGAACGACAGCCAGAGCCGCCGCCGAGACGAGAACGAAGCGCATCGGAGACCAGACCTTAAACAAAAAAAAGGCCGCCACACATTTGAATGACCCTGTTTATCGGCGATTTGCTGCGTTCACCAGGTGAATTGAACGCCCGCCCGTCCCCCTACAGTCCCTTGTTCGGATCCGTAGCCAAAGCCGCCTGTGATGGCCGTACGTTCGCCGGCGCCGAATATGTCCTTGCCGATCACGCCCATCGCCGCCACGCCGAATGCATTCGCGCCCTCGAAATTACCCCAGTTCACGGAAATCCCGAATTTCTCGGAGCCGATCAAATCCGGGTTTTGAATGGCGAGGGCCATGGCGACCCCTTCTTCAACGTCGTCAATGCGACGGTTTGCGCTATCGATGCGTGCGTTTGCTGCAACGATGCGCTCGTTCGCGTCAGCGATGGAGCCTGCAAGAAATCCGTCGCGTTCATCGACGTAAGCTCTATTGGCGGCATCCGTTGCAGCTACAGGCGCGCCAACATTTTGAATGCGGTTTCCGCCCATATCCACCGTCACGTCTGGATTGTTGATCTTAAAATTGCCGCCTACGCCAACATTACCATCCTGGTCAATGGTGGTTCGCGTGTCGAACTTCGCCCCTGGCGTAACCACGCCAATCGTAAGCCCATCCTCAACAGTGGCGCTGCCTCGTGTAAAAATGTCGCCTGTGGTTTCGTCGATCGACGCAACAGGAATCGTATCGGAGGTTGGTCCAAAAATGCGAAGCCCATTGTCCGCCGTTAATGAGACGCTTGTATTCAATAACGGATTGGCTGTAGTTGGCTTCGTGCTCGTAATGCCGTTGGAGTTGATGACCGTAATCGCACCACTATCCCGAATGACGAGCCTATCGCCATCCAACTCAGCGTTCTTGCCGACAGTCGCAGTATTGAGATCAATGCCGGTTATTGCGATGGTGGAGCCTGATGCTGGATTACAGCTATTCTGGGTTACAGTAATGCCGCTGGCGCCATTACAAATGAAGCCGGAGTTTTGAATTGGAAGACCTGCTCCATCTAAAAACTGAACCGATTGTGCTCCCGCAGGAGCTTGCGCGACTAACGAATACAGACAAGTAGAGATAAATAAAAATTTTATGTTTGTCATGGCAGCCCCAATCTACGATTGTCTCTGTGTCAAACGCTAAAAGCAGACTCATAGGCGCAAGGTAGCCATCCAGACCTTGACATCGCAACATCGAATAAAGTTTTGAGATAAAATGACAAATCGTGTGGCGCGCCCGTTTCATGCAAATGCATGAGACGGACATAACGCAAAAGGTGGGCTGCCCTCTTGAGCCGTCTCTTATGACGGCTTAGAACAAAAGCAAGGAGCAAAGGACAAACCATGGTTATGAGATCGGCGATCGTCACGGGTTCTACCAGCGGCATTGGCCTTGGCATGGCGGAGGCGCTCGCGGGCTCCGGCGTGAATGTCATGCTGAACGGTTTCGGCGACGCCATCGTCATAGACGACATCAAGCAGCGGCTCTCGTCCAAGCACGGCGTCAAGGTCGCCTATCATCCCGCCGACATGACCAAGCCGGACGAGATCGAGGCGCTCGTCGCCGCCGCTGAAGCCGAGTTCGGGCCGGTGGACATCGTCATCAACAACGCCGGCATCCAGCATGTCTCGCCGGTCGAGGAGTTCCCCACCGACAAGTGGGACGCGATCATCGCCATCAACCTCACCAGCGCCTTTCACCTGACCCGCCTCACCTTCGGCGGGATGAAGGCGCGCAAATGGGGCCGGATCATCAACCTAGCCTCAGCGCACGGCCTCGTCGCCTCGCCGTTCAAGTCGGCATACGTAGCGGCTAAGCACGGGGTCATCGGCCTGACGAAATCAGTGGCGCTTGAGGGCGCCCAGCACGGCGTCACCTGCAACGCCATCTGCCCCGGCTATGTGAAGACGCCCCTCGTCGAAAAGCAAATCCCGGACACCGCCAAGGCGCGCAACATCACGCCCGAAGAGGTCGTGCGGGACGTTCTGCTCGCCGCGCAGCCGACCAAGCGCTTCGTGACCACGGAGGAGATCGGCGCTTTCGCCGTGTTCCTGTGCTCGGACGCGGCGGCCTCGATCACCGGTTCCGCGCTCACCATGGACGGCGGCTGGACGGCGCAATGAAGGATACGAACAGCCCCGGCGTCAAACTCATCAACCTCGCGCTGCAGGGCGGCGGCGCGCACGGGGCCTTCACCTGGGGCGTGCTTGACCGGCTTTTGGAGGACGGCCGCATCCGCATCGAGGCGATCAGCGGCACGAGCGCGGGGGCGATGAACGCGGTGGTGCTGGCCGACGGCCTCGCCAAAGGCGGCTATGACGGGGCGCGGGAGGCGCTCGCGAAATTCTGGCGCGACATCTCGGACGCGACGCGCTACAGCCCGATCCAGCGTGCGCCCATCGACATGCTGTTCGGCAATTGGAGCCTGGACGCATCGCCGGGCTACCTGTTCTTCGACCTGCTGAACAAAATGGCGTCGCCCTACCAGATCAACCCGCTCAACCTCAATCCGCTGCGCGACATCATCGAGCACACGGTCGATTTCGAGCGGATGCGCACCGGCGCGGACCTCAAGCTGTTCATCTCGGCCACGAATGTGGAGACGGGGCGCGTCAAGGTGTTCAAGCGCACCGAGCTGACCGCCGATATGGTGATGGCCTCCGCCTGCCTGCCCTTTGTGTTTCAGGCGGTTGAGATCGACGGCGTGCCCTATTGGGACGGCGGCTTCATGGGTAACCCCGTGCTGTTCCCGTTCCACAATCACACAGTCACCAAAGATTATGTGATCGTCCAGATCAATCCGGTGGAGCGCAAAGGCACGCCGCGCTCAGCCCGCGAAATCCTCAACCGGATGAACGAGATTTCGTTCAACGCGAGCCTGCTCAACGAGCTGCGCTCCATCGAATTCGCCGGCCGCCTCATCGACGAAGGCAAGCTGAACGCCAACGAGTTCAAGCGCGTGAATTTGCACATCATCGAGGCGCACAACGAACTCGACCCGCTCGGCGCCTCGTCCAAATTCAACGCGGAGTGGGATTTCCTCACGCACCTGCGCGACATTGGGCGCCGCGCCGCCGACCGCTGGCTGGAGAAGAACTTCGACATGATGGGCCAGCGCTCGAGCGTGGACATGAAGTCGCTGGTGCGGGGCATTCGCGCCGCTTTTCGCCTTTAAGCGAGCCGGAACAGCATCCCCGCATACTGGATGGGTTTGTCGGCGTGCAACGGCACCGCCATGACAAGGTCGTGCACGTCCCATTGATCGACGCAGCGGTAACCGATCCGCTCGAAGCTCTCGATGGTTGACGCGCGGTTGTAGATCATGGCGGCGACCGGCTCGCCATAGCCCGCTTGCACGGTCGCAAAGCTCGGGGCCGAGGTCATGGGCGTCCGGTTGATGAGGACGTATCGAGGTTTGGGCGCCAAACCCGCGATCATGTCGGCGAGCGGCGTGTCGAAGTAATGCATCGAGCCCGACGCCAGGAACAGGTCCGCGCCGCTCGCATCCTCCAGGTTCGCAACCGTGCGGATGCGGCTTTCGCCCCGCTGCGCCGCGATCGCCCGCGCCCGCTCCAGATTGTCTGGCAGGTCGTAAAGCCGCCATTCCAAATCCGGCGCGAACCGTAGATAGCCGTCGTAGCAGTAGAAAAGGTTGCCAACGCAGCCGCCAAAATCGAAAACGGAGCGAATTTCTCCCGCCGCGCCTTTAAGGTGGAACAACACGGGGTAGTCGCTCGCGCGGGCCTTATCGGCGAAACTCATGTGAAGTTCAGCGGCCTCGGGCGCGGTATGCCCGCCCTTACTTTGATAAGCGGCGATGGCGTCGGCGGCGGATTTCAAATCAGGATAGACGCGGTTGTAGCCGACGGCCGCCCGCAGCAGCCCGCCCACCAGCGGCGCCGACCGCAGCCGGGACAGCATTCGCGCCGATCGGGGCGATGCGTGCATGAACAAAAGCGACTTCGATGCAATGGCGACGACGCGGCGGTGTAGCCCGCGTCCGGTCGCGCCCAACTGAGGCGTCATGCAGCTTCGACGCGGTCGCCCGCTCCCTGAAAGTTGAACACCAGCATTCCGGCCGGTCCCGATACCATAGAATGGACGATTTGGATGCATTATCCGAAGTGCGCGGCAACTTCAAACACACGTTGTCCGTCGTGGCTGCGGAATCGTTAGGCGCGAGCGGCCCGTGCGCTTGGTCTCGCGTGCGGCGCGCATCCCAGGTTGCGCCAATGCGGCGGCGCACGCGATCACGCGCCCGTGTTCCGCCCAGAAAACTGTCACATAAAATCACTTTCAAGCCGATTCATCGCCCGCAAATCAGTTCAGCATTTCTCCGGTGCTGCAGAGATGCAGTCTAAATCGCTTATTGCGCGAGAATGACTCCTCATTCTCCGAATAAGTTTCGGCGAAATATGGGGAATACACATGAAATACCAGATTTTGGTAGCCGGCGCAGCGTGCCTTTTTGCAACTTCCGCAAGTTTGGCCGACGAGGCGCGCATTTCATCGAAAGGAGACTTTGGAGCGTATCCGCTGCCGAGCTGGCACGGCCCTTACATCGGCGCGGCCATCGGCTTCGGCGAAGGGTCGACGGACTACTACCTTGATCAGGACGGGCACGGCGCGGACTCGAACGAGGCGTCCGGCCTCGCCGGCAGCATCACGGCAGGCTACAACTGGCAGCGCGCGAGCGGTCTCGTGTTCGGCGTCGAGGCGGATGTAGGCTTCATCGACGCGGCCGAGGAACACCCCTGGAAAGACGGGCACTCGTTCCAGAGCGACTACGGCACCTGGGCCACCTTGCGCGCCCGCATCGGCTACGCCCACAACAAGTTTTTGTTCTTCGCGACCGGCGGCCTCGCATATCTCGAGGTGGACGAGGTGATGCTTGGCGCCAATGGCGGCCAGAATGCGGGGCAAACGTCGCACAATGACGATGCCCATTTAGGCTGGGTGATCGGCGCCGGCCTCGAATACGCCTATTCGGAGCGCGTGAACCTGAAGCTCGACTACCTGCACATGGAGTTCGACGAGTACAAGGCCACGACCAGCGCAGACCTGCATTACATGTTCGAGAACGAACTCGACATCGTCCGCGTCGGCTTCAACTACAAGCTCAATTAAGCGCAAGCGTCGGTAAGAGCGAGGGCGGCGGCGCATGGCCGCCCTCCTCCCCCGGAGACCCTCATATGCTGGAAACCGCCTGGAGCGATGCGGGCGTCGCCGTCGAGCAGCTTGGGTTGGACGCGTGGATCGCGCCAGTCTACCCGCTCGTCCGCCTGGCGCACATTCTGTCGATGGCCGCGTTTTTCGGCGGCATCCTCCTTCTCGACCTCCGCTTGTTGGGCGTGCGCGCAGCCATGAGCTTCAGCGCGTTCTCGGCGTATGTGCTGCCCTACGTGATCGGCTCCCTGGCGGTGGCGATGGGCACCGGCGTTCTGCTGTTTCTGAACGACCCGGTGGCGGTGGCCGCCCGGCCGTATTTTCCTTACAAAATGGCGCTGATCGGCCTCGCGGTGCTGAATGCGCTTGTGTTTCAGGTGTTCGGACACGGCAAAGCTGCCGCGAGCCGCAGCCTTCCTCGAACCGTGAGAAGCGCGGGGGCCGCCTCGCTCGCGCTGTGGTTCGGCGTGATCGTCTGCGCCTGCTTCAACAAGCTCGGGCCGGCGGTCGCGCCCGGCGCCCTCCCCTTCGCCGCGCAGCTCACGGTCGAGAAAGCGCCGCCGGCCGCCGTCATTCCGGTGACGGTGCGGGACAAGCGGGATTGGCGCTGAAGCGCTTGGGGTTGCCGTCAGCCGGCGCATCGACGACGGGCGTCATCATGTCTCTTTCATACGCAGCCCCCCATTCCGCCATAGCGGTCAGGATCGGCGTCAGCGAATGACCGAGCGGCGTCATGGAGTATTCAACACGCGGCGGCACGACCTGGAAAATCTCGCGGTGAATGACGCCGTGCTCCTCCAACTCCCGCAGGTGCGAGGTGAGCATCCGCTGCGTGACGAGCGGCATGAGGCGGCGGAGCGCGCTGAACCGTTTCGTCCCGCCGCGCAGATGATAGAGGATCATCGGCTTCCACTTGCCCCCGATCACCGCGAGGGTGGTCTCAATGGGGCAGCGTTCGATCACCTGGCAGGAGGTTTTGGTATTCATTTCGATACTATGTGCTAAAATTGTGCGTACTTGTTAATTTTCACCTATCACGCTAGATACCTCTCCGCCATAGAAAAGGAGATTATCATGTCCAAACTCGCCGCCGTCACCAGCATCACCGGCTCGCAGAGCCGCGCCATCGCCCGCGCGTTTCAGGATCGCGGCTACGCCGTCCGGGGATTGAGCCGCAAGCAAGCTGAGGCGCGGGGCGTCGAATGCGTCGCCGTCGATCCGAACTCCGCCGAGGATATGGCGCGGGCGCTGTCCGGCGTCGATGTCGCCGTCTTCACGTCGCCTATCGACTACCGCGACGGGGTGCGCGAACGGCTCGCCGAGGCGTTTGTGGGCGGGGCGGCCAAAGCTGGGGTGCGGCGCGTCCTCTTCAACCCAGCGGCCGCCGTCATCGAGAACCATGACCGGCCGGTGAGCGTGTCGTTGCGCGCCGTGCGCGAGATCGTGCTTGGCGGCGGGGTCGAGGCGGCGGCGATTCAGCCGACCGTTTACATGGACAATCTCGCCGAGCCGTGGGCCGCGCCGTCCATCGTGAACGAGGGCGTGCTCGCCTACCCCATGCCGGAGGACGCGCCGGTGTCGTGGATTTCGCACGCCTCGCTCGGCGCGTTCGCCGCGGCCGCAGCGGAGGCCGACTTGAGCGGGGGTCGCATTTTTGACGTCGGCGGGCCAGAGGCGCTCACCGGGCCGCAGGTCGCCGCGATCCTGTCGCGCCATGTCGGCCGCGAGGTGCGTTACATGACGCTCGACCTTGGCGTTTTTGGCGCCGCGCTGAACCAGGCTTACGGACCGCCCGTTGGAGATCATATCGCCGACCTTTACCGCTTGATGGCGACGGACAAACGCATCATGGAGCGGGATGCGGGCGCTTACGCGCGGCTCGGCGTGAAGCCAGAAACCTTTGACGCTTGGGCTGCGCGGCAAACCTGGCCGTCGGCGAGCTAAATTGGGGGTGAGCGTGGCGGGTTGACGCCCGTCACGCAGCCGCCAGCACGTCGCGGTAGATTTCCGAGAGCGGCGTCTCGAACTCGATGGCGGGCAGGCGCAGCGTATCGCGCAGGCCCTCCAGAGCCTTGTAGCCCGCCCACTCGCCGTCCACGCGGCTGAACACGTCGATGTAGGCGCGGTCGCGCTCGATCAGCACGTAATGCTGGAGGCTCGGCAGCTTCTGGTAAAGCGCCCATTTGTCGTGCCGGTCGCGCTTCTGCGTGCCCCCGGAGAGCACCTCGACGAGCACGATAGGGTCGTGCACCGATGTCGCGCCTTCCATCAGCTTACGGCAGAACACAAGGACGTCGGGGAACGAGCCGAGATCGAGCGAGCGCTCTTTCAGCCAGAAAGTCTCCTCGAATGCGCGGCACGGCGAGCCTGTTGCGCGGAAATGGCTGTTCAGCGCGAAGGACATATTCGACAATATCTGTTTATGCTCCCAGCGCGCGCCGACCATGCCGCGGATGACGCGGCCGCCGATCAGCTCCCATTTCTCGTGCTCGGGCTTGTCGAGCAGCAGTTCCTCAAAGTCGTCGAGCGACATGTATTCAAAACCGGATGTGTTTGTGTAATTCGCCATCAGCCTATCCTTTCCACCACTATATGACAACGCGCGGCGGCTGTCATTTGCTCGCGCGGCGAAATCATCTAACGTCGCGCGTATGAACGAGCGGCTGACGGATCGGCGCAAGCAGGATGAGGACGAGGGCGAGCTGAAGCTGCGCCCGCAGACGCTCGCCGAGTTCATCGGGCAGGAGCGCGCCCGCGCCAACATGAAGGTGTTCATCGACGCGGCGCGCGCGCGCGGCGACGCGCTCGACCATGTGCTGTTCGCCGGGCCGCCGGGGCTGGGCAAGACGACGCTGGCGCAGATCGTGGCGCGCGAGCTGGGCGTCAATTTCCGCATGACCTCGGGGCCGGTGATCGCCAAGGCGGGCGACCTGGCCGCGCTGCTCACCAACCTCGAAGAGCGCGACGTGCTGTTCATCGACGAAATCCACCGGCTCAACCCGGCCGTGGAGGAAATTCTCTATCCCGCCATGGAAGATTTCCAGCTCGACCTGATCATCGGCGAGGGGCCGGCGGCGCGCTCAGTGCGCATCGACCTGGCCAAATTCACGCTCGTCGGCGCGACGACGCGCACAGGGCTGCTGACCACGCCCTTGCGCGACCGCTTCGGCATTCCGATCCGTCTGAATTTCTACACGGACGATGAGCTTGAGGAGATCGTGCGGCGCGGCGCGCGGGTGCTCGGCCTAGCGATCACGCCGGATGGGGCGCGCGAGATCGCCCGGCGCTCGCGCGGCACGCCGCGTGTGGCCGGACGGCTGTTGCGCCGCGTGCGCGACTTCGCCAGCGCGGAGGGCGCGGCGGAGGTGGACCGCGCCGCCGCCGACCGCGCGCTGTCGCAGCTTGAGGTGGATGCGCTCGGCCTCGACGGCATGGATCACCGCTACCTGAACGTCATCGCGCTGAACTACGGCGGCGGCCCGGTGGGCATCGAAACCATTGCGGCGGCGCTATCGGAGTCGAAGGACGCGCTGGAAGAAACGGTAGAGCCGTACCTCTTGCAGCAGGGCTTCATCGGCCGTACGCCGCGCGGCCGCGTGCTGACTCTGAAGGCGTTCCGGCATCTGGGCGTCGCGGCGCCGCGCCCCGAAATCAACCAGATTTCGTTGTTTGAGAGCGGCTTGGGCGACGCCGACGACGCGTAGATAACCGCATTGGAGGTAGCTCATTACCGAAATCGCCTCACAATGGCCGGACATTTCAGGCCGCATCGAAGCCCGCCGGCACATCCTGCCGGTGCGCGTGTATTTCGAGGACACGGACGCAGGCGGCCTCGCCTATCACGCCAGTTACATTCGCTGGTTCGAGCGCGGGCGGTCGGATTTCCTGCGTTTGGCCGGGCTCAACCACACGGCGATGATGGCGCCGCCCTCGGGCGAGCCGCACGCCATCGTGGTGCGACGGCTTACAGCGGACTACCTCAAGCCGGGCCGCCTGGACGACCTGCTCGAAATCCGCACCGAGCCGATGGCGCTCGGGGCCACGTCGCTGACGCTGCGCCAGGAGGCGGCGCGCGGAGCCGACATTTTGTGCCGCGCCGAGGTGATGTGCGTGCTGATCAGCTTGAGCGGCCGCCCATTGCGCATCCGCGCGACGCTGCCCGCCCATGTCGTGGCCGCCCTGGACGCCGAACCACGAGACGCAGCAGACTGAACGCCGTAATGGCGGCGCTCACGATCATTCGTGAGCCGAATCACGCAGGCTTGCGATCGCCTTCGCGCTCTGGTTGTGGAAAAGTGGCGCGTGCGGTGCTAATCCGAAGCGACGGAACGACGCTGGGTTACTATAGGGGCTGACAGCCCTATTTCCGCGGAATTGTTGCGTTTCATCCCGCGCGGAGACGCGCCACGCAACGAGGTTGAAAATACAATGGACCCTATCGCAACAGCACCGCTTCCGCATGCCGGCGCTGGGTTCTCTTTCCTGGAGCTTTTCCTGCAAGCTCACATCGTCGTGCAGGCGGTGATGGTGGGCCTCGTGCTCGCCAGCGTTTGGGGCTGGGCCATCATCATTGAGAAGCTGTTCGCGTTCGGGCGCGCGCGGCGTGAGGCTGACGAATTCGAGCGCGTGTTCTGGTCCGGGCAATCGCTCGACGAGCTGTATCTCGGCCTGTCTCAAAAGCGCACCACGCTCATGTCGGCGCTGTTCGTCGCGGCCATGCGCGAATGGCGGCGTTCGGTGGAGGGCGGCGCTAAGCCCTCACCCGGCGCGCAGATGCGCATTGAGCGCGTGATGAACGTGACCATCGGGCGCGAGATGGATAAACTCGAAAAGCGGTTGCTATTCTTGGCGACGGTCGGCTCGGTGACGCCGTTTGTGGGGCTGTTCGGCACGGTGTGGGGCATCATGACGAGCTTTCAGGCGATCGCGGCCTCGAAAAACACCTCCCTCGATGTAGTCGCGCCCGGCATCGCGGAGGCGCTGTTCGCCACCGCGCTGGGGCTTCTCGCGGCCATTCCAGCGGTGATTTTCTACAACCAGTTCACCCATGAGGCGGCCAAGCACGCCCAGCGGCTGGAGGCGTTCGCGGATGAATTCACCGCGATCGTCTCTCGCCAGATCGACCTGAGGCCGTAAATGGGCGCCAGTTTGCAAGGGGGAGGCGGAGGGCGATCGGGCCGGCGCGGCCGCAGGCACGTCCCGATGTCGGAGATCAACGTCACGCCGTTCGTGGATGTGATGCTTGTGCTGCTGATCGTTTTCATGGTGGCGGCGCCGCTGCTCACCGTCGGCGTGCAGGTCGAACTGCCGAAAAGCCAGGCGAGCGCGGTGAAAAGCGACAAGCCGCCGCTTACCTTGAGCGTGAAGCCGGACGGCAAGGTGTTCCTCCAGGAGGAGGAGATCGCGCTGGATCAGGTTCGGCCTAGACTGCAGGCGATGGCCGGCGCGGTGAATGTCGAGGACGCGGTGTTCGTCCGGGGAGACGAGCGCGCCAATTATGGTGTATTGATGCGTGTGATGGGGCAAATCAACGCCGCAGGCTTCAAGCGTATTTCGCTGATTACCGTTTTGGAGGAAACTCCGTGAGGGTTGTGATTTGCGACTAGCCGTCATCGCCTCCATCATCTTCCATGTGATCGTCTTCGCTGCGGTGTTCGTCAACTTTGCGACTGGCGACAAAAAGCCGACGCCGCCGCTGACGCCCGTGCCTGTCGAGATCACGGCGACGTCGGAGATCACCGAGCAGAAGGCTGGCAAAGCCGAAGGCAAGGCTGAGACGCCGACCCCGCCCAAGACCGAGGACAAAAAGCCCGACGCGGCGCCTGAGCCGGTCGCGGCGCCCAAGCCTGTCGAGAAGCCGGCGGTGCGTCAGGCCGCCGCCGCGCCGCCCCCGCCATCGCCCAAGCCCGAGGCCGCGCCCGAGAACAAGCCGGAGCCGAAAGCCGAGCCGGAAAAGAAGCCGGAGCCTGAGAAAAAACCCGAGGCGGAGGCCAAGCCCGAACCAGCGGAGGCGCCGCCGGAGAAAAAGCCCGAGCCTCCGAAGCCGAAGAAGGCCGAGGAAAAGCCGAAGCCTAAACCGAAGCCCGAACCGAAAGAGCCGCCGCGCGACCGCATCGCGGAGGCCTCGCCGCCGCGCGCGCCTGAGCAGACGAGCCGCTTCGACCCCAACCGCATCTCGGCGCTCTTGAACCGCGACCCGACAGCCGGCGACGTAGCCCCGTCTCCGCCTGCGCCGCGCCTTGGCCGCGCGCCCTCCACGTTCGAGGAGCAGGTGATGGGCGCCGAGCGTGGGACGGGCGAAACGCTCACGGCCAATGAGATCGACGCCTTCCGCCGGCGCATCGAGGAGTGCTGGGATGTGCCCGGCGGCCTCGGCGGCGAAATCGCGGTCGTGCGCCTGCGCATCGAGTTGCGGCCCAACGGGGAACTGGCGCGCCCTCCGCAGATTGTGAACTCGAGCGCGTCGCCGTTTTTCGTCGCCGCCGCCGACAGCGCGGTGCGCGCCGTGCAACGCTGCGCCCCCTACTCGTTCATGCCCGTTGCAAAATACGACCAGTGGCGGGAGATCACGATGAATTTCGACCCCAGTCAGATGCTGCGATGACATGGCGAATTTGAAATTCGCCGCCTTCGCCCTTGAGGACGACCAATGAGCACATCTCTCAAGCGACCTCTGATGCTTCTCGCCGGGCTCGCCGTGCTGCCGATGTGGCTCGGCGCGACGCCGGCGCGCACGGTCGAGCTGGACATCACGCGCGGCAATCTGCGCCCGCTGCCCATCGCCATACCCGAGTTTCAGGGTCTTGATGGCGCGCCCAGCACGCTCGGCCAGCAAATCTCCGACATCGTCGTCGCCAATCTGGAGCGCTCGGGCTTGTTCCGCCCCATCGACCGCGCCGCCTTCATCGAGCGCGGCGTGAGCCTCGATCGTCCGCCACGCTTCAACGACTGGAAGGTGATCAACGCGGAGTCGCTCGTGGTCGCGCGCGTCGGCCAGGCGGGCGACGGGCGCATCCGCGCCGAATTCCGCTTGTGGGACGTGCTGGGCGGGCGCCAACTCGCCGGCGAGCAGTTTTTCGCCTCCGGCTCAAACTGGCGCCGCGTGGGGCACATCATCTCGGACGCGATCTACAAGCGGCTGATCGGCGAACAAGGCTACTTCGACACCCGCATCGTGTTCGTCGAGGAGTCCGGCCCGAAAAACGCGCGGGTGAAAAACCTCGCCATTATGGATCAGGACGGGCAAAACCTGCGCGCGCTGACCCGGGGCCGCAACCTGGTGGTGACGCCGCGATTCAGCCCCTCGACCCAGGAAATCGCCTACATGGCCTACAACGCCAACGGGCAGCCGCGCGTGATGCTGAGAGACCTTGAGACCGGGCAAGAGGAGGTGGTCGGCAATCTGCCCGGCATGACCTTCGCCCCGCGCTTCTCGCCGGACGGCAAGGCCATCATCTTCAGCCGGCAGGAGGGCGCGGCGTCCAACATCTTCGTGCTCGACCTGCGCAGCCGGCAGCAGTTTCGCCTCACCAACTCGCCCTCCATCGACACGGGGCCGTGCTTTGCGCCCGACGGGCGGCGAATCGTGTTCGAGTCGGACCGTACAGGCACGCAGCAGCTCTACGTGATGAACGCCGACGGCTCCGACCAGCGCCGCATCAGCTTTGGCGACGGCTCCTACTCGACGCCCGTGTGGTCGCCCCGGGGAGACCTCATCGCCTTCACCAAACGCTCGCGCGGGCGCTTCCTCATCGGCGTCATGGCGCCCGACGGCAGCGGCGAGCGGGTGCTGACCGAGGGCTATCACAACGAAGGGCCGACCTGGGCGCCCAACGGACGCGTCCTGATGTTTTTCCGGGACTTGCCCGGCCCGGAGGGCGGCCCCCGCCTGTTCTCCATCGACATCACCGGCTACAACGAGAGGGTGGTGCCGACGCCGACCTTCGCGTCAGACCCAGCCTGGTCGCCAATCATCAACTAAGCTCCGGGCGCCGCCGTTTCCAGCGCGCCGAACACCCGCGCGCGCGAGCCCGATCGACAACATCGAGCCGTCGCCGCGAATGTGTCACACCTATGTAATGTCGTGGCATTTTCGCATCATGCGGTTCGGAAACTAGGGCGTTTCCGGGGTCTGTTCTTGATCGCAACGTGGAGGAACGGTAATTCCAAGTTACGGCGCGTGCCGTTAAATCAGAGGAGAGAAGATCATGAAGGGTTTGAAAGGCGCTATCGTCATCGCCACGATCGTTGCAGCCGCCGCCGCTCTCGGCGCTTGCCGCAAAGAAGTCGCTCATGAGCCGATGAAACTCGGCGCAGCTGTTGTTGACGTTCGCTAATCGCTGAACTCTACGACACTGTACGGTACGGGGTTATTTTTTTCATAAGGAGTGGGGCCATGAAAGGCTTCAAAGTCGTGGTTCTCGCCGCTTCCGTGATCGCCGCTGTCGCTCTCGGCGCTTGCCGCAAAGAAGAGCCCATGAAACTCGGCGCTTCGGATATCGTCTCCGTTCGTTAATCGGCGATCTTTGACGAACATCTCGGGACTTGGTCTCGTAATATTGACGCTGAGGCGCCGTGCCACCAGAAAGATGGTGAACACGGCGTTTCAGTTTTTTTATAAACCCGCGGCGGCGGATTTCCGCGCACCGCCACAAAATCACCGAACCGTAACGCCAATTTCAGGTTGAATTAACTGTATTGTGGTTGGCTGCGTCGCAACGCGGCGGCTGAACCGCCCACAAACCGGAGTGGCGATATGCAAACACGCACGGCCTCGCGCTTAGCCGTACTCGCAATTCTGATCCTGGTCGCAGGCTGCTCTCAGAAATCGCCCGAGGGCGCAGGCTTCGGCCTTGGCGGCGCCGACGGCCCAGTGACGCCCGGTTCCGCCCGCGAATTCACAGTGAAGGTCGGCGATACGGTGTATTTCGACACCGACAGCGTCTCGCTCTCGCCGGATGCGCAACAGACGCTCGCCGCCCAGGCCCGCTGGCTGCGCCAGTACCCCAACTACTCGATCACCATCGAGGGGCACGCCGACGAGCGCGGCACCCGCGAATACAACATCGGGCTCGGCGCCCAGCGCGCGACGGCCGCCAAACAGTTTCTTGCCTCCCAGGGCGTCAACCCCGGCCGGGTGCAGACCCTCTCCTACGGCAAGGAGCGCCCCGTGGCCGTTTGCGACAACATCTCGTGCTGGTCGCAGAATCGGCGCGCCGTCACCGTCCTGAATTCGCGCGGCGGCCCCGTCGCATCGTATTGAGCGGGGGCGTAAGCGCCCGCCCCGACTGCGCCTCATTGCTGACGATTTCTGCGCCGTAATAGGGCGCAAACAACGTTTGAGGGCGGTTATGCGGGTTTGTCTCCTCCTTTTCGGATGTCTGATGTGCCTGGCGGCCTTGCCGAGCGCCGCGCTGGCGCAAGGCTATGGCGGCGCGCCGTCCGCGCCCGACGTCGGCGCACCCGGGCTCGACCGTCGCATGGACAAGCTGGAGGAGCAGATCGTCGACCTGCAGTCGCAGACGGCCGCGCTCGAAAGCCTCGCGAATTCCGGCTCCGCCTCGTCCGGCGCCGCTGGCGGTTATGCAGCGGGCGGCGACCTGGAGGCGCAGGTGCGCGCGCTTGCGGCCCAGGTGGCCGACCTCTCGCAAAAGCTCCAGCAGATGGAGCGTCAACTCGGGTTCTCGACCGCCCCGCGCGGCGCACCCGCCGCCGGCATCGACCGCGAATCCCCTGCTCCGCCGCGTGGCGCGCCGCCTCCGTCTTTCGCCGACCGAGGCGTTGACCGCGCCGTCGAGCGGCCCCCCGCCTTGGGCGCGCCGGATCGCTCAGGGTTTGGATCGACCACGGTTGAGCCAGACGGTTTTCCGCCCCGTTCCGGCCCCGCCGCGTCGGCTGAGCCGCCGCGCCGTTTCGCAGGCTCTCCACCTCCCGCGACCGGGTTCGGCGCCGCGCCTGGGCCTGACGCCGCACAACCCTCCCGCCTATCGTCGGCCGAGGCCCGCAGCCTTTACGATCAGGCCTATGGCAGCCTCGTGAAACGCGAATACGACGCCGCCGAAACCTATTTCACCCAGTTCCTGCGTCAGCACCCCAACGACCCGCTGGCCGGCGCGGCGCAGTTCTGGCTCGGGGAAACCGCATTCGTATCCGGCGAGTATCGCCAGGCGGCGGATTTGTTCCTCAAAAGCTACACGAACTACCCCGCCAGCGAAAAAGCGCCGGAGAGCCTGCTGAAACTCGGCATCTCGCTCAAACGGCTTGGCGAAGGGTCAGCAGCGTGCGACACGTTCCGCGAATTGGAACAGCGCTTCCCGACGGTCCAGGCGGTGATGCAGCGCGCGCAGGCCGAAAAACGCCGCTCGAACTGTTAGTCCCGTGCGGCGCGGCCCGACCCGAGGCTCCGCGCTCGCCGATGCGGCGGCGATCAACGCCACGCTGAGGCCGCTCGCTCAGCATCGCCGCTTCATCATCGCCGCGTCGGGCGGGCCTGACAGCCTCGCCCTGATGATCGCGGCGGGGCGGTGGGCGGCGGCGCGCGATCGCGAGGCGTGCGTGGTGACCGTCGATCATCGGTTGCGGCGGGCCTCCGCGTCCGAAGCGGCGTTCGTCGCCGAAGCGGCCGCGCGGCTGGGCCTGCCCCACCACACGCTCAACTGGGACGCGGCGAAACCCGCGGCCGGCGTCCAAAACGCGGCGCGCGCCGCTCGCTACGCGCTCATCGCCGATTTCGCCCGCGCGGGCGGTTACACGGCCGTGGCGACCGGCCACACGCTGGACGATCAGGCCGAGACCGTGCTCATGCGCCTAGCCCGCGGCGGCGGGGTCGATGGGCTTTCCGCCATGGCCATCGTCACGCCGCTCTGCGAGGGAGTAGACCTCGTGCGCCCGTTTCTTAGCGTGTCTAAGGCCGAGATCACGGCCTATCTGCGCCGGCGTGGGGAGCGCTGGATGACCGATCCCTCCAACGAGGACGTGCGCTTCGAGCGCGTGCGGATTCGCCGCGCCTTGAGAACGCTGCGCGGCCTTGGCGTGGATGCGCGGGCCATCGCCGCCTCCGCCGCTCGCCTTGGCCGCGCCCGCCGCGCCCTGCACATCCTCGCCGCGGAATGGCGTGCGGCGGCCGGCGTGCTGCATCCGGAGGGCTGGCTTGAATTCGACGCCGCCGCCTTCCGCGCCTCGCCCGCCGAGATCGTCATCCACGCCATGACGGAGGCGCTTGAGCAGGTGAGCGGCGGCGGGCAGCCGCGACTGTCCAAGGTCGAGGCCTCGTGCGCGCAGTTGCAGGCCGGGCGACGCGGCAAGCGCACCTTGGGCGGCTGCGTCATCGAGCTTTCCGCCGACCGCGTCTCGGTGCGCCGCGAGGAGGGGCGCATGCGCGGCCACGTCATCACACTTCAGCCCGGCGCGAGCGCGGTCTGGGACGGCCGCTTCCTCGTATCGCTGGCGCCGGAATGCCCGGAGCCGGTCAGCGTCGCCGCGCTCGGTGCGCACGCGCGCGACCTGCCGGGCCTGAAAACCGCGCCGCCGCGGGACGTTCTCCGCGCCACCCCCGCCTTTTTCGCCGCCGGCCGTCTCGTCGCCGCGCCGGTCGCAGCCGCCGCGCCGGACGCAGGTTCGCACGCTCTCGCGCGCTTCTGCCGCGCCGAATTGCGCGCTTTTCCGCCCGCGCGAGTGATCCTTCCGGGCGCGATTTAAGGTATCCTCGAGAAATACCCGGCATTTGCTTGGCAATCGGTGCGTGCGGCCTTATCTTAAGGGTTCATCTGTTCCCAGACGGCGCGCAATCCGAGACGACGGCGGCGGGCGGCCAACAAAAGGCGTTCCATGAACTCGAACTTCCGTAATTTCGCGATTTGGGTCATCATTCTTCTCCTCCTCGTCGCGCTGTTCAACCTGTTCCAGAACAACTCTTCGCGTCGCGTTCGCGATAAGGAAATCACCTATTCGCAGTTCCTCACCGATGTGGAGAACCGCGCCATTCGGACGGTCACCATCTCCGGCAACCAGCTCACCGGCCAGTACAACGACAACCGCGCGTTCTTCACCGTGGCGCCGAACGATCCGCAGCTGGTCGAGCGGTTGCATAGCCGCGGCGTCAACCTGAACGTGAAGCCCGCGGAAGATGACGTTCCTTCGCTGCTCGGGGTCCTGCTCAACTGGTTCCCGATGCTGCTGATCATCGCGGTCTGGGTGTTCTTCATGCGCCAGATGCAGTCCGGCGGCGGGCGGGCGATGGGCTTCGGCAAATCCAAGGCCAAGCTCCTGACCGAGAAACAGGGCCGCGTCACCTTCGACGACGTGGCTGGCGTGGACGAGGCGAAGGAGGATCTGGAAGAAATCGTCGAGTTCCTGCGCGATCCGCAGAAGTTCCAGAAGCTCGGCGGCCGCATTCCGCGCGGCGCGCTGCTCGTCGGCCCTCCCGGCACCGGCAAAACGCTGCTCGCTCGCGCCATCGCGGGCGAGGCGAACGTGCCGTTCTTCACCATCTCAGGTTCAGACTTCGTCGAAATGTTCGTCGGCGTGGGCGCCAGCCGCGTGCGCGACATGTTCGAGCAAGCGAAGAAGAACGCGCCGTGCATCATCTTCATCGACGAGATCGACGCGGTCGGCCGGCATCGCGGCGCGGGCCTCGGCGGCGGCAATGACGAGCGCGAACAGACGCTCAACCAACTCCTCGTGGAGATGGACGGCTTCGAGGCCAACGAGGGCATCATTCTCGTGGCCGCCACCAACCGCCCGGACGTGCTCGACCCGGCGCTCCTCCGCCCCGGCCGTTTCGACCGGCAGGTCGTCGTGGCCCTTCCGGACGTGGTGGGCCGCGAGAAAATCCTGAAGGTGCACTCCCGCAAGGTGCCTCTGGCGCCCGATGTCGATTTGAAAGTGCTCGCGCGCGGCACGCCGGGCTTCTCCGGCGCCGATCTGGCGAACCTCGTCAACGAAGCGGCGCTGCTTGCCGCCCGGCGCTCCAAGCGCATCGTCACGCAGACCGAGTTCGAGGACGCCAAGGACAAGGTGATGATGGGCGCCGAGCGCCGCTCCATGGTGATGAGTGAGGAGGAGAAGCGCAACACAGCCTATCACGAGGCGGGACACGCCATTGTCGGCCTGTCCGTGGAGGGCGCCGACCCGATCCACAAGGCGACCATCATCCCGCGCGGCCGCGCGCTCGGCCTCGTCCTCTCGCTGCCCGAGGGCGACCGGTACACCTACACTCGCCAGTGGTGCGTCTCGCGCCTCGCCATTCTGTTCGGCGGCCGCGAGGCCGAGATCATGAAGTTCGGCCCGGAAAAGGTGACGAACGGCGCCACGAGCGACATCCAGATGGCGACGCGCCTCGCACGCTCGATGGTGATGGAGTGGGGCATGTCCGATCAGCTCGGGCGTGTGCGCTACGCCGGCAATGAGCAGGAGGTGTTTCTCGGCCACTCGATCACCCAGACGGTGAACATGTCTGACGAGACCGCCAAACTTGTGGACGCCGAAATCCGCAAACTGATTGAGGAAGGCGAACAGACGGCGCGCCGCATCCTCACCGACCGCAAAGCCGAGTGGGAGGCGATCGCCAAGGCGCTGCTCGAGTTCGAGACCCTGAACGCGCAGGACCTCAAGGACATCATGGACGGCAAGCGGCCGCACCGCGACGCGCCCGACGCCGAGGACACGCGCAAGCGCCGGGCCGCCGTTCCCGCCGCAGGCCGTCCGCGCAAAACCGATGAGGAGCCGGACACGGGGGGCATGGAGCCGCAGCCGCAGGCTTAACGCCGGCCTGCCAACTCGCCGAAGACCAGCCGCGCTGACGCAACTCAGCGCGGCTTTTTTGCGCCCAACGCCACGGCCGCGGCGACAACCGCAGTAACGCCGCCGAGCGCCACGACCGAGAGCGCCCATTTCGCCGACGTCGCCGCGCTCGCCGCCGCCAGAAGCGCGGCTGGCGTCTCCGGCCATGCGACGATCCCCGCCGCCAGCAGCGCGTTCTCGGTCACATCGGCGGCGGCGTAAAGGAGCGGCCCTGCAAGCAGCGCCGCCCGCGTCCGCGCCGACACCCGCAGCGCAAATCGCGCCCCTACCCGCGTGAAGCACGCCACGATCGCGCACAGCGCCGCCCCTTCGACCAGCGCGAGCGCCGTATCCGGCGCCAGATGCCCCCATCCATAAAGCCATCGTCCCTCATCGCCGAGCGCTGCGAAAAACGCGCGCGCTTTTTCGACCGGATATGCGCCGCGCAACTCCGGCAATTCGCGGCCGCCCGCCAGCGCACGCAGCCTCGGCGCGCTGACGGCGAGAATGTAAACGTCGAGCGCGGCGACGACGCCGAGCGCCGCCCCGATGCGCCGCGGCGTCACAAGGCGATCGAGCGGCGGCGTTTTGTCTGGATTCATGCGGCCGGACTTGGCATAGAAGGGCGCGCCTGACAAGCCGGCCAGCGTCAACCCCTCAACGTCGGGAACCTCCCGTGGCGGATCAACTCTATCTCCGGCCCCTCGGCGTCATCTGGGGCAAAACGGCTGTCCGCGCGGTGGAGGACGGCCTTGCGCTTCCCTTGTCCGGCGGCCCCGGCGCGTTTCTGGCCGCCGAAATCATCGAGGGCCGGCCCGGCGCGACGAAACGCGCGGTCGCCCGCGCCTCCACCATAGCCGCCATCGAGGAACCGGCGCTGCAGTCGCTGCTCGCGCGCATCACCGCCCCGCGCCCGCCCATCGCCGGCATCGACTGGAGCCGCCCCCGCATCATGGGCATTCTCAACGTCACGCCGGACAGCTTTTCGGACGGCGGGCGGCACGACGCTCCCGAGGCCGCCGCATCCCACGCGCGGGGACTGATTGCCGAGGGAGCAGACATCATCGACGTGGGCGGGGAAAGCACCCGGCCCGGCGCGGCGCTCGTCAGCCTGGAGGATGAGCGCGCGCGCGTCATGCCGGTCATCGCCGCCCTGCGAGGCGCGCCGGCCCCGATCTCCATCGACACGCGCAAGACGGCGATCATGCGAGAGGCGGTCGCGGCGGGCGCCGCGATCATCAACGACGTTTCCGCCCTCACCCACGACCCCGACAGCCTCGGCGCGGCGGGCGCGTTGCGAGCGCCCGTCATCCTCATGCACGCGCAAGGCACGCCGCAGACCATGCAGGACAACCCGACCTACGCCGACGTGCTGCTGGAGGTTTACGATCATCTGGAGGCGCGCATCAAGGCGGCCGCTGCGGCTGGCGTCCCCCGCGAGGCGATCATCGTCGATCCGGGCATCGGCTTCGGCAAGACTTTCGACCACAACCTGGCCTTGATGGAGGGCGTCGCCATGCTGCACGGCCTCGGCGCGCCCGTGCTGATCGGCGTGTCGCGCAAGGGCGTGACGGGCCAACTCGCCAACGAGCCTGATCCGCAGAAGCGCGACTTCGGCAGCGCCGCCGCCGCCGCCCACGCCGCCAGCCAGGGCGTTCAGATCGTCCGTGTGCACAATGTGGCCGCCACACGGCAAGCGCTCACAGTGTGGCGCGCGGCCAGCATGGGCGAAAACCTGGCCTGAGCGGTTAAAAATTTGGAAACATTTGTTGAAGCCGCTATCGCTGCTGGGATGTGGCGCGAATCGCATCACTGGTGAATACTTTTGCATCTTTGGCGCGCCCAGGCGCGACGGCGTTCAGCTCCTAAAAAATGTTCTGCGTTGGAGGGGATCATGTCTCGCAAACTATTCGGCACGGACGGCGTCAGGGGGCAGGCCAATACGCACCCGATGACCGCAGAGATGGCGATGAAGATCGGCATGGCGGCGGGCTACGTGTTCACCAAGGGCGCGCACCGCCACCGCGTGGTGATCGGCAAGGACACGCGGCTTTCCGGCTACACGATCGAGAGCGCGATGGTCGCCGGGTTCACCAGCGTCGGGCTGGATGTGTTCCTGCTCGGCCCGATGCCGACCCCGGCCGTCGCCATGCTCACCCGATCCTTGCGCGCTGATCTGGGCGTGATGATCTCCGCCTCGCACAACCCCTATCAGGACAACGGCATCAAGCTGTTCGGGCCGGACGGCTACAAGCTGTCTGACGAAATCGAATTGGCTATCGAGCGCAACGTTGAGAACGGCCTCAGCGAGCTGCTGGCGGCGCCGGACAAAATCGGCCGCGCCCGACGCGTCGACGGCGTGCACGACCGCTACATCGAATTCGCCAAGCGGACGCTCGACAAATCCATCCGGCTGGACGGCCTGCGCGTCGTCATCGACTGCGCCAACGGCGCCGCGTACAAGGTGGCGCCCGAAGCATTATGGGAGCTGGGCGCCGAGGTCATCCCGCTCGGCGTCGATCCGGACGGCTTCAACATCAACAAGGACTGCGGTTCGACCGCGCCCGCTGCGCTCTGCGACAAGGTGCGCGAGATGCGCGCCGACATCGGCATCGCGCTTGACGGCGACGCCGACAGGGTCATCATCGCGGACGAGAAGGGCGCGGTGGTGGACGGCGACCAGATCCTCGCGGTGATCGCCGACAGCTGGCGCGCCTCGGATCGGCTGGCCAAACCGGGCGTCGTCGCGACGGTGATGTCGAACTTTGGGCTGGAGCGTTACTTGAGCGGCCTCGGCCTCGAACTGGTGCGAACGCCGGTCGGCGACCGTTACGTGGTCGAGCGCATGCGCCGCGACGGCTACAATGTGGGCGGCGAACAGTCCGGCCATGTGGTGCTCTCCGACCATTCCACGACCGGCGACGGCCTCGTCACCGCGCTGCAAATTCTCAGCGTCGTTGTGACCGGCCAGAAGCCCGTGAGTGAGGTGTGCAAGCGGTTCACCGCGTTGCCGCAGCTGCTGAAAAACGTGCGCTACAACGGCAACAAACCGCTGGAGGACGATGCCGTCAAGGCGGTGATCGAGAGAAACCGCGCGCGCCTGGGCAATGCCGGCCGCCTCGTCATTCGCCCGTCCGGCACGGAGCCGGTCATCCGCGTGATGGCGGAGGCTGACGACGAGACGCTCGTGCAGTCCGTGGTGGGCGACATCGCCGAAGCGATCCGGGTCGCCGCTCACTAAATCTTGTCGCGGGGGCGGCCGCCGATTCTGCTAGAAGGCGTAACGGCTTAACCTAAACGGCCGTTTCTCAGGTTTCCCTATGCAACCCATCATCTCAGCATCAAACCTGTCGAAAACCTACGCCTCGGGTTTGAACGCGCTGAAAAACATCAATCTGGACATCCGGCGCGGGGAAATCTTCGCGCTGCTCGGGCCGAACGGCGCGGGCAAGACGACGCTCATCAGCGTAATCTGCGGCATCGTGAACCCCAGCGAGGGCCGGGTCACCGTCGCCGGGCACGACATCATCCGCGATTACCGCGCGGCGCGCTCGCTGATCGGCCTCGTGCCACAGGAACTCGCGACCGACATGTTCGAGTCCGTGTGGGACACGGTGAGCTTCAGCCGCGGCCTGTTCGGCAAGCCGAAAGACCCCGCGCGGGTTGAGAGCGTGCTGCGCGGGCTGTCGCTGTGGGACAAGCGCACTAGCAAGATCATGACGCTTTCGGGCGGCATGAAGCGGCGGGTGCTGATCGCGAAGGCGCTCGCCCACGACCCGCAGGTGCTGTTCCTCGACGAGCCGACCGCGGGCGTGGACGTCGAGCTGCGCAAGGACATGTGGGCGACGGTGCGGAGCTTGCGCGCCTCCGGCGTCACGATCATCCTCACCACCCACTACATCGAGGAAGCCGAGGAGATGGCCGACCGCATCGGCGTCATCAATAACGGCGAGATCATCGTGGTGGAGGAGAAGGCCGAGCTGATGCGCAAGCTCGGGAAGAAGCAGTTGACGCTGGAGCTGCACGAGCCGCTCGGCGCCATTCCTGATAGCCTCGCCGCCTACGGCCTGACGCTTGGCGAGGGCGGCGGCCAGATCGTTTACACTTACGACACGCAAGCCGAGCGCACCGGCATCACGCGGCTGCTGCAGGACTTGAGCGCGGCGGGCGTGCGCTTCCGGGATTTGGACACCCGGCGCAGCTCGCTTGAGGACATTTTCATCGACCTGGTGAGGCGGCGCCCATGAATGTGAGAGCGATCCAGGCGATCTACGCTTTCGAGATGGCGCGCTGGACACGCACGCTGTTCCAGAGCTTGGCTGCGCCGGTGCTGACCACGTCGCTGTACTTCATCGTGTTCGGCGCGGCGATCGGCTCGCGCATCGCCGAGATCGACGGCGTGAGCTACGGCGCGTTCATCGTGCCGGGTCTCATCATGCTCACGGTGCTGACGGAGAGCGTGTCCAACGGCTCGTTCGGCATCTACTTCCCGAAATTCACCGGCACGATCTACGAAATCTTGTCCGCGCCCATCTCGCCGCTGGAGATCGTCATCGGCTATGTCGGCGCGGCGGCGACGAAATCGCTCATCATCGCGGCGGTGATCATGCTGACGGCGAACCTGTTCGTTCCCTTACGCATCGAGCATCCGCTGTTCATGGTGTTCTTCCTCGTGCTGACGGCGGTGACGTTCAGCCTGCTCGGCTTCATCATCGGCGTGTGGGCCGACGGCTTCGAGAAGCTGCAGTTCGTGCCGCTCCTCGTCATCACGCCGCTGACTTTCCTGGGCGGCGCGTTCTACTCGATCAACGTGCTGCCGGAGGCCGCGCAGACGGTGACGCTGTTCAACCCCATCGTCTATCTCATCAGCGCGTTCCGCTGGAGTTTTTACGGCGTCGCCGATGTGAACGTCGCGGTCAGTTTGGGCATGACGCTCGCGTTTTTCGCGGCGTGCCTGATCGCCGTGTGGTGGATTTTTCGCACCGGCTACAGGCTAAAAAACTAGCGAACGCGCGCGGTTTCGCTTCGGTGGCGTCGCCGGACCGATTGGCGCCGCCGCGAAAGCCGTTGACTTGCCCCCGTCGCGGGAGTATTGCCCGCAACGGGACACCCCTCCCCAACGAGGGGCTTTCTATCTGAAAGGGTAGGTCAGCCATGACGCTCGCTAAGCCGGCCGCGCGGCCGGGTAATCCGCATTTTTCCTCCGGCCCATGCGCCAAGCGCCCCGGATATTCGCTCGACAATCTGCGAAGCGCGACGCTCGGCCGTTCGCACCGCTCCGCTACGGGCAAGGGCAAGCTCAAGCTCGCCATCGACAAGACGCGCGCCGTGCTCGGCGTGCCCGAGGACTACCTCATCGGCATCGTGGCGGCGTCGGACACCGGCGCGGTCGAGATGGCCATGTGGTCGCTGCTCGGGCCGCGCGGCGTCGACGTGTTCGCCTGGGAGGCGTTCGGCAAGGACTGGGTGACGGACGCGGTGAAGCAGCTTCGCTTGCCCGATGTGCGCGTTTACGAGGCGGAGTACGGCCGCCTGCCCGACTTGTCGAAAGCGCAGACCGATCGCGACATCGTGTTCACCTGGAACGGCACGGCGGCGGGCGTGCGCGTGCCGAACGCCGACTGGATCGCCGCTGATCGCGACGGGATTACCATTTGCGACGCGACCTCCGCAGCGTTCGCCATGCCGCTCGATTGGGCCAAACTCGATGTGGTCACTTACTCCTGGCAAAAGGTGCTGGGCGGCGAGGCGCAGCACGGCATCCTTATTCTGTCTCCGCGCGCCGTTGAACGCTTGGAAAGCTACACGCCGCCGTGGCCGATCCCGAAAATCTTCCGCATGACGAAGAGCGGCAAGGTCGATCGGGAAATCTTCGCGGGCTCGACGATCAACACGCCCTCCATGCTGTGCGTAGAGGATTATCTCGACGCGCTCGCCTGGGCGGAGAGCATCGGCGGCCTGCCTGCGCTGCACGCCCGCGCCGACGCGAACGCCGCCGTCATCGCGGAATGGGTGGCGCGCACGCCATGGGTCGAGTTTCTCGCCGAAGACCCTGCGACGCGGTCGAATACCGGCGTGACGCTGAAATTCTCCGGCGCGCTTCCGCCCGCGCAGCACGCCAGCGTCTCGAAGCAAATCGCGGCGCTGCTGGAGGCGGAAGGCGTGGCCTACGACATCGCGTCCTATCGCGATGCGCCGCCGGGCCTGCGCATCTGGTGCGGCGCGACGGTGGAAACGGCGGACGTGGCGGCGCTCATGCCCTGGCTCGATTGGGCCTACGCGCTGGCGACCGCGAAACTCGCCGAAGCGGCCTGACCCGGAGGCGGCGATGCCCGTCACCTTGCGCCCCGCGACCATGGCCGACGTTCCGCTGCTGGAGCGGTGGGACGCGGAGCCGCATGTCATCGCCGCGGCGACCGACGAACCGGACGCCACGCAGGCCTTCGCCGGGGCATACTGGCCCGACGAGATCGCCATGCAATCGAACGTGTTCCAGTACTATATCGGCGATCTGGACAGCCGCCCCATCGGCGCGATGCTCATCATCGACCCGCATCTCGAACCCACGCATTACTGGGGCGAGATCGAGCCGAACCTGCGCGCGCTCGACATCTGGATCGGCGAGCCGGATTGTCTCGGCAAGGGCTACGGCTCGGAGATGATGCGCATCGCGCTCGGCATGTGCTTCGCCGACCCGCGCGTCACCGCCGCCATCGTCGATCCGCTCGCGTCGAATGAGCGCGTCCACCGCTTTTATCAGCGCCTCGGCTTCAAGCCGGTTGAGCGCCGCATCTTGCCCGAAAACGACGACTGCCTCGTCCATCGCGTCACCCGCGAGGACTGGATGGCGACGCAAATCCGAAAGGTTTAGCCATGGCTCCCCGCGTTCTCATCGCCGACAAACTGTCCCCGCTCGCGCAGCGCATCTTCGAGGAGCGCGGGCTAGAGACTGACCTGCGCATCGGCCTCGACAAGGAGGCGCTCGCCGAAATCATTGGCGCGTATGACGGCCTCGCCGTGCGCTCCGCGACCAAGGTGACGGAGAAGGCGCTGCGGAACCCCGGCCGGCTGAAGGTTATCGGCCGCGCCGGCATCGGGGTGGACAACATTGACGTGCCCGCCGCGACGCAGGCTGGCGTCATCGTGATGAACACGCCGTTCGGCAATTCGATCACCACGGCGGAGCACGCGATCTCGCTGATGATGGCGCTCGCCCGGCAAATTCCGGAGGCCGACCGCTCCACCCAGGCGGGCAAGTGGGAGAAGGCGCGCTTCATGGGCGTCGAGGTGACGGGAAAGACCCTTGGCATTATCGGCTGCGGCAACATCGGCTCCATCGTGGCCGACCGCGCGCAAGGGCTGAAGATGAAGGTGATCGCCTACGACCCGTTCCTGTCGCCAGAGCGCGCCATGGACATCGGGGTGGAGAAGGTAGAGCTGGACGAGCTTCTGCGCCGCGCCGATTTCATCTCGCTGCACACGCCGATGACGGACAAGACGAGGCATATCATCAACATGAAGACGCTGGCGCAGACGAAAAAGGGCGTGCGCATCATCAACTGCGCGCGCGGCGGCCTCGTCGTGGAGCGCGACCTGGCGGAGGCGATCAAAGCGGGGCAAGTCGCGGGCGCGGCGTTCGACGTGTTCGAGGTGGAGCCAGCGGAAACCAGCCCGCTGTTCGGTCTGCCCGGCGTTATCTGCACGCCGCATTTGGGGGCGTCAACCACGGAGGCGCAGGAGAACGTCGCGGTGCAGGTGGCCGAGCAGATGTGCGACTATCTGCTGACCGGCGCGATCACCAACGCGGTGAACTTTCCCTCGATCAGCGCGGAGGAGGCGCCGCGCCTCAAACCGTTCGTCAAGCTCGCCGAACTCATCGGCAGCTTCGCCGGGCAGATTATCGAGAGCGGCGTGACCATGATCCGCCTCGAATATGCGGGCGACGTGGCGGAGATGAACACCAAGGCGCTGACCTCGGCGGCCATCGCGGGCGTGCTGCGCCCGCAACTGCAAGATATCAACATGGTGTCGGCGCCCGTCATCGCCCGCGAGCGCGGCGTGATGGTGGAGGAGGTGCGGCGCGGCCAGGAGGGCGCCTACGAAACCTACATGCGCGTGACGGTGCGTACCGCGAACCGGGAGCGACGCATCGCGGGCACGGTGTTCTCGGACGCCAAGCCGCGCGTCATCCAGATCCAGACGATCAACATGGAGGCGGAGTTCGCGCCCCATATGCTCTACACGGAGAACGCCGACAAGCCGGGGCATATCGGCGCGCTGGGCATGCTGTTCGCGGACAGCGGCGTGAACATCGCGACCTTCAACCTCGGGCGGGAGGAGCGCGGCGGCAAGGCGGTGGCGCTTGTCACGGTGGACGACCCCATCGCGGACGAGATCGTGGACAAGGTGAAGGCGCTGCCGCACGTCGCGCGCGTCAGCCGCCTGCGGTTCTAGAGCACATGCGCGGCGATGAACGCGAAGAAGAAGCCGACGGCGTAGATCGCGGCGGAGATGCCGAGAACCGCGCCGTTGATCGCCTTCTGGCGGCGGCAAGCGCTCGCGAGCCGCGAGTTGGCTGGGCACGCGCTGTCTTTACTAATCATCGCCAGGCTAGACGCCGCGAGCATCGCCCCCGCGAAGACGAACAGCCCCGCCTTGTGCTCCGACAGCCAGACGAGTTGCGGCGCGGCTGAGACGAGGCTTGCAAGCGTCGCCCCGGCCCCGAGCGCCACGAACAGCGCCGGCAGCGCGCAGCACACGAGCGTGCCAAGCGACGAGAACAGCGCGAGGCCGCTTAGGACGCCGTGGCGACCGGCTTGCATACGGGGTCTCCCATCTTGGCGCGTCCATGCTCGTCACGGCACACGGCGACGGGCGTGTAGCCGGCCTCGGCGATCAGCCGCGCGATGGCGGCGTCGTCGAGGGTCATGTCCTGGCGCGTGACCACCGACACCGTTTTGGCGTCGAGGTCGACGGTCACCGTCTCCACCTCGGGCTGCTTCTTGAACGTGGTCTCGATGCCGTTCACGCAGAACGCGCACACCATGCCGTTCACGCCGATCACGATCGTCTCGGCCGCCGCCGGGCCGCTGAGACACGCCGCCAGCGCGGCCGTAATCCATAGTCTCATGATGTCCTCCCCTGTCAGAATTGAACGGACGCGTTGAACAGAATGTCGCCGGTGCTGCTCACGCCGATCTCGCCCATCAGCCGCTTGTTGTAGAGCCGCACGAAGGGCGTTACCGCGAACTCTTCGTCCTCGTCCGGGCGGTGATCGAACTGCACCATGAGCCAGAGATTGACGCCGTTGTAATCGCCGATATAAGGCGCCACGCCGACCCGCGCGGACTGGTGGAACTCGCTGTCGTCGGATGTGTAGACGAGCCGGTTCTCATACGAGAGGTACCAACGGCGCGACTCCCAGTCGGCGGACACGCCAAGCGTCGCCGCGCCCATCGCGTCATCGTCGCTCATGCGGTCGAGCCGGTCGCCCTTGCCGCCGGACATCACGCCCGCGCCGACCGTCGCCCAGATATTGGCCTGGGAGTCTGGCGCGTTCCAGCGCTTCAGCAAGCGGCTGTAAGTGGCCGTGGTCAGCCATTGTTCATCGTCGCGCATGTAGTCGACGCGGATGCCGAAGGCGTCGAGCGGCGTGAGTGTGTAGGTGAGCAACGCGGAGTTCTCGGCATAATTGTTTTTCGTCTCTACAAGAACGCCGTCGGTATACATCAATGGCTTGGCGCCCCCTTCTGCAGCGGAAAACAAGCAAAGCAATAGCGTGAATGCAAAAGACCGCATTCTGGAAATCTCCAGCAAAAACTTGAAATTTAGTCGGCGTTTACTGACCGTTACGAATCACAGCGTGTTGAACATATGCTGTGCGGCGAATTGGTCTGAAACGCGGCGTCATTTCAGCCGCATCAAGATCGTTCTGCGAACCGGTTGCGCAAAAAATGGCGGCGCTATTTCAGCGCGCAATAAAAAAAGCCCCGCACGAGGCGGGGCTTCTGAAGTTACTGCGAGGCCTTGCCGAACAGCTTTTGCCAGCGGCGCTTCTCGCGCCCGCGCCATGCGCCGCGATGATAGGCGTCCGACGCGATGAGCGGAACGACGGTCGTCGCCTCGGCGAACACCATCTGCTCGAACGTGGTCGAGACCTTGCCCCAGCTCGCCGCCTCCTGCAGCGTCGAGGACGAGCACGCCCCGTCGCGCACGTCCGCCACCGTAATCTGCACCGCGTATTTGTGCACGTCGGCCTCGATACCGAGGATTTCCGCGCAAACGACCGTGTCCTGCGCGAAGTTCTTCGGCACGCCGCCGCCGACCATGAACAGGCCTGTCGTCCCCGCCGCGATCTTGATGTCGGTCAACTCGCGGAAATCGGCGATGGCGTCGAGCATCATGTAGGGCTTGCCGGCCTTCGCCCGCTCCTTCTGGTGCTTGACGAGGCCGAAGCCCGCCGAGCTGTCCACGAAGGCCGGGCAGAAGATCGGCACGCCCTCCTCATAGGCGGTCTGCACGAGGCTGCCGGCCTTCTTGGCGTTGCCCTCCGACAGCCACTTGCCCATCTCCCAGATGAATTCGCGGGAGGAGTAGCCGCGCGGCTCGAGCGCGTTGGCGAGGTCATAGACGACGTGATCGCAAGCTTGCAGCTCCTCCTCGTCGATATAGGTGTCGTAGATGCGGTCGATGTAGTGCTCGCGCAGCACGTTGTCGTTGACCGGCCCGGCGGCCTGGTAGTGCTTGAAGCCGAGCGCTTCAAAGAAGTCCATGTCCACGATGGACGCGCCCGTCGCCACCACGGCGTCGACCATGCCGCACTTCACCATATCGCGGTAGACATGCATGCAGCCGCCCGCCGAGGTCGAGCCGGCGAGAATCAGCCACGGCGAGCAGGATTTATCCTCGATCGCCATGTTGAGAATGTCGGCGGCGCGGGCCGTGTCGCGGCTCGAAAAGCTCATCTGGCGCATCGAGTCGATGATCGGCCGCGCGTCGAAGCTCGTGATGTCGATATGCTCGACGGTTTTGGAAAGCAGTTCGGCTTTCGCGTTGGAGCGAACAGTGGCGTCGGTCATGTCGGTGATCCTTCTTTGCGCTCAAGCTGTTGCACGGAGAAACTCGACGTGTCCGGCGGCCTCTCGCCACCGTCTTAGCGCAGCGGTGCATTTATGGGAACCGCGCTGTAAATCAAGATAAAATTTAAAGCGCCGCGAAGTCTTTACACGCGCCAGCCGGAATGCATCGCCGCGACGCCGCCTGAGAGGTCGCGCCATTGCACGCGCGCAAACCCAGCCGCGCGCACCATTCCGGCGAAGGCCTCCTGATTGGGAAAGCGGCGGATGCTTTCGACGAGGTAGCGATAGGCGTCCGCATCGCCCGCGACCGCCTGCCCCAGCCGGGGAATGACGTTGAATGAGTAGGCGTCGTAAAGCCGGTCGAGCATAGGCGTCGTCACCTCGGAGAATTCGAGGCATAGGAAACGCCCGCCGGGCTTAAGCACGCGGTAGGCTTCGGCGAGCGCCTTCTCGATGTGCGTCACGTTGCGGATGCCGAAGGCGATGGTGTAGTGCGAGAAGCTCCTGTCGGGAAATGGCAGGCTCTCCGCGTTGCCTTCAATGAAACTTAGCCGCCCGGCGTAGCGTTCGCCGAGCCGTTTGCGCCCGGCGTCGAGCATCTCCGGGGATATGTCGCAGATGACCGCTTCCGCGCCCGGCGCCGCGTCGAGAAAGCGCTTGGCGACATCGCCCGTGCCGCCCGCCACATCGAGCAGCCGCTGGCCTTGAGCGCTCCGCGACAGCGCGATCCAGTTGATCGCCGCGTCCTTCCACAGCCGGTGCATTCCGCCGGACATGAGGTCGTTCATGAGGTCGTAGCGGCCGGCGACCCGCGCGAACACCGCGTTCACGAGGCCTTGCCGCGCATCTTCCGCGACGGTTTGAAATCCGAAGGTGTTTTTGGTGTCGCTCATGGCCTCACCAGCGCATAAAGCATGGCGCGCCGTCAAGCGCCGCGGCGCTTTAGAAGAAGACAGCGATTCACGTTTTTGATGTCAGCGCCGCTTCCATCAAAAACGATCGCGGTCTATCTGTGACCTCATGCCCGAACTGCCCGAAGTCGAAACCGTGCGCCGGGGCCTCGCGCCGTATCTGGAGGGCGCGACGCTTGCCGCCGTGGAGCTGCGCCGCGCTAACTTGCGCTTCCCCTTCCCCGACCGCTTCGCCGAGCGCCTGACCGGCCGCCGCGTGGAGGCGCTCGAACGCCGCGCGAAATACCTGATGGCGCGGCTGGATGACGGCGCGACGCTCGCCATGCATCTGGGCATGACCGGGCGTTTCACCATCGAGCCGCCGGGCGGCGCGGCGAACGTCGCCGGCGATTTTGTTTATGACACCGCGCGCGACCCGGCGCACGATCACGTGCTGTTCACGCTCGACACCGCCACGCGCTTGCGCTTCAACGACGCGCGCCGCTTCGGCTACATGACTGTGATCGAGGGCGAGTGGGGTGCGCATCCGCTCATCGCCGGGCTGGGGCCAGAGCCGCTTGACGGGCTGACGGCGGAGCATCTGGCGGCGCGTGCGACGGGCAAAATCGCGCCGTTGAAAAGCTTTTTGCTCGACCAGCGCGTCGTCGCGGGCCTCGGCAACATCTATGTGTGCGAGGCGCTGTTTCGAGCCGGGTTGCTTCCCACACGCGCCGCCGGGGTTCTCACGAACAAAGGAGGCAAGCCGTCGCCCGTGTGCCTGCGCCTCGCCGCCGCGATCCGCGAGGTGCTGGAGGAGGCGATCCTTGCCGGCGGCTCATCCCTTCGCGACTTCGCGGGGGCGAACGGCGCGCCGGGCTACTTCCAGCATAGTTTCAGCGTTTATGGCCGCGAGGGCGAGCCGTGCCCGCGCTGCGGCGGCGCGGTGGAGCGCATCGTGCAGTCCGGCCGCTCCACGTTTTTCTGCCCGCGCTGCCAGCGTTAGCGGAAAAGCCGACGCCTTCGCTTGACGGCGGCCGAGCGGCGTATCATGTCTGCCGGTCAAAATCCGGACGCCTCGATACGATGTGTTTGATCCTCCTCGACAACAGTCTTGAGCCGGGCGGCGCCAGCCGCGTTTTCGCCGACCCCGAGACCGTGGTCGAAGCTTACGCGGCGGACGAGGTCGCGGGGGCGCTCGAACGCATTGAGAAGGCCGTTGCGCAAGGCCTATACGCGGCTGGCTATTTCGCATACGAGTTTGGCCATGCGTTCGAGCCGAAGCTCGCGCGCTTCCTGCCCGCGCGCTCAACCGAACCGCTGTTGTGGTTCGGCCTGTTCCGGCGCTGCGAAACATTGGACGCGGTAGGCGTCGACGCGTGGCTCGCGGCCCGGGCGACAGGGGGATACATCCTTGGCGAAGTGACGCCGCGCATCAGGCGGGAGGCGTACAAACAGCGGCTCCGCACCGCGCTCGATTATATCGCGGCCGGCGACATCTATCAGCTCAACTTCACCTTCAAGGCCGATTTCGAGATTCAGGGCGACGTGGTCGCGCTTTATCGCGATCTGCGCGCGCGCCAGAAGACGCCCTATGGCGCGCTGATCCTATCGCCCGGCCGGAGCATCCTGTCGTTCTCACCCGAGCTTTTTCTGGCCGTGGAACGCGGCGTCGTCACAACGCGGCCGATGAAGGGCACCGCGGCGCGCGGGCTGCACGCCGAGGACGACTCCCGCCTCTCGGCGTGGCTTTCGTCCGATGAGAAGTCGCGCGCCGAAAACCTGATGATCGTCGATTTGATGCGCAACGACCTCGGCCGTATTGCGGAAACCGGCAGCGTCGCCGTCCCCGATCTGTTCACCGTCGAGACATATCAGACCGTGCTGCAGATGACCTCCACCGTGACCGCCCACCTGCGCGACGGCGTCGGCCTTAGCGCGCTGGCCCGCGCCCTGCTCCCGCCCGGCTCGATCACCGGCGCGCCGAAGGTGCGGGCCATGGAGATCATCCGCGAGCTGGAGGCCGGGCCGCGCGGCGTCTACACCGGCGCCATCGGCATGATCGAACCGCGCGGCGACTGCGCGTTCAACGTCGCCATCCGCACGCTTGTGATCGGCAATGACGGCCGCGGCGAGATCGGCGTCGGCTCCGGCGTGGTGCAAGACAGCGACCCGTCCGCGGAGTATGACGAATGCCTGCTCAAGATGCGATTCCTGACCGCGCCCGCGCCGATGTTCGACCTTATCGAAACATTGCGCTGGGATCCTGACGCAGGGTTTTGGCTGCTCGATGGGCATCTGGCTCGCATGCGCGCCTCGGCCCGGCACTTCTTCTATCCCTTCGACGAGGCGGCGGCCCACGCGGCGCTCAACGCCCATGTGCATGGTTTCGGCGAGCCGCGCCGCGTGCGTGCGACTCTGAACCGCCGCGGGGAGATCGCCGTCGCCTCAACGCCGCTGCCCAGCGTCCCGCAGACAGCCCTGCGCTTCGCCATCGCCGAGACGCGCATGCGCTCCTCGAACCTGTTCCTCTATCACAAGACCACCAACCGCCGCTTCTACGACGACGAGCGCGCGCGCCTGCAAACGCTGCTTGGCGTCGACGAGGCCGTGTTCCTAAACGAGCGTGGCGAACTGACCGAGGGCAGCTTCACCAACCTGTTCATCGAGAAAGGCGGGCGGTTGCTGACGCCGGCGCGAAGCTGCGGCCTGCTGGGCGGCGTGCTGCGCGCGGAACTGCTCGACCGGCGGCTCGCCTGCGAGGCTGTACTGACGCTGCGCGACTTGGCCGACGCGGACGCGATTTGGCTCGGCAACTCCGTGCGCGGGCTGATTCGGGCGGAGCCGGCGGACGCCTTCATCCTCCTCGCCTCGGGCTACGCGCCCCGCCCCAAAGGACGCACGCCGGCGGTCGCGCCGATGGTGTAAGCTTGGGTTGTGCGATACCGATGCGAGCGGCTATAGTCCGCAAAAAACAAGCCGGTGCGGGCTCGCCGTATCCGAACAACAAGAGGAAACCATGGGTTGGAGACAAATTGTGCTCGCGACGGCCTGCGTCGCGACGGTTATCGGTCAGGCGGTCGCGCATGGCCCCACGCGGCAGAAGGTGCGCGAAAGCGTTGAGATCAACGCGCCGGCTGACAAGGTTTGGGCCAAGATCGGCAACTTCCAGGATTTCTCGTGGCACCCGGCGGTCGCCAAGACCGAGGGGCAAGGCGGCAACGACCCGAAGGCGACCCGCGTCATAACCTTGCAGGGCGGCGGCGTCATCAACGAAACGCTGGAGACATACGCCCCCGACAAGATGAGCTTTTCCTACACCATCAGCAAGGTCGAGGTGACTGTGCTGCCGGTGACGAATTACTCATCCCGCATCACCGTGAAGCCGGTAGACGGGGGCAAATCGACTGTCGAGTGGAGCGGCGCTTTTTATCGCGGCTTCCCGAACAACGATCCGCCGCCCGCACTTTCGGACGAGGCGGCCGTCAAGGCGGTGACAGGCGTCTACCGGGGCGGCCTGGACAACCTTAAGAAGGTGATGGAAGCGTCCGGGAGCTAGGCTCGCTCTCGCCTTCGGCCGCCGACGCGTCACGCGCAGGCCCCGGCGCATTTATGGGTGTTTGCATGCCCGCCTGGATCAGACGCATTCTGATTTTCGCGCGCTCCTTGCGCTTCAAGACGCTTGCGCTCCTCGGCGGCAGCGCCCTGATGGCGGGGGCGACTGGTTTTGCGCTCATCGACGGCATCCGCAAGGCGGATTACTACATGGAACGCATCCTCGCGTCGCAGGGGCAGTTGGAGTTGCTTATCCTGCTCTCGGGGCGCGTCAGCGATTACGCCGTAGCCCTCAACGAATTGAGCCAGGGGCCCGTCGAGAACCGCACGAACCTCGCCGTGGCGACGAGCCAGGTTCACGCCGTGTTCGACCGGCTCGACCGCTCGATCGAGCAGCAGGTTGCGCTCCTCGACACGGACGAGGCCAAGAACGCGGAGGCCACCGAGAGCCTCTCCGTCGCGCGCATGCGGGCGATGTTCAAGAACCTGGACGAGCAGATTTTCAAAATTTACGAGAGCAAACAGGGCGTGGAGGACAAGACGCTGAACGCCAAGCGCATGGTGGACGTGTTCGGCCTTGGCTTTGCGCCGATGCTCGCCCAGGCGGTGGAGGACGAGCGCAGCGAGGTCTCAGGCACGCGCCGCGCCATGGAGGAGCTGAAGCGCAACCTCACGCTCATCGCGACGGCGGTGCTGACAGGCGCGCTCTCGCTGGCGGCGCTCCTTTATTTCGGGCCGGTGAGCTCCATTCTGCGCCGCACGTCCGAAATCGTGACCGGCGCCAAGGCCGTCTCCAGCGGGCGGCTCGACACGCGTCTGCCCGTGAAGGGCCACGACGAATTCGCCCTGCTCATGGCGCGCTTCAACCGCATGGCTGAGAGCTTGCGGCGACGCGAGCGCAAACTGCTCAACGCCCAATCGCATCTCCAGGAGACCGTGGACGCCCGCACGGCCGAACTGCGCGCCGCCAACCGACGGTTGGAGGAGATCGACCAGAACCGCCGCCGCTTTTTCGCCGATGTAAGCCATGAACTGCGCACGCCTCTCACCGTCATCCTGGGCGAGGCGGAGGTCACGCTGCGCCAGGCGAACGACAAGCTGCCCGCCACGCTGCGCAAAAGCGTGGAGACGATCCAGGCCCGCGCCCGCCGCCTCAACCGACGCATCGAGGATTTGCTGCGGGTTGCGCGCTCCGAGAGCGGACGCATCGACCTCAACCTCTCCCGCATGGAGGTCGGCGCCGCGGTGGCCGAGGCGTTCGACGACGTCTCGGCGCTCGCCCGCCAGCGCAACATGGCCGTGGACTTGGACGTGGGCCCCGGCGATTTGCACGTGAACGGCGACAAGGACTGGCTGCGGCAGGTGTTCGCCGGCGTCATCGCCAACGCCATCAAATATTCGCCCGCGGGCGAGCGCATCGCGGTGAAAGCCCTCTCGGACGGCGGCTCGGTGCGCGTGGAGGTGAGCGACAACGGCTGCGGCATCGCGACGGACGAGATGCAGCAGGTGTTCAACCGGTTTTTCAGCGGCAAGAACCGCCCGAAAAACAACGAAAGCAGCCACGGCGTCGGCCTCGCGCTCGCCAAATGGGTGATCGAGGAGCATCGCGGCGCCATCGCGCTCGAAAGCCCGAGCCGCATCAGCCGCGCGAATGGCGACGGACAGAACCCAGGACTTTCCGTCATCGTATCGCTAAACAGGATTGACATGCGGGCTGAGGGGCACAACCCTCAAGACAGAATCAGCTAAGGTCGCCATGCCGATTTTGATCGTGGAGGACGACGAAGACATCGCTTCGCTGCTCAAGCGCGCCTTCGAGCTTGAGGGTTACGACGTCGACTGCGCCCGAACGGGTGAAGAGGCCATCGACACCGCCCGGAACACTGCCTACGACACGATCATCCTCGACATCATCCTCCCTGGCGCCTCCGGCATCGAGGTTTGCCGCCGCCTGCGCGCCGAGGGGCTGAACGCGACGGCGCCCATCATCATGCTCTCCGCCCGCGACGCTGTGCCGGACAGGGTGGAGGGGCTGTCGGCCGGGGCTGACGACTACATGACGAAGCCTTTCGCGTTTCAGGAACTGCTCGCGCGGGTGAAGGCGCAAAAGCGCCGGCAAACGCAGACGGGGGCGGCGCGGGAGGAGAAGCGCGGCGAAACCTTCTCGCTCAACCCCAAGCTTCGCGAGATCGAATGGCGCGACAAGCGCATCGACCTGACCGAGCGCGAGTACGAGCTGTTCGAGTATTTTGTTAAGCACGAGGGGCAGGCGCTCTCGCGTTCACAGATTTTTGACGCGCTGTGGCAAGGACAAGGCGGCGTCTCGATCAACGTGGTGGACGTATATGTGGGTTACCTGCGTAAAAAGCTCGCAGGGATGGGCCGTGGCGGGCGTTCGGTGATCCAAACCGTTCGAGGCGTGGGCTTCATTCTGAGAACCGACTAGGCGAACGCCTTCAGTCGCAATCCAATCATAAAGGCGTGTGGGAGTGGAAAACGTGTCATTGATGCCCAAAACGAGAGCGAAAATCGCGCGAACTGTGCTGGCCGCGTTGCTCGGCGCGCTCGTCTGTCAGCCAAGCTTTGCAGCCGGAACGAAGGACGCGCAAAGCTTAATCTTCGACGCACCCTATCTGGAGAAGCTCGCAGCCCCCAGCAAGTTGGTGTATTCGTTCGAGCTGAAGACATCCGATAAGGAGTCGTTCGGCCCAGGCTTTACGGACGAGATGACGCTCAACATCACCCGGCAGACGGAAGGCTCCACGGGCAAAGACGTGGTGTTCGACATGTTCACCGGCGACCGCGGCCGCTCGCACGGGCCGCTGCTCGACACGCGCAACAACATCGCCATCATGATGCTGATGGAGTGGGACCTCGGCCGAATGAAGCGCCACATCAAGGGCGAACCGGCGTATTTCCGCAACCGCGTGCGCCAGGCTTTCCGCGACAAAGCCAAGATCGAGGAGATCACATTCAATTTCGAGGGCCGGGAAGTCGCAGGCTACAAACTTACCATCCAGCCCTATCTGGGCGACCCTCAGGCCGCGGCGATGGAGATTTTCCACGCGAAGATTTACGAATATGTCGTCAGCGACGCAGTTCCGGGCGGCCTCTATGAAGCGCGTATCTATGTGCCGAACACCGCCGTCGCCGGCCCCGCGCAACCGTTCATCGACGAGCGCATGACATTTGCGCGCTATCAGGAGGAGGGGAAGAAATGACGCAGGCCACTTTGCGCGCCGCCTTGGCCGCCGCCCTGCTGATCAGCGCCGCGGCGCCCGCTCGCGCCGACCTTTCCGGCTCCGATTATTCGACCGCAGTGAAGGTCGAGTATGTTTTCGGGTGCATGGAGAGCGCCGGCCAGACGCGCGACGCGCTGGAGCGCTGCTCGTGCTCGATCGACGTCATCGCGTCGATCCTGCCCTATGAGCGATATGTCGAGGCCGAAACCATCATCAGCGTGGGCCTGGCCGGCGGCGAGCGCACCGCCATGATGAAGAGCGACCCTAGCTTACGCGAGAAAGTCGCCGAAATGCGTCGCGCACAGGCCGAAGCCGAAATCCGGTGCTTTTAGCATGGCTGTGGCGCTGTGCGTGCATGTGCGGGCGAAGCCGGGCGACCGCGAGGCCCTGCGCGAGCGGCTCGGGCGTCACGCGGCGTTCTGCCTTGCCCATGAGCCGGGGTGTCGCCGCTTCGATGTGATGACGCGGGCGGACGACGCGGATGGCTTTGTGCTGTTCGAGGTCTATGACGACGAGGCTGCGCTCGCCGCCCATGACGCCAGCTCGCACATGGCGGCGTTTCGCGCCGAGGCGGGGCCGCTTATTTCGGAACGCACGCGCATTACGGGCGAGCTCATCTAGCCGCGGCCGTCTGATTGGCCGCGCGCGGGGTCAAACTCGGCGATGGCCTCGCGCAACGCCTCGAAGCCGATCCCCTTGGCGGCCGACGTGGCCATCTGCGTCGGGTACGCCGCCGGGCGCTTGGCGAGCTTAGCGGCGAGCGCCGCCTTGGCCGGCTCGATCTCCGACGGCTTCAGCTTATCGATCTTGGTCAGCACCGCCTGATACGACACGGCGGAGTCGTCCAAAAGCGTCATGATCTCCATGTCGATGGGTTTGACCCCATGCCTGCTGTCTATGAGGAGATACACGCGCCGCAGCTGCACGCGCCCGCGCAGATAATTGCGGATGAGGTCGTTCCACGCCTTGACGCGCTTTTTGGGCGCCTCGGCGTAGCCATAGCCCGGCAGGTCGACCAGGTGTAGGCGTCCGCCCAGATCGAAAAAGTTGATTTCCTGGGTGCGGCCCGGCGTGTTCGACGTGCGCGCCAGGCCCGAGCGCCCGACGAGCGCGTTGATGAGGCTCGATTTGCCGACGTTTGAGCGCCCGGCGAATGCCACCTCCGGCTTGTCGCTCTCGGGCAGGCCTTCCACCGCCACGACGCCCTTCACGAACTCGCATGGCGCGGCAAACAGGCGGCGCGCCGCCTCGCTCAGGTCCTGGGTCGGCGCTTCGTCGGCGGGGCCGGTTGCGCTGTCGTCGATCATGTCCGGGCTCTCGGCGGGGAGCCGCCGCCTCTAGCCGCGGCGCTGGTTTCTGGGCTTGCCGCCGCGCTGACCGCCGGATTTCGGCGCATTGGAAGACGGCGTCGGAGCCGACGTGGGTGTGGGCGTGGAGGCCAGTTTGCCGCCGCCCATGCCCATGTTGTCCCACAGTTCCACCTTCACCCCGTGCCGCTCCATGATCACCCATTGCTGGATGATCGACAGTAGGTTGTTCCACGTCCAGTAAATGACGAGACCGGCCGGAAACGACGCAAGCATGAAGGTGAACAACACGGGCATCCACGTGAAAATCTGCTGCTGGATGGGGTCGGTCGGGGTCGGGTTCAGCTTCATCTGCACCAACATCGTCACGCCCATGAGGATCGGCCACACGCCGACGAGCAGCAACGCCGGAACTTCAAACGGCAGCAGTCCGAACAGGTTGAAGATGGAGGTCGGATCCGGCGCCGACAAATCCTGGATCCACCCGAAAAACGGCGCGTGCCGCATCTCGATGGTGATGAACAGCACCTTGTAGAGCGCGAAGAACACCGGGATCTGGATCAACACCGGCAAGCAGCCCGAAAGCGGGTTCACCTTCTCCTTTTTGTAGAGCGCCATCATCTCCTGCTGCTGGCGCATCTTGTCGTCCTTGTAGCGCTCGCGGATGCGCAACATGTCCGGCTGCAGTTTTTTCAACTTGGACATTGCCGCGTAAGATTTGTTCGCGAGCGGGAAGAACAGCGCCTTGATCAAGACCGTCACCACGAGGATCGAGACGCCGAAATTGCCGAATAACTTGTAGAAGTAATCGAGCACGTAAAACAACGGCTTGGTGATGAAATAGAACCAACCCCAGTCGATGAGGTACTCGAATTTGTTGACGCCATGCTCGGCTTTGTATTGGTCGATCACGGTCACTTGTTTGGCGCCGGCGAAAAGACGCCCTGTCACCGAATGCGATGCGTTCGGCTGCACCGATACCGGCGGCGCCACGTAATCGGTTTGGAAATGCGCGCGCCCGGCCTGGTCCCGCGCGCCGAAGCGGAAATTGCTCGGCGTTTTCTGGTCGGGGATGAGCGCGGCGGCCCAGTATTTGTCGGTGATGCCGAGCCAGCCGCCCTCGACGCCGCTGAACGCCTGGCGGCGCTCGCGCACGGCCGGATTGCGGAAGTCCTCATGGCCGGTCAGGTCGGTGTAGTCGATCTCCTGCAGCGATCCGTCGCCGGGAACGCCGATCAGGCCCTCATGCTGGATGAAGAAGCCTTCCGTCTTGGGCACGCCGTGGCGCGAGATGAGCGCGTAAGGGCTGAGCGTCACCACCTTGCCGGACTTGTTCTCCACGCTCTGGGTGAAGGTGAACAGGAAGCGGTCGTCCACGGCGATGGTGTTGCTGAAAATCAGGCCTTCGCCGTTGTCGTAGGTGAGCGTGAGCGGCGCGGCGGGAGTGAGCGGCCCGGCGAACTGCGCCGTCCACACGGTCTCGGCCGTCGGCAGCTTGACCGGCTCGCCGCCAGCCTGCACCCAGCCCCACTCAGCGTAGAACGGCTCCGGCGAGCGCGACGGCGAGAACAGAATGACGTTGTCCGACGCCGGGTTGACCGTCACGCGGTAGTTCTTGAGGACGATGTCGTCGATCCGCGCGCCGCGCAGCGCGATGGAGCCTTTCAGCGCGGGCGTGTCGATCGGCAGGCGGGGCGACGCCTGAAGCGCAACGTCGCGCGGCTGGGAGACGGCGGCGGGCGGCACGGGAGCGCCTGGCGCGGGCTGGACGCCGGGGGCTGAGGGCGCGCCGCCTGGCGCGGCGGGGGCGCCCGGGGCATCGCCTGTGGGCTGAACCGGCGCGGTCTGCTGCTGGGCGGCCTGGCGCTGCTGCTCCTGACGCAGCCTTTGCGCCTCGGGCACGGCGAACATCACCTGCCACACCACGAGAACGACGATGGAGAGCACGATCGCCAGAATGAAGTTTTTATTGTCGTCCATGGATGCCAGAACCTTTTGGCGACCGTTTCGCGGATGCGTCGCCCGATGAAGCGCCCGGGCGTTTGGATGCGTGAGATGCCTCGTGCACCTTATGGAACGCCATTTCCATATCCGCAAGCAGTTCGGAGAAATCTTGGTTGAGCGCGTCGCGCCTGCCCACGATGACATAATCGTGGCCCGGCCTGGCGGAATGGGCGCCGCGCAGTCTCACCGCCTCCTTGAGCCGGCGCCGCGCGCGATTGCGCTTCGCAGCCCCGCCTTTTTTGCGGCCGTCCGGCGCGACGGACGCGATCGCGTGGTCCGATACGGTGAAGCCGAAGCGCGGCGGCGCAGCGTCGGGGGTCGCGCCGTCCTCGGTCGGTTGCGGCGCCGCCTGCAGAACGAAAGCGCGCGCCGACCATCGCCGCCCCGCTTTCAGGCGAAGAAAATCTTGTCGTCGCTTCAAAATCAGCATGCCGGCTAAGCGAGCCGGAGTTACGCGCTCAATTTTTTGCGGCCGCGCGCCCGGCGCCGCGACAGAATATGGTTGCCGGCGGCGGTCGCACGGCGGGCGCGGAAACCGTGCGTGCGTTTCCGCTTGATCTTGCTCGGTTGATAGGTGCGCTTCATGGTCGCACTCCGTTCTCGTAAGAAGCCTCGTCTCGCCAATATGCGGGCGGGCGCGTGGAAGTCAACGCGCCGCGACGGGCGGCCGCTGTGTTTTTATGCCATAAGCCGGGACAGCGGGGTCAACGGGCGCGGCCCGATATGGGAGATGACCTCAGCCGCGGCGATGCTGCCAAGCCGGCCGCACGCCGCCAGATCGCGCCCCGTGGCGTAACCGAACAGAAATCCGGCGGCGTAAAGATCGCCGGCGCCGGTGGTGTCGACCACGGAGGCGACGGGCGCGGCCGCAACCTCGATCGTCTCCGCCCCGGCGACGATGCGCGATCCCTTGGCGCTGCGGGTGACAGCGCCGACGCCGACCGCCTTGCGCAGCCGATCGCACGCCGCCTCGAAATCATCGGTCTCATACAGGGAAAGAAGCTCGCGCTCGTTGGCGAAAACGAGGTCCGCCCGGGTTTCTATGAAGTCGAGAAACGCATCGCGGTGACGCTCCACGCAAAACGGGTCGGAGAGCGACACGGCGACTTTCGTCCCCGCCGCCTTCGCTAAGCCCGCCGCCTCAAAAAACGCCGCGCGCGCGAGCGGCGGGTCGAACGAATAGCCCTCGAGATAAAGCAGCTTGCTTTCCGCAATGCGTTCGCCGTTGATTTCGCTGAGGCCGAGTTCGGCGGCGGCGCCGAGATAGGTGTTCATGGTGCGCTCGCCGTCCGGCGTGACGAGAATGAGACAACGGCCCGTCGGCGAGGCGTCCGTCGCCGGGCGCGTGTCGAAATGCACGCCGACAGAGCGGATGTCGTGGGCGAAGATGGCGCCGAGCTGATCGTCCGCCACCTTGCCGATGAACGCCGCGCGCCCGCCGAACGAGGCGACGCCCGCGCAGGTGTTCGACACCGAGCCGCCCGAAGTCTCGACCCCGGGCCCCATGCGGGTGTAGAGCGCCTCGGCGTCGTCCGCGCCGATGAGACGCATGGAGCCCTTGTCCATGCAGAGTTCCGCAAGAAGCGCGTCGTCGCAGCGCGCGATCACGTCCACGATGGCGCTGCCCACGCCCACCACGTCAAAAAGCTTGTCCGTCATGTCCGAACCCCGGTTGGCCGATTGGCGACGGCAATGACAGACCGGCGTCCGAATGTCCAGCCGGCCGCGTCACTCCGGGGGCTGAGTTTTGGGTTCGAACCGGCACAGGTCGGCGATGGAGCAGCGCCAGCATTCCGGCTTGCGGGCCTTGCACACATAACGGCCGTGCAGGATGAGCCAATGATGCGCGTTCATCAGATAGAGCGCGGGCACAGCGCGCTCGATGCCCGCCTCCACCTCAAGCGGCGTCTTGCCCGGCGCGAGGCCCGTGCGGTTGCCGACCCGGAAAATGTGCGTGTCCACCGCGACGGTCGGCTGGCCGAACGCCACATTCAAGACCACGTTCGCCGTTTTGCGCCCGACGCCGGGCAGCGCTTCGAGCGCCTCGCGGGTCTGCGGCACTTGGCCGCCATGCTCAGCGATGAGCTTTTCCGACATGGCGATCACGTTTTTGGCCTTGCCCTTGTAAAGCCCGATGGTCTTGATGAACTCCATGAGGCGCGCCTCGCCAAGCTCCGCCATGGCGTAGGGCGTCGAAGCCACGGCGAACAGCGGCCGTGTCGCTTTGTTCACGCTCACATCCGTCGCCTGGGCCGAGAGCGCCACGGCGACCAGCAAGGTGTACGGATCGGAGTATTCGAGTTCGGTCCGCGGCGCGGGCGCGGCGGCGGCGAAGCGCGAAAACATGGCCTCGACCGCCGCCTTGGAGAGCCGGCCGCGCCGACTGCGCGCTTTTGGCCCGTTCGACAGCGGCTTTTTTCGTGGCACCTTTTTGAAATCGTCAGCAACCGTCCGCTCAATGTCCCTCATGTCCGATCCACACGCCGCCGACCACAAAACCTTCCAGGCCACGTTGCTGCCGCATCGCTCCCTGAGCCGCAAGGCGTTTTTGCTGTTGATGACGCTCGTTTGCGTGGTGAGCTTCGCGGCGGGCGCGGTGTTCATCTCCATCGGCGCGTGGCCCGTGACCGGCTTTTTCGGCCTCGACGCGCTGCTGATCTATATCGCTTTTCGCCTCAATTATCGCGCCGGCCGCACCTATGAGGTGATCGAGCTGCGCGACGGCGAACTCAAGCTCAGCCGTGTTCCCGTGTCCGGCGCGCCCCAAACATGGCGCTTCAACCCGTATTGGGTGAAGGTCAATCTGGAGGAGAGCGAAACCACCGCGCCTACCTTGAGCCTCACCTCCCACGGCGCGACGCTCGTCTTTGGCGCGTTCTTGAGCGCGGATGAGAAACGCGGCTTCGCGGCGACGCTGCAAGCGGAGTTGGACGCGCGCCGAACAGCCTACGCTTGACCTTTCCGCGAAGCCGCTTTTCATGACGCCGCGATGTTTGTATTGTGGCGGCGAACGGCGTTGTGGAGGCGACATGAGAGTGTGGATCGCGGCTTTGACGCTGGCGGCGGCATGCCTCGTCGGGGAGGCGCGGGCGGAAAAGCGCGTCGCTCTCGTCATCGGCAATTCCGATTATCAGAAGCCCGACGTCCGCGATTTGCCCAACGCCGCCAACGACGCCCGCGCGGTCAGCCGCATGCTGACCGACCTCGGCTTTACCGTCACCACCAAGATCGACCTGGGCTATGAGGCGATGCGGATCGCCCTGCGCGATTTCTCCGCCCAGGCCGATGGAGCCGACGCGGCCATCGTGCATTTCGCCGGACATGGCATCGAGCTGAGCTTTGGCGGCGGCAATTTCTTCATGCCCGTGGACGCGGAGTTGAAAACGCCGCAAAGCGCCCGTCAGGAGATGTTCCCGCTTTCGGCGTTCGAGGAAGCGGTGTCGGCGGCGCGCGGACTGAAGCTCATCATCCTCGACGCGTGCCGCGACAACCCGTTCCCGACGACGATCACGCGCGGGGCGGACCGGGGCCTCGCGCGCCCGGAGCCGCGCGAGCGAATCTTGATCGCGTTTTCGGCGCGCCACGGCACCAAGGCGCAGGACGGGCCGAAAGGCGGCCTCAGCCCGTTCGCCGCCGCGCTCATCGAGAATATGCCGCTGCCCGGCGAGGAAATCCGCTTCGTCATGGGCCGCGTCGAAGACGCGGTGATGAAGGCGACGGACGGCGCGCAACAGCCGTTCACCTACGGCTCGCTCGGCGGAAGCAAGGTTTTCCTCGTGCCGGAGGCTTCCGCGCCGCGGGCCGACGCGCCAACCGGCTCGCCCTCCGTAATCGCGCCCGCGGTCAGCGAGGCGGAACGCGCTTGGGCGCTCGTCGATCTCAAAAGCAAAGAGCAGCTTCTGGCGTATCGGAAACGCTTCCCGAACACATTCTACGCCGATGTGGCGGCATCGAAACTCCTCGAGCTTGAGCGCGTGGAGGTCGCGGCCCGCGCTCCGGCGGCTCAACCCGCCGCGCCTGAATATCACTATGTCTGGGACACGCGCCCGCCCGACGACTACCTGTCGCTGCGCTCGCAGCCGACGACCCGCGCCGGCTACCGGATCATGAAAATGCCGAACGGCACGCTGCTCGAAGTGCTTGAAAAACGGCCGGACGACTGGTGGTACGTGCGCGCCGTCGCCGCTGGGCAGGAGGGCTGGACGAAGTTCCGCGACGACCGCGACCGCAGCCGGGTGTGGATCTCGTGCTGCCGGTCGCGCTAGCCGCCGCGCTCGCACTATCCCTGAACATGGCGCGGGCTGAACCGCGCGCGACGCAGCTCATTGTCGTCGCCCCCCACGCGGTCGCCGGGCCCCGAGCCACGATGCGCGCCTACGAGCGCGATGCGACCGGGCCATGGCGTGAGGTCGGCGCGGCGGCGCCGGTGGTGGGAGGCGCCAAGGGTTTCGCGCCCGCCTGGCGCGACATGAGACGCACGCTTGCGGCGAAGCCCGGCCGCCGCCGTTTCTTGAAGCGCGAGGGCGACAAGCGCACGCCGCTGGGGCTGTTCACGGTCGGCCGGCCGTTCGGCTTCGCTCCCGATCCCCGTCAGGGTTATCTTCAACTGAGGGCGGGAGAGACCTTTTGCATCGACGATCCCGCATCGCCACAGTACGGCGTCATCGTTGGCGCGGGCGACCGCCGGAAAGCGGGATCGGCCGAGGACATGGGCGCCGAGCCGCTCTACCGCAGCGGGTTCGTCGTCGATTACTCGGCGAACGGCGCGCGGCGGGGCGGCTCGTGCATTTTTCTGCACATCTGGCGCAAACCGGGCGCGGGAACGGCGGGATGCGTCGCCATGAGCGGCGAGAACATGGCGCGGCTGCAGGCCTGGCTGCGGCCCGGCGCGCTGATCCTCATCACCGCCCGGCCTGAGGAGGCGCTGTCGCGACTTTAGGCCGCCAGGTTCTGTTTCGACGCGACGCGGCCCGCCTTGTCCAGCCGGTAAACGATGGGCGCGGCTGTTGCGATGTTCACCTGCAAAATCTCATCGGGCGACAGCGCCTCGATCCGCATGACGAGCGCCCGCAAAGAATTGCCGTGCGCAGCCACGATCACGCTGCGGCCGCCGGCGAGTTCCGGCTGGATGCGCGCCTCGAAATAGGGCAGCACGCGGGCGGCCGTGTCCTTCAGGCTCTCGCCGCCGGGCGGGGGCACGTCGAACGAGCGCCGCCAGAGAAGCACCTGCTCCTCGCCCCAGCGCTCGCGCGCCTCGTCCTTGTTGAGGCCGGTCAGGTCGCCATAGTCGCGCTCGTTCAGCGCTTCGTCGCGCACGACCGCGAGGTCCGCCTGGCCTAGCTCCTCAAGGATGAACGCGAGGGTTCGGTTCGCGCGCTTCAGCATCGACGTGAAGGCCGCATCGAAACGCGCCCCGTGCGCGCGCAGCAGCGCCCCCGCCCGCCGCGCCTCGGCGACGCCCTGCTCGGTCAAATCCACATCGCGCCAGCCGGTGAATAGGTTCAGCTTGTTCCATTCGCTTTCGCCGTGGCGCACAAGGGCGAGCATGCTCGTCATTGAAAACCGTCCTCATTTTGCCGTCGATAACGCCGCGCCAGACGGTTTCGCCCATATTGCGCCGCCCCGCCAATCCATGACATAGCCTAACCGCCCGCCGCAAGTTTCGAGGAGCGACATGGAGAAGCTTTTAACGCCTGATCTTTGCGTCATCGGCGGCGGCGCGGGAGGGCTGGATGCGGCGATGACGGCCGCCCAGCTCGGCGCGTCTGTGGTGCTCATCGAGAAGCACAGGATGGGCGGCGATAGCCTCAACTATGGCTGCGTGCCCTCCAAATCGCTGCAGGCGGCGGCCAAACGCGCCCAGGCCATGCGCGAAACCGCGCGCTTCGGCGTGAAGCCGGTGGAGCCCGCCATCGACCATCGCCTGGTCAACGAGCATGTGAAATCCGTCATCGCCGCGATCGCGCCCAACGACTCCGCCGAGCGCTGCGCCGGCCTCGGCGTGCAGGTCGTCGCAGGCGCGGCGCGCTTCAAAGACAAGTCGACCGTGCTCGCAGGAGACATTGAGATCCAGGCGCGACGCTTCGTCATCGCCACCGGGTCATCGCCGGAGCTGCCGCCCATCCCCGGTCTCGACAAAATCGGCTATCTCACCAACGAGACCATTTTCGACGTGAACTACCGCATCGGCCATCTGATCGTCGTCGGCGGCGGCGCGGTCGGGCTGGAGCTGGCCCAGGCCCATCGTCGGCTGGGAAGCGAGGTGACGGTCATCGAGGGACTGACGCCCTTGCCGACGGAGGATCAGGAGCTTGTGGCTGTCGCCGTCCAGCGGATGCGGCGTGAGGGCGTCCGCATCCTGGACAACGCCCGGCTCGACCGATTGGAGCCGTTCGGGCAGAATGTTCAAGTTGTGTTCACCAAGGATGGGCGATCATACTCCATCGATGGAACCCATCTGCTCGTCGCCTCAGGGCGGCGCCCGAATGTGGAGGGCCTGAATTTGGAGGCGGCCGGCGTGCGATACGACCGGGGCGGCGTGGCGGTGAGCGACAGCTTGCGCACATCCAACCACCGCATTTACGCGATCGGCGACGTGGTCGGCGACGCGCCTTTCGCGCATATGGCCTCGCATCACGCCCAGGTGGTGGTGCGCAACGCGCTGTTCCGCTGGCCGGCCCGCGTCGACCGCCTCGGCATGCCGCGCATCGCCTACACCGAGCCGGAGGTCGCCCAGGTCGGCGTTTCGGAGGAGGAGGCGCGCCGCCGTTACGGCCAACGCATCCGCGTGCTCCGCTGGCCCTATCACGAAAACGACCGCGCTCAAGCCGAGCGGACGACCGACGGTTTCGTCAAGGTCGTCGCCGACCGCGACGGCCGCATCCTCGGCGCCGGCGCCGTGGGCGAAAGCGCTGGCGAGGTCATCCAGGTGTGGGCGCTCGCCATGCAGGCGGGGATCCGGATGCGCGCCATGGCCGATTACGTGGCGCCCTATCCGACCTTGGGGGAAATTAACCAGCGGGCGGCTCAATCTTTTTTTATGCCGAGCCTAACCAATCCCATGATCCGCCGTGTTATAGGGTGGCTGGCCCGGTTCGGCTAGCCGCCCGCGCGGCCGATGTTTGAGAGCGTAACGTGTTGGACGAGAGCCAGTCGCAAGCCATACTGATCGAGCCGCGATGGGGCGCGCGCTTGCAGGCTCGTTTTCGCGCTCTCAGCCTGTCCACCAAGCTGCTGCTGCTCACCATCGGTTTCGTGATGCTGGCGGAGGTGCTGATCTTCGCGCCCTCCGTCGCCAACTACCGGCACAACTGGCTGCTCGACCGGCTCACCGCCGCGCAAATCGCCTCCCTCGCCCTCGAAGCCGCCCCGGACCGCACGCTGCCGCGCAAGCTGCGCTCCGAGCTGCTCAACACGGCGGGCGTGCGAGCGGTCGCGCTGCGGCGGGACGATTTCCGCGAGCTTGTGCTCCAGTTGGAGGATCAGCGCTCAATCGACGCCACCTACGACCTGCGGGAGGCGACATGGGTCTCGCTCATCGGCGACGGGCTGGGTGTGTTTTTCGCGCCGGACGGGCGCATGATCCGCGTCATCGGCTCACCCGAGATCGGCGGCGACCTGATCGAAATCGTAATGGACGAAGCGCCGCTCAAGGCCGCGCTGATGACCTACGCCACGAACATCTTCTTCCTGTCGCTCATCATCTCGTTCATCACGGCCGCGCTCGTCTACCTGGCGCTGAACGCCCTGTTCGTGCGGCCTGTGGAGCGGCTGACCTGGAACATGGTGCGCTTCCGCGAAAACCCCGAGGACCGGAGCCGCATCATCAGTCCGTGCGGGCGCGGCGACGAATTGGGCACGGCCGAGCACGAGCTGGCGGCGATGCAAAGCGACCTGGCCGACATGCTTCAGCAGAAAAGCCGGCTTGCCGCGCTCGGCCTCGCGGTGAGCAAAATCAATCACGACCTGCGCAACATCCTGGCTAGCGCACAACTCATGTCCGACCGCATGGTCGTCTCCACCGACCCGATCGTGCAGCGTTTTGCGCCCAAGCTCATCCTGTCGCTCGACCGCGCCATCCAGCTCTGCGCCGAAACCCTGCGCTTCGGCAAGGCGAGCGAGCTGCCGCCGCGGCGCAAGATCTTTCCGCTCGCGCCGCTCATCGAGGAGGCCGCCGACAGCATCGGCCTGCCCGACCATCCGCAGATCGCCTGGCGCATGGCGGTGCCGCCGAACCTGCAGATCGACGCAGACCGGGATCAGCTTTTCCGCATTTTCTCGAACCTATTGCGCAACGCCGCGCAAATTCTGGAGAAGACGCCCACGGACGGCGCGGCGCCCGCCATCGAGGTGGGCGCGCAACGCGACGGCGGCGTCGTGCGCATCACGGTCAGCGACAACGGCCCCGGCGTGCCGATCCGAGCGCGGCCGCATTTGTTCGAGCCGTTCAAAGGGTCGTCGCGCGACGGCGGCACGGGCCTCGGACTCGCGATCTCGGCGGAAATCGCCCGCGCGCATGGCGGCGCGCTTTCGCTTCTCGACACCGAGACCGGGGCGAGCTTCCGGTTGGAGATTCCCGACGCGCAGACCGCGCCCTCCGGCCGCCCCTTCGCCATCCGCCCTCCCAAGTCCGACGGCGCCCGGCTGCAGTAACGCTTGCCAACTGTCCGCGCGCACGGTATTCAAAACGCTCTCATGGGGCGCTCTCGTCCGCATGCGAGGACCGATAGCTCAGCTGGATAGAGCATCAGACTACGAATCTGAGGGTCGGGAGTTCGAATCTTCCTCGGTCCGCCATTGAATCAACGATTTAGGCGCAGAAGCATAGACTTCAAAAATACGCGCCTACCACTTTTCCGGCCACCTGGCGCCCTATCGGCCGGGCTATGTACTCCGAGGTTTGGGCGCATCCGAACCGCGCAAGCCGGGTTTCGAGGGCGTTCGATTTCCTTGCACGCCATTATTCGAGGCCTTGGAGGCTGCCGCGGCTTCATTCACCGCGGCCCTGGCGGATTTGGCCGAGCGTCCGCCGTGATGGGTGTGATTTTGCGGGAAAGCGGGGCGCGACGAAAACCGCGAGCGCGGCAAGCAGTCCGCTAACCGAGCGTGCCGAAACAATATTCGGTGAGCGCCGCGCCGCGGCGGGTCACGCCGGCTGAGTTATGGGTGAAGGCGCCCGCACATTGGCGCATATGGCTATCCATACCGCTGGAGAGTAGGCGTTTTTCCCAGACGGCCTCCGCAGTGAATTTAACCTCGTGCCGCTCTGCGCCGATAACTCCAAACATCGCCTCCGCCTTGTGGGCACAGGTGTTAGGGTCGGCTTCCAGCAGTTCGCCCGTGGCCCCATTTAGGATTTTGAAATAGTCATACTTGTTGACGCCGAAAACAGCGTCCGCCGTCCAGATGACCGTGCCGTCGTCCTCTAGAACCCCGTGCAAGAAGCGATAGCCCCAGTATCGCGGCGGATTCTTCCAGTAATAGCGTTTGTGATATCCGACGCCGGCGAACTCGCGACCTTGATATCTGATCCTGCAGTCGAGATTGGGTTGATGGAGGACGCTTTCTTGCCTCTCGACAGCGTCGTACCGCCACTCGAAGGATGCTTTACATTTGAACTCAATATCGAATTCATCCCCTGCTTGTCCCGCTCTCACACTTAAGCAGCCGTCGCCCGGCGCCGAGATCATCAGCGTGGGGCAAGATACGTCGAGATAGGGTGCTCCACTTTGGAGGATGGGCGCCACGCTGGAGACGACCTCCCGAATGCCGTTGTCGTAAATCCATGCGGAATGGTGCTCAAGCGTATCTGTGCGAAAAATCCGGACAGCAAAGACTTTGCCGTCACAGAAAGCGTGATATTGAATGCTGTCGTGACCAACGGTTTGGTATCGCACGTTTATGACCTCGTGGCTTTCAAGCACTAGGGCGGAACGGGGGCTCCGAACTCAGGTCTCACGGATTGCCCGGCAATCCTCCGCCCTCCAACTCAGAAAAACGCGTTCACCGATCTTTGGCGCGTTCGCGGTTAAAGGCACGCTGACGGTGTGGCGGCGTTCGGCGCTCTCGCTCGCCTGGCATAGCCAACCGGTTCCCTGGTAAAGCACGCGATCAAGGGTTGCTTTACAAACATTATCGAGATGCGCGTCGATGCGGTAAGCTTCGGGGCGGATAGTGAGCAACACCGCCTCGCCTGTCTGCGCATCCTTAGGCCAGTGCCGCGTCTTGAAATCGCCGCCATGGTTGTCGCACAGCAAACAAATACCGTTCTCGATGGACTTGATCCGGGCAGGAAAAATTGTCATCCGGCCGATGAACTGCGCAACAACGCCGTTGGCCGGCGCTTGATAAAGCTCTGCGGGCGTATCGACTTGCACGATCCGCCCTTTATGCATCACCGCGACTCTGTCGGACATGTCGAGCGCCTCCCCCTGATCGTGGGTGACGAACAACGTCGTGACGCCAAGTGCGGTCTGCACCCGTTTTATCTCCAGTTGCAACTCCTCGCGCAGTTTGAGATCGAGGGCGGCCAACGGTTCGTCGAGGAGTAGGATCTGAGGTTTCAGCACCACCGCGCGCGCCAGCGCAACGCGCTGCTTCTGCCCTCCGGAAAGCTGGTTCGGCATGCGCTCGGCCAGTCCATCGAGCCGCACAAGGCTCAAAACTTCGCGGACGCGCGCGTCAATCTCAGCCCTATTCAGCCGACGGACCTTCAAACCGAACGCAACGTTCTGCGCGACGTTTAAATGCGGGAACAAGGCGTATTGCTGGAACACCATAGCGGTTGCCCGCTTATGCGGGGGCGTGCGGGTTACCTCCGCATCCGCAATGTAGACCCTCCCTTCATCGGGGTACACGAAGCCGGCGACCATGCGTAGGCATGTTGTCTTTCCAGAGCCGGATGCGCCGAGCAACGTGACGAACTCCCCCTCTCCGATCGTGAGGGACACCCTTTCCACCGCCATGGCTGATCCATAGCGTTTTCGCACGCTTTCAAGACGAACTTCGGACATTCCATCTCCGCCGAATGCATTGGAAACGCGCGCCTTGAGTCGCTACTTCCGGATGACCTGGCGATTCCATAGCTCGACCGCCCTTTCGTGATTGGCGTTGTAGGTTTTCCAATCCACCAGGATCAGCTTTTTCAAGTCATCGGGCGATGCAGGAAATTTCTTGGCCAACTCGGGGTAAGCAGCGAGCACGGGCGCCAAAAGCTTGTTGGTCGGCCCGTATGGAATTTCGTTTGCCTGGCCGAGCTGCGGCAGCGGGTCGAGAACGAAGTTGATGTAGGCCTGGGCCTCTTTTGGGTATTTCGCGCCAGCCGCCAAATCGATCACGGTCATGTTGCCGAAGCCCCCTTCCTTCGGCAGCACGTATTTCATAGGCGCGCCTTTGTCGATCATGCCCCAGGTGCGGCCGTTGATCCATGGCGCGGCCCACACCTCTCCGCCCTGAAAGGCGGTCGCAAGCGCGGCAGAGGATGTGTAGTAGGAGTGGGCTTTGAGCGTCGCGATTTTTTCGACGCCTTTTTCCAGCGTTTTTTCATCGCCGCCGTTCAGCCGCGCAGCGGCGACGAGAAAATCCCGGCCCATGATTGTGGAAAGGTCTGGAACGGCGACTTTGCCCTCAAGCTTAGGGTTCCATAAATCCGCCCAGGACGTTATTTCAGGTATACCTGCGGCTTTCAGCTTTTCGACATTGTAGGCGATGCCCACCGAGTAGAAGATCATCCCCGGCCCGTAGCCATCTTTATTTTTCGCCTCGTCATAAATGAACTGCAAGTTTGGAACGAGGGTAGGGTCGAGTTTCTCCAGCACCCCCGCCGCAATGGCTTTGGCTTGCACATCGTCATCTATGTACACAACGTCGTAGGGGGCTTCCCGGCCTTTGGACGCGATCATCTTGGCCAAATGATCTGCCGGGTTACCGTCAATGAATTGTATTTTCACGCCTGTGCGCTGCGTGAAAAGGTCGGCGGCATACTTTTTCTGGCTTGCGGAGAAGGCGCCGCCATAGTTCGCTACCCGCAAGGTGACCTCTTGGGCGCGCGCCTGACCGGCCAGAGCCAAAGATAGAGTTAAAAGTGCAAGTAATCTTCTCATTGTCTCTACTCTCCAAAAAAACTCTTGATCTGTTATTACTGCCTAGTTTCGTTGAAACATGTGTCGCTCAGTTGCGCCCGGTCCCTAAAAACGTCTCCAGACCGATCAAACGATCAATGACGACCATCAACGCGATGGAGCCGCCCACGATCAGCGTCGCCACCGCCATGACGCTGGCGTCAAAGCTGAACTCGATGCTGGTGAAGATCTTCACAGGCAACGTCACAGTATTGCTGCCTCCGAGGAACAGCGCGACCGGCACGTCGTCGAACGATGCAAGGAACGCGAAAATCCCTCCCGCCGCGATGCCGGGCGTGAGAAGCGGCAGCGTCACGCGCAAAAAGGCTTGAACAGGCGATGCCCCGAGGTTGAGCGCAGCCTCTTCAAGAGCCATGTCGTAGTTCGCTTGAACCGCAAGCGCTGATCGCACCACGAAGGGCACGCAAAACACGCCGTGTCCGATGATGAGCGCCGCCACCGTATCGGCCGTGGAAAGTCCAAAAGCGTCCCAGATCGCAAGAGTAAAGCGAAAGCCAATGACGCCGATGACGAGTGTTGGCACCATGAGCGGGGAGAGGCAAAAAATCGCGAGCAGTCGCTTGCCGGGCAAGAGGCCGCGTTGCAGCGCCAAGGCTGCGCAGGTTCCAACCACTGCCGCCACCGCCGTCGCCCCGGCCGCGATGATGAGGCTGAGCCGAAGCGGCGCATAAAAATCTGGATTGATTTGCTGGTACCAATCGAGCGTGAAGCCAGGCGGCGGGAAAGCGAGCGGCGCGCCTGTCGAAAACGATGCGGCGAACGCGGCGGCGAGCGGCAACGTCAGGAAAATGACGACGAGGGCGACCCAGGCGTTCAGCATCCAGCGCATCATGGCCGCGCGTCTCCACGCTGGCGCAAGGAAGCGATGGTCAGCGCGGCCGCCATGACCATCAGCAAAATCGCGGCCGTGGCGGCGACAGGGTAGTTCAGGACGCTGCGCATCTGCTGCTCGATGAGTGTTGACATGACGAGCACCCGTCGGCCGCCCATCATGGCGGGCGTCGTGAAGGCGCTGATAACGCTTGTGAAAACGATGAGATAGCCTGCGAGCAGGCCAGGGCGGCTCAACGGCAAAATCACGCGGAAGAACGTCTCAATCGGGCCCGCGCCAAGGTTGCGTGCAGCCTCCTCCAGTTCAACGCCGATTTTCTGGATGACGGTGACGAGCGCCAAAATCATGAACGGCAGGAAAGTATGCGTGAGAGCGATGATTACGCCTGTTGTGTTATTCATCAAGCGGATCGGCTCAGAGATAATCCCCAACGACATCAGCGCCCAGTTTATGAGCCCAGACCCCCCCAAAATGGGAAACCAGCCGAGATTGCGCACAACAGTTGATATGAGGAGCGGGGCGATCACAATAAAAAGCAAAGCGCCGCGAAACCGGCTTTTGGTTCGCGCGAGCACGTAAGCGATGGGGTAAGCCAGCACAAGGCAAATGGAGACGACCACAAGCCCTATCGCCATGGTGTCGAACAGCACGCCCAGATAAAACGGGTCGGTTAGGAAGCGGGTGTAATTGGCGAGGGTGAGGCCATCGCCCACTGCGCCAGGCCCGGCGTGGGGCCGCAGACTAAGCTCGACGAGGTTGATGACCGGCAGCAGGAAAAACAGCGTCAGAAACACGACAACCGGCAAAATGAACCATGACCACGCCCGCGCGATTGCGGGGTCGTTGGCGGCCATGGCGCAGTGTGTGCTAGCCATTGTCGTCATCGCATTATGAATGGGTCGGGGATTGGTTCGTCGGAGGTTTTGATCCACACGGATTTTGTCCGCGTGTAATCGTCGATGCTATCGACGCCGCCTTCGCGCCCATAGCCGCTCTGGCCATAGCCGCCAAACGGAGCAAGGGGGGAAATGGCGCGGTAGGTGTTGACCCATACCATTCCGGCCCGGATCGCGCCGATCATGCGGTGCGCGCGGGCGAGATCGCGTGTAAAAACGCCGGAGGCCAGCCCGAAGCGCGTATCATTCGCGATCTCCACAGCCTCCTTTTCGGTCTCAAAACTCGTCACGCTCAACACTGGGCCGAAAAGCTCCTCCGTCATGCACGCAATGTCGCGCCGCGGGCAGGCGAGGATCGTCGGCTTGTAATAAAAGCCGGTCGGCATGTGCGCGGGCGCCTCTCCGCCGGTCAATACCCGCGCGCCCGCTGCGACGCTGGCGGCGACAATGGTATGGATATGCGTGAGTTGGCGTTGAGTGGCGACAGGCCCCATCTCCGTCGCCGGATCGTCCGGCGCTCCGATGCGGATGCGCTCCGCCTTGGCGATCAAAATCGCCAGGAATTCGTCATAAACCCGCTTCTCGACGATGAGCCTTGATCCCGCTACGCAACTCTGTCCGGCAGCTGCAAAAATCCCGGCGACGACGGCGTTGGCCGCGCTTTCCAAATCTGCATCGGCGAACACCAAGACGGGCGATTTGCCCCCGAGTTCAAGGCTAGTCACAGCCAGATTCTCAGCTGTGTTTCGGATAACCCGCTGTGCGGTCTGCGGCCCGCCGGTGAAAGCGACGCGGGCGACCAGCGGATGGCTCGTGAGAGCGCGCCCGCAGTCTTCTCCGCGTCCACAGAGGATATTGACGACCCCCTTCGGCAAGCCAACTTTGTCTACAAGACGCGCAAACTCCAAAAGCGCCGCCGAGCCGTCTTCTGACGTTTTCAAAACCAAGGTGCAGCCTGCGGCGAGCGCCGGCCCGATTTTTACGGCGGAGAGGAACAATTGCGAGTTCCAGGGCACGACGGCGGCCACCACGCCTATCGGCTCGCGGCGCGTGTAAACCTCCATATCTCCCTTATCGATTGGAAGATGCGCGCCTTGAATTTTGTCGGCCAGACCAGCGAAATAGCGATAATACTCGGCGATATAGGCGATTTGCGCGCTCGTTTCGCGAATGATTTTACCCGTGTCGCGGGTCTCCAATTCAGCGAGTCGCGGGCTATGCTCAGCTAAGAGATCCGCGAGCTTGTAAAGCAGCTTGCCGCGAGCCGTTGCGGTCAAGTTCCGCCAACTGGGATCATGGAAAGCGCGGTAAGCCGCTTCAACGGCCGCCGACGTCTCCTCGGCGCTCGCCGCGCCAAACGTCGCCCAAATCTCGCCCGTGGCTGGGTTGACGCTTTCAATGGATGATGCGCCGTCCACGAATGCGCCGTCAATATAGCATGGATAATGGGGCAGGCTCATTGCGCGGCTCCACGATCGGGGAACGCAGGCATAACATGGCGGATGAACAGATCGAGAGATTGCTTCTTACGATGGTGCGGCATTAGGCTGTCAATCCATATGCTATACTGGTCGAAGCCAAGCGCTTCATAGGATTTTAACCTATCGATAACTTCTCCAGGCTCTCCGATATTGAGGTTCTTGCGGATGGTCTCAGGCGCATATTGCGGCATTGCGGCAAGATCGGCTTCGCCAACGGGGGCCATGAAACCGCGGGCGATGGGCCGCTCCGCTTTGAACCAAGCCGCGAAAAAGCAGTAGTAGCGGCTCAGCCGTTGCGCGATGTCATCCGCTTCCGCCGGCGAGGTCGCGACGAAAGCGTGCTGCAACAGCATGATCTTGGGCCGGGCTGCGTTGGGGTGAGCGGCGCAGGCGCCTTGGAACTTCTCCATCAGGCTCGCGATTTCAGCATCGCCCGCTGCGAGGGGCGTGACTTGCACATTGTAGCCGCGTTCGACCGCGAAGGCGTGCGAATTGGGGTCGCGGGCCGCGATCCAGATCGGCGGGTGCGGCGATTGCAACGGCGAAGGCACGGCCGTCGTCGCCGGAAATCGCCAGAATTCTCCGTCATGGGCGTAATCGCCCCGCCAGAGATTTTGCAGCGCAGGCGCCATTTCGCGCAGCCGCTGACCTGCTCCCCAAGCGTCCAGGCCTGGAGAAAGCCGGTCATATTCATACGCGTATGCGCCCCGGGCAAGGCCTAAGTCGAGCCGCCCGCCGCAGGCGATGTCCGCCATCGCCGCTTCTCCCGCCAGCTTGATCGGATGCCAGAACGGCGCGATGATCGTTCCGGTGCCAAGGCGAATGCGGCTGGTTTTCGCGGCCAGATATGCGATGGGAATGAACGGGTTTGGCGCGATGGTAAACTCCATGGCATGGTGTTCGCCGATCCAAACCGTTTCAAAGCCGCCCGCCTCGGCCATCAGCGCAAGTTCTTCTAGCTCCGCGAAAAGAGCGCTGTGGGGCGTCGAGGCGTCCGCCCTCTCCATATGCACAAACAACGAGAATTTCATAATCGCTCGTCCTGGCTAATAAGCTTTCGTCACCGTGGACAGCGTCGCGACGACCCCGGCATCCACCCCTCCGGCATAGACGCCAAAGACATCCTCGCCGCGTTCCTTGACGAAGCGTTGCAGCATGGCGCGCATGGCGTCGGTTTTCATCTGACTAAATGGAATATCCTCAATCGGCGTCGCGCTTGCTCCCGTATAGCTACCGAATTCTCCATCCCAGACGCCTCTGTAAAAGATGCTCTGGCTCTCGCCGGGCCCGTCCTCAAAAACGGCGAATAGGAAGCTTGTCCGCGCTTCGATCCCCATGGCGCGCAGCATGCCGAGTAAACTGCGGGGATTGCTTTCAGGCCCTAAGCTTGGCGCAGTGGGCAGGCTGAACGCGCCATCGGCTTCGCGGAGCAATAAAATACGGTTATCGCGCTCCAAAATCGCGCCGACCCGCGCCGCGCCGCTGGCCGACGACAGGACGCTTTGCGATAGCCCGAGCGAAACATAACCACCGCGGCAATAGGCAAGCGGGTTGGCCCCGGTTTGACCGAAGTCCACGATCTCGCCGATGAGGATGATGTGATCGCCAGCCTCAACCGTGCTGGCCGTTTTACAGTCGAACCAAGCCGCCACTTCATCGAACAGCGGGCTGCCCCCAACTCCGATGCGCCAGGCGATCGAGTTGAATTTATCTGGCGCCTTAGACGCGAAAACGCCCGAAATCTCAAGCTGCCGCTCAGACAAGACGTTTACTGCAAAGCTCTTGCAAGCGGCGAATACAGGATAGCTCGCCGCCATTTTGCCGACGCAAACCAAGATAAGGGGCGGATCAAGCGACACCGATGTGAACGAGTTTGCTGTAAAGCCCCGGGGGGCGCCGCTATCCTCCAGCGTGGCGATTACGGTGACGCCGGTGACGAAGGCGCCCAGAGCTTTGCGCAACTCCTGTCGGTCATGGGCGCGTTGCGGCATCATGTTTGTCGCGCCTCGTCATGCGTGCGAACGGCGCCGGATCGCGCGACATTGCTTAGGAAATCAAAAAGGCGCGTGTTGACCGCTTCCGGCGATGTCAACGCCATCATGTGGCGCTCGCCTGGGATGATGTCGCAGCGCCCATTTTGGACGCGGCTAGCGAGCGCGGCGCACATTTGAGGCGTCGAATTCGGATCGAGTTCTCCGGTCATAAACGCACAAGGGACAGCGAGCTGGCGCAAGCGATCACGGCTGATATTGTCGATGCTCGCGAAAACGCGGTAAGAGCGGGCGTAACCGGCCGGATCAACGCTCTCCAGCATCGCGCGAACCGCGATTGCGTAAGGGGCCAGCCGTTCCGGCGCAGGGTTCCCGAACCAGCGCGCGATCGTTGCGGCCGCGACAGGAGCGGGCCCGTCTTCGCGGAGAGCCGCCGCGCGCTCGGCCACCGCCTGTCGCTGCTCAGGGTTGCGTTCGTAAACCGGGTTCAGCGCCGTGAGGCTGACAGTGCGAGCCGGATGCCTGATGGCGAAATCGAGGGCGACCAACCCCCCCATTGAATGTCCGGCCAGATGGGCGGCGTCGAGTGCAAGACCGTCGAGCAGCGCTTCAACCTGGCTCGAAAAATCGTCGAGCGCGGCGCCGCGCGGCGGCAAGCTGCTGGCCCCGTGCCCCAGCATATCCATGGCGATGACGTCGAAGCTCTCACAGAGCGCGTTCACCTGCGGCGCCCAGATATCGGCGCGAAGACCCACCCCGTGCAGCAGAACCAGCGGCGCTCCAGTCCCCCGTCGAAAATAGGCTATGACCCTGCCAAAATCGTCCGGCGCGGGCGCATGCAGCACTTGCCGAGGGCCTCGTAGGTTCCAAACGCCAGCCTCAAGCATCGCCGCTCTCGAGCTCTTTTATGTCTTGGCGCCGGTCGCCGATGCGATGATGTGGTCTGCCGCCGACAGAGCCGCCCAGCGCGACGACGATCTCGTCCGGACCTGGCGCGTCGATGATGGAGAATTGAAGCGTTAGGTAATGAGAGCGCATGCCCTCGTCATGCTTGTGCATCATCGGAATGGCGATGGGCGCTCCGGGCCCGCCGCGCACATTGGTGAAGCTCAAATAGCTTTTGGCGCCGACGGCTGTGCGGTAAACATTGCCGAAGCGCAGCGTGTGGATGAGGGCCGAGGCGTGCTCGATCTCGCCGTTCACGCCGACGATGGCAGCTTTGCCATACGCCTCCACTGCAGCGCCGCCGCCGGCGTGTTTGAGAATTTCCGCCGTAAGCATATGACCAAGAATGGGGGCGAGGCGTCGGATCTCAGGCTTAAGGTTCTCCACATAACCCATCCCGGCCCATGGATTGCTCAACACCGCCGCCGCGCCGATCAGGCGGAGCGGCTTTTCCGCGGACTTCCCGCCATCGGAATAGATTTCCTCAACATAAGACACCAGTTTTCGGATGCTTGCTTCGTGCGGCGAAGTCATGGGCGCAATCCAAATTCGCTCAGTCGACCAGATTATGGTATACCAAAAAAGGAAGGCTGCAACGCCTTTTTCGAGCTGGCGTTTCGAACCTGAGGGACTCAGCTTAAATGGGACGGCCACGGGAGATTCCATGACCACACAATTGCGCGTCGATCGCGCCCAGATCACGCTCCGCGACCTGGCCTTGGACAAGCTGCGGAACGCTATTTTGAGCTTTTACTTCAAGCCTGGCGAGCGGCTCGTGGAGCGTGATTTGTGCGAGCAACTCGGTGTTAGCCGATCGATCGTTCGCGAAGCGCTGTGCCATCTTGAGGCCGAAGGTCTTGTGGCGACAGGCGCGCAGCGCGGACCGTACGTGGCTAAGCCGACGGCGGAGGATGCGCGGCAGATTTATGAAATCCGTGCTTTGCTGGAGGCGATGGCCGCCCGCGCTTGCGCCAGCGCGAATATAGACAATTTGCCTAGGCTGCTGCATCTTCGGATAGACGCCATTGCTGAGGGATATGCTGCGGGAAATGCTCAGCATGTTCTCGCCGCAACCAACGATTTTTACGCGCTCCTTTTTGAGAGCGCAGGCCGCAACGTCGCTTTCGCCGTCGTGAGGTCGCTCAACGCCCGCATCAATCAACTGCGCGCCATGACGATTGCCACTCCGGGGCGCGACAAGGCGGGCATCTCGCAGATGAGGCGTATTGTGGAGGCTATCGCAAGGGGAGACGGCGAGGCGGCGCACCAGGCGTGCATCGAGCATGTATCTAAAGCCGCCGAGATCGCCCAGTCGCTTCTGCTTACCTCTGGAGAAAAGTAGCGACGGGCGTCTAAAGCGCCGTGTCGCTTGCCGCCGGTTTCCCAGCTTTGTTCACCAGCATAGCGAGCCGGGCCAACGCTCGCCGACAAGTCAGCAAACGACGGCGCTGCGACGCCCGTCAATTCGTCATGGACCAACTCAGAAGCACGTCGTTCACGAAAACCCCGGTGAATTTTTTCAGCGCGTTGGATTTACATTTGCGCGCCTTGTACTCGCGCCCGAACGGCCCTGGGTAAACGACGCAGATGTTGCGCGCATCGGGCCCCTTGCCGCTCCAAGAGATGCGTCCGCCCGAATCCTTCTTCTCCCCGTAGAAATAGAACCAGCCCTGCTCGTAAGGACCGAGATTGGTGCATTCGCCTTTCTTGACGATATACCAGCCGTCTTCGCGGAAATTCTCCTCGCCCGGCGGCCGCGCCGTGATCGCGAGCGCGATGACATGGCGGCTTTTGTTGCACAGCTCGAACATGAATGTAGTGGAGCGCGGCGCTTCCGGCTCTGGCGCGGGTTCCGGCTCCGGCGCAGGCTTCGCCGGCTCCTTCAGGTCTTTCCCCTCCAGCGTGAGCGCCCCAACGAGAAACCGGTCGAGATAGGCCGACGGCGCCAGTCCTTTCTCCGCCTGATACCGTTTGAGAAAACCCCGCTCCGCTTCGGAAAGGGCGGGCGCCCAAGCCGGCCTCTCTAATTGCGCGGCGAACTTCCGGCGCAACACCCACCGGATGAGTTGCAACTCGCTGTCGCTTACGACCAGCGCCGCCTCACCCGAGCGGCGTCTTTCAGACTCGTAATAGGCCTCAACATCGAAAACGCAGTTCGCGGCGAACCTGGCGAGCGCGTCTTTCAGGTCAAAGCCGTCGAAACGGCTGCTGACGACATCGTCGGCCCCGGCCAAGCGCGCGGTGACGTAAAACGCTTTGCGATCCGTCCCCGCCCGCGCCAGCCCCGTGGCGAGCAGATCGGCGGGGCGTTTGTCGGCTTTCTCCATGACGCCAAATGTGGCGGCGGGAAAGGCGACGCGCTCGTTTTCAAACAGCAGCGTTGCGTCCTCGTAGCGGCCGGCCTCCCCCAGCGACACGGCCACATGATCGAAGCGCTTCGCCCCGCGCGTGGAGAACGTGAGCGTGATCGGCTCGCCGCCATGGGTGGCGTCGGGCGAGACGACCGCCTCGCACGTGCGCTCGCTTCCCGTTCCCAATACCGAGTGCCGCACCTTGGCCGCAAAAGCGCGGTCGGAGATGTTTGCAAGGAAAGCGGCGCAAAAAAAGAGAGCAAGACGCAGGCCAAGCTTGCCCATGTAAAAATCCGCAAAAAGGCGTGGCGTGAATTAAACTGAACAAGAATTTAAGGCATTATAAGCGATGAACCGGCGTCACACATCCGCTTTTGCAAGCGCGGGCCGGTCTTCCGACACCCCCAGCCAGCGCAACGCGCCGCGCCCCGCCGCGACGCCCGTCGCGAAACACCCCTGGAGCAAATAGCCGCCGGTCGGGGCTTCCCAATCCAGCATTTCGCCCGCGACAAAGACCCCGGGCCGCGCGCGCAGCATGAGCGTCTCGTCCACCGCGTCGAGCCGCACACCCCCGGCGGTGGAGATGGCCCGCGCGATGGGCGCAAGCCCGCGGATGCGGACCGGCGCGGCCTTGGCGTGAGCCGCCCAGTCTTCCGGCGTTGCGATGGACGGATCGCGGCGTTGCGCGAGCATGGTTTCGCGCAGGAAACCGCTTTCCGTGGCGTTGAAGCCGGCCTTGCGCAGCCGCGTGGAGAGCGATTGCTTGCGCGACGCCGCAAGACGGCCGGCGAGCGCGGCGAGGGACATGGCGGGGCGCAGATCGAACGCGACGGTCGCCTCGCCGCCGGCCAGCGCCGCGCGGATGACCGGGCCGAGTTCATAGAGCGGGCCGCCCTCAAGCCCGCGCCGCGTCACCACCGCGTCGCCGAGGGCGCAGGCCGAGCCGCACGTCGCCGCAACGGATTTGAGCGGCGCGCCGGCGAAGCGTTCTCGGAAATGCGGCGACCAGTCCGCCTCGACCCCGCAATTGGCGGGCGAGAGCGGCGACACAGCCGCCCCTGCGCCCGCGAATGCGTGAACCCACCCGCCGTCCGAGCCGAGATGGGGCCAGCTGGCGCCGCCGAGCGCGAAGACGGCGGCGTCGGCTTCGACGCTCGCCGTTTCGCCGTCCGGGCCTGCAAAGAGGAGGCGGCCGGTCGCGTCCCAGCCCGTCCAGCGGCGTTTCAGCGCAAAAGCCACGCCGAGCGCGGACAGGCGCGCCAGCCATTTGCGCAGCACGGGCGAGGCTTTCATGGAGCGCGGGAACACCCGTCCGCTCGACCCGACGAAGGTTGGCTCGCCGAGGCCTTCGCACCAGGCGATGAGCGCTTGCGACGGGAACGCATCGAGCGCCGCGCGCAACCGGGCCTCAGCAGGCCCATAGCGCGCGGCGAAGCGATCCGACGGCTCGGTGTGCGTCAAGTTCAGCCCGCCGCGCCCCGCCAAAAGAAATTTGCGGCCCGGCGTCGGCATGCGGTCATAGACGGTGACGGACAAGCCGGCGCGGGCGATCGTCTCTGCTGCGATGAGCCCAGAAGGTCCGGCGCCCACGATCGCGACGCTTGGAAGGCTGCGCGTGGGTGTCATGAAGGCTAGCCGTGGCGCGAGGTTTGCGCCGGTGGTACCGCTGCCCCGGCTCGAACGGGGGACCCCCAGATCCACAATCTGGTGCTCTAACCAACTGAGCTACAGCGGCGTCCCCCGTAGTGTTATAACGTTTGCGTCCCTCGCGCAACGGCGCAGTAGCCTGAAGCGCGCCGGGCGCGAGCGGGCGCCTAGCACATACGGGCTTGCTGCGAGTAGCGCTTCAAGCTTTGCTTGTAAGGCTCGAGAACGCCGGCCATGGCGCCGAGCCAGAGATTGCGCATGGTCTCAGCCTGCGCGGCCGCAGCGACCATCTGGCTTTTTATGTAAGCCGAGTTCAACTCCATGGTCTCGGGCAGCGATTTGGCCGCGACCACCTTGCGAGCGTGATCGAACGCGGCGGCGACATTCGCCTGCATCATGTCCAGAAGCTTTAACTGCGCCTGCACATAGTCGCGGTTCGCCTCGCGGCTGGACGCCTGGGCGACGCGCACGGCCTCTTCAGCGCCGCGCGTGAACTGACGCACAACCGCGCTGTTGTCCTCGGCGACGTCGATGACGGACGCCTCATCCATCTCAACTTCTCCTCTTGCTGACTGCGGGGAACGGGCAAGACGCGCGGAGCGCCTTGCCGCCATGACGCCTGGATTAGACCGTCGGCTGGGCTTTCTGCGCAGCCTGAGCGACGAGACGGGACATCTCCTGCGTCTGGGCCGTCAGTGTCTCCATCTGCTTGCGGGCGTACTGACCCTGGATTTCAAGCGCTTCGGTGAAATCCTTGGCGTTGACGAGGCGGGAGGCGACCTCGAAACCGGCGTTGATGTTGGCTTCGGCGTATTGCAGAGCCTTGTCTTGCATCTCTTTCACGCCGGCGGACATCGCCTCGCTGGACTTCAGCACCATGTCCTGCGCTTGGCGGGTGGCGTCGCTGATGCGGTGATAGGTTTCTTTGGCTTGCTCGACCGACTTTTGCGCTGCTTCGCGGAAGGTCGCGGGGATCTCGAAATCGGCGCTCTTATTCATCATTCATGCTCTCCTCAGATGTTTGAACTCATGCTTTTCCCGCCGCCCCGACGTTGCGAAAGCGGCGAAATCAGAGATAGGCGCCTTTTTGCTGCATTGCAATATCTATATTGCGACGCAGCAATGTCTGTTAGCCATGTTCGTGGATGAGACGCCGGCGGGCCTTGCCGCGCTCGGAGCGGTTGTGTACAACCTGCCATGGGGCGGGAACAGGTGCAGAACGAATCGCGAGCGAGCGTCCGGGGGCGGCCGCTACGGACGCCGTCCATGGAAACCCAGACTCCGTTTGAGACGTATTTTCTGTCGAAAGACCCGGTCGTCGTCTGGGATAGCGATCTCGGTCGCGTGGTTTGGGGCAACGGCGCCGCCCGCATCTTCTGGGGCGCGGCGGACGGCGCGGCGCTCACCGCCGTCAGGCTAGCCGCCGACCCCGCGTCGAAACGGCGCATCGCAACCATCGCCCGTCGGGCCAACGGGTCCGGCTTCTGGAGCGGCCCGCTGCGGCTTGCGACGCCCGGTGGCGACGAAACCCTTGCTTGTCATCTGCAAAAGCTCGAACTCGACGGCGGACGCCGCGGCGTGATCGTGCGACTGGTGGATGCAAAAGTTGCGATCCCGGCTCCGCCCGCCAAGGCCAAGACCGCGAAACTTCGCAGCCCGCGCGCCGCCGCGCTCAACAAACCCGCGCCCGCGCAAACCGCAGCGGCGCCGCGACCGTTCCGCGCCAAGGCCGCCGACCTCGCCTACCTCGCGGGCCTGAGCCACGATCTGCGCAACCCGCTCTCAGCCATTCTTGGCTTCGCCGAAATCCTCAAAGGCGCGGGCGTCGCGGCTCTCACGCCCGAGCGCGTCTCCGAGTACGCCGCCGACATCGCCCAGAGCGCGCGCCTCGCCCTCGACATCGCGAACGACGCCCTCGATTGCGCCCGACGCGGCAAGCTCAGCGCCCCGCCGCCCGCCTCGCCGCCCTGCCCCGCCGCCGTCGTTACGGACTGCGCGCGCATCGTCGCTCCGCTCATGGAGCAGGCGGGCCTAGCTCTGCGGGCAAGCGCGCCGGACGGTCTGCCGCGGCCCCCCATCGCCGAGCGCGCGCTGAAGCAAGTGCTCCTCAACGTGCTGCTCAACAGCGTCAAGTTCACCGCGGCCGGAGGCGTCGTGCGGGTGAGAGCGGGGGTCAACAAGGCGGGCGCGCTCGTCATCGCGGTGGACGACGACGGCGGCGCGCCGCAGGGGGAGAACGGGTTGCAAGCCGGCGATGCGCGCGTGCACGGGGCGGGCGTGGGCCTCGTCATGGCGAAAGGTCTGCTGAAAGAGGCGGGCGCAAAGTTCAGCCGCCGCGCCCGGCGTGGGGGCGGCGCGAGCGTCAAGATCGTGTTTCCCGCCGCCGCTCTGGCGCCCGCCGCGCGGCAAAAATCCATAAAAATGATGCGCTGATTTTACGCGCGTTTACGCAAACCAACATCGCCGCGCGCAGTTTTCCTGGCTACAGTTTTGAAAATCGGCACTTAAGGAGACGCATCACAATGCAAGACGCGCTTTATCTTGGCCTCGGCGTCGTATTTTTCGCGCTGTTCTTCGTCGCGATTGCGGCGTGCGAGCGGGCGTAAGGAGGGAGCCATGAGCATCGAGTATATCGGCGGCTTGTCGCTTGCGGCGGCGCTTCTTGTTTATCTGGTCTACGCCCTTCTGCATCCGGAAAAGTTTTAAAGGGCTTCCCCCATGTGGAGCGATATTCTGCACTTCATCGCGTTCGGCCTCATCATCCTCGCGCTTACTCCGATCATCGGCGGCTACATGCACCGGGTCTATTCGGGAGAGCGGGTGCTGCTTTCGCCGGTCATGGGGCCGGTGGAGCGCGGCGTCTACCGGCTCGCCGGCGTCAAAAGCGAGGAGGGGCAACATTGGACGCGCTACGCCGCGGCGGCGCTCGCACTGAGCGCGGCCGGGTTCGTGGTGCTCTACGCGATCTTGCGGCTGCAACATCTTTTGCCGCTCAATCCCGCGAATCTGCCGCCGCTGTCGCCGCATCTGGCGTTCAACACTGCGGTGAGCTTCGTGACCAACACCAACTGGCAGTCCTACGGTGGCGAGACGACGATGTCGCATTTCAGCCAGATGGCCGGGCTCACCGTGCAGAACTTCCTCAGCGCGGCGACGGGCATGGCGGTCGCCATGGCGGTCATCCGCGGCTTTGTGGGCGCGCAGGTGAAGACGGTCGGCAATTTCTACGTCGATCTCACCCGCTCCATCCTTTACATCCTGCTGCCGATTTCATTCATCACGGCGCTGTTTCTCGTCTATCAGGGCGTGCCGCAGAATTTTAGCGCGCCCGTCGCGGCGAAAACGCTGGAAGGCGCCGATCAGCTCATCGCGCAAGGGCCGGTCGCCTCGCAGCTCGCCATCAAGCAGCTCGGCACCAACGGCGGCGGCTTTTTCAACGTCAACTCCGCACATCCCTATGAAAACCCGACGCCGCTCTCAAACCTGTTGCAGACCGTCTTCATCATCCTCGTCGCCGCTGGCTTCACTTACACCTACGGCCGTATGGCCAAAGATCTGCGGCAAGGGTGGGCGCTGTTCGGGGCCATGGGCGCGGTGTTTGTGGCGTGTCTCGCGGCGGTCTACGCGGCCGAGATCGGCGGCAATCCGGCGTTTGCGAGCACGTCCGTCGATCAAGCCGCCGGCAATATGGAGGGCAAGGAGGTGCGTTTCGGCGTCGCCGGGTCTTCCCTATGGGCGGTGGCCACAACCGCCGCGTCGAACGGCTCCGTGAACTCCATGCACGACAGCTTCATGCCGCTCGGCGGACTCGTCCTTATGTTCCTGATGAACCTTGGCGAAATCATCTTCGGCGGGGTCGGCTCAGGCCTGTACGGCATGCTTTTGTTCGTGGTGCTGGCGGTGTTCATCGGCGGCCTCATGGTCGGCCGCACCCCCGAATATCTGGGCAAGAAAATCGAATCCAAGGAGGTGAAGCTGTCGATCCTTGCGCTTCTTCTTGTCTCGGTGTGCGTGTTGACGGGGTCGGCGCTCGCCGCTGTGCTTCCACAGGGGCTGTCCTCGCTCCAGGACGCCGGGCCGCATGGGCTGTCCGAGATCCTGTACGCCTACAGCTCGGCGTCGAACAACAATGGCTCCGCCTTCGCCGGCTTCACCGCCAACACGCCCTATCACAACACCGCGCTCGGCGTATGCATGCTCATCGGCCGGTTCGCGTTCATGGTGGTCATGCTGGCCGTCGCCGGCAGTTTCGCCCTGAAGCGTCCCGCGCCCGTGACTGCGGGCACCTTCCCCACCCACACGCTCACATTCGTCGTGCTGCTGGTTGTGGTCATCGTGGTGCTGCAAGGCCTGACCTTTTTCCCGGCTTTCGCGCTCGGGCCGATAGCCGAGCATTTCGCCCTGTTCGGTGGAAAAACATTCTAAGGAGGCGCTGTCATGACGCACGCGCGCGATATCGGTCTGTTCGATCCGCAAATCCTCAGGTTTGCCGTCAAGCAAGCCTTCGCAAAACTCAATCCGGCGACGCTGATCCGCAACCCCGTGATGTTCGTGGTGCAGGCGGTATCTTTCGCCGCCACGGTGTTTTTCGTGCTTGCCCTCCTTCGGGGCGACGACAACGTTGGGCTGCTCGCGCAGATCACCGCGTGGCTGTGGTTCACGGTGCTGTTCGCCAACTTCGCCGAAGCTGTCGCTGAAGGGCGCGGCAAGGCGCGCGCCGACAGCCTGCGCGCCACCCAGGCCGAGAGTCAGGCAAAGCTGCTGCGCGCCGAGGCGTCAATGGAGTACGACTTGACGCCCAGCAGCAGCCTCCAGAAAGACGACTTTATTCTTGTTGAAGCGGGCGACCTCATTCCCGCGGACGGCACCGTCGTCGAAGGGATCGCGTCCGTGGACGAGTCCGCCATCACTGGCGAGTCCGCGCCGGTGATCCGGGAATCGGGAGGTGAGCGCTCGGCCGTGACCGGCGGCACCAAAGTCGTCTCGGATTGGCTTAAGGTGCGTGTGACGGTAAAGCCGGGCGAAGGCTTTCTTGCGCGCATGATCGCCTTGGTTGAGGGGGCGGAGCGCCAGAAAACGCCGAACGAAACGGCGCTCAATATCCTGTTGGTCGGCATGACGCTGATCTTCCTCATCGCCGTGGTGACGCTGGAGCCGTTTGCGATCTATTCCGGCGAGCCGATCTCGGTGATTTTCCTCATCGCCCTGTTCGTCACCCTCATCCCGACCACCATCGGCGGGCTGCTTTCGGCGATCGGCATCGCCGGCATGGACCGCCTGGTGAAAGCGAACGTCATCGCCAAATCGGGCCGGGCTGTGGAAGCGTGCGGCGACGTCGACACGCTCCTCATCGATAAAACGGGCACCATCACTTTCGGCAACCGCATGGCGGACGAGTTTCATCCGCTGCCCGGCGTCGCCGTTCCAGACCTTGTCGAAGCGGCCGTGTTTGCGTCCCTCGCGGATGACACGCCGGAGGGCAAATCCATCGTCGATCTGGCCCGCAAACGGTTCAATCACGAAGCCGACCGCGGGCTTTGCGCCTCGTTCATTCCGTTCTCGGCGGAAATGCGGATGAGCGGCTGCGACATGAAAGACGGCACGGAGATGCGCAAGGGCGCCTCCGACACCATGATCCGCTACTCGGGCGAGCCTGAAAGCGAGGGCCTGCGCCGCATCGTGCAGGCCGTGGCCCGCACGGGAGGCACGCCGCTCGTCGTTGCTCGCAACCGCAAGATTCTCGGCGTCGTGCACCTGAAGGACGTCATCAAGCCCGGCATCCGCGACCGCTTCATGCAGCTTCGGGCCATGGGCATCCGCACCGTGATGATCACCGGCGACAATCCACTGACCGCCGCCGCCATCGCCGCTGAAGCTGGCGTGGACGATTTCCTGGCCGAGGCGACGCCCGAGAAGAAGCTGGAGATGATCCGCAAATATCAGGCCGAGGGCCGGCTCGTCGCCATGTGCGGCGACGGCTCGAACGACGCGCCGGCGCTCGCCCAAGCCGATGTGGGCGTCGCGATGAACGACGGCACCCAGGCCGCGCGCGAGGCGGCGAACCTCGTCGATCTCGACAGCGACCCGACAAAGCTGATGGAGGTGGTGCAGGTGGGCAAGCAACTGCTCATCAGCCGGGGCGCGCTGACCACCTTCTCCATCGCCAACGACTTTGCGAAATATTTCGCCATACTGCCCGCCTTGTTCCTCGGCGCTTATCCCGACCTGCAGAGCCTCAACATCATGGGCCTCGCCAGCCCCGAAAGCGCGATCCTGTCAGCGGTCATTTTCAACGCGCTCATCATCATCGCGCTCATCCCCCTGGCGCTCACCGGCGTGGGCTACAAGCCGGCCGGAGCGGAGGAATTGCTCAGCCGCAATCTGCTGATTTTCGGCCTGGGCGGCGTCGCGCTGCCCTTCGTCGGCATCAAGGCGATTGACCTCGCGGTCAACGCGCTCGGACTCGTTTAAGGAGAGATGACATGCGCCAACTGATCCAGGCGTTTCTGATGGTGGCTGTGTTCACGCTCTTGCTCGGCGGGGCGTATCCGCTCGCCGTAACCGGCCTTGCGCAACTCCTGGCGCCGCACTTGGCCAATGGCGGCCTTATCGAAAAGGATGGACGCGTTGTCGGGGCCGAGATCGTCGGGCAGCCGTTCGCCGATCCGCGCTACCTGCATCCCCGGCCGTCGGCGGCGGGCGCGGGCTACGACGCGGCCAATTCCAGCGGCTCCAATCTCGCTCCGTCCAGCGCCAAGCTTGTGGCGGACGTGACCGCTCGCGCCGCCGCATGGAGCGCCGAGGCGGAGGGCCGCAAGGCGCCGATCGATCTTGTCACCGCCTCGGCGAGCGGGCTCGATCCGCACATTTCGCCGGCCGCCGCCTATCTGCAGGTGGTGCGCATCGCAAAAGCGCGCGGCCTGCGCGAGGAGGACGTGCGCGCCGTCATCCAGGCCAATCTGGAAGATCGCACGTTCGGCCTCTTTGGCGAACGCCGCGTGAACGTGCTAAAGGTGAACCTTGCTCTGGACGCACTGCCACCACGCTAGAAGGGCGCCCTCATGGCTGCTGACACCGCGCGACCGGCCCCGGACGCGCTCCTCGACGAGGCGACACGCGAGAGCCGGGGCAAGCTGAAAATCTTCCTCGGCGCTTATCCGGGCGTCGGCAAGACCTACTCCATGCTGCAGGCGGCCCATGAGCGCCGCCGAGAGGGCGTTGACGTGGTGGTCGGCGTCGTGGAGACCCACGGCCGCGCCGAGACCGAAGCCCTCCTCCGCGACCTGGAAATCCTCCCGCGCATGCAAATCACCTATCGCGGGCGCGTCTTCGGCGAAATGGATCTGGACGGGCTGCTGAAGCGGCGCCCGGCCCTCGCCATCGTGGACGAGCTGGCGCACACCAACGTCATCGGCAGCCGGCACGAAAAGCGCCATCAGGACGTGGAGGAGCTCCTGGCCGCCGGCATCGACGTGTATACAACGCTCAACATCCAACACGTGGAGAGCCTCAACGACGTCGTCTCGCGCATCTCGCGCATCCAGGTGCGCGAAACGCTGCCCGACAAGGTGCTCGAACTCGCCAGCGAGATCGAGCTGGTCGATCTGACGCCGGACGACCTCATTCAGCGGCTGCGCCAGGGCAAGGTCTATGTGGCCGAGCAGGCCGGGCGCGCGATCCGGCATTTCTTCTCCAAGGGCAACCTGACCGCCCTGCGCGAGCTCGCCATGCGCGTGGCGGCCGAGCGGGTCGATGCGCAGATGGTGCGCTACATGCACGCCCACGCCATCCCTGGGCCGTGGCCTGCGCAGGATCGGCTGCTCGTGTGCGTCAACGAGGCGCCGGTCGGCAAAAGGCTGGTGCGAACGGCGCGGCGCATGGCCGAACGTGCGCGCATCCCCTGGATCTGCGTTCATGTGCGCACGCCCCATTACGACACCATGAGCGAGACCGCCAAAACGCGCATCGCCGACGCGCTGCGGCTGGCCGAGAGCCTGGATGGCGAAGTCGTCGTGCTGCACGCGGAATCGCGCATTGTCGACGCGCTCATCGAGTTTGCGCTGAAGCGCAACGTCACGCGCATGCTCATAGGCCGGGAGCGCCGCCGGCACTGGACCGCGTGGTTCCGCGAAAGCGTGGCGCAGGAAATCCTCGACAAGGCCACGCGCTTCGAGGTCACCGTCATCTCTGCGGACGAGACCGAAGCGGGGGGCGAGGCGATCAGCGGCGGTCTGCCCATGCCCGTCGGCGCGCCGCGCGACTACGCCGTCGCCACGCTGGCGGTGGCGCTCGCCACCGGCATCGGCCTCGGCGCCAAATACTGGTTCTCGTTCTCGAACATCTCCCTGTTGATGCTCATCGCCGTGCTCATGGTGGCGATCAAATACGGGCGATGGCCGGCGTTTTTCGCCAGCGTGCTCAGCTTCCTCGCCTACGATTACGTGTTCACGCGGCCGTATTACACATTCTCCATTTTCGAGCAGAGCGAGCTGTTCACGATCGCGCTGTTCCTGTTCGCCTCGTTCATCGTCGGCAATCTGGCGGAGCGCTTGCGGATGCAGATCGCGGCGATGCGCACCTCCGCCCAGCGCATCTCGACGCTTTACGAATTCAGCCGCAAGATCGCCGCCGCCGCCTCCCTGGACGATGTGCTGTGGGCTGCGGTGCACCACGTGGCCTCGACCATGGAGTCGAGCGCGCTGGTGCTGCTGCCCAACGCCGACAATCGCTTGCAGATCGCAGCCGGCTATCCGCCGGAGGATCAGCTCGAAACCAAGGACTGGGGCGCGGCCGAATGGGCCTGGAGCAACGGCAAGGTCGCGGGTTGGCGTTCGGACACGCTGCCCGCCGCCGACTGGCTGTTCCTGCCGCTGAAAACCAGGCGGGGCCCGGTCGGACTGCTCGGCGTTTCGTTCAAGGAGCGCGGGCAGCCCCTCTCGCCTGACCAGTGGCGGCTGCTGGAGGCGCTCGTGGGGCAGGTGGCCATCGCGGTGGAGCGCACCAACCTCGCCTCGGACATCGAGGAGGCGCGGGTGTTCACCGAAACCGAGCAATTGCGCTCCGCCCTTCTCTCCTCGGTGAGCCACGATCTGCGCACGCCGCTGGTGTCGATCATCGGCTCGGCTACAAGCCTAGCGAGCCTCGGCGACGACATGACGCCGGAGAACCGTCAGCAGCTCACCCAGACCATCCTCGACGAGAGCGAACGGCTGAATCGCTTTGTGCAGAACCTGCTGGACATGACGCGCCTCGGCTACGGCGCCCTTCAGCCGAAGCGCGAATGGTCCGACATCCGCGAGATCGCGGGCCGCGCCATAAAGCAACTGCGCAAGGTGCTCGGCGGTCGCCGGGTGAGCCTGAACGCTCCCGAAACGCTACCCGCGCTGTTCGTCGACCCGGTGCTCATCGAGCAGGTGGTCGCAAATATTCTCGATAACGCCGCAAAATACACAAAACCGGATGGAAAGATTTCCATTGACGCGATGCAATCCGGCGACAGCCTGCTGGTGCGCATTACGGATGACGGCCCCGGCATCCCCAAAGAGGCGCGGGAGTCAGTGTTCGATATCTTTTACCGGGTGCGGGCGGGCGACAGCCAGATCGCCGGCACAGGGCTTGGATTGTCAATTTGCCGTGGCATCGTGGAGGCGCATGGCGGCCAGATCAAAGCGAAGGACGCGCCGTCCGGCCAGGGCGCGGTGATCGAGTTCATTTTGCCCTTGACCGCCATGCCGCACATCCCCGCTCAGGATGAGCCGGACAATAAAAAGAAAGGGGATAAACCCAGTGAAGCCACCGATCAGCATTTTGGTCGTCGATGACGAGCCGCAAATCCGGAAATTCCTGCGCATCAGCCTGAACGCCCACGGCTACGACGTCGTGGAGGCTGGGCGCGGCGAAGACGGCATAAAAACGTTCGCGCTCGAAAACCCCGCTCTCGTCATCCTCGATCTTGGCCTGCCCGACATCGACGGACTGCAGGTGGTGCGCCGCATCCGCGAATGGAGCGAGACGCCGATCCTTGTGCTGTCCGTGCGCGCCTCCGAGGAAGACAAGATCCAGGCGCTCGACAACGGCGCGAACGATTATGTGGTCAAGCCGTTCGGCGTCGGCGAGTTGCTGGCGCGGGTGCGGGCCGCGCTGCGGCTGAAGGAGTTCGCCAAGACAGAGGCGTCCGAAATCACCGTTGGCGATCTGGCCATCGACCTGGCCCAGCGCAAGGTGCGGCGCGCCGACGCGGAAATCCGCCTGACGCGTAAGGAGTTCGACATCCTGCGCGTGCTCGCGCGCAACGCCGGGCGCATCGTGACCCATCAGCAGATGCTGCGCACCATCTGGGGGCCGGCGCAGGAGCAGGAAACGCATTATCTGCGCGTCTATGTCGGCCATCTGCGGCAGAAGCTCGGCGACGACCCCGCCAATCCGCGCTACATTGAAAACGAACCGGGCGTCGGATACCGGCTGATGGCGTGAGCGCTGGGGCCGCACCACGGTCGCCACAAATGTGGTGTATGAGGATTTGTATTTTATTCACCACAAGGATTTCCCATGACTTTTGATCCCGCCCAGCTTGAGGCCTTGCTGACACTTGCGCTCACCTACGGCGTGCAACTGCTTTACGCGCTTGCCGTCGCGTTCATCGGCTTCTGGATGGCGGGGTTTTTGTCGCGCCGCGTCTACGACGCCATCAAGATGAACAAGCGGGTGGACGACACGCTTGCCGGCTTCGCCTCCAGCTTCGTCAAATACGCCATCGTCACCGTCGTCGTGCTCGCCGTGCTGCAGATGTTCGGCATCCAGACGACGAGCCTCATCGCGGTGCTCGGCGCGGCGTCGCTCGCCATTGGCCTCGCGCTGCAGGGAACCCTCACCAGCTTTGCGGCGGGCGTGATGCTGCTCGTATTCCGCCCGTTCAAGGTCGGCAATGTGGTGACGGTCGCGGGCTACACCGGCTCTGTGCGCGACATCACGATTTTCACCACCGAGCTGGCGACCGAGAACAACGTGCACATCACCATTCCCAACAAGGACATCTGGGGCGCCGCTGTGACGAACTTCTCAACCAGCCCGGAGCGGCGGGTGGATGTGACGATAGGCGTGGATTACTCGGCCAATCTGCAAACGGCGATCACCGCCATGCGGCAGGCTTTGGCGCAGGAGCCGCGCATCATCCGCGGCGCCGACGTCGTCGTCTCCAAGCTCGGCGACAAGGCCGTGGAGTTGACCGCGCAAGGCTGGGCGAAGGGCGTCGACCACGATGCGCTCAAATCGGATCTCGCGCTCGCCATCAAGAATGCGCTCGACGTGGCGCGCGTGCCGTTCCCGCGCGCATACCCGGAGGCGTTGGCGCCCGCCGCCGCCCGCGCCGCGTAAGCGTGATGACCACCACCCCGCCAACCGGAGCTGACCCATGGGACCGAAGTCTGTCGCGATCGTTGGTTGCGGTTTGAGCGGGGTTCTCACCGCCATCCACCTCCTGGCAGGGCAGGATAAATCGCTGCTCCGCCTCTATCTCATCGAGAAACGGGAGCATTTCGGCCTCGGCGCGGCCTACTCGACCGACAATCCCGGCCACCTGCTCAATGTGCGCGCCAGCAATATGAGCGTGTTTCCCGACCAGCCGGATCATTTCCTGGAGTGGCTGCGCGAGCATCCGGAGATTGACTGTCCGACGCCGTGCATGTTCGTGCCGCGCAAGGTGTTCGGCGCCTATCTGCAGTCGATCCTGCGGCGATTGGCTTACGGCCCGGCGGCGGCGAATAACCTTTTCCTGGTGGCGGACGAGGCTGTGCGCGTCGCGCCCCGCGACGGCGGCTATTCGGTGCGCCTCGCCATGGGCAAGGACATCGACGTGGACGCGGTGGTGCTCGCTACGGGCAACCTGCCGCCGGAGCCGCCCGCCACGCCGGACGGCGGTTTTTTCTCAACGCGCCACTTCGTCGCCGATCCGTGGAGCGCCAACGCGCTCGATTTCGTTCGGCCTGCGGACAGCGTGCTTTTGCTGGGCACGGGGCTCACCATGGTGGATCTCGCCATTTCGCTCTCCGCGCGCGGGCATCTCGGGCGCATCGTGGCGCTTTCCCGCCGCGGCTTGCTGCCCCGCCGCCATGACGAAGAGATGAAGCCGGCGGCCCATCCCGCGCCAGCGCTGCCGGCCGACCTCAGCAAAGCTGTGGCGGGCGTGCGCGCCGCCATCCGCGCGGCGGCGGAGGAAGGCGTCGACTGGCGGCAGGTGATCGACTCCCTTCGGCCGTTCGTGCGCGAGCACTGGTCGCGCCTCTCGCGGGAGCAGCAGGCGCGCTTCGTGCGCCACCTCCGCCCGTGGTGGGACGCGCACCGACACCGCATGGCCCCCCAGATCGCCGCGCAGATCGAGGCGCTGCGTTCGACGGGCCGCCTCGTCGTCCACGCCGGCAGCCTCGTGCGTGTCGCGCCCAACTCCAGCCCGGGAAGCAGCCTCGCCGACGTGACGTGGCGGCCGCGCGGCAAACGGGAGGAGAGCGTCCTGCGCGTGCATCACATCATCAACTGCATGGGGCCGAGCGGCGATCCGAGGCGCTCGCGCATGCCGCTATACAAAAGCCTCGTCGAGCAGGGGCTGGCGCGGCCGTGCCCGCTTCGGCTCGGCCTGGATGTGGATGGAGACGGCCGCTTGCTGAACGCGCAAGGCGCCGTGCAATCCCGGCTTTTCGCTCTGGGGCCGCCGACGCGCGGCGCGTTCTGGGAGATCACCGCGGTGCCCGACATCCGGGTGCAGGCGAAGGTGGTCGCATCCCGGTTGCTCGATGCGGAGCCGCATTCCTGCGCGAACGGCGCCCAGAGCGCGGCGGCGATTCCGATCTAGGCCATAGCCTTCTGCAGATTTTCGTCCACCTTGTCGATAAACCCCTCGGTCGAGAGCCAGCCCTGCTTGTCGCCCACGAGGAGGGCGAGGTCTTTTGTCATGTGCCCGGCCTCGATGGTCGCGACCGTCACGTCCTCCAGCGTCTGCGCGAAGCGATCGAGGGCGGCGTTGTCATCAAGCTTGGCGCGATGCTTTAGGCCGCGCGTCCAGGCGAAAATGGAGGCGGTGGAGTTGGTCGAGGTCTCGCGGCCCTTTTGATGCTCGCGGTAATGGCGCGTGACGGTGCCGTGCGCGGCCTCGGCTTCCACGGTGCGCCCGTCCGGCGTCAGCAGCACCGACGTCATCAGCCCCAGCGAGCCATACCCTTGCGCCACCGTGTCGGACTGCACGTCGCCGTCATAGTTCTTGCATGCCCAGACGTAGCCGCCCGACCATTTCAGCGCGGAGGCCACCATGTCGTCGATGAGCCGGTGCTCGTAGACGAGGCCCGCCGCCTTGAACGCGCTCGCGAACTCCGCGTCGAACACAGCCTGGAAGATGTCCTTGAAGCGCCCGTCATAGGCTTTGAGGATGGTGTTTTTCGTCGAGAGGTAAAGCGGGTAGTTGCGCGAGAGCGCGTAGTTCATTGAGGCGCGGGCGAAATCCTTGATGCTTTCATCGAGGTTGTACATGGCGAGCGCAACGCCTGCTTCGGGGAAGTCGAACACCTCGTGCTCGATGACCTGCCCATCCTCACCCTGCCACTTGATGGTGAGCTTGCCCTTGCCCGGCACCTTGAAATCCGTGGCCTTGTATTGATCGCCGAAAGCGTGGCGCCCGACGATGGTCGGCTTCGTCCAGCCCGGAACGAGGCGCGGCACGTTCTGGCACACGATCGGCTCGCGGAAAATGACGCCGCCGAGGATGTTGCGGATCGTGCCGTTCGGCGACTTCCACATTTTCTTGAGCTTGAATTCCTCGACGCGCTGCTCATCCGGCGTGATGGTCGCGCATTTCACGCCGACGCCGTGCTTTTTGATCGCTTCGGCGGCCTCCACCGTCACGCGGTCGTCTGTCGCGTCGCGGTGCTCGATGCCGAGATCGTAGTAATGCAGGTCGATGTCGAGATAGGGCCGGATCAGCTTGTCCTTGATGAGCGCCCAGATGATGCGGGTCATCTCGTCGCCGTCGAGTTCGACGACAGGGTTGGCGACTTTGATCTTGTCCATGGGCGGCCTCGGGTTTCGGGTGGTTGGTTTTGCAAGTTTTATACTCGAGCCGTCGCGGCCGGCAAAGCCCGCTTAAGTCTCACGCGGCAAGACTGAACACCCGAGTTTGAAACGGGTCGTCTCTAAGGCTATCAAAACCTACAAATTTCCAGTTGGCCTGTACGAGAAGGGACTTTGCATAATGGAGGGACATCGACGAGTCACCGTAAACTTCGTCGGCTGTAGGGTGATACGCGTAACCATGGGTCGCGTGCGAATGCGCTAGCGCGTCGCGGTCGAGGTCAGTTCGGATGCGCCAATATTCAATGGGCCTAATTGTTATCATGAGCAAAGCATTTTCCGCAGCGGCGTTGCGCAAGGCTTTCAGCGCGCAGAGTGCGGCTGTATCGCTCAGATGCGTGAATACAGAGTAAGAGAACGCCACATCAAACTTACAATCAAGCGGCAGGGAGGTAGGCAGCCTGTCGGATAGCCTAAAATTGCCGGGCACGCGGTGGATGCGGCATTGCTCCAAGGATGATTCCATGGGGTCAAGCGCCCAAATGTTCGCAGCCGATGTGAGCCTTGGTAAAAATCTAGTCAGCCGTCCCCATCCGCAGCCGAAATCAAGCAGAACCGCGCCATTCAACGCTGTAGGCTTGTAGCGAGCTATGCCAAGCTCAAGCGACTGAATGGCGCTTACGCTTCGGATCAGGAGGTCGCGGCCCGAATGGCCATTCCAAATTTTTTGGAGGTCTGGATTTGGTACTGTCGGCAAGATCGGCTTGAGCGCTTCGTAGCTGTGTTCCAGAAACAGGATTTCACCATAATCCGCGAGGGGCAGCTGCTTTAAAATTTTAAGCGCTTCGTATTTATCATGCGCGCTGGCCGCCGCGGCGATGATACGTTCTGATTCCAAGAATATTGTCATAGATACTCCAAAAGAAAACTCCGTTATTTGCGATGTAAAATAAATAACTGTGAGAATGCAAGAGTTGAATTATGACGAATGGAGGGAAAATGTGTAACGGGCCCGCCGTCATCCTGATGGAGCCGCAGCTCGGCGAGAATATCGGCGCGGCCGCGCGGGCCATGGCGAATTTCGGCCTGAGCGATCTCCGCCTCGTCGCGCCGAAGGAGCCGTGGCCAAACGAGAAGGCCGTCGCGGCGGCATCAGGCGCGGACGAAGTGCTGAACGCCGCCCGCGTCTTTCCTGGCCTGCGCGAGGCGACCGCCGACCTCCATTTCCTCTGCGCCACGACCGCGCGGCCCCGCGAGATGGTCAAACCCGTGATGACGCCCGCCACGGCCATCGCCGCGTGCCGCGAGCGCATGGCGGAGGGCGCGGCCTGCGGATTCCTGTTCGGGCGCGAGCGCTGGGGGTTGGACAACGAGGCGATCTCGCTCTGCGACGTGATCGTCATGGCGCCTGTCAACCCCGCCTTCGCCTCGCTCAACCTGGCGCAGGCGGTGCTTATCGTCGGCTACGAGTGGCGCAAAGGCGAGGGCAGCGACGCGCTGGGCCGCCACACGCAGTTCGACGGCAAGGTGGGCGAAGGGCTGCCCGAGCACGCCGGTCCGCCGGCCACGAAAGCGGAGCTGCACGCGCTGTTCGACCACCTGGAGCGCGAGCTCGACGCCTCCGGCTTTCTCCAACCGCCCGAAAAGCGCCCGCACATGGTGCGCAACATCCGCGCCGTCTTCACCCGCATGCAGCCGACCGAGCAGGAGGTTCGCACCCTTCGCGGCGTCATCGCCTCACTGTGTCGCCAGCACCGCCCGCGCCCGAAATAGCGTTGGAAACCAGGCGTAAGGTCCAAAAAGAGGTCACAGTTATGCCCGGATTTTGGTATTGCACATCCTCGAACGGGGGCGTTCACCGAGGGATGGAACAGGGGCGATCAATGGGTGTGAAGAGTGTGGTGTTTGGAGTTGCGGCGCTCTTGGCGGGCGTTGTCGCTTTCGCCTGGAGCGACGACGCGGCTTTCGCGGAAACCAAACCGGCGGCAGCCCCTGCGGCGAAGCCCGCCGAAAGCAGCGATATCAGCCTAAAAGCTGTGAAAATCCTGATCGGCGAAACCATCACCCTCATCCCGAGCGAGATCACGAAACCCGACGGCACGGTCGTCAAGTTCGACAAATCCGACCTGAACAAGATCATCGTCCCGTACGAAGACGCCGTGCGCATCATCAAGGTCGCCAACATGTCGGCCGAAGCCAACCTGTGCGAGATGCCGGAAGTCGAGGCGATGAACTGGGACGCGCTGCGCATCTCCGAGATCAACAAGAAAAAGTGGACCGACCAGCAACTGTTCTTCATCAACCGCTTGCACTTCCTTGTCGTTGTGACGCGCACCGGCCAATACAAGGTCACCGGAGACGGCGACAAGCAGGCGGAAACGCTGAGGCCGAAGCTGGGATGCTCTGAAGCGCAAAAAAACGACATCCGCAACAAGCTCGAAGCCTATTGGACGGCCGAGGAAAAAAAGCGGAAATCGTAAGGCTCGCGGCGTCGCTCGCCGGTTGACAATATCGCGCTGACTGTGATTGTTACAAAGCGGGCGATTTTCGCCCGCTTTTTTCGTGTCCGTGGCGCATCCTGGCGAGGATAGCGTCTGTCGGCCCGGGCGCTCACGCTGCGGGGCAAAGGAGGGCGCGCCGATTGTCACCCATCCCTTGGAGAGACGCATGACGAAGCGCATCAGCGCCAAACACAAGATCGACCGCCGGCTCGGTCAGAACATCTGGGGCCGCGCGAAAAGCCCTATCAACAGCCGCGAATACGGCCCCGGCCAGCATGGCCAGCGGCGGCGCGGAAAGCTGTCGGACTTCGGCACCCAGCTCCGCGCCAAGCAGAAGCTGAAAGGCTATTACGCCAGCATGACGGAGCGGCAGTTCAAAACCATCTATCAGGAGGCCACCCGGCTCAAGGGCGACACCTCGGAGAACCTGATAGGCCTGCTGGAGCGCCGTCTCGCGTCGGTCGTGTACCGCGCCAAATTCGCGCCCACGCCGTTCGCCGCGCGCCAGATCGTCAACCACGGACACGTGAAGGTGAACGGCCGCCGGGTCAACATCGCGAGCTATCGCTGCAATGTGGGCGATGTGGTGGAGTTGACGCCAAAAGCGCGGGAGATGACCTTGGTGCTGGAGGCTGCGCAAAGCCCCGAGCGCGACATTCCGGACTATCTGAACGTCGATCCGAGCAAAATGACCGCCTCGCTCGCGCGCGTGCCAAACCTGGCGGACGTGCCGTATCCGGTCATGATGGAGCCGAATCTGGTGGTCGAGTTCTACTCGCGATAAGCCGAATAGAGCCCGCCCCGACTTTAGGGCGGGCTTTCACGCTCGCCGCGATGAGCGGGTTCGACGCCATGGTAAACAGAACCGACGCCGCAAAGAAATACGCTCCCGAGAGCGCGGCGGCGTCGCTTAAAAGCTGGACCTTTGCGTAAAACACGACGAGCGCCAGGATGAGCACGTCCAGCATCGACCACTTGCCGAGCCAGTCCAGCCGCTTGCGCGCTCTCGCCTCGGGCCATGCGTCGCCGCGACGGGCGCGCATGAACGCCGCCATAAGACAGCCGATCTTGGCTGTGGGAAAGAGCACGGAGAAAACGAGCAAAACGCCGGCTAGGAAAATCTCGCCGCTCGCTGCCAGCGCCTCGATCACGCCGATGATCGAATAGGTGTTCGTCCACACATAGAGGTAGTCGAGCCTGACGATCGGAAGGATGAGACCCAGTGCGAAGCAGATCAGGGCGGCCAGAAGCGACCCGAACGCGGCGAGCGGGATGAAGAGCGCTTTCATCGCACCGAGCGTATGCTCGAAGGGGCTGCCCCGGCAAGTCTGGAGTTACGCCGCCGGGGTCGGGCGATTTTCAAACTCGACGCCCTTTTCCGCGAGCAGCTGCTGCAACTCGCCGGAGCGGAACATCTCGGTCGCGATGTCGGCGCCGCCGATGAACTCGCCCTTTACGTAAAGCTGCGGGATCGTGGGCCAGTTGGTGTAGGCCTTCACGCCCTCGCGCACGGCCTGGTCCTCCAGCACGTTGATGTCTTTGTAGTCCACCGAAAGGTAGTTCAGGATTTGCGCGATGCGGCCCGAAAATCCGCACTGCGGCATCGTCTTGTTGCCCTTCATGAACAGCACCACGTCATTCGACGTAACCTGATCCCTGATCCAGTCCTGAACATTGGCGGTCATGTGCGGCTCCTTGGCGCGGACGTGTGTTTCGCCCATCATTAAGCGTCGGGCGCGGAGGTTTGCAAGGCCAGCGCGTGCAGAGCGCCGCCCATGTTGCCCTGCAGCGCCTCATAGACCATCTGATGCTGCTGAACGCGGGTCTTGCCGCGAAACGCCTCGGTCACCACAGTGGCGGCGTAGTGATCGCCATCGCCGGCCAAATCCTGGATGCTGACGACGGCGTCGGGGAATTTGGCCTTGATGAGACGTTCGATGTCGCCCGCGTGCATGGGCATGGGCATTGTCCTTGCATGTGGCCGCTGCTCAAAGCGTTGGCGGCGCTGCTAACGTTGGTTTTGCGTCCCGTCCATATATCGCGGCAGCCAGCTTTCGTGAAGGGCGCGCAGTTCGGCAAGCTTAACGGGCGCCTCGCCGGGGATGGCGATCTCGTCGCCGCCAATGCGGGCGACAAGCGCGAAGTTAATCTCCTCCGCCAACGCTTGGGCCATGAAGCGCCGATGCCCAGCCTCGTCCAGCGCAATGAGATACACGCCCTGTTCCTCCGCGAAGGCTTCGTAGGCTACCGTGTACCCTGCCCGCTGCCGCACCGCGGCGTGCGTTTGAAACTCGAACCCGCGGTTTCCAGCGAGCGCCATCTCGGCCAGCGCGACAAGGACGCCGCCGTCCGACACATCATGCACCGTTCGCGTAACCCCTTCCGCGATCAGCTCGCGAACAATTTCGCCGTAGTGCCTGATTTCTTTAAGATCGGAGCCTGGAGGCGCGCCGGAAAATGATCCCGTGACCAGCTCCTGATACAGGGTTTGGCCGAATGCTTCCTCGCGCGGGCCGATCCGCATGACGTGCGTTTCGCCGTCCTTAAAGCCAACGGTCGCGATGCGGCCGATGTCGGGGATGAGGCCGACGCCGCCGATGGCCGGGGTCGGCGGGATCGCGACGCCGTTCGTCTCGTTGTAGAGCGACACGTTGCCGGACACCACCGGGAAGTCGAGCGCGCGGCAGGCATCCGCCATGCCGCGAATGCACTCGGCGAACTCCCACATGATCTCCGGCCGCTCTGGATTGCCGAAGTTGAGGCAATTGGTGATGGCGATCGGATCGGCCCCCACGGCGGTGAGGTTGCGCCAGACCTCAGCGACCGCCTGTTTGCCGCCCTCATACGGGTCGGCGTAGCAGTAGCGGGGCGTCACATCGCAGGCGAGCGCGAGGCCTTTGCGCGAGCCGTCCACCCGGATCACCGCCGCGTCGCCGCCGGGGCGCACCACCGTGTCGCCCATGACCATGTGGTCGTATTGCTCCCAGATCCAGCGGCGGGAGGCGAGATGCGGCGAGGCCATGAGCTTCAAGAGCGCCTCGCGTAAGGGCATGGCGGGCGCGTCTTCCGAGCGGATGACGGCGGGCGCGGGGCGCGGGCGCGTCGGCCGGTTGTATTGCGGCGCGGCGTCGGACAGCGCCGAGGTGGGGATGTCCGCCTCCACCAGCCCGTGATGTTTGATGACCACGCGGCCCGTGTCCGTGGTGACGCCGACGACGGCGAAATCCAGCTCCCACTTGCGGAAGATCGCCTCGGCCGCCGCTTCCGAACCGGGGCGCAGCACCATCAGCATGCGCTCCTGGCTCTCCGACAGCATGATTTCATACGCCGTCATACCCGTTTCGCGCTGGGGAACGCGCTCCAGCCACATCTCGACGCCGGAGCCGCCTTTCGACGCCATCTCCACCGAGGACGAGGTGAGACCAGCCGCGCCCATGTCCTGGATGGCGAGGATCGCGTCGCCCGCCATAAGCTCCAGGCACGCCTCGATGAGCAGCTTCTCGGTGAACGGGTCGCCGACCTGCACGGTGGGGCGCTTCTCCTCGGACTTCTCGTCGAACTCGGCGGAGGCCATGGTCGCGCCGTGGATGCCGTCGCGCCCGGTCTTCGAGCCGACATACACGACCGGGTTGCCCGCGCCGGACGCCGCCGAGTAGAAAATCTTATCCGCTCGCGCGAGGCCCACGCACATGGCGTTGACGAGGATGTTGTTGTTGTAGCGCCCGTCGAAGTTTGTTTCGCCGCCCACCGTCGGCACGCCCACGCAGTTGCCGTAATCGCCAATGCCTGCGACGACGCCCGCCACAAGCCGCCGCGTTTTCGGATGCTCCGGCGCGCCGAAGCGCAGCGCGTTCAGCATCGCGACCGGCCGCGCGCCCATGGTGAACACGTCGCGCATGATGCCGCCGACGCCCGTCGCCGCGCCCTGATACGGCTCGATGAAGCTCGGGTGGTTATGGCTCTCCATCTTGAAGACCACCGCCTGCCCGTCGCCGATGTCGACGACGCCCGCATTCTCGCCCGGCCCCTGGATGACGCGCGCGCCCTCCGTATGCAGCGTTTTCAGCCAGACCTTGGACGATTTGTAGGAGCAATGCTCCGACCACATGACGGAGAAAATGCCGAGTTCGGTTAGGTTCGGCTCGCGCCCCAGCAGGTCGCAGGCGCGCTCATACTCGCCCGGCTTGAAGCCGTGGGCGGGGATGATGTCGGGCGTGATTTGCGGGCTTGTCATCATGTCAACCCCCGCAACAGGGGTCCATTTCACGAGGCGGAGGGATGCCCGCATTTCGCGGGCATGACGGCGTTACGCGGACGGCGGCGCGCCGACCTAAGCCTTGTCGGCCTCATGATCGAGTTCGTACTCCGCGATGCCGTGCTTCAGGATGTCGGGCACGTCTTCGAGGAACTCTTCCTCGTCATAATATTCGACATATTTCGGGAAGTAGCCCGCATCCTCCTCTTCATCGTCCTCCCCTTCGCCGTCATTTGCGGCCAGCGGCGACTGGAATGTGATGCTCGCGTCCTCGTTGATGAAAACCGAGGCGAGGTGCTCGTTCGTCGCGCTGTGCTTGATGGACACGAACGGCTCGTTGTTCTCCACGTCCACGGCGAAGATCAGCCGCCGGGTGGCCAAAATCTCTTTCAGCTTCTCGCTGAGTTTGGCGGTGGCGTCCTTGCGCTGAGCCGGATCCAGCTTGCCGGTCTGCAGCTCCTTCTTCAGTTCGTCGATTTCGTCGTCGAAGCTCATGGCCGTATCCTCGTGTTATCCATTGAACGCAGCAAACAGTGATCGGAAAAGCCTGACGCCGTCCGAGCCGCCCAGCGCGTCGTCGGCCAGGCGCTCGGGATGCGGCATAAGCCCGAGCACCCGCAGGTTTTCGCCGTAAACCCCGGCGATGTTGCGGCGGGAGCCGTTCGGGTTTGTCCCCTCGGCGTAGCGGAACGCAACGCGCCCCTCGCCCTCCAGCCGGTCGAGGGTGTCGTCGTCGGCGTAATAACACCCATCTTTGTGGGCGACCGGGATGCGGATCGTGTCGCCCGCGTCATAGCGGTGCGTGAACGGCGTGTCGGCGCGCTCAACGTTTAAACGCACATCGCGGCACACGTATTTCAGGCCCTCGTTGCGCGTGAGCGCGCCGGGCAGCAGGCCGGCCTCGGTCAAAATCTGGAAGCCGTTGCACACGCCAAGCACCGCCACGCCGCGCCCCGCCTCACGCTTCACCGCCTGCATGATCGGCGAATGGGCGGCCATCGCGCCGGAGCGCAGATAGTCGCCGTAGGAGAAACCGCCGGGGAGCACGATGAGGTCGCTTGGCGGCAGGTCGGCGTCGCCATGCCAGACCATCGCCGGCGATGTGCCCGAGACCTGCCGCAGCGCGCGCGCCACGTCGCGATCGCAGTTCGAGCCGGGGAACACGACGACGCTCGCCTTCATCGCCCGGCCTTCGCGCGCAGTTGCGCGTCCATCGCGTCGAACTCGGCCATCAGCCTGTCGGACTGCGCCTTGTCGGCGTATGAGCAAGCGCTGCGGTTGATGGATACGCCGTCGCCGCGCTGCACAACCTGCCGCCGCACAACGCTGGGGTGAGCGTAGTGGCCGGAGGCGGTGAAGCTGTAGACCGCTTTTTCGGCGGCGTTCTCGACGATACGCCAGGGCGACGCCTCATAAGATTTGGCCGAGCGGCGCGCCGCCGCCTCACGGTAGAGCGCGTCAAAGCCCTTCGAGCAGTCCAGCGGCGCGAGAGCGTTCGCATCGGCGGCCGCGACGCATAGCAGCGCGCAGGCGATGAGGCGCGTTCTCATGCGTCCTCCAGCTCGAACCGGAAATTCTCCATGACGGGGTTGGCGAGCAATTCGCGACACATGCGCTCCACGGCGGCGCGCGCGGCGGCCGGGTCGCGCTCATTCAGCGTCACCTCGATATACTTGCCCGCGCGGACGTCCTCCACGCCGTCGAGGCCGAGATGGCCGAGCGCATTGGCGATGGCCCTGCCCTGCGGATCGAGAACGCCGTTCTTGAGCGTCACGACGATGCGCGCTTTCATCTCATCTCCGATCAACGCTTCAGCGCGTGGTTAGCTTATTTCGACTGCACAAGCACCGGGCCTTTCGGCGGCGGCGGAACGTTCTCCACAAGTATGCCCAGTCGGCGCGCCACCTCCTGATAAGCCTCCAACAGGCCGCCCAGATCGCGGCGGAAACGGTCTTTGTCGAGCTTGTTCTTGGTCTCGATGTCCCATAGGCGGCAGCAGTCGGGGCTGATTTCGTCGGCCAGAACGATGCGCACCATGTCGTTCTCATAAATGCGGCCGAACTCGACCTTGAAGTCGATCAGGCGGATGCCGATGCCGAGGAAAAGCCCCGACATGAAGTCGTTGATGCGCAGAGCGAGCGCCATGATCTCGTCGAGCTCGTTGGGCGTCGCCCAGCCAAAAGCGGTGATGTGCTCCTCCGCCACTAGCGGGTCGTTCAGCTTGTCGGCTTTGTAATAAAACTCGATGATGGAGCGGGGGAGCGTCGTGCCTTCCTCAAGCCCGAGCCGCGCGGCGAGCGAGCCGGCCGCGACGTTGCGCACCACGACCTCAAGCGGAATGATCTCCACCTCGCGGATAAGCTGCTCGCGCATGTTGAGCCGGCGCAAGAAATGCGTTGGCACGCCGATTTCGTTCAACCGGGTGAAAAGATACTCCGATATGCGGTTGTTGAGGACGCCCTTGCCCTCGAACTGCTCGTTCTTGGCGCCGTTGAGCGCCGTCGCGTCGTCCTTGAAATGCTGGATCAACGTGCCCGGTTCAGGTCCTTCATACAGGACCTTCGCTTTCCCCTCATACACGCGGCGGCGACGGTTCATTAAATGTTCCTCACGCGATAAACAGAGCGAAGGGCGCAACATGCGTTCGGCCTCTTCTCACCACATTCCCGGAATTCCGGTCGCAATCAAGAGCAATCTTCCGCAGCCCCCGACCGCGATTTTCCTTGATCGTCCGGCTCACGTTGGCTTTCATCCGGTGCGTCGCTTCATCCCTCCGGCGCGCTTAACAAGTGGCGTCGCCTCGCCATATATCAAGATTTGGGCCAATCCGGCGCCCTTGCCCACCATAAGGAGATTTTAATGACCACGTTCGACGATCGCCAAAAAGGGTATGAAGCCAAATTCGCTCAGGACGAGGCTTTGCGCTTCAAGGCCACGGCGCGGCGCAACCGGCTGCTTGGGCAATGGGCGGCGGGCCTTCTAGGCCTGACCGGCGCGGCGGCGGACGACTACGCGAAAACGGTCGTGAAGTCGGATTTTGAGAAGCCGGGCGACGAGGACGTCGTCGCCAAGGTCGCCGGCGACTTGAAAGGCAAGGCGAGCGAGGCCGAGGTGCGCGCCAAACTCGACGGGCTTATGTCCGAAGCGGTCGCCCAGATCGAGGCTGGCGCTTGAAAACGGCGGAACCGGGCGCCCGCCCGATCCGTTGCAGAGGTTGCGGCGCACCCGCCGCATGAAGGGAGATCGTCACATGCGCATTCTATTCGCGGCCCTCGCGGCCGCTGTTTTTGTGTTCACGCTGACGCCCATGGGGCGCGCGCATCACGGCTGGAGCAACTACGACGCGTCGCAGAAGCTGCAGGTGACCGGGCCGGTGCAGCGGGTCAATTACGGTAATCCGCACGCGACCATCAACATGGCCTACAAGAGCGAGGAATGGGTGATCGTGCTCGCGCCCGTCTCGCGCTTGGAGGCGCGGGGCGTGACGCCCGACAAAATCGCCGTGGGTAAAATCCTGTCCGTAACCGGCTATCCGGACAAGAGCGGCGCCAAGGAGATCCGCGCGGAGTTTCTGACCATTGACGGCGCGGATTACCAGCTGCGTTGATGACAGAGTGGCTCCACGCGCTTGAGGCGTCAGCGTTCGGCGCGGCGGTGAAAACCTCCGCATGGCTTTACCCGGCGGCGAACACGGCGCACATTCTCGCGCTCATGGCGTTTTTCGCCGCCGTCGCCGTCATGGATCTGCGGCTTCTCGGCGCCTTCCAAGGCGCGAGCGTGGTGAGCGTCTTTGCGGTCGCGAGGCCGATAGCGATCACGGCGTTCGTTTTGATCGCGGCCTCCGGAGCTGCGATGTTTTCGAGCGAGCCCGTGTCGCTTGCGGGCAATCTGGCGTTCCTAGCCAAAATGGCGCTGATCGGCGCCGCGCTTTTGAACGCCTTGGCGCTTGAGGCGTTTTTCGGCCGTGGAATAGCGGCGGGCGCGGCCATACCCGCCGCCGCCAAAACCGCCGGCGCCGCCTCTCTCGCCTTGTGGCTTTGCATCGCCGCGGCCGGCCGCCTCATCGCTTATGTCTAAGCTTTCACGCTTGACCTCGCCAGGAGCGCGCCGCATTACGAACGCTTGGGGAACGACGGACACAGGCGACCATCATGCGCGCGATCGTAACGCTCACTGCTCTTGCGGCCGTATTAGCGGCTTTGGCCGATGCATCGCACGCGGCCTCCAAACCCGGCTTCACGCCCGCGCCCGCCAACTGCCGCAACACAGGCGATTTCGACGGCTGGCTGAGCGGCTTCAAGCGCGAGGCGGCGGCGGCGGGCGTCTCCCGCGCGACCCTGGCAAGCGTGGACGGCGACCTGCGGCTCGATGAAAGCGTGATCCGCAAAGATCGCGGCCAGGGCGTGTTCGGCCAGCCGTTTCTTGAGTTCGCGGGGCGTATGGTCGAAAAATCCGGGCGCGTGGCCCAGGGGAAAGCCCGCATCGCCAAATATCGCGACGCATTCGCCCGCATCGAGCAGAAATACGGCGTGCCCGCCTCCGTCATCACCGGGTTCTGGGCGCTTGAGACGGATTTCGGCGCCAACAGCGGCAAGACGCCGATCATCCCCGCGCTCGCGACCCTCGCCTACGACTGCCGGCGCGGCCCGATGTTCCGCGAGGAGCTGCTGGCCGCGCTGCGCATCATCGACCAGCGCAAGCTTCCCAAGGATGAGCTGATTGGGGCATGGGCAGGCGAGATCGGGCAGATGCAGTTCTTGCCCGCGCATTATCTGAATTACGGCGTGGATTTCGACGGCGACGGCAAGGTTGATCTGCGCAACAGCGTCCCCGATGTTTTGGCCTCCACCGCCAACCTGTTGAAGGGCATGGGCTGGCGCCGCAGCGAGCCATGGCTGGAGGAGGTGCGCGCGCCGGAGCGCATGCCGTGGCAGGAAGCGGACATCGCCATCCAACATCCGCGCAGCATATGGGCGGGCTGGGGCGTGCGGCGCGCGGACGGCTCCGCCCTCCCGAGCGATGGCCGCAAGGCCTCGCTTATCCTGCCTATGGGGCGCAACGGGCCGGCGTTCCTCGCCTACGACAACTTCAAGGTCTACACGGAATGGAACCAGTCGTTCGTCTATGCGACGACGGCGGCCTATCTGGCGACGCGGCTGGACGGCGCCCCGCCGGTCAATCGCGGCAATGGCGAGGTGACGCCGCTGAACCAAGCGCAAAGCAAAGAACTGCAGCAGTTGTTGGCCCGACGGGGCTTCGACGTGGGCAAGCTCGACGGCATCATCGGGTTGAAGACGCGGCAGGCGGTGAAGGCGATGCAGCTTGAATTCGGCATGCCGGCGGATTCGTATCCAACGCCCGAGCTGCTCTCCCGGCTGCGGTGAGCATTATCGGCCGATGGCTTCCAGTCTGCGCGGGGAGGCGGAGCGATCCGGCGAAATAAGCGGATCGGCCCAAAGCCGGGCCGAGGCGCCCTTCTCCTCGCCATACTTATATACCGCGTTCATGTAAACGTCGCTGAAGCCTGGCTTCAGATCACGGGGAAATCCGTTGTCGATATAGGTGAGCGCAAAACGGCTGCCGCGCGCGCGGGCGAACTCAAGCGTTGCGATCAGCGTGCTGCGCGCCTGCGCCTTGATTAGGGTCGATAGCGAGCGCGACGCGAGCGGCAGGATGCCCGCCTCGACGACCTCGAACTCTGGTCCCAGCCGCGAATTGATCACCACATAGATATTGCCTTTGACGCCCTTGCTCACATCGGCCGGGTTCGGCGAAACGATGAACGACTCCGGGATCGTGAACACGGGCGAGATGACCCCGCCGTCCACATGCAGCTCCGAGAACGTCCGCCCGTTCGCCGTCACCTCGATGCGCGTCGGCGCGAACACGCCCGGGATGCTGGAGGACGCAGTCAGCACGTCGCGGAACAGCTGCAACGCGCGCGGGCTGCGCGAGGACGCGATCGCGCCCATGTTCCAGATCACCGCTCGTTGCGCATCCAGGTTGACGGTCATGATAATGAGGCGGCGGCCGCGTGCGTGCTCCTCCGCAACGCGGCGCAAAAACTTCTCGTCGACGTATTTCGCGACGAGATTGAACAGCGTCTCGCGCTGCATGTCCTGTCCGCCGAGGAGCGAGAAGAAGCCGCCGTCGAAACTCGTCGCAAGACCGCCGGTGAAAGCCTCCCTGATCGCCCCGTCGTACTCCGGACCCAGAAACGCAAACGGCGCGATGAGCGCGCCGGCGCTGACGCCGCTCACGAGCGCGAACTCGGGCCGGTCGCCGCGCATTGTCCAGCCATTCATCACCCCGGCGCCGTAGGCTCCGTCCCATGCGCCGCCGGACAGGGCGAGATAGTTGAACGCGCCCTGGCGCCGCGCGAAATCGTACATCTGCGGCCGGTTGAGGATGACGTTGACGGCCTCGGCGGGCGAGTCCGAGTAAAAGCGCGCATTCGCGATGCCGGGGACTTGCGCGGCGGACTGCTCCGCCTCCGTGAACGGCGTGCGCGGCAGGCTCGAGCAACCCGCAACGAACAGCGAAAGAAACGTTATGAGGATCAGCCGCATGACAGTTTGCGTTTCCGCTGGATTACATCGTTGAGTGACCAGCTGCTTTATTGCACTGCAAATCGGGTGAAGACAAGGCGGCTTACTTGGCGGCGCAGCGCGGACTGGCTTGCTGGCTCATAGGTTCACCTGATTTTAAATGCAAAGTTCTGAACGCGCTGCATCCTGTGCATAAAGTAAAACATTTATTCCCATTCTCAGGATTGTATATTAAGAGCAAATTGATCAAATATGGGACAAATATAATGAAAATTATTTACGCATTTTTATTCGCTTTTATTGCTTCGGTGAAGCCGGTTGCCTCGCAAGGATGCAGCCCATACCTCGACGAATTTTTTTCGTCGCTCGTCGAGCAAATGATCAAGCAGACGAATCCTTGCTCGCAAATCCGGGTTGGCGAACTTTGAATAGATCAATTGAAAGAAATCAAAGTTGAAAAGACAGAGGCGTGCTCATCTGAGGATAAGATCAGTTTTAAAATGTCGATTTATCTCAAATGCGGAACATCAGACAACGCTTTTATACGGACGGACCTGGGTGAAACATTTGATGTTGAAGGTGACGCTGTATTTGTGGCTTGCAGACTTTCAAATTTTCAATTTTCGCCACGGGGCGACATTGGGCGCGCTGTTTTTAACGCATTGAACGGGGAGTCAAGGTTGCGCGAAGTCTTTACGGAGGCGCTTATGAAGAAGTGCCGACGGCCATAAAATACTGGAGATTATTTCAAATGACAGACATATTCCTAAGCTACAGTAGGGCCGACAAAGAAAAAGCCGAAGCAGTCATGAACGTTTTCGCGTCGTGCGGCTGGACCGTTTGGTGGGACGATGAAATCGCCACCGCCCAACGCTGGAAAGATGTTCTGGAGCAAAAAATCCGCGACGCCAAATGCGTCGTCGTCTGCTGGAGCGAAAACGCCAACAAGTCACAGTGGGTGCAGCAGGAAGCGGCGCTCGCACGCGAGCTCAACAAATACGTGCCGGTGTCATTCGACGGCAAGGCGCCGCCCGGCGAGTTCGCCGAACTGCAGGCGACAAACCTGCGAAACTGGTACGGGGGCCTTCGTTGGCCGGGCCTGCGCCTAGTGACAGAGGCAGTTTCGGAATATATTGGCGGCAGCGCAATGCAACTCCGGACCGTGCTCGACCGGTTCCGCACGGCGAGCCGGTGGGCGATGATTTGGTTTTTATGTTCTGGTCTGGCGTTTCTCTACGCGCTCTCGATGTGGATTGCGTCGCAGAATCACGGCGAGGGAGGCTTCTTCGTTATCAAATCTGACCCCGTCAAAGGTTCACTGATCGCGCTCGCAATCGTTAGTTTGCTCCTCATCGTCGCCAGCCACTATCTCAAACTTTACGCTCGGAACTGGCGCGATGAGCACTGGGTGCTCAGAACGCCGCGGCTTGGATTTGCTCGCCCTGACCCTACAAATTCAGCAGCACGATTCCAAACCGGCGCTATTCTTTTTCTCGGCGCTGTCTTTCCGGCGGCGGCTCTTATCCATTTTGCCAAGAAAGTTCTTAAGGATGGCAAGGTCGCCCGATGGGATGCGGATGTGAAGTCTGTCGAGGCGCAAAACGGCGAGAATATTTGGTTATTGCTGCCGTCTAGCTGGGACGACATGTTTCAACATGTTTATCGTTTTTCGAATACGGTTGAGAACGCTGTTCAAGACGGCATTACGTTTGTGCCAATTCTAACGCCGTACGGTATCAGTGCGGCAGTCATACTAGCGTGGATGCTGACAATTAGAGCTTTGTGGGAAGTCATTCGACCTGCAGGGCGATAGGTATCATTTCTGCTACTCGCCGAACACGCGCGCGAAGATCGCGTCCACGTGCTTGAAGTGGTGGCCGAGGTCGAACAGCGCGTCGATCTCCGGCGCTTGCAACGCCCCCGTGACCTCCGGGTCGGCCTTCAGCAGCGCGCGGAAATCGCCCTCGCCGCGCCACGCCGTCATCGCGCTCTTCTGCACAAGGCGGTAGGCGTCCTCGCGCGAGAGCCCTGCCTGCGTCAGCGCCAGCAGCACGCGCTGCGAGTGCACGATGCCGCCGCCTTTCTCCAGGTTGGCGCGCATCCGCTCCGGGTACACCACGAGCTTATCGACCACACTCGCCAGCCGCGCCAGGGCGAAATCGAGCGTCACGGTGGCGTCGGGCGCGATCATGCGCTCGACGGAGGAGTGCGAGATGTCACGTTCGTGCCAGAGCGCCACGTTCTCCATCGCGGGCGCGGCGTAGGCGCGCACCATCCGCGCAAGGCCGGTCAGGTTTTCGGTCAGCACCGGGTTGCGCTTGTGCGGCATGGCCGAGGAGCCTTTCTGCCCCTCCGAGAAAAACTCTTCCGCCTCGCCGACTTCAGTGCGCTGCAGGTGGCGGATTTCGGTCGCCAGCCGCTCCACGCTCGATGCGATCACGGCGAGCGTCGCGAAGAACATGGCGTGCCGGTCGCGCGGGATGATCTGGGTCGAGACCGGTTCGGGGCGGAGGCCAAGCTTCTGCGCGACGTAGGCCTCAACGCGCGGATCGACGTTCGCGAAGGTGCCGACGGCGCCAGAGATGGCGCAGGTCGCCACCTCTTCGCGCGCGCGGAGAAGCCGCTCCCGCCCGCGCGCAAACTCGGCGTAAGCGTATGCGAGCTTCAGCCCGAACGTGGTCGGCTCGGCGTGGACGCCGTGGCTGCGGCCAATCGTCGGCGTGTAGCGGTGTTCAAGTGCGCGGCGCTTCAGGGCGGCGAGCAGCGCGTCCATGTCCGCCAGCAGAATGTCGCTCGCGCGGGTGAGCTGCACGGCGAGGCAGGTGTCCAGCACGTCGGACGAGGTCATGCCCTGATGGGCGAAGCGCGCCTCAGGCCCGGCGTGCTCGGCGACGCTGGTGAGAAAAGCGATCACATCGTGCTTCACCTCGCGCTCGATCTCGTCGATGCGGGCGATGTCGAAGCCGCCGCGCTGGCGCAACACCTCGGCCGCCGCGCGCGGGATGACGCCAAGCTCGGCCATCGCTTCCGCGGCGAGCGTTTCGATTTCGAGCCAGATTTTGTATTTGGTCTCGTCCGACCAGATCGCCGCCATCTCCGGGCGGCTGTAACGCGGGATCATCGGCGTTCCGGCTCCTGCAGGCTTTCGACGCCGCCCCACGGCGTTTCATAATGCGCCGTCTCATCCCGAGCGCCGGCCGCGCCCCGCAACCCCAGACCGTACGAGCCGATCAGCGCGAGCGCGGGCGCAGCGGGCAGAGCGCCGGAGGTGAAGTGGATGTCGCCGCGCGGCCGCTGGGCGCCGACGCCCACGATGAACCCCATCTCAGACAGCAGGTTGGCGGCGCGGCGCGCGATCGCCGGAGCCGGGTCGAGCCAGGCGACGGGCCACGGCGCCAGACGGTCGAGCCGGTCCATGAGCAAAGGATAATGCGTGCAGGCGAGCACGATCACATCCGTGCGCCGGCCGTCTTCCGCCGTCACGAAGCACGGGCTGATCTCGGACAGGATCACCTCGTCGGACACGCGCTCGCCCATCATATGCCGCTCGGCGAGGGGCGCAAGACGGTGCGAGCCAACGAGCGTGAAGGCGCAGCCGCGCCCGTGCTCGGCGATGAGCGCGCGGGTGTACTCGCGGTTGACCGTCGCCGGGGTCGCCAGCACCGAGATGAGGCCCGACCGGCTCATCGCCGCTGCGGGTTTGACGGCCGGCACGGTGCCGATGAACGGCGTGTGCGGGTGAGCGTTGCGCAAGGCCGCAAGCGCGATGGTGGAGGCCGTGTTGCAGGCGATGACGACGGCGTCCGGCCGCATCGGGTCGAGCGCCTCGCCCATGATGCGCAGCACGCGCGCCTCGATTGCGGTTTCGTCCAGGGCGCCGTAGGGAAAGCCCGCGTCGTCGGCCACATAGGACATGCGGGCCTCGGGCGCCGCTTCACGAATGGCGCGCGCGACGGTCAAGCCGCCAAGGCCGGAGTCAAAGATCAACAGGCGCGGGGCGCGCCCGTGGTGTGCGTCCTCGATCATGTCCGTGCCTTGCGCTGCCCCGCGCCTGCTTGTCAAGCGCGGGGATGTTTGCTAGGCCGCGCCAGCCAGCTTAGGGCCGAGCGCGGCGGCCAGATCAGTTGATCTGCGCGTAGGTTCCTTTGCTCCACCGATAGAAGGTGTAAGGGTCTTCGAGGATCGGGTCGCCCTTCTTGTCGAACTTGTATTTGCCGATGGCGGTGTCGAACTCGGCGCTGGCGAGCACCTTCACCACGTCCTCAGCCTTCATCGACTTTGCCTTCTCAACGGCCTGCTTCCAGGTTTGGAAAGCCGCATAGGTGTAGAGCACGTAGCCTTCCGGCTCGACGCCGGCGGCCTTGAACTTGGCGACGAGCGCGGCGGCGGAGGGCAACTTGCGCGCGTCGGGCGAGAAGGTCATGAGCGTGCCTTCGCCGTCATCGCCGGTGATCTGCCACAGTTCGGCCGAGACGAGCGCATCGCCGCCGACGAGGATGGTCTTCATGCCTTGCGCCCGCATCTGCTTGATGATGAGGCCGGCCTCGCTGTGATAGCCGCCGTAATACACCACGTCGGCCCCGGCCTGTTTCAGCTTGGAGACGACGGCGCTGAAGTCTTTCTCACCCTTGGCGACGGTGTCGAACAGCACCTCGGTCTTGCCGGCCTTGTTGAAGGCTTTCTTGGTTTCCTCCGCCAGGCCCTGGCCGTAGGCGGATTTGTCGTGGAGAATGGCGATTTTCTTGTCGCCAAAGTTTTTCGCGAGATAGGCGCCGGCGACGCCGCCTTGCTGGTCGTCGCGGCCGCAGACGCGGAAGCTGTACGGACCGGGGCGCTCATCGGTGTATTTCGTGCCGGTGGAGGCCGGCGAAATCTGGATGATGCCTTCCTCGTTATAGACCTTCGAGGCCGGAATCGACGAGCCGGTGCAGAAATGGCCCGCGACGAACGGCACCTTCAGGCCGGCGAGTTTCTCAGCCACGGCCTTCGCCTGGGTCGGGTTGCACGCGTCGTCGCCGATTTCGAGCTTGATCTTCTTGCCCATCACGCCGCCGGCCGCGTTGATGTCCTCGACCGCCGCCTTGGCGCCCGCCAGGAACTGCGCACCGAACGTGGCTTCCCCGCCCGTCATTGGTCCGGCCACGGCCACCGTCACGTCCTGCGCCCGCGCGGGGGCCAGGGCCGCGCTGAGGCCAAGCGCGGCGAGTGTTGCTGCTAACAAAGTCTTCATTGATGCTTCCCCTTTTCTCGACTACGACGCGAATAAACCCGTTCAGACGTTTGTGATTTGCAGCCGCCATTGCGGCGCGACCATGGCGATCAACGGCTTTCTCCGTCCGCTTTCGCACGCCATGTCAAGGCTGTGGCGCGCGCGAACAGCCAGCCATACTGCGTGGTCATCTGGCGCGTGCGCTCTAGCCGGTAACCGAGGGCCGCCGCCGCGATCAGCACAGCGGTGTCGGTGAGATAGTAATGCAGCGAGAACAGGTCGCCCTTTGCCTCGCGCCAAGAGGGAAACGTTGCGTCGAGGAACAAGCCCCAGTGCAGGAACCGTACGAACAGTCCGAGGCCCGCCATATAGAGCGCCGCCGTCCAGAACGGCCGCCAGCCCCGCGCCAACGCGCGACCGGCGAGGAACGCGACGCCGCCGCCGAGCACGACCGTGACAAGCAGAAACGCAAGCGGCGACTTCTCGACGAACAGCTCCACCCTAACGCCCTCCTTCCAGATAGGCCGCCTGGATGTCTTCGCGCTGCAACAGCTCGCGCCCGGCGCCGCTCATGGTGATCTCGCCGTTCACCATCACATAAGCGCGGTGGGCGAGCTTGAGCGCGTGGTAGGCGTTTTGCTCCACCAGGAACACGGTGAGGCCCTGCTCGCGGTTGAGCGTTTCGATCACCTTGAAGATCTGCTGCACGATCATCGGCGCAAGGCCGAGCGAAGGCTCGTCGAGCAACAGCAGCTTCGGCCGGCCCATGAGCGCGCGCCCGATGGCCAGCATCTGCTGCTCGCCCCCCGACAGCGTGCCGCCGCGCTGGCCCTGGCGCCGCTCAAGCACCGGGAATAGCCGGAAAACCGTGGCGATGTCGTCGTCGAAACGCTCCGGCTCTTTCGACAGAATGGCGCCCATCTGCAGATTTTCGTAAACCGTCATGCGCGGGAAGATGCGGCGCCCTTCCGGCGAGTGGGCGATGGAGAGATGCATGATCTCATGGGTGGGCAGCCGTGTGATGTCTTGGCCGTCGAACAGGATGCGGCCCGAGCGCGCGCGCGGCTCGCCGCACACCGTCATCATCAGCGTGGTCTTGCCCGCGCCGTTCGCCCCGATGAGCGCGACGATCTCGCCCGCGCGCACCGTCACATCGACGCCCTTGAGCGCCTGGATAGCGCCATAATAGGTGTGCACGTTTTCGATGGCGAGGAGAGGCCGCGTCACGCCTGCACCTCCGCTTCCACGGCCGCCACGTCCTCCTCCTCCACGCCAAGATAAGCGGCGATCACGTGCGGGTCGCGGCGGACGAAGTCGGGCGGGCCGTCGGAGATTTTGCGACCATAGTCCAGCACCACGATGTGGTCGGAAATGCCCATGACGACGCCCATGTCGTGCTCGATGAGGAGGATCGAGAGGCCGTGCTCGTCGCGGATCCAGGTGAGCAGCTGGTTCAGTTCGGCGGACTCGCGCGGGTTGAGGCCGGCCGCCGGCTCGTCCAGGCACAGGAGCACCGGCTCCGTGCACATGGCGCGGGCGATCTCCAGCCGGCGCTGATCGCCGTAGCTGAGTTCGGCGGCCGCGTCGTCGGCGCGGGCGATGAGGTTGGTCGCACGGAGCCAGTAGACGGCGCGCTCCATGGCGGCGGCCTCGGCTTCGCGATAGCTCTTCAACCCGAGCAGTCCGGCGATGCTGAACGCCGAGGCGGCCGACAGCGCGTTGTGCTGCGCGACGAGCAGGTTCTCAAGCACCGTCATGCCGCCGAACAAGCGGATGTTTTGGAAGGTGCGGGCGACTTTGGCCTTGGCGGCGATGTCGTGCCCGGCCATGCGTTCGAGCAGGAAAAGATCGCGGCCGTGGGAGGCGGCGGAGGCGGTCAGCGCGTCGACGGCGCCCGGCTCCGGCGCGTTGTGGGCGAGAAGAATGCGGCCTTCGGTCGGTTTGTAGAAGCCCGTGATGCAGTTGAACACCGTGGTTTTGCCGGCGCCGTTCGGGCCGATGAGGGCGGTGATCTCGCGGCGCCTCGCCTCGAAGGAGAGGCCGTTCACCGCCACCAGCCCGCCGAAGCGCATGGTGAGGCGCTCGACCGTGAGGATCGAAGGCGTCGTCATCCCTTCCCCTCCGTCACGAGGCCGGAGGCGATCTCCTTACGCTCCACCAGCACGGCGGAAGGGGTGCGCGTCGCGACGAGGCCGCGCGGCCGCCACGTCATCAGCGCGACCATGGACGCGCCGAAGATGATGAGCCGGTACTCTTCGAGGTCGCGGAAGAACTCGGAGGCGCCGATGAGGGCGATGGAGGCGATGACGACGCCGATCTGGCTGCCGAGGCCGCCGAGCACGACGATCGCGAGCACGAGGGCCGACTCATGGAACGTGAACGACTCGGGGCTGATGAACCCCTGCCTTGTCGCGAAGAACGACCCCGCAAAGCCGGCGAACATGGCGCCGATGGCGAAGGCCGACAGCTTGATGTTGACGGTGTTGAGGCCGAGCGACCGGCAGGCGATCTCGTCCTCGCGCAGCGCCTCCCAGGCGCGGCCGATGGGCAGGCGCCGCAGCCGCATGGTCACGAAATTGGTGAACAGCGCCAGCGCCAGGATCACGTAGTAGAAAAAGATGATGCGGTGCGCGGAGTTGAACTCCAGGCCGAAAAAGGCGTGGAAGCCCTCGTCGGAGCGGTTGAACGGCAGCCCGAAAAAGCTGAGCTGCGGCACGTTGTTGATGCCGTTTGGCCCGCCGGTGAAGCTCTGCCAGTTGATGAGCACGATGCGGATGATCTCGCCGAAGGCGAGCGTCACGATGGCCAGATAGTCGCCGCGCAGGCGCAGCACGGGGAAGCCCAGCACCACCCCGAAAAACGCGGCGAAGGCGCCGGCGAGCGGCAGGCAGACCCAGAACGACCATCCGAACTCCGTCGCAATGATGGCGTAGGAATAGGCGCCGACGGCGTAGAACGCCACGTAACCGAGATCGAGTAGGCCCGCAAGGCCCACCACCACGTTCAGCCCCCAGCCGAGCATGATGTAGGTGACGACTTGGACGGCCGTGTCCATGGCGTAGCGCTGCTGCGGCCCCGCGACGAGCATGGGCAGCAGGAGCGCGATGATAAGAAGCGCGGGCGCCAGCTCGTCGATCAGGTTACGGGTTAAGGCGGCGGGGGTGAAGCGCGGGCCATCGCCGATTTTAGGATTGAGCGCTAGGCGCGCCGCGCGGGAGATCAGCATCGCGGCCGTCACGGTGAACACGCCCATCGACGCCACGCCGATGAGGCCGAGGGCGGTCGCGATCGAGTCGCGCCATGCCGGGGCGATAGGCAGCGATTGCGCCAAGCCGGAGAAGCCCGCCCGCCCGTCGGGGATGATGGTCAGCGCCGCGCCGAGAGCAGCGAAAAAGACGAGCGCCGACTTCAAAGCAACAGCGTAGCCGCCCCAGGCCTCGCCTGTGGCCGTCGCCCCGCGCCGCCAGACGAGCACGTCGAGCAGAAACCGCCCGCCCGCCACGATGAACGCCAGCGCGAAAGCCGAGGGCCACTGCTGCACGAGAACCAGACGCTCGTTCTGCGGCTCCGTCTTGAGGCCAATAAGGGAGCCGAAGAGCACCAGCGCGACGAACCCTGCAAGCGCCGCATCGCGCAAGGCTTCGGGGATAGCGGCGGAGCGTTGCGCCTCTGCGGTCGCGGCCGCCGTCATCCTCAGACCTTCTCCACTTCGGGTTTGCCGAGCAGACCGGAGGGCAGGAAGATGAGCACCACGGCGAGGATCGAGAACGCCGCCACGTCCTTGTAGGCGGTGTTGAAATATCCCGCCCAGAACACCTCAATGAGGCCGATGACGAGGCCGCCGAACATAGCTCCCGGCAGCGATCCGATACCGCCGAGCACCGCCGCCGTGAACGCTTTGATGCCGGCGATAAAGCCGATGAAGAAATCAATGACGCCGTAATACATGAGATACATCGAGCCGGCCACGGCGGCCAGCGCGGCGCCCATGACGAAGGTGAGCGAGATCGTGCGGTTGACGTTCACGCCCGAGAGCGCCGCCATCAGCCTATCCTGTTCGCAGGCCCGTTGCGCACGGCCGAGACTGGTGCGCGCGATGATCGCGGAGAACAGGGCCATGAGAGTGATCGTCACGGCGATAATCAGCAGCTGCGCGTTGGAAATGTTGACCGAGAACGTTTCGCCCTCCACGAGGGTGTAGCCTCCGGTGACGACGGGCGGGAGCGGCTTCACGCGCGCGCTCTGCGCCAGTTGAACGAAGTTTTGCAACACGATGGAGGCGCCAATGGCGGTGATGAGCGGGGCCAGGCGGAACGACGCGCGCAGCGGTCTGTAGGCGATGCGCTCGAGCGTCCAGCCCCACACCGCCGTGACCGCCATGGATATGACGAGCGCCATAAGCAGGGCGAGCGGCACCGCGACCCCAGCGGCGAAAAACCCGATAATGGCGGCGAGCGCGATGAACGCGCCGATCATAAAAATATCGCCATGGGCGAAGTTGATCATGCCGATGATCCCGTATACCATCGTATACCCGATGGCGATCAGGCCGTAGATGGAGCCGAGCGTGACCCCGTTGATCAACTGCTGCAGGAAGTATTCCACCCTGGATGCGCCCCATGGGCGGCCGCGCGCCGCCGTCTCCGATGTGTTCCGCAGGACTAACAAAAACCGGCAAGCGTCGACAACGATTATGTTTAGGCGCCATGCACAAACATCGGGCGACGCCGCGCAAGCCGGTTGCGAAACGGCGTCGGCTGCTTATCTCTAGGATCGCAAGATTTTTTTGTCTATGTTATTGTCGCCTTAAAATAATTTAAACCCGCGCCCCTTCGCGGCCGGTTCGCCTCAGGGCGGAGCCGCTTCCGGCGGGGCGATATGCGCGGCGCGCCGCGCAAACCTTCGCAAGGGAGAGACACGGTCATGGCGGCCATCATATTCATTCTGGCGTGCTTTGCGGCGATGGTCGCTCTGGGCATGCGACGCGCCCCGCTCGGCGCATGGGCGATCTTTGTCGCCGTCGCCACGGCGCTCATTCTGATGGGCGTCCCCGCTGGGCGGCTGACCATGCCAGACCTCGGCTGGGGCGCGCTCGCCGCGCTGCTTCCGGCCGCCGTCCTCGGCCTCCTGTCTGTTCGATCGATCCGCCGCGTCGCGCTCACGCGTCCCGCATTCGGAATGGTGAAGAAAATCCTGCCGCCCGTCTCCAACACGGAGAAGGAGGCGCTTGAGGCGGGCACCGTCGGGTTCGACGCCGAGCTGTTCTCCGGCGAGCCGGATTGGGCGAAGCTGCGCGCCGTCGCGCCCATCACGCTGACCGACGAGGAACGCCGTTTCATCGACGGCCCGACGGAAGAGCTGTGCCGGATGCTGCGCGACTGGGAGATCCGCCACGACCGCCGCGAGGTGCCCGAGGAAATCTGGGATTTCGTGAAGCGCAACAGCTTCCTCGGCATGCTGATCTCGAAGTCGCATGGCGGCCTCGGCTTCTCGGCGCAAGCCCAATCCATAATCCTCGGCAAGATTTCCTCCCGCTCGCCGGACGCCGTCACCATCGTCATGGTGCCGAACTCGCTCGGGCCGGGCGAGCTGATCGAGAAGTTCGGCACGCACGAGCAGCAAGAATATTACCTGCCGCGCCTCGCGAGGGGCGAGGAGGTGCCGTGCTTCGCGCTCACCTCGCCGATGGCCGGTTCGGACGCAGCCTCGATGCGGGACATCGGCACGGTGGTGAAGGGCATGCACGAGGGCCGCGAGGTCGTCGGCATCCGTTTGAGCTGGGACAAGCGCTATATCACGCTGGCGCCGAAAGCGACGCTGCTCGGTCTCGCCTTCCGTCTGTTCGATCCGGAGAACCTGCTCGGAAAGGGCGAAGATGTGGGCATCACGCTAGCGCTCGTGCCCGCCCAGCACCCCGGCGTGAACATCGGCCGCCGCCACCTTCCGTGCGGCAACGCTTTCCCCAACGGCCCGACCTGGGGCGAGAACGTGTTCATCCCGATCGACTGGGTTATCGGCGGTCAGCAATATGTCGGCCAAGGCTGGCGGATGTTGATGAGCTGTCTTGCCGCTGGCCGAGCCATCTCGCTGCCCGCGTCGTCAACCGCGGGCGCCAAGATGATGCTGCGCGTATCGACCGCTTACGGCCGCGTGCGCAAACAGTTTAGCCTGCCGGTCGGGCGCATGGAGGGCATTGAAGAGCCGATGGCTCGCCTCGTCGAGACGGCGTATACGCTCGAGGCAGCGCGCTCCGTCACCTCGTCGATGGTGTCGGCGGGCGAGAAACCCGCGGTCATCTCCGCGCTGATGAAGTATCAGTCCACCGAACGGATGCGGCAATCGGTGAACGACGCCATGGACATCGCGGCTGGCAAGGCCATCTGCGACGGGCCGTCGAACTATCTGCAATCCGCCTATCAGATGGTGCCTGTCGGCATCACGGTCGAAGGCGCCAACATCCTCACCCGCAACCTCATCACCTTCGCGCAAGGGGCGCTGCGCGCGCATCCCTGGCTCTACAAAGAGGTTGAGGCTGCCCAGCATCCCGACCCGCGTGAGGGATTCCGCCTGTTCGAGACGGCGTTCGAGGGGCATGTCGGCTTCGCGGTCGCCAACATTTTCGGCGCTGCGTTCCACAACCTGACCGCCGGCATGTTCGCCTCCGCCCCGACCGGGCCGAACGGCTACTGGTATCGCCAGCTTCACCGCGCCTCCAAAAACTTCGCGCTCGCCGCCGACATGACGGTCGCGACGCTGGGCGGCGGCCTGAAGGTGCGCCAGCGCACGACCGGGCGCCTGGCGGACGCGCTGAGCGAACTCTATCTGCTCTCATGCCTCCTGAAGCGCTTCGAGGACGACGGCCAGCCCGCCGCCGACCAGCCCATCCTCGACTACTGCGCGCAGAACTGCCTGCATCGCTTCTATGCCGCGCTCGGCGACGCGATCCGCAACCATCCGACGCGCGCCATTCGCCCGCTGCTCGGCCTTGCGATCTTCGGCAGCTTCGCGCCCGCGTCTGACGCGCAAGGCAAAGCCATCGTGCGTCTTGCGCTGGAGCCCGGCGAGGTGCGCGACCGCCTCACCCGCGACATCTATGTGAGCCGCGACCCGAACGACGCGACGGGTGTGCTCGAAGCGGCGCTCGCCAAGGTGATCGAGACCGAGGCCGCCGACCGCAAGCTGGAGCGCGCCGTGCGCGATGGAACGGTGCGCCGCTTCCTTGGCAACGACTGGTTCGCGGAAGCCGAGCGCAAAGGCGTGCTGACCGCGGACGAAGCTCGCGGCTTGCGCGAAGCTGAAACGCTGGTGGCCCGCGTCGTCGCCGTGGATCACTTCGACCCGGAAGAGATTGCGCCGCGGGCGGGCGTCGGCCATAACTCGCGGGGCGCTTTCCCCGCGCAGTCGCAGGCGCAGGCGCAAATCCAAGCGGCGAACGAAAACTTCTACGCCGCCGAATAGACAAAAAAATCGAGGGACGACGCATGGCAGCCGAACTCTCCGCGCTGAAGCATTGGCGCTTTCACATCGACTTTGAGAGCATCGCGTGGGCGGTGTTCGATCAGCAGGGCGAAAGCGCCAACACGCTCGGGCAGGAGACCATGCGCGAGCTTGAGGCGATCGTAACACGTCTCGAAGACGCCGCCAAACGGGGCGAGGCGCGCGGCGTCGTATTCATGTCCGGCAAGGACAGCGGCTTCATCGCCGGCGCCGACATCCGCGAATTCGAAAACCTCACACGCGAGGCGGATGTGGAGGCCGTGGTGAAGGCGGGCACGGCGATCCTCGACCGCATCGAGCGCCTGCCCATCCCCGCCGTCGCGGCGATCCACGGGTTCTGCGTCGGCGGCGGCCTGGAGTTCGCGATGGCCTGCCACTATCGCATCGCCACACGCGAGGACAACACCCGCCTCGGCCTGCCGGAGGTGAAGCTCGGCATCATCCCGGGCCTGCACGGCACGGTGCGCTTCACCAAGCTCGCCGGCGCCATGGACGCCATGCCCGCGATGCTCACCGGCCGCCTGCTGCGCGCCTCCGCCGCCCGCGCCATCGGCCTTGTGGATAGTCTTGTCGCCACGCGCCACGAGCTTAAATGGGCTGGCCGCCGCGCCGTGCTGCAGAAGCGTAAGTCGCTTGGCCGCCCCGTGTGGTGGAAGCGTCAGCTTACCGCCGGGCCGGCCCGCTCCTACCTTGCAAAGAAAATGCGCGAGGAGACGGCCGCAAAAGTGCGCGAGGAGCATTACCCCGCGCCGTTCCGCCTGATCGAGCTGTTCGAGAAGTTTGGCGGCGACCCCAAGCGCATGGCGGTGGCCGAGACGCGCTATTTCACTCCGCTCATGGTCTCTGAGCAATCGCGCAATCTGCGCCGAGTCTTCAAGCTGTCCGAGATGCTCAAGGCTGAGGCGCCCCGGGGCCTGCCGAAGCCGCGCCGTGTGCATGTGGTCGGCGCGGGCACCATGGGCGGCGACATCGCGGCGGTGTGCGTCGCCTCCGGCATGGAGGTCAGCCTACAGGACACCACGAAAGAGGCGGTGGATAAAGCCATCGGCCGCGCCAAGAGCTACTTCAAAAAGCGCATGCGCGGCGCAACCGAGGTGGACGTGGCCATGGCGCGGCTTCACGCCGATGTGGACGGCGACCATGTGAACCGCGCCGATGTGATCATCGAGGCGATCTACGAAAATCTTGAGGCCAAACAGAAGCTGTTCCAGGCGCTGGAAGCCAAGGCCAAGCCGGATGCGGTGCTCGCCACCAACACCTCCTCAATCCCCATCGAGCAGATCGCATCCGCGCTGAAAGACCCGGCGCGGCTTATCGGCCTCCACTTCTTCAACCCCGTGCCGCAATTGCCGCTCGTCGAGGTCATCCGCGGGCCGCAGTCGCGCGAGGACGACATCCGCAAGGGCTGCGCGTTCGTCACCGCCATCGACAAGTATCCGCTGATCTGCAATTCGTGCCCTGGCTTCATGGTCAACCGCGTGCTGGCTCCCTATATGTTTGGCGCGCTGACCCGCGTGCAGGCGGGCGTGCCCAAGGAAAAGATCGACCAGGCGGCGCTCAAATTCGGCATGCCGATGGGGCCTGTGGAGCTGGTGGATGTCGTCGGCCTCGACGTGGCGGGCAGCGTCGCCAAAATCCTGGGCGCAAGCACATCTCAAAACAGCGAACTGACGCAGCTGATCTCGTCCGGCAAGCTCGGCAAGAAATCCGGCGAGGGATTTTACAAATGGGTGGACGGCAAGCCGCAGAAAGCGGAGGCGCAGTATGACGCGCTGGAACTCGAAGCGCTCGGCCGCGAACTGGTGAAGCCGCTCATCGACGAGTGCGAGCGTGCGGTGGCTGACGGCATTGTTGAGAGCGCCGACCACGCCGACGCGGGCGTCATCTTCGGCACCGGCTTCGCCCCATTCCGCGGCGGGCCGCTGCATTATCGCGCATCGCTCGGTCAGCCGCGCGCCGAAACGCGTGCGGAGGCCGCCTAGAATTTCCCACGCCGCAAGGCGAGAGGCGGCCATGGCGAGCCTCACGGAGCAAGGAGAGACGATCATGCAACAAAACGGATTGCGCCGGGTGGCGGTCATCGGCGGCGTGCGCACGCCGTTCACGCGCTCGAACACCTCATATCAAGAGTTAAGCAACCTCGACCTGATGACGACGGCGCTGAATGGCCTCGTCGAGAAGTATCATCTCGAAGGCGAGCACATCGACGAGGTGGTGGGCGGCGCGGTCGTCACCCACACCAAAGACTTCAACCTGCCGCGCGAGGCGGTGATCGGCACGAAGCTGGCGCCGACGACGCCGGGCGTGACGCTCAGCCAGGCGTGCGGCACCAGCCTGCAAGCGGCGCTAGGCAGCGCGGCGAAGATCGCGACCGGCCAGATCGACAGCGCCATCGCCGTCGGCTCCGACACCATCTCCGACGCGCCCGTGGTCTTCAGCCGCAAGTTTGCGCACCGGCTCGCGAAGGTCTCGCGTGGCCGTTCAACCGGCGAGAAGGTCAAAACGTTTTTCGCCGGGTTTTCGCCGTCCGAGCTGACGCCGAACGCGCCAAGCGTGAACGAGCCGCGCACCGGGCTTTCCATGGGCCAGCATTGCGAGCTGATGGCGCAGGAGTTCCACGTGCCGCGCGAGGAGCAGGACAAGCTCGCCTATGAGAGCCACAAGAAGGCGGCGGCCGCCTACAACGAAGGCTTCATGGACGACCTCATCGTGCCGACTGCTGGTGTCTACCGCGACAACAACCTGCGCGAGGACATCGACCTGAAGAAGATCGGCACGCTGAAAACGGCGTTTGAGAAGTCCGAGCGCGGCACGCTGACCGCCGCCAATTCTACGCCGCTCACCGACGGCGCCTCCGCCGTGCTGCTCGCCTCCGAGGAATGGGCGGAGAAGCACGGGCTGAAGCCGCAGGCCTATCTCACCTATGGCGCGCACGCGGCGCTCGATTTTGTCAAAGGCCAGGGCCTGCTGATGGCGCCGACCGTCGCGGTGTCCAAGCTGCTCGATCAATCCGGGCTGACCTTGCAGGACTTCGACTTCTATGAAATCCACGAGGCGTTCGCCGCGCAGGTGCTCGCCACGCTGAAAGCCTGGGAAGACCCGAAATACTGCAAGGAGGTGCTCGGCAAGGACAAGCCGCTCGGCTCCATCGACCGCTCCAAGCTGAACGTGAAAGGCTCGTCCATCGCCTTTGGCCACCCCTTCGCGGCGACGGGCGGGCGCATCATCGCGAACCTCGCCAAGCTCCTGGAGGAAAACGGCGGCGGGCGCGGCCTCATCTCCATCTGTACGGCGGGCGGCATGGGCGTCGCGGCGATCCTGGAGCGCCCCCGCGATCAAGTGGCCAAGATCATGGACGAGGCGAAAATCGTAACGGCCGAAGAGGTGCGAAGCGGCGAAGTGATGAACGACATGCCGCAGGGGCCGCAGGATATGCCTCAACCGGACGCGCCGCAACCGGCGATGTGATCGGCTTGGGCCGCAACGCCATAGTTGCGGCCGATTGTAAGAATTCGGGCAAGCCTTGCGTAAGGCGGCGGCCGTAAGATGGCGGAGGAGGAGCCGCCATGCAGTCAGCCGCCGCCAGCTACCGATTTTACGCGCAGAACTTGCCCGCCGCGCTTTCCCGCGTCTCGGCGCAACCTCAAGTCGGGCGCGACACGGCCTATTATCTCGCCAAGATCGAGACGGTCAAAACCGTCGACGAATTTGTGAACGACCGGCGCCTCTTCGGTTACGCCATGAAGGCGTTCGGGCTTGAGAGCATGACCTTCGCCAAGGCGTTCATGCGCAAGGCGCTCGAGGGCGGCGTCGACGACAGCGCCAGCTTCGCCAACCAATTGGCCGACAGGCGCTACCGCGACTTCGTCGAGACCTTCAACTTCGCCCGATATGGGGAAACGGCGACCGTGTTCGACCGGGCAAGGCAGGGCGTCGTCGACCGCTATGTGCGGCAGACGCTCGAGGAACAAGCCGGTCAGCGCAGCGACGCAGCGCGGCTGGCGCTGTATTTTGAGCGGCGCGCGCCCGAGATCACCAGCCCGTATCAACTTCTCGCCGACAGCGCGCTGACAAAGGTCGCGCAAACGCTCGCCGGGCTGCCGGCGTCCACTTCGGCGCTCGACATCGACAAGCAGGCCGAGATGCTCAAAGCGCGACTGCCCATCGCCGACTTTAAAGATCCGGAGAAGCTGCAGCGGCTCGTCTCTCGTTTCGTCAACCTCTCCGATGCGCAGAGCGAACCGCAAACCGGCGTCAACGCGCTGCTCGCGCGCGGGACGGGCGTCGATCAAAACCTGTTCTTCACGCTGCAAAGCCTGCGCCGCGGGGGCGTGTGATGCAAACCAGCCTGTATGTGGGCTTATCCGCGCAGCTCGCGCTTCAGAAACGCATGGAGACGGTCGCGCACAATGTGGCGAACGCCAACACCGCCGGTTTTCGCGCCGAAGAGGTGCGGTTCGAGGAGCTGCTCTCCCGCCATGGCGACGGCGGCGTGGCCTTCGCGGGCGCGGGCGGCACGTTCATCTCGCGCGAGGCGGGCGGCATGCAGCGCACCGGCGGCGCGTTCGATGTGGCGGTGAAAGGCGAGGGCTGGCTCGCCATCGCCACGCCGCAGGGCCAGGCCTACACCCGCGACGGCCGCTTGCAAATGACGCCCGAGGGTGAGTTGCGCACGCTGAACGGCCACGCCGTGCTCGACGTGGGGGGCGCGCCGATCCAGCTCGATCCGGCGGGAGGTCCGCCCCAGATCGCGGCGGACGGCGCCATCACCCAAAACGGGCGGCGCACAGGCGTCATCGGTCTGTTCGGCCTCAACGCCGACGCCAAGCTCACGCGCTATGAGAACTCCGGCGTGCTGTCCGACCCCCCCGGCTGGCCGATCCTCGATTTCTCTCGCAACGGCGTCATGCAAGGCTATCTCGAAGGGGCGAACGTGAACGCCGTTTCGGAGATGTCGAGCCTCATCGCCGTCTCGCGCGCGTTCGATGCGGTGGCGAACACGCTCGGCGCAACGGAGAATACGCTGAATGACGGTCTCAGAACCCTCAGCGGCGCAAGCTGACGCGGCCTCCGCTCACGCTTGCGCGCTTGCCGCTCTCGCCAACGCCGTCGAAGCCGTTGCCGAACCGTTCGTGCATCAGGGCGGGCGCGTGGTTGACGCGTCCGCCCAGGCGCTTGCGGTGCGCGGGCTGGAGGCCGTGGCGGCGCTCGGCGATGTGGTGCGCATCGGGCGCGGGTCGGGCGCGGGCAAGGCCGAGGTGGTGGCGCTGCGCGAGGCCGCGGCTCTCGTGAAGCCCTATGACGACCGCGTGGTCGCGCGGCTGGGCGACCGCGTATGGCGCGACGCGGCGCTCAGTCTGCGACCTAACGCAGGATGGCTCGGTCGCGCCATCGACCCGTTCGGCCGCCCCGTGGACGGTCTCGGCCCGCTCAGTTGCGGCGATTCGGACGCGCCGCTCTTCGCCGATCCGCCGCCGTCCCTCTCGCGTCAGCGCGTCGGCGAGCCGCTACGAACGGGCGTCAGGGTCATCGACATCTTCACCCCGCTGGTGCGCGGCCAGCGCATCGGCCTGTTCGCCGGCTCGGGCGTCGGCAAATCCACGCTGCTCGCCATGCTGACGAGGGCCGCCGCGTTCGACGTCGCAGTGGTCGCGCTGGTGGGGGAGCGCGGGCGGGAGGCGCGGGAGTTTTTGGAGGATGTATTGGGCGACAGGCGCGGGCGCGCCATCGCCATCGTGGCGACGGGCGACGAGAGCGCCATGATGCGTCGCCTCGCTCCGTTCGCCGCGATGGCGGTCGCCGAGTTCTTCCGCGATCAAGGCGCCCATGTGCTGCTCGCCGTGGACTCGATCACCCGCTACGCTCACGCGGCGCGCGACGTAGCGCTGGCCTCGGGCGAGCCGCCGGTGGCGCGAGGGTTCCCGCCAAGCGTGTTCAGCACATTGCCCAAGCTGCTGGAGCGCGCGGGGCCCGGCGTCGAGGGCCGCGGCGCCGTCACCGCCCTGTTCGCCGTGCTGGTCGACGGCGACGATCACAACGACCCTGTGGCCGACTGCGCGCGCGGCTCGCTGGATGGCCATATCGTGCTGGATCGCGCCATCGCCGACCAAGGGCGTTATCCGGCGGTGAACATCCTCGCCTCCGTGTCGCGGCTGGCCGATCTCGCCTGGACGCCGGATGAGCGCAAGGCCGCCCAGATGCTGAAGGCGATGGCGGCCCAGTTCGAGGAGACGCGCGACATGCGGATGATTGCAGGGCACAGGGCGGGCGCCGACGAGGCGCTGGACAAGGCCGTCGCCCTCACGCCGCGCCTCTACGGGGCTCTACGGCAGCACCCCGCCGACCCGCCGAGCCTCGACCCGTTTCAAGAGACGCTGCGCGCGCTGCAGGGCTGATGGGCTATCGCGGCGGCTTGGTTTCGCCGCGCGGGGGGCCGCGCCGGGCCTCCTCAATGGGCACATAGTTGAACTCGTCCACGAAGCCGTTCAACACCACCGGGCCGCCGAGCCGCGCATTCACCCGCTCCACGACCTTCTCCGCAAAAGCGGCCAGATCGTGCTTTTTGAGGCTGCGGAAGTCGATGGACTCGTCCGAGTAAATCGTGCGGAAGGCCTCGTCCGAGAGAAAGGCGTCGAGCGCCGCCGGAGCGGTTTTGCCGCGCGCGCCATCGGCGCTGAAGCTGAGGCGTGCGACGATGTAGCCTTGGATTTTGCCATCCGCGATGATGGGAACGCTGAGCGGCGACAGTTTCACCGGCGTCGGCTGCGGGCGCTCCGGCGCGGCGGCCCCGGAGGGCGCGCCCCATGTCATGGCGACCTGGGCGCATACGAGCGCCACGCAGGCGCCCCACGCGCCGCTCAACAGCATCTTGATCATGCGCGTTTGCGGTGCGAGGCGGAGGTGTATGTGCGGTCGGACGACTGCTCCTCCATTGCGGCGGCGATAATGGTCGCCACCTCGCTCACGGCTTCCGCATGCATCGCCAGCATGCGCGCGTTGGCGTCGAGCTTGGCCCGCAACGCCGCGAGCCGCTTTGCGTGGATGAGCTGGCCGCCGGGAAGTTGGCTGAGGGTCAGCAAGCTCTGCGTTTTGATGTCGATGAACGGCTGCAACGATGCGACGCCGCCAGCTCGCAACGCCGCCGTTTCGCCGTCAAGGGCGGCCTCCAGCCGGTCGAGCACAGCCTCCACGTGCGCGGACGCCTGGGTCGGCGGGGTTCTTGCCTCATGCATCGTTGACCTCCTTGGGCGGCTGCGGATTGAAACTGCGCGCCAAGCCGAAGGACGCCGCCGTCCGCTCCGCCAGCGCTTCGGCCAGAAACGAGCGCCAGACCTTCGCCCCCGCGCCGCCGCCGAGCCAGCCGCCGTCCGCCGCCGGCAGCATCGCCTCGATGAAGGTTTGCGCGACGAACCGCTCGAAGCGGGCGAGGGGCGCAGGCTCTGGGCGCGCGATCGGGGTCGCGCCCGGCGTTGGCGGGACGGTTGGGCTGAACGGCGCCTTGAACGCCGCACCCTGCCCCAGAGCGCGCTCGGCGGGCCGGCTCTGTGCGGCGAGCTTGGCGCGGGCCTCCTGAGCGCGTACGGGGTCGGCCGCGGCGGCGACGTCGAGCAGAATGTCGTTCGTTGGCAGCGTCATGGCGCAACGGTGGCATAGGCGCCTTGCGCGAGGCTCGCCGCTCAGTCAGGGCCTTCCGCCTTGCGCGCCGTCGCGGCTTCGAGCCAGAGGCGGAGGGCCCGATCCTCCTCGGCGCGGTCGCGCTCGACGCGACGGGCGTCGGCGGTTTTGGCGGCCAAGCGATGGGAGGCCGCCCGCTGCTCAATCGCCGCGTCCGCCTCTATGCGGCGCGCGCGGAGGCTGGCGATCTCGGCGGACAGCGCCCGCGCGTGGGCGTAGGCTTCTGGCCCAAGGCGCTCGCCGCCGGGCTGAGAGAGGCGGGCGAACGCGTCGGCAAGCTCCCTCTGGCGCCGGGCCGCCTCCGCGTCGAGCGCCTGCGCGGCCAGCCGATCACGCTGGAGCAGGGCCTCGATGGCGAGCAGAACCCGCACCGCGCGGCGATGTTTGGCGTCCTCATTCATGTCATTGGCCCCTGAGCCATGCCGAGAAGCCGGCCATGAAGACCGTCAGCGCGTCGCTTGAGACCGCGAGCGCGATGTAAAGCCCGCCCGCGAGCACGAACGGCGCGGAGATGAACGCGACCGGCGCCTGCGGGGCCAGCTTGTTGGCCACCCCGAACAGGAAGTTCAGAATGACGCTGAGCACGATAAACGGGCTGACGACCTGCAACGCCAGGAGCGTCGCGGACGCGAGCGTGTCGGCGATGCGCGGCAAGTGCTGGGGGAGGCCGCCTCCCGGCGCGATGACGGCGTAGGTGCCGGCGAGGGCGCGAACGGTCTCCAGATGCAGGTCTAGGAGAAAAAACAGCGCGGCGGCCGACAGCGTGAACAGCGTGGCGAATTCCGGTTCGGCGTCGCCGTCCTCGACCCCGCCGCCGACATTCGCGTAGCCAATGGCGGTTGCGGCGGCGGTCGCCAGGAATTGAAGGCTGAGGAAGAACAACCGGGCCATGACGCCGATGGCGAGGCCTGTCGCCAGCTCGGACGCCATGAGCGCCACGAGGCCGAGCCAGTCCGCCGGGCGCGGCAGGGGGGTGAGGGCGGGAGCGGCGACGGGCGCGACAGCGAGAGACGCCGCGATGGCGATGAACAGGCGCAGCTGCATCGGAGCCCGCGTTGAGGAGAAGCCCGGCATGACCATCAAGCACGCGCCCACCCGGCAGAAAACCACCGCGGCGAGCAAGACCGCCTCCTGCGCGAGCGCGGCGAGCGTCACGACACCGCACCAAGCGTCCGCACGTCCACGCCCCGCGCCAGCTCCAGATGCGACAGCACCGGAAGGTTGGGGAACATGCGGTCAATGATCATGCGCACATAGGCGCGTATGTCGGGGCCGACGATGAGCGCGAAGCTGTGCCCCTTGTCCATCTGCTCGCGAATGGCGCGCGAGGCCTCCGCGCCAAATTGCTCGACAAGGGCCGGCTCGATGGCGAACTCCATCACCTCGCCTTTGGCGTCGCGCCGCAGCGCCTGGTGGAACGCCATGTCCCAGCGAGGGCCGAGGCGCAGCGCCTTGATGGCCCCGTTCTCCGCCAGATCGCCGCAAATCTGCGGGGCGAGGCGCATGCGGACATGGTCGGCGATGGCCTCGACGCGGCGATTGTGCGGGGCCGCCTCAGCCACGGCCTCGAGGATGAGAGGCAGGTTGCGGATCGACACACGCTCGGCCAGCAGCAGCCGCAACACCGCCTGCAGCCCGGAATGGGAGATGTGCGCCGGGGCGATCTCATCCAGCAGCCGCCGATAGTCGGGCTCCAGCCGATCAAGCAGCGCGCGCATGTCGCGATATGAGAACAGCTGCGCGAGGTTGGCGCGGATCACCTCGGCAAGATGGGTGAGCATCACGGACATGGCGTCCACCGGCATGAAGCCTTCGCGCTTCAGGGCGGCGGCGAACAGCTCGGGGATCCATATCGCGCGCATGCCGAAGGCGGGCTCCCGGGTTTCATCGCCCGGGATGCTCGGGAGCGGGCCGTCGCCGACGATCACCAGCGTCTCGCCGATGCGCAAGTCGCCCGCGGCGGCGGTCGAGCCGTGGATCTTGATCTGGTAGCTTTTGGGCGGCAAGGCGATGTCGTCCGTGAGCTTGATCTCCGGCGCGACGAAACCGTATTGCTTGGCGAATTTGCGCCGCAGCCGGGCCACCCGGTGAGACAGCTCGCCGTAATCCTGCATCATCGCGCCGGCCAGTTGCTTGCCCAGGCACAATTCGATGCCGGGCACTTTGAGCGTTTCGGCCACGGATTCCCGCGCCTCCGCATCCGCCGCCTGCGCCGCCTCATCGGCCCGCGCCTGATCGGCGGCCGCCTCCGCCGCCTTGCGTCGCGGAATGACCTGCGCGGCGAAAATGAGCGCGCCCCCAAGCGCGGCGAACGGCAGGAACGGCAGCGACGGAGCGAACGCCAGCGTCATCATCACAAGCCCCGCGACGGTGAGCGCGCGCGGATAATGCCCCAACTGCCCGAACACGGCTTTCTCGGCCGAGCCCCGCGCGCCGCCCTTCGAGACGAGCAGGCCCGCCGCGAGGCTGACGATGAGCGCCGGGATTTGCGTGACAAGGCCGTCGCCCACGGAGAGCTTCACATACACGTCCGCCGCATCGGCGAAGGGCATGCCATGGCGTGCGACGCCGATGACGATTCCGCCGAAGATGTTGACCGCCGTTATGATGAGGCCCGCGATGGCGTCGCCGCGCACGAATTTCGATGCGCCGTCCATAGCGCCGAAAAACGCGCTTTCCTCCTCCAGCTCCCGGCGGCGGCGCATGGATTCGGCCTCGTCGATGAGGCCGGCGGACAGGTCGGCGTCGATCGCCATCTGCTTGCCGGGGATCGCGTCGAGCGTGAAGCGCGCGCCGACCTCCGCGATGCGGGTCGCCCCCTTGGTGATGACGAGGAAGTTCACCGTGATGAGGATGATGAACACGATGAGGCCGATGACAAAATCGCCGCCCATGACGAATTGAGCGAAGCCGGCGATCACGTCGCCCGCCGCATCGTGGCCCTGGTGGCCCTCCGTCAGAATGAGCCGCGTCGTGGCGATGTTGAGCGACAGGCGCAGCAACGTCGCGATGAGGAGGATCGTTGGGAAGGCCGAGAACTCGATGGGGCGCTGAATCCACAGCGCGACCATGAGGATCAAGACGGATAGCGCGATGGAGAACGCCAGCCCCGCGTCGATAAGCGCGGCGGGGAGCGGGAGGAAAAGCACGGTGAGGATACAGATAACGCCAACGGCGAAACCGATATCCTGACCGCCGCCCGCCACCGCCGGCGAAGAGGTTTGCGTCTGCGGTTGCGCCATCTCGCGCCTCTCGTTTGCGGAAACGCTGAGTGTGACCTAGAAGCCGTTCTCGATCCGGCCGTAGGCCTGCTCGGCGAAGCTGAAAATAACCCCGCCGATGAACGGCGCGGCGATGATCGTCACGATGAAAATCGCGATGATCTTGGGAATGAAGGTGAGCGTGACCTCCTGCACCTGGGTGAGCGCCTGAAGGAGCGCGATGGCGACGCCGACCGTCATGGCCGCGACGACCGCCGGGCCGCTCGCGAGAATGACCGCCCAGAGGGCCGCGCGGACGAGGTCGAGCGCATCCGCCTGCCCCATTTCGCCGCTCAGCGCCTGCGCGACCCAGACGCCGCCGCTCATGAGATCGTCACGCCCTCGCCAAGCCGCAGCGATCCGCCGCCCGTCAGGTCGGCCGTCGCGCCCTCGCGTCCGATGCGCACGCTCTCGATGACGCCGGTGACGCGGCCGTCGGCGGATGAGGCCGTGCGGCCGATTAGCCCGGCGCCTTGGGCAAGCGACATGGATGTGAGCAGGCTGTCCAGCTTGGCGTTGGTTTTGATGGCCTGCTCGACGGTGGAGAACGAGGCGAGCTGCGAAACGTATTCGGTCGAGTCGACCGGGTTCAGCGGATCCTGGTTTTGCATCTGCGCGACAAGCAGCGTCAGAAATGCGTCGTAATCGAGCGACGCCGCGGCTTGCGTGGCCGCCCCGCTTGTCTCCGCGCCAGCGGCGCGCCCCGCCGTCACCCCGTCCACCGTCGTCATCGTCGCCTCCTTCAAGCCGCCTCGTCGGGCCGTTTCTGCGCGCCCGCGCCCCGCGCGCCGGCTCTTAAAATCTCATCCTCCAATGGAAACAGCGCGCGGATCGTTTTCAGCGCGTCGAACACACGGCCCGCAGCGGCTTGGGCGCGCGCGTCCGGGAGCGCCGAGAGCACCCCGGGATGCGAAAACGTGCGCATCAGCGCGGCGTGGCTTGTCTCGAACGCCTGACGGGTGGCCTCCCGGTTGGGCGGATCCATCAGCATGGTCTGTGCGATGAAGTAGAGCTGACGCAGCGGCGTCGTGGTCTGCTCCGGCCGCATGATGTGCTGTTCGAGGAGGAAGTGCACGTCGTTCAAAAACTCAAGCACGACCTTGCGGTCGACGCGCAAAACGGCGCCGTTGACATAAATGCGCTCGCCCGCTTTCAGCCCGACGCCGAACGGCTTCATTTCAGGCCGTCCGCAATGGACTGGGAGACCTCGATCAATCCGCGCAGGTTCTGCGACCGGCCGAAACGCACCTCCTCCGCCTCTTTCATCAGCCACAGACCGATGGAGATGAGATCGGCCCGCAGCGGCGGGGCGAGGCCGTTGGAGGGCGCGGCCAGGTCCTCCAGGAAGATCGCCCAGAGCCGCAGCAGGAAGCCGATCGCTTCGGCGGTTTCCGGCGCATCCAGCCCGGCCGCCTCCGCCGACTTCAGCAACGCGATCGAACGCAGCAGGGCGCGATGCTCGAGCGCTCGGGCCTCGCCCGGCGTGTCGTCGAGCATTTCCGAGTATGAGAATTGATACATCGCCGCCGTCCTTAGGGTTGGAGATAATTGAGCAGGCTCAGGCCCTGCAGCCGCGCGGTGAGAGCGTAGGCCGTCTCAAGCTGGGTCTGCAGCGCGGTCAGCCGGGTGGAGGCCTCGTATGGATCGACGCCCTCCAGATCATCGCTGCGAGCGGAGAGAAGCGTGATCCGCCTCTCCAGCCGTTCGGATGAGACGGAGACGCGCTCCTCCACCGCCCCGAGCTTCGCCGCGGCTCCGGAGAGGTCGGCGACCCCCTCGCCAATGGCGGAAAGGGCCGCGTCGATGACGGCGCGAAAGGCCTGATCGTTGACGGCGCCGGCCCCGAACTCAGTGAGAGCCGCATACGCGCTGGCGAGCTTACGAAACCCGTCCGCATTTGCGGTGACGCCGATCTCCGCCGTTTCGCTCTCGGAGATGCGGATGCGCAGAGGCTCATCGGACGCGCGCGACCAGTCCGCGCTCCACCCGGGGGCGTCGAAAAGTGCGGCGAACGGCCCGGCGAGAAACGTCTCCATCGCGGGGGCGGGGATGTCGTAAGCGGCTGCGCTTGCAAAGGAAAACCCGAACTCGGCCAGGAAGGCGGCTTCCACGCTGCTACGCGCCGCCGAGGCGGGATCGCTGAAATAGTCGGCGAGCGGCGCCTCGCCCGAGTTCACGCCGCCGAAGAAATACGCCCCGCCGCTTGTCGTGTTGGCGTTGGCGATGAGCGAGGCCAGGTGGTCGCGGGCCATGGCGGCGACCAGATCGCGCGATTGCGGATTGTCGCGCGCCGTGAGCAGCGTCTCCGTGAAGCTTTGCGCGGTTTTCAGCTCAGCTTGCAGCGCCGCCTGCGTGCCCTCCAGCCGCACCGTTGCAGCAGCGTTCGTGTCGCGCAGGCGATTGAGTTCGGCCAGATCGCGGCGCAAGGATACGGCCTCGCGGACGCCCCCGCCCAACCACAGGCCGAGATCGGCGCGCCGCCCGGAGGCCACTTCCTTTTCGGCGACGAGGATCCGCTCTTGCGTTTGGCCGACGATGGCGCGCAGCGATGAGGACAAGACGGTTGTTGAAACGGCGGTCATGGCGTCACCGGATGGCCTGGAAGAGGGCGCCGTACATGCTGTCGATGGAGGACAGCAGCTTGGCCGAGGCTTGGTAGGCGCGCTCGATTTCAAGGAGCCGCGCCAGTTCGTCGTCGAGGTTGACGCCCACGGCGTTGGCGTGCGCCTCGCCAACGCGCTGGGCCTGGGCGCTCACGAACTCCAGATTTCCCTCTGCTGTCTGACGCTGTCCCTCGAACCACCCGACCGAGGACGCGGCGAACTCCAGCAGCGAGGCCGTGTCGCCCAATTGCGCGGCTGGGTCGAAAGCGGCCGGGGCTTCAAAGCCGTCAATTAGCGCGAGAAGGCGGGTGGAATATCCGGCCGCCCCGCTCGGGTTGGCGACGAACGCTGGATCGCCCGGGTTGGAGACGCCGCCGTCGCGGATGCGGGACGGATCGCCGCCCCGGGCTGGATCGGCGCGGTCGGCGACGCGGATGTCTGCGGCGAGGCCCAGCGACGCCGCGCCAGCCGTCGGAATGGCGGGCGCGCCGCCATAGGTGAAGAGCCCGGCGGCGTCAGGCTGCGACGGCGTGGCGGAGACGTCGCTCTCGCGAAACAGCGCGATAAGGCCGCGCGCCATCTCGTCGAGCTGGCTTTGATAGACCGGGGCTAAGGCGTCGCGCAGCTCCACATGGCCGGCGATGGCGCCGCCGCCGATGGCGAGCGGGCCGCCTTGCGTCGCCGGCACGCCGTCCACATAGACCGGCGCGCCTGCGGTGGCCGCGGTGAACAGCGGCGTCGGCGTAAAAGAGAGCGTGCGCGGCGTCGTGGCGAACAGGGTCAGCCCGCCGGCGGTGAAAATCGCCATGTCGCCGTCGGCCCGCGTCATGGTCCGGATGTCGATCTGCTCGGCCATGCTTTTCAGCACCGCGTCGCGGCGGTCCATGTCGGCCGTCATGTCGCGGCCGGCGCGCGAGCCGGTGACGATGGCCGCGTTCAATTCCGCAAAATCGGCAAGCAGTTCGTTCACCCGCGCAACGCCCTCGGCGATCTTGGCGTCCGCCTCGGCCCGAGCCGTTTGTGTTGCGGCGCTTGCCGAGTTAAGGCTGCGGGCGAGATCGTGCGCGGCCGTCACCACCGCTTGGCCGCGCAGCGCATCGCCCGGCGCGTCGGCGTAGGTTTGAAGCGCGTCGCGCAGTTTGCCGGCGAGCGCGGCGGGCGAGCCTTCGTCGTCGACCGCGCCCGTCGCCTCGGACAGCCGCTCCAGAGCTCTGCTCATGACGGAGAGCCGGGCCTCGGACGAGGTCGCCGAAAGCAGCTTTTCGTGCAGGGAGGCGTCGGCTGCGCGCGTCACCGCCGCGAGGCGCACGCCGCCGCCCGGCGTCCACGCCATGGATGCGATCTTGCGGGAAGCGCTCGGGTCTCCGGCGTTAGCCACGTTGCGGGAGGCGACAGCGGCGTTCGCTGCGGACGCCCTAAGGCTCGACGAGGCGATATCCAAACCGAGGGTGAGCGACATGGGCCGCGCTTTCTTTTATCCGCCGTTAACGCTTCAGGTTGACGAGCACGTCGAGCAGCTCCGCCGCGGTCTGGAAGACCTTGGAGTTGGCCGTGTAGTTGCGCTGGGACTCGATCATTGTGGTCAGCTCGGATGCGAGATCGACCGTGGATTTCTCCAAGGCGCTCGGCACGAACACGCCGAGGCCACCCGCCCCAGCCTGTCCGATCTGCACGTCGCCGGACGCGCCGCCCGGCGAATAGGCGTTGCCCGCAAGCGGCGTCAGATTGTCCGGGCTTGCCACATTGGCGAGCGGCACGCGATAGGCGACGACGCGGGCGCCGTTTTCATAGATCGCGGCCAACTCTCCGGACTCGCTCACCTCGATGCGGTCCACCTCGCTCGGCGCGTTGCCGTTCACGGTCGCCTCCAGCACGGTGTAGCCAGTGGCGAGCTGGCTTGTTTGCGACATGTTGAGGGTGAAAGCCGCGCCGCCGGGAATGGTGAAGGCCAAGCTTTGCGGGCTTGAGGCGGCCAGGGCGCCGGAGGTCGCGTCGAAGGTGAGCGTCTCCGCATCCAGGAGCGACCCCGCCGCATACGGAAACCCGCCGCCCGCCGCTGCGCCCGCCCGGTCGTAAACGGCGACATCCCAGACATTGGCCGCCGACTTGGCGGTATAAACATCGAGCGTCACCTCGTTGCCGAGGCTGTCATACGCCACGAGCGAGGTCTTTCCGGCGAACTCCGCCGTGGCCGCGTTGGCCGAGGGCAGATTGGCGGCGACGGTCACGCCGGCGCCGCTCGGCAGGTTCAAGAACAGGTCGCCATCGGTGCTTGCGTTGGCCTGCAAGGCGAGCGTGGCTAGATTGACCGCCTCCAGCCCGGCATAGCCGTTCGCCACGCCCGGCGCGGCGCCGGCGCCCGCAGGATACCCCATCAGCCTGTAACCGGCGGCGTTCACCAGTTCGCCGTCGCCGCTCTTGACGAACGATCCCGCCCGCGTCAGCACCGGCTGGCCGTCGAGCCCCGCCACGACGAAAAAGCCTTGCCCCTGCACGGCGAGATCGGTCGCGCTCGACGTGTAGTCGAAAGCGCCCTGCTGGCTGATGGCGCGCCGCACCGTGGTCTCCACGCTCCCCGGTTCGTAGTCCGCCGTGGCGGCCTGCAGCACAAAGGATGAGAACTCCGTCGACGCCCGCTTGTAGCCCGTGGTGGAGCTGTTTGCGATGTTGTCGCTCACCGTGCTCAACCGGTTGGCCTGCGCGGCCATGCCGGACGCGCTCGTTCTCATCATTCCGTACAGGCCCATCGCCGCGCCCCCGTTAGCTCATAACGCGGCGATGGTAGCGCCTCGGCCTTTCGCGAAGCTGTCGGCGACCCTGCGCTCACGCAACGAGCAGCCGGTAGCCGAGATAGCGTTGCGAATCGATCGGATCGTAGCCCAAACGATGCCGCAGCTTCTTGCGCAGCTTGCTCGTGTGGCTTTCGATGACGTTTTCGTCGATGCCGTCGTCGAGCAAGCCGTACACATGGTTGAAGATCTGCGCTTTGGTGACGCGCCGCCCCCGGTTTTGCACCAGATATTCCAGAATGCGGCGCTCGCGGCGCGGCAGCGGCATCGGCGCACCCGCCACTTCGGGGTCGCGCCCGTCGAAATAGCAGCGCAGCGGAGCGTTACCCTTGTCCGCGTCCTCGCCCGCGGTGCGGCGCGTGATGGCGTTGATGCGGGCCAGGATCTCGCGCACATGCACGGGCTTGCGCAGCACGTCGTCGACGCCGGACGCGAACAGGTTGAGCGTTTCATCTAGGCTGCGCGCGTCGGACAGCGCGATGACCGGCGCCGCCGAACGCGCCTTGATCTTGCCGGGCAAATCGCGCCGGGCGCCAAAATCCCCTAAGAGGAACGCCTCGACGCAGCTCATGTCTTCAGCGGCGGCGTCGCCGACCCACGCGCCGAAATCCGCCGGAAGCAGTCCTGTGACAGGTATTCCTTCGCGATCGAAACAAGCACTGTAGCCGTTCAGCACGGCCTCCCGCTCATCTACTATAATTATCATAAAATTTTCCCCTCTTTTATTCTGCGAATACCGCTTAACATCTGTTAACTGACCCGCGCCGCGCCCTGCAATCTTAAAGTGTACTGTAGCTGCGGCTCGCGCCAAAGTGTTGCAGCGCTGTCCTCGTCTTCGCCGGCGGGCGGTTAGCTCCGCACCAGCCAAATCGCAGCAGTTGGCCTGCGCCGGCGTTAGGGATGAGGCTGTCATGGACGGATCGACGGGCGCGTCTGGCGCGCTGCCGAAGGGGCTGCAAGGCTCCGGCAAAGCGGCCGCGCTGCTGCTCGCCATGACGAAAGCCTCCGCCGCCAAGGTGCTGAAGCACTTCAGCGAGGATGAAATCCGCGCGCTGGCGCGCTCGGCGGCCGACCTGGGCGCCGTGCCCTCCGCCGCGATCGAGACGCTGGTGCATGAGTTCGCGCGGCAGCTGGCCGCCGACCGGGCCGTGAAGGGCGGCTTCGAGGACGCCGAGGCGTTGCTCACGGGCGTGATCCCGGCCGAGCAGGTGCGTCAGATCATGTCGGAGGTGCGCTCCCGCGCCAACAACGCGGTGTGGCCCCGCCTCAACGACATTCCCCACGCCCCTCTCGCCCAGCATCTGGCGAAGGAGCACCCGCAAGTGGCCGCCTACATCCTGTCGAAAACGTCGCCCGCGACGGCGGCGGCGGTCATCGCCCTGCTCCCGCCGTCCCTACGCAATGAGATCGTGCGGCGCATCCTGGCGACGGGCATGGTTCTCGAGCCGGCGCTACGCCTGCTGGAGGCCGTCATCCGCGATGAGGTTCTGCAGAAGATCTCCCGCGTCTCCGGGCCGAACATTCACGCCCGCGTCGCGGACATCATCAACAAGATGGACCGGCGGGACATGGACGAGGTGCTGGACAGCCTGCACTCGCACAAGCCCAAGGAAGCGCGGGTGGTGAAAGGGCTGCTGTTCACCTTCGAGGACATCGCCAGGATGCCCGACGCCAGCCGCACCACTCTGTTCGCCACCGTCCCGCCGGAGCAAATCATCGTCGCCTTGTCCGGCGTCGAGGCGGGCCTTCGGGACGCCATCCTGGCCGTTCTGCCCGCGCGCACGAAGCGCATGATTGAGCAGGAGTTGAGCATTGGCGGGCCGCCGCCCAAGGACGCACAGAAAGTGCGCCGCGCCATCGCCGACCTGGCGCTCGACATGGCGGAGCGCGGCGCGCTTGAAATCAAACCGCCGGAGGAGAACGAATGACGGCGCCCAAAATCGAGGCGTTCACGGCCGAGCGGCTGCAGCAATCGGCGCAGCTCAGCGTCGACCGCATGCCCGTGTTGCAATCGGCCATGGAGCGGGTGGCGGCGGCGTGCGGCGAGGCCATGCGGAGCTACAGCGCGGCCCAGGCGCAGGTCTTTCTCAACCAGGTGGAGAACGGTTCGTCCTGGGATGTGCTCGAGGCCTACGACGACAGCATCGCCGTGATTTTCCACGTGCGGGCCTGGAGCGCGCGGGTGCTGATCGGCCTTGATCGCCGGTTCGTCTACACGCTGATGGAGGCGCTGTTCGGCGGCGACATGAGCGAGCCGCCTTATGTGGCGGTGCGGCCGTTCACGGTGCTGGAGGCGCGGGTGGCGCGGCAGATCGCGGAGGAGGCGGCCAGAGCGCTCGAGGCGGCGTTCGCGCCGGTGTCCGAGATGACCATGGAGGTGGAGCGGGTGGAGACCTCGGTCGATTTCACCACGCTGGGGCAGACGAATTTCCCCGTGCTCAGCGCGCAACTGCTGTTTCAACTTCATGAGAGCGGCGGCCGCATGTTCGTCATCATCCCGCAGGCGGCGCTGGGGCCGGTGCGCAAACGGCTGGAAACGGAGCGGTCGGCCTCTGTGCAGGGCCTGGCGGACGAGGATTGGATGGCCTCGATGCGGCGGCGAGTGGCGCGGGCCGACATGCCGATGGTGGCGACGCTGGAGGCCGAACCTGCGACGCTCGCCGCCCTGGCCGACGCGGCGCCGGGGACGGTGCTCACCTTTCCTGGCTCAGGTTTCGGCAAGGTGTTTCTGGAGAGCGGCGATCAGCGCCTGTTTCGCTGCGCCCTCGGGCAATCCGGCGGGTACCTGACGCTCATCCTGGAGGACGAGGTGTCGGCGTCCGACGCCCTCGCCGCTGCGCTAGCGGCCGAGGACGTGGAGCCGTTCGGCGGCGATTGAGCAGCCTACGCAGCCGCGTTCGATGGGTACATGGTGGCGATCACCTTGTTCAGGGGCACATTCCAGTCGAGGGCGGTCGGGCCGATCTTGCGGAACAGCACCACCGAGGACTCAAAGCCCGCAGCTTGCTCCGCTTCCCGTTTGTTCGCGCGGTAGATGAGCGGCAGGATGAAGGACGCCATGCTCTGGCAGCGGTTTTCGATCACGAAACCCGTCTCGCTGTTGAACAGGGAATCCCAGGCGTGCGCCGAGAAGCGGTAGAAGTCCCACGGCTCGTCGTGCATGCCGAGCGTTTGATGCGTGGAGACGAGGCCGACGCCGCCGGTTTTCAGCACCTTGTTGATCTCCACCGCGACTTTCCACGGCATCAGCAAATGCTCGAACACCGAAACGCTGTAGACCGCATCGAAGGTTTCCGGCTCGAACAGCTTCGACAGTTCGTGCGCGTCGCCGACCACATCGACGTTCGAGCCGGGCAGAATGTCGAGCACGGTGACGTCGGCGTTGGGGAATTGCTTGCTGCGGTCGATGGCGCTGCGGTCGCGCCCGCCGATGTCGAGCAACTTCGGGCGGCCGGGCATGCGGCGGATGGTTTCCTGAAAGTCCTTATCCATACGGCCGGACGGATCGCTCTCCTCGCGCTCGCGCAGCAACTCCTGCAAGGGCGCGCTCACCCACTCGCCCCTCACCTGGAATTCGATCAGCGCGTCTTCCGGGTAATCGGGCTTTGCGAGAAGCGCTTGAATGACGAAGCCTTTTCCAGGGCCGAGGGCCGGCTCCACCGCATGGTGCGGGACATTGATCTGGGCGAACTGGTGCAGCACGCCCTTCGCCCGCAGACGCACGGCTTGGAGAGGCGCGCCCGGCCGATGGAACCAGCCGTAAATATAGAGGTTGCGATGAAACTTCGTGGCGGCGTCGATGGAGAAGGCGCACTGATCCTGAAACATGGGTGTCCCTTTAAGCTGCTGCTTTTTCCGGCGTAAGGCCCGCGAGCGCGGTCTGCGCGCGACTGGCGATGGGCTCGGGCGGGGGGCTGAACGGATCGGCCAGAGCGTCGAGAACGCTGATAAGCAACTCACGCGCCTCGGCCAGGCGTCCCTGAAGTTTGAAGATCTCGGCCTTCAGCAGGCGCGCCTCCCATTTGTAGAGCTGTGGGTTCATCGCGAATTCCGGATAATCGACCGAGATGCGGGCGGCGAACGCTTCGGGCACGTCGAGCGCAGCGAGGGCGTCGTCAAAACGCGCGTTGCGCAGGTGATCGACCGCGAGCCAGAAGCTCACATCCCCGCAATAAAAGGGAATGTCGTCCCAAGAGGCGCCGCCGTCGAGCTTGCGGATAAGCGGCGCGGGGTCGAGCTTCGGGAGCAGCCTTTCTGAGAGGGCTTTGACGCGCGCAGGCTGGTTGCGGCCGACGGCGTCGATGAGCATACGCGCCATAGCGCCCTGCGCCACGGGCGCGCTCCAATGCTGCGCGAGACGCTCCTGCAGCCAGGCGGTGACGATGTCCGTTCGCTGGGCCGACGGCTCGGGCATCGGCTCTTTTGCGCCGGTGACGATCAGCAATTTGCAGTCCTTCTCCACCCGCACATGCGGGAAGCCGAGATCGCGGAACAGCTGCGCCATGCCTTCCGCGGTCGGCAGGTGCACATGATCGCTCGGCGCGAGAAACGGCAGCGAGGTGGAGAACGGCTCATGCAGGTGGATCTCGTCGCCGTCGGGCACAAGCCCGCACAGAACGCGCACATCGAGGCTTTGCGTGAGGTTCTTCAGCAGGGTGCGCGGATCGCGCAAATGCTCGATCACGGCGTCCAGATGCACAAGGCACGGCTTCGATTTCAGCCGCGACAGCAGCTCGTCGTCAAACTGCTCGAAGTAGCGGCGCTCCACGTCGAGGCCGAACAACTCACGCCCGTGTTCGCCCGTAAGCGACGGTTCCACCGCCTGGACCGCGAGGCCGAACAAATCCTGCGCAATGAAGGAGCCGACGCCGTTCCCTGCGCCGATATCAAGGAAGTTGTAGCCCTTGAGCGCGTCCAAGCCGATATCCGGGATCGCGGCGACGGCGCATTGGGCCGTGAAGCGCGGCGAATAGCCGACCTCGAAGTAGTATTTCATGCCAGTGCGCGACTGCGTGTATTCCGGCGCCCTGCCGAACAGCGGCCCCATGGCCGATGGATCGTAAATGAGGCTGCGGCAGCGTCCGCAGCGGTGAAGGTGATAATCATAATCCTTATATCGGTAAGACTTGTGGTGCTGGAGCGAGCCGGCCTCGCCGCAATACACGCAGGCCCAGTCGATCGGATCCCGCACACTTTCAAGCCAACTCATCTCGCCCCCCTCAGATAGCTGCGCACCAGCTCGACCGGATAGCCGCAGGCGGCCGTGACGTCGTAAGCCGAAAGGATGTTCGGCTCGCTCACCGGGTTGCGGGTGAATATTTCTCGTTTGATGTAAGGGAACTGGAACTCTTGCAGCAGCGTGCGCCACATGAACACCGACGGGTTCATCGGCACGCCATGGTTGAGGATGCCCACGATCTGGCGCAGATAGTCGAGCCGGGCGCGAAGCGGCGTGCCGCGCTGGGACGCGCGCAGACGCTCCGCGGGCGTTGTGGGCTCCGGGCGCGCAGGCGCCTCAAGGCTCTCGCTGTCGCGACCCGCGGAGGCGCTGATGATCTGGTCGATTTCACGCATGAAGCCGGCCATGGCTTGGCGGGTCACCACGTCGACCTGGAAGATCGCTTCACTCCGGAAATCGGCTTGCAGGAAATAGTTTAGGATTCGGGTCTCGAGTTTTTCAACGACCGACAGCTTATCCTTATAGTAAGGAACAGAGCGCCAGTAATCGACGAATTTCTGCGACGCCGTAACGTTGCGGTTGAACAAAATCCAGAAACTCTGGAAATGATACCTATGCTCCATGCTCTCCAGAAGGCCGATGATGTCGGCGTCGAGCGAGAAGGCGCGAGAAAACAGGTCGCTCTTTATGTTGATCGGGCCGAAAACGCTGTCGTTCAGAAGCAAAAGACGGTCGCTCGCCTCAAAGTGTTGCGCCACCCAGAGAACGCCGTCGCGGTAAGCGCCGAAGTCGTAGCCCACATTCGGTCGCTCAAGCACAGCGAGCGAGCGAGCCTTCAACTCGCGAAGCGACTGTTCGTTGATCTTCTTGCTGTTGGAGACGACGATGACATTGAAATTGTTGGCGTTCAGGAAGTCTAGGTGACGATAAACGTATTCCGCCACATACGGCATTTCAGTGAAGGTGACGAACACGGCGAAGTTCCGCCCTCGCAAGGGCAGCGCGCCGTGATGGGCCGCGCGGATCATCGTCTTGAACAACAGAGCGTTGAGGCTGAAGCTCGCCTTTGTCGCCCTCAAGAATGGTTTGGCGACCTCTCTGTCGCCCGTCAGGCTGAAAAACGCCATGGTGAGCTCACTCAAAAGATGTGTTTCACAAGTCTTGCAACCGTACTTATTGAAAACCACCGAAGCTTGCACCCAATTTAAGGTTGCATCAAGGCTTTATTAACAATTTTAAGTATGAGCTTGACTGTGGTTTTTAGCAGTCATTCTAGGCCGCCGGCGTCACGTCGGCGGTGACCTCGGCCGGCGGGGCGGCCCCGGTTTCGACATACGCGCGAACCATTTCGGCGAGCGCCGGGGCCAGCAAAAAGCCGTGGCGATGAACCCCGTTGACGTGGATGCGGCGGCCGCTCGCGATGATGCGGGGGAGATTGTCGGAGAAGGCTGGGCGCACCTCGGCGTGCAACCCCTCGATGCGGGCTTCAGCGAAAGCTGGGTGCACGGCGAGCGCCGCCGCCAGCAGGTCGAGCGCTGAGCGCACTGTGACTGTCCCGGGGTCCGAGCTTTCGATGACGGTCGCGCCGACCATGAAGCGGCCGCCCGCCCACGGCGCAATGTAAAGCGGAAAACGCGGATGCAAAAGCCGAACGGGCCGAGAAAGGCGCACCTCTCCGCTCGCAATGACGGCCATCTCACCGCGAACCCCGCGCAAACCTGGCAAGTCCGGCGCAGCCGCCATGCCGCGACAGTCGATGATCCAGTCCGCGCGCGAGGATAATGAAAGGTCGCTTTGCTTAGCGCCGACGTCCGCGCCGAACGCCACCTCGCAGCCAGCGTTCTGAGCATCGCGCAGCAGTTGCGGCAACGCGATGGCCGGCTCCACATGGGCTTCGTCCGCATAGAACAGCGCGGCGGCGTGTCGCTCGCCAAGGGACGGCTCCAGCGACGCAAGGTCGTCGCGGCCGAGCAGCCGCCAGTTTTGCGTCAGGCGCGCAAAGCGCGTGAGTTCGGGACGGTCGCGCGGCGCAGCGACCACAAGCGTTCCGTTCCGCACGAGGTCCGGATGATGCTCGCGCCACAGAGCCAGGGAGCGCAGGCCCCATTCGAGAATGAGCGGACCGCCCGCCTCCGCCTCGCAATAGGGCGCGATCATTGCGGCGGCGCGGCGACTGGCGCCCGCCGCGAACGGCGCCGGAGACGAGTCGATGAGCCGTACGGCGTGCCCCGCCCGCGCCAGCGTCAGCGCCTGCCACACGCCGACGACGCCGGCTCCATGCACATCGATTTTCAGCATAGGAGAAGTGTGGGCGCCCGACAGCGCGCGTCAAGCCTGGCGCGCAAAGCAAAACGGCCCGCCGAAGCGAGCCGTTCGAATTCAGAAATGCCTGTCAGCTTACGGCAGCGTGACTTTGAAAGTGCCGACAACCCGCTCGTCGCAAGAGAAAGCGTCGTTGTTGGAGCAGCCGAAGTTGTTGTTGCCCACGTCGAGGTCCGTGTCCCAGTAGCGAACGTCGAGCGAGAACTTGCTCCAGGTTTTCGTCAGACCGAGGTTCCAGTAGACATAGTCGCCGAGGTCGTCCACGTCCGTGTAGCCGAGGGTACCGCTGGCCACCAGGTCGAACTTCCAGAGCTTCGGCAGCGTTTTCGCCACAGTGCCCTCGACAGTCCAAGCTTCACCCGTCTCGAAGCTGAAGTCCGGCGAGTAGTACACGGTCACGCCGGCCGTCAGACCGTCCCAAACCGTGCCGCTCGCGCCGGCTTTGAACTCGACATAGTCCGTCTCGGCGCCGCCGTCATTCGCGCCCGGATAGTAGTAGTAGATCGCGCCGAAATCGAACGTGATGTTTTTCCAGGTCGGCTTGATGCCGGCGTAGATGTCGAGTTCGACATCAGCAGCCGCCGGATCCTCGAAGTCGATGCCCGAACCCCAGATGCCGAAATAGGCGATCCCGTAGGTCAGGTCGACGGCAGCTTGGACCGTGCCTTCTTCAGCGGTTTGCGAAAGGCCGCGGAAGACGTAGTCCGTGGTTGCGGCCGCGTAAAAGCTGATGCCGAATTTGCGCGCTTCTTCGACAACCGGATCGTCTTTGTAGCTCAAGTCAGCCGCCGAAGCCGCGCCCGAAGCCGCGACAATCGCCGTCGCGCCAACCATACCAGCGCGCAATGCTTTCAAAAATTCCTGCATATCAAGCCTCTTCTTAAGTTGGCCGACACCGTCACCGCCGGCATTCCCTACTTTGCATACTCGTGTCGTGACGCCCGCCCGGCCGTCTCCACTGACCCCATTCATACCGAAACCTGTAATGGGCGCAATACGCTGACGCTGTGTGGAGCGGTGTTGAAACACGGCTGTGGCTTTCCGGCACTCTGAGGTAAAAATGCCCTGTCAATGGGCATCCGCATCGAACAATGCATACAACTTCCGCATGATTCCAGCGGACGAAAGCCTAGTTTTGCGGCGCCGAACCGACAAACCCTGTGATTCGCCTCAAGCGCGGGGGTGCGCCCGCTCGATCACAGCCAGCAGCCGCTCGCGGTCGACCTGGGTGTAGATCTGCGTCGTGGAGAGACTTGCATGGCCGAGAAGATCTTGGATCGCCCGGAGATTGGCGCCGCGGCCAAGCAGATGCGTGGCGAACGAGTGCCGCAGCGAGTGGGGCGTGGCGCTCGCCGGCAGACCAAGCGGCGCGCGCATCCGGGCGATGGCCAGTTGCAAAAGCCGCGCGCGCAGCGGGCCGCCTTTCGCGCCGAGGAACAGCGGCCCGTCGGGGGGCAGCGGCCACGGGCACAGCGCGATATAGCGCGCGATCAGCGCCTGCGCGACGGGCAAAACCGGCGTGATGCGTTCCTTGCCACCCTTGCCCGTCACGCGCACGGTGTCGCGCGGGGGCAGCGGCGCGTCGCGGCGGCGTAAGGCGAGCGCCTCGGCTATGCGCAAGCCGGAGCCGTAAAGCAGGCACATAGCGGCCCGGTCGCGCGCGATAATCCACGCGTCCGCGCCCGCCTCGCTCGCGACAAGCGCCCCCGCTTTCTCCTCCGTCAGCGGCTTGGGAAGCGAGGGCGGCGCCTTCGGCATGGCGATGGAGGCCACGGCGCGGTTCTTTATAAGCTTCACGCGCTCCAGATAGGTGAAGAACGCGCGCAACGCCGAAAGGCTGCGCGACAGGCTGCGGCTGCAGGCGTCGTCGTCGCGGCGCGCGGCCAGAAAAGCGCGCACATCGCCGGCGGTCAGCGCGTTAAGGCGCGCGGGCGTCGCCGGTTCGCCCCAATGGCCGCCGAGAAATTCGATGAATTGCCGGATGTCGCGCTCATAGGCGTCGATGGTGTTTGCCGCCAGCCGGCGTTCGGCGCGCAGATGCGTGAGCCACGCGTTCGCCGCCTCGATCGTAGCGGCGGGCGCCGTCATCCTCGTCACTTCGCCCGCGCTCATTGTCAGCCCCTATAGGATGCTCTGCCCGGTCTTCTTCCAATCCTGAAGAAACTGTTCTAACCCTTTGTCGGTTAACGGGTGTTTAACGATCTGCTTCAATACGGCAGGGGGCACAGTCGCCACGTCCGCCCCAGCCAGCGCCGCCTCGGTCACATGCATCGGATGGCGGATGGACGCGGCCAGGATCTCCGTGTCGAGCGCCGGATAGTTGTCGTAAATCGCGCGGATGTCGCGGATGAGCTGCATGCCGTTCTCGCCCACATCGTCGAGACGGCCGATGAAGGGTGAGACGAACGCCGCACCGGCCTTGGCCGCGAGCAGCGCTTGGTTGGCCGAGAAACAGAGCGTGACATTCACCTTCAGGCCTTCCTCGGACAAGCGCTTGCAGGCCTTAAGGCCGTCCCAGGTCAGCGGGGCTTTGACGACCACGTTAGGGGCGAGCGCGGCGAGTTTTCGTCCCTCCGCGATCATGGTCTCCGCGTCGGTCGCGGCGACCTCGGCGCTCACCGGGCCGGGGGTGATCGCGCAAATCTCGCGGATGACGGCGAGAAAATCGCGGCCTGACTTGGCGATGAGCGACGGATTCGTCGTCACGCCGTCCAAAAGGCCCGTCTCAGCCAGATCGCGGATCTCCGCCACCTCCGCCGTATCCACGAAAAACTTCATCGCCGTCATCTCCTCGTCTCGATGCAGTCCGGTTAACACGGCCCCGCTCCCTGTTCAACGCAGGCTGAACGGCAAGCGAAGATGCGCCTTTGAAATAGCGACAATTTTAATGGATTGCATGCAAAACGCATTTTAGATTATATCTCACGCTCATGCTTGCTTCTGACCTTCAAAAACTTGTTAAGACCTACACCGAACGTTACGGGCGACTTCCGGTCCAAGTCTTGTTTCGCGGACCAAACGCGACACAACGCATTTTCGAAATCATCGAGTTCGCTCTCGAACAAGGGCGCCCCCTCACGGACGCTGAAATCTTCGCGCTGCGGCGCCGGCGGCGGAACGACTGCGCAACGGTCATCGCCAAGGGCGACGCGCTCCCGGACGCAGTGTTCCTAACCATGACGAGCCGCGGCCCGCAGCATATCTCCGTCGCCGACGTGTTCGAGCAAAAAACGGTCGCGTTGTTCGCGGTGCCCGGGGCGTTCAATCCGGTTAGCCATTACTCGCACCTGCCCGGTTTTCTGGACGCCGCGCCGGAGTTGAAGCGCGCGGGCGTGGACACCATCGCCTGCACCTCCGTAAACGATGTGTTCGTGCTGGACGAATGGGCGGCGGTTTCGAGCGCCCGCGACCACGTGCTGTTTCTCGCCGACGGCAACGCCGATTTCGCCGCCGCCGTCGGCATGCTGTTCAACGCCCGCTCGCTCGCTATGGGCACACGGTCGGTGCGCTACGCCATGCTGGTGCGCAATCGGGTGGTCGATATTCTGCACATCGAGCCGGACTCGCGCGAGGCGGAGTTCAGTTCGGCGGCGACGCTGCTGCAAGTCATGGCGTCCCACCAGGCGTAGCCGCGCCGCTTGACACCCAGCCGGCAAATTCGCCAATGATGCGGCTCGCGGCAACAAAACACGCAAAGCGCGCCATGAAGATCAACGGCAACGAAATTCGCCCCGGCAACGTCATCCAATACGAAGGCGACATCTGGATCGCCGTGAAAACCCAGGCGGTGAAGCCGGGCAAGGGTCCGGCCTATAATCAGGTCGAGCTGAAAAGCCTCACGGCGGGCACGAAGCTGAATCAGCGTTTCCGCTCATCCGAAGCGGTGGAGCGCGTGCGGCTGGAGCAGAAGGACTACCAGTTTTTGTATCTCCAGGGCGAGATGCTCGTCTTCATGGACACCGAAACTTATGAGCAACTTGAAATCCCGCAGGATTTCGTGGGCGAGCGCGCGGCCTTTCTGCAGGAGGGCATGACGGTGATGGTGGAGAGCCATGAAGGCCGCTCCATCGGCGTGTCGCTGCCCGACCAGGTGACGCTGACCATCACCGAGGCCGATCCGGTGGTGAAAGGCCAGACCGCCGCGTCGTCGTATAAGCCCGCCGTGCTCGAGAACGGCGTGCGCATCCTGGTGCCGCCCTTCATCGCCTCGGGCGAGCGCGTGGTGGTGGACACCAACGAAATGACGTATGTCCGCCGGGCCGATTAACGCGGCTGGGAGCAATCCAATGGCGTACTTGTTTCTATTTCTAGCCATTGCGCTTGAAATAGTGGGCTCATTGTCGCTGAAAGCCTCGCAGGGCATGACGAAGTTGCTCCCGACAATCCTCATGTTTGTAGGCTTCGCCGCCGCGCTTGGGTTGATGGCGCACGTAACGACAAAATTACCGCTCAACGTGACCTATCCGACTTTCGCCGCTGTCGGAACCGCGGGCGCGGTGATTGGGTCTTACCTGCTGTTCGGCGAGCGTCTGTCATGGCAACAACTTGGCGGCATCGTGCTTATCATCTTCGGCGTAATAGCCGTAACCGCCGCGCCAGCAAACGCCTGACATCAACGCCTGAAAATTCTCCAACCGTGTCCATGAGCGGACAACGGATATCTCCCGTTTCACAAGTTTGATATCAAACTGTAATTGTTTGACGTCAAACCAATGGAGAACCTTTATGCCGATATCCCGCCGTTCTATAATTTTTGCCGCCGGTGGCGCCGCTCTCGCACTCACGGGCGCCGGCACATATTTCGCCGTCACCCGGAGGCCGGATCGAGCCTTACAACCGTGGGAAGATGTGCAGCGTGCTTTTAACGATGTTCGGCTTGACGCGTTCCGCCACGCGATTCTTGCACCGAACCCGCATAACCGGCAGCCCTGGCAAATACGGCTGATAGGCGCCAGCGACGCGATTATCACCTGCGACCTCGCCCGCCGCTTGCCCGAAACCGACCCATTCGACCGGCAGATCGTAATCGGCTTCGGGTGTTTCCTCGAACTGACTCGGATCGCCGCGGCCGAACGCGGTTTCCGGGTTCAGATCACTGTGTTCCCCGCAGGCGAACCGCAGCCGCGTCTCGATGGAAGGCCGATCGCGCATATCCGGTTCGAGCGTGACGCAAACATACGGAAAGACAGTCTTTTTCCCGCTATCACGATGCGCCGCTCGGTCAAAAAGCCTTTCAGTTCAAGTCGTCCCGTGCGGGAACCGGAAAGTGCGACGCTTCTCGCGGAGATGGTGCAGCGCGCGCAGGTCGCCATGACGAGCGAACCCGGGCTCGTGCGGACGTTGCGGGATCTAACGTGGAAACCGTGGGAGATCGAGGTGAACACGCGGGCGAAGTACATGGAGAGCGTCAACCTGATGCGCATCGGCCGTGCCGAGATCGAGGCGAACCCGGACGGCATTTCGCTGGGCGGGCTGCTATTCGACAGTCTTGCCGCTGTAGGCCAGATGTCGCGTGAGCAGATCGCGCAGCCCGGCAGCACCGCATTCAACGCCGGGGTCAGTGCTTACCGCGACATGTTGAATGGCGTCGCGTCCTATGCGTGGGTGGTGACGGCGGGCAATTCGCGGGCAGACCAGATCAACGCGGGCGCTGCCTATGTGCGACTCAATTTGCGCGCAGCGCTGCAAGGCATAGCGGCGCATCCGGTCAGTCAGGCGCTGCAAGAATTTCCCGAGATGGCGGAGCCGTATCGCAATGTTCATGCGGCGCTGGACGTGGCATCGCCGAACACGCTGCAAATGCTGGCGCGGATCGGATATGGTCCTGAGGTGGACCCCGCGCCGCGCTGGCCGTTGGAAGCAAAATTGGAAAACGCTTGAATCAGGATCGCCCCGCATTCCGGCTGATGAACGAGATCGGCATCATCGACCAACTGGGCAAGGCCGCGCTGGAGGCGGTGTTGCCGGACGGGCTGACGGTGCCGCAGTTCATCATCCTGAACCATTTTGTCCGGCTTGGCGGCCAGCGGTCTCCGTCCGAACTCGCTCGCGCTTTTCAGGTCACGAAAGGCACTATGACCAGCACCTTGCAGCGGTTGGAAGCCAAACGGTTTATCGAGATCCTATCCGACCCGGAGGACGGCCGCGGAAAGCGCGTGCGCATTACGGCGGCCGGCATTGCGGCGCGTGAAAGGTCGATTCAAAAGCTGCAACCTGTCCTGGACATGATAGACCAAGCGATTGGCCGCGAAGCAATTCAGTCACTGTTGCCTGTTCTGACGCAACTGCGTATCCATCTGGATGCCGCGCGTGATGTCGACGGCCGCGTCCTACCCGCAACTGCGGAGCCGCTTTAAGCATTGGCGAACGTTTGACTTGTTTGAACAAACGCGCGCACATTCAGTAGGCCTTTTGGCGGCAATTTATCGGTCTGCCGATCTACTCGTGCGCCGAGTTCCCAACGCCCGCGTTGCCTGCCGAGTTACGCCTTTTAACGCCGTGATTTAGGACGTCCGATGCCCGCATCAGCCCTCATGACCGTGATGATGAACGCCGCGCGCAAAGCCGGCCGCAGCCTCGCGCGCGACTTCGGCGAGGTCGAGCATTTGCAGGTCTCCGTGAAAGGGCCGGCGAATTTTGTCTCTGCGGCCGACACGCGCGCGGAGAAGATTTTGTATGACGAACTGTCGAAGGCGCGGCAGGGCTACTCCTTCCTCATGGAGGAGAGCGGCCTCGTGGAAGGCGCCGACAAGACCCATTGCTGGATCATTGACCCGCTCGACGGCACGACCAACTTCCTGCACGGCATACCGATGTTCTGCATCTCGGTCGCGTTGCAGCGCGAGGGCGAATTGGTGGCCGGCCTCGTCTACAACCCCGTGACCGGCGACACCTACGCAGCCGAGCGCGGCAAGGGCGCCTATCTGAACGACCAGCGCCGCCTGCGCGTGGCCGCGCGCAACAGCCTCGACAACGCGGTGATCACGACCGGCATCCCCCATCGCGGCAAGCCCGGCCATGAGCGCGCGCTCGCGGACATGAGCGCCGTGATGAAGGAGGCGGCCGGGTTGCGGCGCATGGGGTCGGCCGCGCTCGACCTGGCGTGGGTGGCGGCGGGGCGTTTCGACGGGTATTGGGAGCGGAGCCTGAGCGCGTGGGACATGGCGGCGGGGATCGTGCTGGTGCGCGAGGCGGGCGGCTTCGTCTCGGATTTGGGGGGCGGTCAGGGCATGCTCGCCTCCGGCGCCATCGTCGCCGGCAACGAGTCCATCCACAAGCGTTTGCTCGGTCTGGTGCGCGACGGCGACGCCCGTTGACCGAAACCCGCCGTTTTCTTGCGCGCCGCAAATGCCGTTTGCGGCGGCCCGCTTTTTGCCTATAAATACGCGAGCGCGCGGCGCAACTGTCCTCCGCGCGCGCCGAAGCGTGGGGCTAGGCAAGCGCACATGTCAAAAACCGCATACTACAAAACGCTTTCGTCGCCGCAGGTTTTTCTATGGCGGATGTTTTTGTTCATCGTGCTGGTCGGCCTGCTCGGCGTTATTCTTTACGACCAGATCCTCATCAACTTCAAAGCCAATCCCGGGCTGAACGGTCTCATCCTCGGGGTTTTGTTTTTCGGCGTCATCTTCGCGTTGCAGCAGGTGCTGCGGCTTTATCCAGAAATTCGCTGGGTGAACAATTTCCGCATCTCCGACCCGGGCCTCGCGGTCGAGCGCGCGCCGGTGATGCTGGCGCCGATGGCCACCATGCTGCGCCGGCGGCAAGGCCAGGCGGCGATCTCGACCATCGCCATGCGCTCCATCCTGGACTCCATCGCATCGCGCCTCGACGAAACGCGGGAGACCACGCGCTACCTTGTGGGCTTGTTGATCTTCCTCGGCCTGCTCGGCACGTTCTGGGGCTTGCTGGAGACAATCCAATCGGTCAGCGGCGTGATCGGAACGCTGAACGCCACAGGAGAAAGCACGACGGTGTTCGACGAACTCAAGACCGGCCTGCAACGACCGCTGGACGGGATGGGCACGGCGTTCTCCGCCTCGCTGTTCGGCCTCGCGGGGTCGCTGATCCTCGGCATTCTGGATGTGCAGGCGGGTCAAGCGCAGAACCGCTTCTACACCGAACTTGAGGAATGGCTCTCGGGCATCACCGAG
>JANRIQ010000028.1:0-2746 GCA_033764775.1 Hyphomicrobiales bacterium | reverse complement strand
GCCGATCCGCCGCCTGCGCCGAGGGCCCCCCGCGGCGCGCCCGCCGAGGCGTTCAACCCGTTCGGGCGGTGATCAGGTTTCAGGCGACTGCTGCGCCTCAGGCCCCGATGCCCATCGCCTTGGCCTTCTGCAGCAGCGCCTCGGCCATGCGGATCGAGGCGATGTCGATCAGCCGGCCGTCCAGCGACACCGCGCCCTTGCCGGCCTTCGCCGCCTCGGCCATCGCGTCCATGATGCGCTGGGCCTTGTTTACCTCCGCCTCAGAGGGCGTGAACACGGCGTTGGCCAGCTCGATCTGGCTCGGGTGGATAGCCCATTTGCCCTCGAAGCCCAGCGCCGCCGCCCGGCGCGCCGCCGAGGTGTAGCCGTCCGGATCGCCGAAATCGCCGAATGGGCCGTCGATGGGGCGCAGGCCATAAGCGCGGCAGGCCACCATCATGCGCGCCTGAGCGAACAGCCACGGGTCCTGCCAATGGGTTTGCCGGTTGCCTGCTTCGTCCTTGTCGGTCAACACGCTGTAATCCTTGTTAACGCCGCCGATCACCGTCGAGCGGGCGCGGGTGGAGGCCGCATAATCCGCCACGCCGAAGGACATGGCCTCAAGCCGCTTGGACGACTGCGCGATGGCCTCGACATTCGCCATGCCGAGCGCGGTCTCGATCAGCACCTCGAAGCCGATGCGCTTCTCGCGCTTCTTCGCCTGCTCGATCTGGGTAACGAGCACATCGACCGCGTAAACGTCGCCCGGCACACCCGCTTTGGGGATGAGGATCATGTCGAGGCGCGGGCAGTTCTCCACCACGTCCACCACGTCGCGATACATGTAATGGGTGTCGAGGCCGTTGATGCGCAGCATCATGGTCTTCGTCCCCCAGTCCACGTCGTTCAGCGCCTGGATGATGTTCTTGCGGGCCTGCTCCTTGTCGTCTGGCGCGACCGCGTCCTCCAGATCAAGGAAGATCACGTCGGCGGCGGATTTCGCCGCTTTCTCGAACATATTGACGTTGGAGCCTGGCACGGCGAGTTCCGAGCGGTGAAGGCGGGGCGTCGCCTGCTCGATGATGGTGAAGCTCATGGTTGTCCTCTTGTTAAGTTATCCCGTGGCGCCGAGGCCCGCGGCGATGCAGTTGATCGACAGCAGCAGGTTGGATTTGAAGGCGTCTTTCGTCTCGCTGTGCTGCGCGGCGCGGAATCGGCGCAGAAGCGAGACCTGCTCCCGGTTGACCTGGCCGATGATAGGCAAACGGTCTTGCAGACGGCTCTGATAGATGGGGAAGCGCGTGCACAGCGCCGGCTCGCCGGTTATCCGCAGCACCACGCGGCAGGCGAGGGCGTATTCGCGCTCGATCATGCCGAAGATTTCATCCCGCGCAGTTTGATCCGGGGCTAGGCCGGCGTAGTCCCGCGCGATGTTCAAATCCACCAGCGCCAGGGTTTTCTCCACCTCGTCGATGATGAGGCGGTAGATGCGGCACTCCTCATACATCCGTGCAAGAAGCTGGGCGCCGCGTTCGCCGCGCACGTCCAGAAAACTCTGGATGCCGGAGCCGACGCCGTACCAGCCCGTGATCGCGTGCCGGTTCTGCGACCACGCAAACACCCAAGGGATGGCGCGAAGATCGCTCAGGGACGCCGCGCCGAAGCGCTTGGCCGGCCGCGATCCGATGTTGAGGAGCGAGATTTCCTCCAGCGGGCTAGCGGCCTGCAGATATGACAGCAGGCCGGGATGCGATACGAGGCTCACATAGGCGGCCTGAGCGGCGCCCGACATGGCCTCCAGCGCTTCGTCGAACTCGGCGCGGGGCGTTTCGCGGCGGCCCACGGCGTCCGCGAGCGCGTGCTCGAACACGCTGGCGGCGAGCGTCTCCATCTGGAACGCGGCCGTGCCCTTGTTGGCGTATTTGAACGAGACGACCTCGCCCTGCTCGGTCGTGCGGAACAGGCGCTGGATCGACCCTTGCGGCTGGGCGGCGATGGCGCGCGCGGTGGGGGCGCCGCCCCGGCTCACCGACCCGCCCCTGCCGTGGAAGAAGGCGATGGGCACGCCGCATTCCTGTCCGATCTCGGTCAGCTTCGTTTGCGCCTTGAACAGCTCCCAATTGGAGGAAAAGAAGCCGCCGTCCTTATTGGAGTCCGAGTAGCCGATCATCACCTCCTGCACGCCGCCATTCGCCCTGGCGCTGCGGCGGACGAGCGGCGTGGTGAGCAACTCGCGCATGATCCCGGGTGCCGCGCGCAGGTCGCCGATTGTCTCGAACAGGGGCACGATGGGGAGCGTGCAGGTTTCAACTTCCGCGGCGTCCGAGAAAAGCCCGGCCTCCTTGGCGAGCAGATAGGCGCCGAAAACATCCGCCGCTGAACTCGTCATCGACAGGATGAAGCTGCCGAACGCCTCCCGGTCGAGGGCGTCGCGCATGTCGGCGATGAGGCGGAACATGCCGAGCGTCTCTTCGGCCTCGGGCGGAAGTTGCGGCAGCGGCGTGTCGCGGCGGGGGCGGGCCAGCTCGGTCAGCAGCCAGGTTTTCCAGGCGTCGGAGAAGCGGTCGGGCGGATCGCCGGGCTGCGTCGCGCGCCACACCGCCTGCAGGGTTTGCGTGAGCCGCGTGGTGTTCTCGCGCAGGTCGAGGCGGACGGTGGAGAAGCGGAAGATCTCCACCATGCGCCGGACCGGACGCACGAGGTCCCGGGCGAGCGCCCCGCACTTGGCGTCCGTCAGGCCGCGCTCCAAGACGCGCAGGTCCTCGAT
>JANRIQ010000012.1:0-153546 GCA_033764775.1 Hyphomicrobiales bacterium | reverse complement strand
TTATGAATACATTGTATTATTTATACTACAATTATGAATTCAACCGCCGCGCTATGGAAAACCCCCCCCCCCCCCCCCCGCTAAACGACCGTTGTGTTTCACGGGGTGGAGAAAATTTGTGTCAGTCGAAGTTGTTAATGTGAAGACTAAAGAACAGTTCCGGACGAAACTCGCACAATACGCGCGTGATGGATTTATAACCATTCGTGATTCCGGCGACTCCCTTACGCTATCGAGGAAAAAGAAATTCAACTGGATTGTAGCGATTATTTGTTTGTTCATTCCGGTCATAGGTTGGATCGCACTAGTCATGATGATCATCGCCGCCGGCAGAGGTAGCCGCGTTGTTGAGCTAAATCTGGTTCAAGCGTGAGAAAAAGCAAATAAATGCGGTATGTGCAGATTGTTGACTGGGGTGAAGATTACACCGTGCAGGAAGCGGCAATGTACGAAAGTCCTGACTACACAGTTATAGTAGTCGGTATGGGCGATCTGGCTTATGTTTCTAGCACGGTTTACAAGGTTCGGATTGTTTCGTCAGGCGCGAGATACAAAGTGCGGTTTGAAAGAAAACTTTTTTAGCAAAAAAATCAGATCGGATTTGTCAATGAGCAAAACTGTAGTCGGCATAATGGTTGGAGTTGTCTCGACCGTAGCTGGCGGCTTGCTCCTAACTTGGCTGCAAAAACCTTCGGAACCTGATATTATACCTCAAGCCATGCAAGGCAAATGGTCTTGTGGTGGCGAAGCAGTTGAGATGACAAAGAATACAATCATACTTCCCAATCAAGTCTGGAAAGTCACATCAACCGTGACAGTTCCACACAATGGGACAGATAATAAACAGGCTACGAGTTTGATGCTCGAAAATGGTTTGGGTTTTGTCTTTGGCGTCGTCGATGGAACTTTAACTTTTAAGCCTGCCGAGAAATCTGCGATTCCGAACATGCCGGGTCTCAGTGCAGCTTTTGCAGCAGAAAATGCGAGAAACGCCAGACCTTGCTATCCTCGATAATTAAATATTCGACTTCTTGACATAAACCTTCCCGCCCATCTCCTTAAATTTCTCGCTCATCTCCGCCATGCCGGCCTCGACGGCCGCCTCCGGCGTCTCGTTCAGCGTCGCCGCGTACTCCCGCACCTGCTGGGTGATCTCCATCGAGCAGAATTTCGGCCCGCACATGGAGCAGAAATGCGCGACCTTGTGCGCCTCTTTCGGCAGCGTCTCGTCGTGCATGGCGCGCGCGCCGTCCGGGTCGAGGCCGAGATTGAACTGGTCCTCCCAGCGGAAGTCGAAGCGCGCCTTCGATAGCGCATCGTCGCGAAGCTGCGCCGCCGGGTGCCCCTTCGCCAAATCCGCCGCGTGGGCCGCCAGCTTGTACGCGATCACGCCCGCCTTCACGTCGTCGCGGTTGGGCAGGCCGAGATGCTCCTTCGGCGTGACGTAACAGAGCATCGCCGTGCCGAACCAGCCGATCATCGCCGCCCCGATGGCGCTCGTGATGTGATCGTGGCCGGGCGCAATGTCAGTAACGAGCGGGCCGAGCGTGTAGAACGGCGCCTCGCCGCAGATGGCGAGCTGCTTTTCCACATTCACCTTGATCTTGTGCAGCGGCACATGGCCTGGCCCCTCGATCATCACCTGGCAGCCTTTCGCCCAGGCCACCTTCGTCAGCTCGCCCAGCGTTTCGAGTTCGGCGAATTGCGCCGCGTCGTTGGCGTCGGCGATGGAACCGGGGCGCAGCCCATCGCCCAGCGAGAAGCTCACGTCATAGCGCCGCATGATGTCGCAAATCTCGTCGAAACGCTCAGAGAGGAAGCTCTCGCGATGATGGGCAAGGCACCATTTCGCCATGATCGAGCCGCCGCGCGACACGATGCCGGTCACGCGCTTCGCCGTCAGCGGCACATAGCGCAGCCGCACGCCGGCGTGGATCGTGAAATAGTCGACGCCCTGCTCGCACTGCTCGATGAGCGTGTCCTTATACACCTCCCAGTCGAGCTTCACCGGATCGCCGCCGACCTTTTCCAGCGCCTGATAGATCGGCACGGTGCCGATCGGCACGGGCGCGTTGCGGATGATCCATTCGCGCGTGTTGTGGATGTTGCGGCCGGTGGACAAGTCCATCACCGTGTCCGCGCCCCAGCGGATAGCCCAGACCATCTTTTCCACCTCCTCCTCAACGGACGAGGTCATGGCGGAGTTGCCGATATTGGCGTTCACCTTGGTGAGAAAGTTGCGGCCGATGATCATCGGTTCCAGTTCGGCGTGGTTGATGTTCGCCGGGATGATTGCGCGGCCGCGCGCCACTTCGCTCCGCACAAACTCCGGCGTGATGAACTCGGGGATGGCCGCGCCGAAATTCTCGCCGTCGGCCAGCGCTTCCGCCGCACGCTCAAGCGCCGCAGTCCGGCCGAGATTTTCCCGGTGCGCGATGTAAATCATCTCCTCCGTGATGATCCCTGCGCGCGCGAACTCCATTTGGGTGATGAGACCTGAGCGCCGCGCCTCGTCCGCGCAGGCGAAGTCGCCCGCCATGCAAGGGCTGCTGCTCACCTTCATGGCGTCTAGCGCGGGCTTCGCCTCTGCCGCGCGGTAAACCGCATGGCGCAGGGGAAATGCCCGCGCCAGATGCGCCGCGCCCACATTGCCGTTGTCCTCGGGTTTCACCTCGCGTCCGTCATACGCCTCCACGGCGCGCGCCCGCACCCACGCCTCGCGCACTCGCGGCAGCCCGGCGTTCACGTCGATAGCCGCCGCCGCGTCCGTATACGGCCCGGTCGTGTCATAGACGCGGAACGGCGGCTCGCCGCCCGACAGCGCGATCTCGCGGAACGCCGGCGCGATGTCCGGCCGCCCGTCCACGGCTGCATACACCTTGCGGCTGCCGGTGATCGGGCCGGTGGTGACGGTGACGGGCGCGACGGCTTTCGGGTTAACGGGCGCGTTCATGCCTTTATCCTTATCGTTTCTTAGCGAATGTTTGGCGGATCAACTTCAATACATTCCGGGCATCTTTGACGCCGTGAAAGGCGTACCGGTAATAAAATCGATCCCCGTTCTCATCATTTCCATCGTAGTGGCGATCAAAAAAAATGCTCCCCCGTCCCGTAAATGGATTGATTTGAAGCCGAGTTTTATTAAACACCTTTGGATCAGACTGATAGGGTCGTGATCGCCCACTAGCGTCAGTCCTCTTACATTCGTCACGGCAAAAACATGCTGCCTGGCTGCCTTAACGATTTTGAACGAATCCCAGAGCGTTAGCGCGAAAAAAGCAGCCAGTACTCCTGAAGCGACGATAAGTAAGATTTGTATGTCCAAATAAGCAGTCTTGTTGAAATGGTAAAAACTTGTTGGAAAAAAATTTTGAGACCCTAGTTTATCTTTAAGTATGACGATGAATATTAGAGAAAAGAATGTAAATATAATAGATCGGGCAATTATGTTGACGGCGCCAAACCAAATAATGGCTAGTGGCGACGCGCGGCCCATCCACACTACGATCTCGCCTGGTTTTAACGCCGCTACAACCTTGTCATAGTGGAGTTGACCCAAATCGGGGTCGATGAATGGCTGTTCGCTGCTGTGACGATGGACTGCTAATTCCAAGTCCCGTCCCTCCGCCGGTGTGAGCCGGATCAGGTTCAAAGGGTGGCCGGGCGGTTCAGCCCAGTCTCAGCCGCATCCTGCGGCCCCCCTCGGTCGATGCGCATTGTGCGCGAAACAGGCGCCCGTGGCAATCCCGTATGGCGGCGAAGCGCGTGCGGTGGTAATTGGCGGCGATGAAACGCTTATGCCTTTTGCCGCTCCTCGTACTCGCTGGATGCGGCGCGCCAGCGCCCGACCGCGCGCCCGAGCTGCAGTTCGACCCCGCCCGCTTCCCGCGCGGCATCTCGACCGTCGCCAGCGTGCAGGCGCGCGACCTGCCCGGCGACCAGATCGAACTCACCGCCTACGCCGCAAAGTCGCACAAGATGCAGGATCTGATGGCCGTGCTCTGGTGCCGCGCGCGGCAGGAAGCGGTCGCCCGGCGATATGACGGCTGGTACGCTGAGAGCTTCCGGCAAGCCTTCGCGGCGGAGGGCGGGGCGCAGGCGGCCATCGGCGTCGTCAAGATGTTCCGCGGGCCGCCGCCGCCGGGCAAGGAGACGCTCGCGCGGCAGAAGAACTGGTGTTCGGCCGCGCCCAGGGCCGCCTTAGCGCCTTAAAAGCCACAGCCGCGAAATTTTCCTGTGCATGACGGCGGCGGCGGCGATCCAGCCGCTTTTCGGCCATTCGGCGCTCGCAGCGTCGCCCGCAGGATTGAGGTTCAACATGCCGCAATCGCGTTTATCGCGGACGCGGCGGGTTCAACCAGGACTTTAAGGGAGGATGTCTATATGAAACTCAAATCAGCGTTTGCAGCGGCGGGCGTCATCGCAATTGGCCTATCCGGCTGCGGCTCGCCGACCGCGACGGAGGCCAGCCTCGTGCCGAACATGACGGTGCCGGCGGGCGGCATCACGCCTGTGAAGGACGTGGTCATGACCCCGCGCGAGGGCGACACCATCGAACTCACCGCCGCGGCCAACTCCACGTTCAAATTCGAGCAGCTCGAGGCGGTGATGTGGTGCCGGGCCAGCCAGCACGCCAAGGCCAACAAATTCGCCGACTGGGAGCCGCTGAAATCCGAACCGCTGCGCGCCGCTACGCCGGAGACGCCGATGATCGGCCGCAGCCTCGTGCGCATGGTCCGCGTCGCCCCGCCCGCCGCTCCGGGCGCCAAGAAACCCGTGAAAGACTGGTGCAAGAACGCGCCGAAAGCGGCGCTTGCCTAAGCCTACGTCCGCGCAAAAGCGCTAGACCGGCATCTATCGCCGTTATATTCTGCGGAATATAACGTGTCATCGAGGCCGTCATGAGCTTAATCCGCGCCGCCGTTTTCTTTGTCGCTCTGTGCGCCGCCGGATTATCAGCCCGCGCCGAGGATGTGACGGTGTTCGCCGCCGCGAGCCTCACCAACGCGCTCCAAGAGGCCGGCGCCGCCTACAAGGCCGCCACCGGCAAAACCATAAAATTCTCGTTCGCCTCGTCCTCGGTGCTGGCCAAGCAGATCGAGGCTGGGGCGCCCGCCGACATCTTCATCTCGGCCGATGAGCCGTGGATGAACTACCTCAGCGAAAAAGGGCTGATCGAAGAGGGGTCGCGCATCAGCCCCATCGGCAACACGCTCGTGCTCATCGCGCCGTCCAGCGACGCCCGCCCGCCCATCCTTCTCAACGACAAGACCGATCTCGGCTCGCTGCTGGGGGCGCAGGGGCGGCTGGCGGTCGGCGAGCCGGCGCATGTGCCAGCGGGCGTTTACGCAAAACAGGCGCTCCAGTCTCTCGGCCAATGGGGCGCGCTGGAGCCGCGTCTCGCCCGCGCGGAGAATGTGCGCGCCGCCCTGGCGCTCGTCGAGACGGGTGAGGCGCCGCTCGGCGTCGTCTACGCGACCGACGCCGCAGCCTCGACGCGCGTTGCGACCATCGCCGCGTTTCCGCGCAGCGCGCATGCGCCGATAACCTATCCCTTCGCCCTCGTCCGCGGCCATAACGCCGACGCCGCGTCGGCGCTCGCCTTCCTCACCGGCCCCGACGCGCTCAGGATTTTCGTCCGTCTCGGCTTTTCGTCCATAGCCGGTTCATGAGCATCTGGGCGCCGCTGACCCCGGAGGAATGGCAAGCGGCCCGGCTCAGCCTGCAGGTGGCGAGCGTCGCCGCCCTCGTCTCGGCGCCCTTCGCCGTCGCCGCCGCCTACGCGCTGTCGCGCCCGGCCTTTTTCGGCAAAACCGTGCTCGACGCGCTAATTCACGCGCCGCTCGTCCTGCCGCCGGTGGTGATCGGCTATCTGCTTCTCCTCACCTTTGGCGTGAAGGGGGCGGTCGGCGGCTGGCTTTACGAGACCTTCGGCGTGCGCTTCATCTTCAACTGGACGGGGGCGGCGCTCGCCGCCGGGGTCGTGTCGTTTCCGCTGCAAGTGCGCGCCATCCGGCTGGCGATGGAGGCGGTCGATCCGCGCGTCGTCGCGGCGGCGGAAAGTCTTGGCGCGGGGCCGGTCGACCGCTTTTTCACCATCGTGCTCCCGCTCGCGCTGCCGGGCGTCGCGGCGGGCGTGATCACCGGCTTCGCGGCCGGCCTCGGCGAGTTCGGGGCCGTCATCACCTTCGCCTCGAACATCCCGGGCGAAACCCGCACGCTGCCGCTCGCCATATACACATCGCTGCAAACGCCGGGGGGAGAGGCGGCGGCGGCGCGGCTCGCGGCGTTGTCGATCGCGCTCGCGATCGGCGGGCTGGCGGTGGCGGAGGTCGTCGCGCGGCGCCTGCGGGCGCGGCTCGCATGAGCCTTGACGTCCTCATCGCGCACGCGTTCGGGCAGGCCGCGCTCGACGTTTGCTTTACGGCGCCTGGCGGCGGCGTGACCGCGCTGTTCGGGCCCTCGGGCGCGGGCAAGAGCACCGTGGTCGCAGCCATCGCAGGGCTGTTCGCTCCGCGCGTGGCCCGCATCGCGCTGAACGGCGCCGTTTTGACCGACACGGCGACGGGCGTTTTCGTTGCGCCGCGCCGGCGCCGCGTCGGCTGCGTGTTTCAGGACGGACGGCTGTTCAACCATCTCTCCGTCGAGGGCAACCTGCTCTATGGCTGGCGGCGCACCGGGCGGCGCGCCTCGGCGGGGGATATCGAGGCGCTGCTACGCCTGCTCGGCCTGTCGGGTATGCTCGACCGTCGGCCCGCGTCTCTTTCCGGCGGTGAGCGACAGCGGGTGGCGCTCGGCCGGGCCTTGCTGGCCGATCCGGCGTTGCTGCTTCTTGACGAGCCGCTCGCCGCCTTGGACGATGCGCGTAAGGCGGAAATCCTGCCCTATCTGGAGCGCGTCCGGGATGAAAGCCTTGTGCCCATGGTGTATGTAAGCCATTCAGCCGCCGAGGTGAGCCGGCTGGCCGATCATGTGGTCGTGCTGAGGGACGGGCGGGTGGCGGCGCAGGGTCGCGCAGCCGAGGTTCTCAGTGATGGGCCGACAACGCGCAAAAGCAGTCGGGAGGCCTTACGGGGCACGGTGTTGAGCGTCTGCGAGCGCGGCGCGCGCATCGCCATAGCGGACGCCGAGGCGTGGATGAGGGGCGACGGTCTGGCGACAGGAGAGATGGTGTTCGTGACGGTCAGGCCGGCGGATGTGGTTTTAAGCCTCGCGCCGGTCGTCTCTAGCGCGCCCCTCACGCTGCGAGCGCGGATCGCGGAGGTTCAGGACGACCGCAACGGCGCCGTCGCGACTCTCGACTGCCCGGCAGGCCGTTTCGAGGCGCAGCTGGGATGGGGCGCGGCGGAACGGCTGGCTTTGGCCCCAGGCGCGGAGGTTTACGCCGCCGTCACGGCCTTCGCATGCGTGCGGCCCGAAAGCGAGGAATGGTGACCGCGAAACCACCGTCGCTCTGGATAAGGCTCGATTTGCGGCCGCGCGGCCAGGTCGGCCCCGGCAAGATCGAACTGTTGCGCAAGGTGCAGGAGACACGCTCCATCTCGGCCGCCGCACGCGCGCTCGACATGTCCTATCGCCGCGCCTGGATGCTGCTCGACCAGATGAACAAAACCTTCCGCGAGCCGGTGGTGCAGACAAGCATCGGGGGGCGGGAGCGCGGCGGCGCGGCGCCAACGCCCTTCGGCGCCGAACTCATCGCGCTGTACGATGCGGTGGCCGCAAAATCCGCCGCGGCCGCGGCCGAGGAGCTTGCCGCTCTTCAGCGCATGGCCGCGACGGACGACGCCGCCGAGCCGCCGTCAGCTTGACGGCCCACAGAACGCGCTTTATAACTCGCTAACCTCGTGGCGGGATAGCTCAGCCGGTAGAGCAACGGGATCATAATCCGCAGGTCGGGGGTTCAAATCCCTCTCCCGCTACCAAACCGCTTTCATATCATAAGCCAGATCCAGGTCGCCCCAGCTTGTGGTCGCGGGTGCGGCTATTGTTGCTTCGCGCGCGGTTGGCGAGGATGCCGAGCGCGTGCGCCAGCTCCGCCATTGCGGTGGGTTTGCCGATGCGCGGCGCATCGGCGTCGTGGGGAAAGAACAGTCCGACATTGTCCGCGTGCGCCGTGCAGAACCCATAGGGCACGCCCATGGCCTTAAGCGCGTCGCCGACAGCGTGCGAATACTCGTGCCCGAGATTGAGATCGAGCAGCGCGCAGTCCGGACGCCACCGCTCCAACCTTGCGAGCGCCTGCTTAACCGAGCCGGCGATCTCAACATGCCCGCAGCCAAGCGCCTCGATCATGCTCTTCAAAGACAACGCGATGAGATGTTCGTCTTCGACCAGGAGAACGGAAGCCGGCACGGATGGCGGTGTTCGCTTCAAGAGCGCCTCGCACATTCAGGAAGGTTCGTTCCGCCTTTTATGCCCACCGCTGCGGGGTCTGCCGCGCGGGAACTCGCATGTAGCATAAAATAAACATGATCGGCTATTTGCACCGCTGTCTTCAATTTCTGTGTGAGCTAGCTGAGCACGATGTCGAACGCGCCGGTCCAATCGAACGGCCCGCTCGCACGCTCCAGCTTCGCGGTCACACGCGCCTTTTCGTCGGCGCTCAAGGCCCGGTAGAGAAAGTCGCGCGCATTTCTTGGCTCGCCCTCCACATACATCTGCGTCGTGAGCGCGCGGCCGCCCGCGGCCGTCACCTTCATATGGATGTGCGGCGTGCGGCCGGGGTATGGAGCCGGCTTGATGGTGCGAAAGGTGTAGCGCCCTTCCGCGTCGGTGCGCGTGCGTCCATAGCCTTGAAAATTCGCGTCGCGCTTGCGGGCTGCGCCGCCCTCGGTGTGGATGTAGTTGCCTTCCACGTCGCATTGCCAGATTTCGACGAGGGCCTGCGGCTGTGGGCGGCCTTCCGCATCGAGAACGCGGCCGGTCAGGGCAAGAATTTCGCCGCCGGCCATTCGGGCGCGTCCGGCGATCTTCACCAGGTCGTTGTCCACATCGTCGGGCATCACGTCTGGATAGAACGGCCCCTCGGTCTGACGCGGCGTGGGCATCGGGCGCGCGGCGGCGCTTTTCATAGCGGCGAGCGCGAGCGCGGCTCCGCTCGCGACAGTCATGACTTTCCTACGGGTGAACTCGACCATGCCGGCCTCCGTGTTTTACCGTTGCAAGCCTACAGCCCGATTGCGGCGAACGCAGTCATGTCACCGCAAGTTGAACGTGAACGGCATGGTGAAGCTGCGCGGCGCGCCGGGCGGCGGCGGCGGGAAGGGAGAGGCGCGGCGAACGGCCCCCAGCGCGGCCTGGTCGAGCGCGGGCTTGCCGCTTGATCGGGAGACGCGCGCATAGGCCAGCCCGCCCGACGCGCTGACGGCGAAGGTGATTGACACGGAGCCGGTGTCGCCGGCGGAGCCTGGCCGGTTGGCGGCGACGCGCGCCTGAACGAGGTTGCGGTAGTTGTTGGCCTCGCCCGAGCGGGCCGAGAGCGCGCCCGTGGCCTCGCCCCGTCCGCGCGACCTTGAGGACGGCGCCGACGGCGTAGATGCGGCCTCGGCCTTCGGCTTTTTCAGCTTTTCACGAGGCGCGGCTGTCCGGGGCGGCGCGGGCGCCGGTTTACGCTCGGGCGGCTTCTCCTCAGCGCGCGCGGGCGGCGTCTCCGCCGGCTTCGGCTCATCGACGGGCGCGGCCGCGGGAGGCGGCTCGGGGGCTGGCTCGTCAGTTTTCTCCTGCGGCGGCGTCGCAGCGTGAGCCTCGGGCGGCGTTTCCGCGGGCGGCTCGGTCGGCGAGGCCACCTCCGGAGACTTTTGCGGAGGCTCTGGCGCAGGCTCCGGTTCAGGCGGCGGAGGCTCCGTCGCGGGCGAGGGTTCAGCCGCCGACGCGCTGGCCGCAGCCGCCGCGTCCGCATTCGCCGCCTCCTCATCCGACCGCTCGACCGCGTCCGTCACCTCAGTCGGCGCAAGCTCGACGCTGATCACATCGCTCGGCGGCGCGGTCACCCCCGGCTCGGCGGCGCGCCACAGCACGAACGCGATGAGGCCGGCATGCAACGCGATCGACGCGGAAACGGCAGTGCGGCGAGACCGTGAAGGCGCCGTCGCCGGTGCGCGCAACGCGCCATCGGGCGGCCCGAGCGGCGCGGGCGCGAGGGTCTCATCGGCGTCGCGGGCGGCGAGCAGGGCGCTTGCGGCCGGCTCTGGGCCGGTGGCTTCGCGGACGCGTGCGATCAATTTTTGTTCAACCAAACCGACTATTCCACACTCGGGCCTATGACGCGTCGCCCAAGATGTTTAGTGCTGAGGAGAGATGCGTCAACCGGCGGAGCGCTGCAATGTTTTCAGCGACGATGGTGACGCGCGTTCAACAGGGGAGGGCCGATGCGTCCGCTGGTTGCGCTTTTGCTCGTCGCCGCACTGGGCGCCGGCGCTTACGCCTACTTTACGCAAGGGGCGCAAACCCGCGAGTTTGCGTTCGAGGCGGCGGCTGTGGACAAAGGCTCCATCGAGCGCAGCGTCTCGGCGACGGGTTCGGTGCAGGCGCTCATCACCGTGGACGTGAGTTCGCAGCTCTCCGGGCAGATGTCGGAGGTCAAGGTCGATTTCAACTCCAAGGTGGCGAAAGGCGATCTGCTGGCCAAGATCGACCCGCAGACCTTCGCCTCCCGCGTCGCCTCCGCCGAGGCCAACCTCGCCATCGCCAAGTCCAACGTGCTGGTGCAGGAGGCGACCATCGCCAAATCGCGGGCGCTGGTCGAGCAGGCGGAGCGCGATGTGGCGCGGCAGCGCTCGCTCGCCGACAGGGGCAACACGCCCCAGGCGACGTTTGAGAACGCCGAGACGACGCTCGCGACCGCCAAGGCCGACCTGCAGGTGGCCGAGGCGAACCTCGCCAACGCGAAGGCTGTCATCACCCAACGCGAGGCGGAGGTGTTCCAAGCCAAGCTCGACCTCTCGCGCACCGACATCAAATCGCCGATTGATGGCGTCGTGATCGGCCGGAACATCGACCCCGGCGGCACCGTCGCGGCCAGCCTGCAGGCGCCGGTCCTGTTCCAGATCGCGCAGGATTTGTCGCAAATCCAGATCGAGACGCAGGTGGACGAGGCCGATATCGGCGCGGTGGAGGACGGCAACGCCGTCACATTCACAGTGGACGCCTATCCCGATCAAACCTTCACCGGCAAGGTTGCGCAAGTGCGCATCGCCGGCGCTTCCGTCAACAACGTGGTGACGTATACGGTGGTCGTGCTGGCCGAGAACCCGCGCCAGCGGCTGTTGCCGGGCATGACGGCGACGGTGCGCATCGTGACGGGCGCGCGAGCCGATGTGCTGCGCGTGCCGAACGACGCCATACGGTTCACCCCGCCTGAGGACGCCCCGAAAACCGATGAGGCGCGCCGCCCCAACCGCGACGACGCCATCGTCGCGCAGCTTTCCGAAAGCCTGAAGCTGTCGCCCGAGCAGACCGAGCGCTTCCGCGACGCTCTCGCCGCCTCTCGCACGGAGCAGCGGGAGGGGGCGCCTGGCGGCAATTCCGCCCAGGGTGAGGGTCGGGGCGGCGAACGCGGCGAGGGCGAACGCGGTCAACGCGCGGGGCCGGGGGCGCGCGGGGCGCAGCGGCAGAGCCGCATCGCGCGCATCCTCGACGGCATCCTGACGCCGGAGCAGAAAAAGCTTTTCGAGGAGCTGCGCGCGGAGCGGCGCGAACGCATGCGTCCGGCGCTCGTTTGGATCGAAACGCCGCAAGGGTTGGAGCCGCGCCGCATCCGCATCGGCCTCGCCGATGAAAGCTACTCCGAGGTGATAGGGGGGAAGCTGGAGGTGGGCGAAAAAGTCGTCACCCGCGTGCGCTCCGAGACACGTCCGAGACGGCGGTCATGACGGCGCCGCTCATCGCCTGCCGGGACGTCACCAAAACCTACGTGATGGGTGAGCAGAGCCTGCAGGTTCTGAAGGGCGTCAGCTTCGAGATCGCCCGCGGCGAGTTCGTTGCGATCATGGGGCCGTCCGGTTCAGGCAAATCGACGCTCCTCAATCTCATCGGCGCGCTCGACACGCCGACGAGCGGCCAGCTTTTCATCGACGGCGCCGACATCGGCGCGCTGGGGGCCGACGCGCTCGCGGACTTGCGCAACCGCGTCATCGGCTTCGTTTTTCAGCAGTTCAACCTCCTCAAGCGCACCTCGGCGTTGGAGAACGTCAAGCTGCCGTTGCTCTACGCCGGCGAGCGTGGGCGCGACGCGGACGCGCGAGCGGAGAAGCGCCTGCGCGAGGTGGGTCTGGGCGAACGGCTCGACCACACGCCAGCGCAGCTTTCGGGCGGGCAGCAGCAGCGCGTCGCCATGGCCCGCGCGCTCGTGACCGACCCGCAGCTCATCCTCGCCGACGAGCCGACCGGCGCGCTTGACACGGAGACCTCCATCGAGATCATGAAGCTGCTGTCGGAGTTGCACCGCAAAGGCTTGACCGTGGTGCTGGTGACGCACGAACCCGACATCGCTGAGTACGCGGAGCGGCTACTGCGCTTCCGCGACGGGCTGCTCATCGAGGACATCCGCCAGCGCCCGAGGGCTGCCGCATGAGGCTCGGCGATTACCTGTCCCCGGCGCTCGTTGCGATCCGGCTGAACGCCATGCGCTCGATCCTGACGACGCTCGGCATCATTATTGGCGTGGCGTCCGTCATCGTCATGTCGGCGATCGGGTCAGGCGCGCGGCAACAGGTGGAGAGCCAGATCAGCGCGCTCGGCACCAATATGCTGACGATCTCGCCTGGCTCGGCGCGCGGCGGCGGGCGCAGGCAGGGCGCGGGCTCGGCGCCGCCTTTCGCGCAAAGCGACATGGAGGCCATCATCGACCGCGTGCCGGAGATCGCCTCGGCCACAGGAAGTCTCAGCGTCACCGTGGCGCTCATCTACGGCAACGCCAATTGGACGGCGCAGGTGACGGGCGCGCATTCCGAGTTTCCGGACGTGCGCGACTGGCCGGTGGAGGAGGGGCGCTTCTTCACGGCGGAGGAGGCGGCGGGAGGCGCCAAGGTGGTGGTGCTCGGAACCTCGGTGGTGCGGCAGCTGTTCGGCGCCGCATCGCCCGTGGGCGAGCAGATCCGCGTGGCCGGCGTGCCCTTCGAGGTGATCGGCGTCATGCGCACGCGCGGCGCGACAGGAGGCTGGCGCGATCAGGACGACGTGGCGTTCATCCCCATCTCCACCGCGCGCTCGCGGCTCGCCGGGCAGAACCTCACCGTACCGAACCAGGTGGGGACGATCCTCGCCAAGATGAGCGAGACGGCCGACGCCCGCGAGGTGCAGGGCGAGATCGAGGATATTCTGCGCGAGCGGCGGCGCATCGGCCCGGGCGACCCGGACAATTTCTCGGTGCGCAACGTGGCTGAGATCGTCTCCGCGCGGCGGGCGGCTCAGCAGACGCTCACCTGGCTGCTCGCCGCCACCGCCGCGATCAGCCTGATCGTCGGCGGCATCGGCATCATGAACATCATGCTCGTCTCGGTGACGGAGCGCACGCGCGAGATCGGACTGCGCATGGCGGTAGGAGCGCAGCGACGCGACATTCTCGCGCAATTCCTCACTGAGTCGGTGGTTTTGTGCCTGATCGGCGGGGCGATAGGCCTGGCGATTGGCGTGGCGGCCACGTGGGGCGTGACGCAACTGGCGGAAATGCCGATCCTCATCAACGCCGACATTGTGCTCATCGCCATCGCCGCGTCGGCTTTTGTGGGCGTCGTATTCGGCTTCGTGCCCGCGCGCAAGGCGGCGAGCCTCAACCCCATCGACGCTTTGCGCTACGAATGATCAATTCTTAATCTGCGTGAGGCGCAGCAATTCTGCGCCTTTCTCGTCGCGGATGCGCAGATAGGGGCCGTCCAAAACAAATGTGCGGGCGGCCTCCAAGGCGGCGAAAAACTTGGTCTCCTGATCCATTAGGGCCGGCGGGCAAAGCTTCTTGGTGGAGGCGATCTGCCCGAACTGCATGTTCTCGCCGTCCACCGTCACCGCGCCGCGATAGCGATTGCAGGCGCCGTCGCCATTGATGACGTTGCCGTCCTCAAACGAGATCGTGGACTGCGCGGTGTCGATAACGCCGCCGCCGCGAATGTCCTCGGCGCGCCAGGTTGTGCCGGGAAGGCCTCCGGTTTGCGCCGCCGCCACGCTTGTCAGCAAAGCTCCGGCCGCCAAAACAACAAACCGCATATCGCCTCCACACGCATCACACCGCCGGACGCTCACGCAGCGCCGAGGCGGATGTTAACAGTCGAGGGTGGCGTCGCGTTCCCACTGGCTGAGGTGGCGGCAGTAGCTGTTCCAGTCGTCGCGCTTCAGCTTCAGATAGGCCGAGACGAACGGCTCGCCGAGGCTGGCCCGCAGCACCGGCGAAGCCTGCAGCGCCCGCAGCGCGTCGAGCAGGTTGAGCGGAAGCTTCTTCGCGCCCTCCGCCTTGTGAGGCTCGGTGTACATGTTGATGTCGAGGCGCGGGCCGGGGTCGCGGCCGTTCACCATGCCGTCGAGGCCCGCCGCCAGAACCGCCGCCTGCAGCAGATACGGGTTCACCGCGCCATCCGCCAGGCGCAGTTCGAAGCGGCCCGGATCGGGGATGCGGATCATATGCGTGCGGTTGTTGCCCGCCCAGGTGATGGTGTTCGGCGACCAGGTCGCGCCGGACAGCGTGACGGGCGCATTCAGCCGCTTATAGGAGTTCACGCTGGGATTGGTGATCGCGGCGAGCGCCTCGGCGTTGTGGACGATGCCGCCCATGAACTGCTTCGCTGCGAGCGACAGGCCAAGCTCGCCCGCCTCGTCGTGGAAGACGTTGCGCCCGCCCTGCCACAGCGACACGTGCGCGTGGCAGCCATTGCCCGTCAGGTGCATGAACGGCTTCGGCATGAAGGTCGCGCGCAGGCCGTGTTTCTCGGCGATAGCCTTGACCATATATTTGAAGAAGGTGTGCCGGTCGGCGGTGACGAGCGCGTCGTCATAGTCCCAATTCATCTCGAACTGGCCGTTCGCGTCCTCGTGGTCATTCTGATAGGGCTTCCAGCCGAGCGCCAGCATGGCGTCGCAGATTTCCGTCACCACATCATAGCGGCGCATGAGCGCGGACTGGTCGTAGCAGGGCTTGGCCTGCCGGTCGGCGGCGTCGGAGATGTCCGAGCCGTCGGCGGAGATCAGGAAATACTCGCATTCGACGCCGGTTTTCATCTGTAGCCCCTGCGCGGCCGCTTTCGCGATCTGCGCTTTCAGCACGTTGCGCGGCGCTTGGCTCACGATCTTGCCGTCCATGACCGGATCGGCGGCCAGCCAGCCGACCTCGGGCTTCCACGGCAACTGGATGAGCGAGGCCGGGTCCGGCACTGCGAACATGTCGCTGTCTGCTGGCGTCATGTCGAGCCAGGTCGCGAAGCCCGCGAACCCCGCGCCGGTCTTCGCCATATCGTTGATGGCGGCGGCGGGCACTAGCTTGGAGCGCACCACGCCGAACAGGTCGCTGAACGAGATGAGAAAATACTTGATGCCGCGCGCCTTGGCTTCCGCCGCCAGATCGATGCTCATGCTCTCGCTCCCTTGTGATGGCGCCGACGCGGCGGCGCTTTTTGTTGCAATGCGGCGCCGCCAGAACATCACCCGCGTCCGCCGACGCCCGGCACCCAGTCGGTGCCCGCCAGCGGCACGCGGGCCATGGCGGCGGCCTCGATGGTGAGCGCGACGAGGTCTTCTGGCTCCAAATTGTGCAGGTGCGACTTGCCGCAGGCGCGCGCGATGGTCTGAGCCTCCAGCGTCATCACCGCGAGGTAATTCGCCAGCCGCCGCCCGCCGAGCACCGGGTCGAGGCGCGCGGCAAGTTCAGGGTCTTGCGTCGTGATGCCCGCCGGGTCACGCCCCTCGTGCCAGTCGTCATAAGCGCCCGCCGTCGCGCCAAGCGCCTGATATTCATCCTCTAGAGCCGGATCGTTATCGCCGAGCGCGACCAGCGCCGCCGTGCCGATCGCGACTGCGTCCGCGCCAAGCGCCAGCGCTTTCGCCACATCCGCGCCGTTGCGGATGCCGCCCGAAATGATGAGCTGCACCTTGCGATGCATCCCCAAATCCTGCAGCGCCTTCACCGCCTGCGGTAGCGCGGCGAGCGTCGGCAGCCCAACATGCTCGATGAACACCTCCTGCGTCGCCGCCGTGCCGCCCTGCATTCCGTCGAGCACCACCACATCCGCGCCGGATTTCACCGCCAGCGCCGTGTCATAGTAAGGCCGCGACGCGCCGACTTTGACATAAATCGGCTTTTGCCAGTCGGTGATCTCGCGCAGCTCCTCGATCTTGATTTCCAGGTCGTCCGGCCCCGTCCAGTCCGGGTGACGACACGCGGAGCGCTGGTCGATGCCCTCTGGCAGCGTACGCATTTTGGCGACGCGCGGGCCCACCTTCTGGCCGAGCAGCATCCCGCCGCCGCCGGGCTTGGCGCCTTGGCCCACGACGATCTCGATGGCGTCGGCCTTGCGCAGGTCGTCCGGATTGAGGCCGTAGCGCGAGGGAAGCACCTGATAGACCAGCGTTTTCGAGTGCCCTCGCTCCTCCGGCGTCATGCCGCCGTCGCCGGTCGTGGTGGATGTGCCCGCAATCGTCGCGCCGCGCCCCAGCGCCTCCTTCGCCTGCGCCGAGAGCGAGCCGAAGCTCATGCCCGCGATGGTGATGGGGATTTTCAGTTCGATCGGCTTTTTCGCGAAGCGCGCGCCGAGCGTGACGGCGGTTTCGCATTTCTCGCGGTAACCCTCCAGCGGGTAGCGGCTGATGGATGCGCCGAGAAACAGCAGGTCGTCGAAATGCGGCAGCTTGCGTTTCGCCCCGGCGCCGCGGATATCATAAATGCCCGTCGCCGCCGCCCGGCGGATTTCCGCCAGCGTGTGCGGGTCGAAAGTGGCTGAATAACGCGGCAGCGTGCGCGGCTTGACGTGCTCAGTCATTAATACGCCCCTGCGTTGTCGACGTGGAAATGATAGAGGTTGCGGGCGGAGCCGTAGCGGGTGAACTCGGACACGTCGATTTGCCCCGCCAGCCCCGCCGCCTCCAGCTTCTCGTACAGCAGCGCCTTCGACTTATCGCCGAGCTTTTTCCGCACGCAGTCAGCGCCGAGGCTGGCGACCGAGCCGCGCACGAACAACTTCGCCTCATACAGCGAGTCGCCCAGCGCCTCGCCCGCGTCGCCGAACACGATCATCGAGCCCGCCTGCGCCATGAACGCCGACATGTGCCCCACCGAGCCGCGCACGATGATGTCCGCGCCCTTCAGCGAGATGCCGCAGCGGGCGGACGCCGAGCCGTCGATGATGAGCATCCCGCCATGCGCGGACGCGCCCGCCGACTGGCTCGCGTCGCCTTTCACATGGACGAGGCCCGACATCATGTTCTCCGCGACGCCGACGCCTGCATTGCCGTGCACGATCACGGTCGCCTGCTTGTTGTGCCCGGCGCAATAATAGCCCGCGTGACCCTCGATCTCCACGGTCACCGGCGCGTCAAGGCCGCAGGCGATGGCGTGGCGCCCTTCCGGGTTCCGCACCCGCCAGTGCCGCATGTTCGTGTCTGGGCCAAGGTCATGCAGAGCCTGGTTCAACTCGCGTAAAGGCGCGGTCGCGAGGTCGAAGATGCGCGGATCGGCGATCATCATGCGCGGCGCTCCCAGAAATAGACCTTCGCCGGCTCCGGCTCCCACACACGCGCGGCGCCGACGCCAGGCAACCCCGCGAGGGCGCGATACTCCGAGCCGAACGCCACGTAATCCTCGGTTTCGGCCATAACGGCGGGCTTGCAAGCGATGGGGTCGCGCAGCACGCCGAAGCCGGACTCGGTGCCGACGACGAAGGTGTAAAAGCCGTCGAGATCGTTCAGCCCGGCTTCGAGGGCTTGCCCGAGGCTCTTGCCGCGTCGCATCTGCGCGCTGAGATAGGCGGCGGCGACCTCCGAGTCGTTGTCCGTTTTGAACGTAAAGCCCTCGCGCTGCAGCGCGCGGCGCACGGCGTTGTGGTTCGAGAGCGAGCCGTTGTGCACGAGGCATTGATCCGGCCCGGTGGTGAACGGGTGCGCGCCGTTCGTCGTGACGGCGGACTCCGTCGCCATGCGCGTGTGCCCGATGCCGTGCGTGCCGGACATCTCGGCAAGTCCGAACCGGCGCGCCACATCCGGCGGCAAGCCGACCTCCTTGTAGACCTCGATGCGCTCGCCCTCGCTGACGACGCTTACGTCGGGGGTAGCGGCGATGAAAGCGGCGAACGCTTTCGCGGCGCTCTCTGGCACGGTGAACACGGCGTGGGTGGCGATAGGGCGGACAGCGACGGCTGCGCCCACCTTGGCGCGGGCCGCATCCGCGAGAGCGGCGAAATCATAGCCCTCCGGCCCGCGCACGGTGACCTTGACCGCGCCGTCGCGTCCCGCGCCGTAGACCGCGAAGCCCGCCGAGTCCGGCCCACGGTCGCACATCACGCCCAGCATTTGCGCCAAGTGGGCGCCGAGCTGCGCCTCCATCGCCTGGCTTTTCGCGAACAGACCGACAATTCCGCACATGACTGCCCTCCAACCTGCGGAGAGGAAGCCAGCCGCATGGTGCGTTGTCAATAAGGCGAAATTAATTTTCTTAAAGAGAAACTATGGGCGTGAGTAGACGATCACCGAAAGATAAGTCATCGGCAGTTGTGTCAAAGCTTCAGGGCCGTGGGGCGCCGTCGCGTCAAACAAAAGCGTATCGCCAGGCTCCAGCGCGTAAGTCTGATCGGAGTGTTTGTAAACAACTTTGCCTGTCAACATGTAGATTAACTCGACGCCTTCATGCTGAAAGGCGGTGTAGGGCGCGGCGTTGTCGCTCAAAGTGATGAGATAAGGCTCAACAACCACGTCCCCGGCGATGGAGTGCCCGAGAAGGTTGTAATGATGCCCCGCTTTTGTGCCGCGCCGTTCGATGGCCGCGCCTTGCCCGGCCTTCACGAAGCAGCAATCCCGCCGCTCCTCATGACTGGCGAAAAACGCGGTGAGCGGCGCGTTCAGCGCCTGCGCGAGGGCCTGAAGCGTGCCGAGCGACGGCGAAATCTGTCCGTTTTCGATCTTGGACAGCATGCTCGTTGAGATCGACGCGGCCGCGGCCAGGTCGCCGCCCTTCAGGTCGAGCCGTCGCCGCTGCTGGCGAATGAACGCGCCGATGGATTGCTCCAGGGTCTTAGCCTTACGGGGCGGCGCGCTCGACCCGGTGACGTAGGTCGCGGCGCCGGATTTCAACGCTGTCTCGCCTTTGTCGTCGTTCGCGGTCTTGTCCATGGCTCTCGCGTCGTTTGGCTCTTAGCAAACCTGACGCCAATACGCCGCGGTGTATAGAGCATGACGCGATCGCAAGAGAAAATTAAGAGCCGGTCTCCGCGAACCGCTCCAGCCAGCGCGCCGTCCGCATGAGGCGGGCGTCCTCTCCGCGCGCGCCGACCAGTTGCGCGCCCATGGGCAGGCCGTCCACCGCGAACAGCGGCAGGTTGAGGGCCGGCGCGCCGAAATATGTCCACAAGGTGCAGAACGACGGGTCGCCGGTGGCGTCAAGTCCGGCGGGCGCGGGGCCTGGCGCGGCGGGCGTCAGGATCGCGTCGAAATTCTCGAAGACCTCGGCGAGAACGGGCCACAGCGCCTCTTGGGCGCGGCGGGCGCGGATATAGTCGCCGGCGGCGTAGCGGCGCCCCTCCTCGATCAGGCCGCGCAGCACCGCGCTCATCTGGGAGGAGCCCGCATCGTACAGCCGCCCGTAGCTGACCGCCAACTCCGACAGCATGACGACGCGCTGCATCTCGTACACGTGGTTGAACGCGGCGGGAAGCTCGACCTCGCGGCATTGGGCGCCGAGGGTCTCCGCGAGTTCGGCGAAAGCGTCGACGGTGGCGGCGCTGGCCTTCTCCCAGACGGGAGTTTTGATGAAGGCGAACAGCGGCGGAATGGGCGGCTCCGACATGGCGATGGGGCGCATGGGCGCGCGCGGGGCGGGCCGCATGTCTGGGTCGCGCGGATCGAAGCCGGCGAGACAATCCGTCAGCAGCGCCAAATCCTCGACCGAACGGGCGAACACGCCGATGGTGTCGAGCGAGGGCGCCTCCTCCAGCACCCCCCAGCGGGAGATGAGGCCGAAGGTCGGCTTGAGGGCGTGCGCGCCGCAGAACGCGGCGGGACGGATGACGGACCCGTTGGTCTGCGTGCCGAGCGCCGCGGGCGCCATATGCGCGGCGACCGCCGCCGCCGAGCCGGAGGAAGACCCGCCCGGCGTGTGAGCGGGGTTCGCCGGATTGCGAGTCTTGCCGGGATGCAGCACAGCCAGCTCGGCCGTGACCGTCTTGCCCAGAATGACCGCGCCCGCCTCGCGCAGCCGAGCGACGACGGCGGCGTCGGCCACGGGGCGCCGTCCCGCGTGGAGCGGCGTGCCGTTCTCCGTTGGCATGGTCGCCGTGTCGATGATGTCCTTGAGGGCGACGGGCACGCCGTGCAGCGCGCCCACCGGTTCGCCTTTCTCGCGCGTCAAGTCGGCGGCCTTCGCTCCCTCCATGGCCTGATCGGGGTCGAAATGGGCGAACGCCTGCACCTCCGGCTCGCGCGCGCTGATTTGCGCGATGAGCGCCGCGACAAGTTCGGTCGATCGCAGTTCCCCGGCCGCGATCCGCCGCGCGGCTTCGGCGGCGGTCAGATGGGCGAGTTCTTGCATGGGGGCCTCCTCGGATGAACGCCGCCGACCTTAAGCGATCCGCGCCCGTGGACAAGTGCGAAACTCTGCAACCATTTGCGGCAATTGTGGCCGGCTCGCCACAAGTTCACCATAAAGGCGTTTGGCCCAGCGCGCCGGCTTCACAAACCCGCGAGACAATCTTGCCTCTAACGCCGACTTCATGAACTGTGGCTAGGCATTTAACGCGCCCATGCTGGGCGTTAATCGGGCTTTATTTTGTCGCAAATACGGTGGGCGCAGAGCATGACGACGATCGCATGGCGAGACATTATCGCGCGGGTTTGCATGGCTGTCGCCATGACCGTTTCGACCGGCGCCGGGCTTGTCGGCTCGGCTTCGGCGCGCGAGCTGGTGACCATGGACAAGCCGTATCCGCTGGGCGCGATTGTCATCGTCCATTCGGAGCGCCGGCTGTATTATTCCCTCGGTGCGGGCATGGCGCTTCGCTACAAGGTGGCCGTCGGCAAAGAGGGATTCGGCTGGGCGGGCGAAACCTTCGTGCAGTCGAAGCGCAAAAATCCGGGCTGGACGCCGCCGCCCGCCATGCGCCGCCGCAGCCCCTATCTGCCGGTCTACATGCCGCCGGGTCCGAAAAACCCGCTTGGCGTGCGCGCCATCTATCTCGGTTGGACGGAGTACCGGATACACGGGACCATTGACCCGAACTCCATCGGACGCGCCGCATCCAGCGGCTGCATCCGGATGCTGAATTCGGACGTCACGGATTTATATGAGCGCGTCCATATCGGCGCGCCGGTTTACGTTCTGCGGTAGACAGGCCGCCAGACGCGTCAGAGCTAGCATGGAGGGATTATGATACGGAACTTCTCGGCAAAAGCGGCCGTACTGGGCGCCGTTCTCGTTGCCTTTTCGGGCGTGCAACAGGCGCGCGCGGATTTCTGGGACGAACTGGCGCGCGCGTTCAATCCCGGCCCGAGCGGACGCCACACCACCTCCATCATCGCGCCCTACGCGCCCGGCACCATCCTTGTGAGCTTCGGCGACCGCCGGCTGTATTTCATCACCGGCAAGGGCAAGGCGATCAGCTATCCCATCGCCATACCCAAACCTGAGGCGCGCTGGGCGGGCGTCAGCTTTGTGAGCCAAAAGCAGGTGAACCCCGGCTGGACGCCCACGCCCCAGATGCGCCGCGAGAACCCGAAGCTGCCGGCGAGCGTGCCGGGCGGACATCCGCGCAACCCCATGGGCGTGCGCGCGCTCTATCTCGGCTCGACCCTGTATCGCATCCATGGCACCGACGCGCCGTGGCTCATCGGCGAGTCCGTGTCCAAGGGCTGCGTTCGTATGTACAACAATGATGTGATCGACCTTTACGACCGGGCCCGCGTCGGGGCCAAGGTCGTGATCACCTGGCAGAAGTTCCGCACGTCCAGCTCGATTTAAGCGGGCATGAAAAAGGGAGCCGGAAGGCTCCCTTTTGTGTTAGGCGAAACATGCGCCGCGTTCGCGCTAGCTTGTCGCCGAAAGGCAGTCCCTCAGGTTGCGGGCGTTGGCTCGGATGAACTCAAAATAGTGACCCGGGCCAGCCTCCACGCCGACGCCGATTTCATCGAGGACGCCGCGTCGCGCGCCGGTCGCTTTCGTGATGGCCTCAACGACCTTGGACGAAAACTGCGGTTCGGCGAAAGCGCACGCGGCCCCGAGCGCCTTCACCTTAGCCTGCACGGCGGCGAGCCGCTTCGCGCTCGGCTGGCGCTCAGGGGTTAGCGTCACCGACCCGACCGCGCTCACCCCATAGCGCTTCTCAAAGTACTGCACGATGTCGTGAAACACGATGAACGGCTTGCCCCTCACCGGCTCCAGCATCGACCTCACTTCAACGTCTAGCGCGGCGAGTTTGTCTTTCGTGGCGACGGCGTTGGCGGCGAAGGTTGAGGCGTGCGCCGGCGCGGCTTTGCCGAAAGCGTCCGCCAGGGCGTCGACGATCGCCGCCGCGTTCACCGGATCGAGCCAGATGTGGACGTCCGTAGCGTCCCCGTGGCCATGCTTGTCCGCGCCTTTCGCCTCGTGCTTGTGACCATGTTTATGGTCGTGATCGTGCTTGTGGCCATGGCCGTGATCATGCTCCTCGAAGCCGTCGCCCTGGCGCACCGGCAGCAGCGTCATTCCCGGCGCGGTCGCCAGCGTGACGATCTTGGCCTTTTGGGGCAGCGTTTTCAGCGCCTTCTGCAGAAAGGTTTCGTAGGTCTCGCTGACCTGCACGATGATGTCGGCGTCCTGCAGCGCTTTGGCGTCCGACGGCTTCATGGCGTAGGTGTGAGCCGAGGCGCCGCCCTGCAGCAGCAATTTCGGCTCGCCCACGCCCTGCATGACGGAGGCGGCGAGCGAGTGAATGGGAGCGATCGTCGCGATCACGTTCAACTCCCCCGCGCTGACCGCGCCCGGCGCGGCGAGCGCCAACGCCGCCGCGAGGCCTGCAGACTTTGGCGAAAGCAATTTGAACATGGCGTCTCCTTCAGCCGCCGCTGTTGGCGACGCTTATGTAATAGTATATCGTCCCAACCCTGTCCATCCGCCGTCGGCATCACCAAGCCGCCGCAATCTGCGTCTAAGGCGGCAATGGTGTTTCTACGCCCGGGTTCGCGAATGATCTCCATTCATCGTTGGTTCGCGGCTGTCGCGATCATGGTCGCCGCCGCTCTCGTGTCCGGACGCGCCGCCGCGCATCCGCATGTCTTCGTCACCATGAAAACCGAGGTGCTCTACAACGCCGACGGCGCCATCACGGGCTTCAGGCAGGCCTGGACGTTCGATGACATGTATTCATCGTTCGCCGTCTACGGCCTCGATGTGAACGAGGACGGGGCCTATGACCGCGCCGAGTTGCAATCGCTCGCCGATGTGAACGTGCAGAGCCTGAGCGCCTTCGGCTATTTCACATTTCCGCGTGTGCGCGATGCGAAGCTCCCTCTGCTCCCGCCGCGAGACTACTGGCTGGAGCACAAGGACAACCTGCTCACCCTGCATTTCATCTCGGATCTGGCCGAACCGCTGCCCCCCGCCTCGCATCGGGATTTCACCCTGCGGATCTACGACCGCGAAATCTACATGTCGTTCAAGTTCGACGCCAACCGCCCCGTCACCCTGTCCGGCGCGCCGGAGGGTTGCGCCTCGCGGGTCAGCCGGCCGAGCGGCGTTATGACGAGCATGAGCCTCAGCGAGGCGGATTTCCAAAATCTCAGCCCTGATGCGGACATCGGCGCGCAGTTCGCGGCCGTCGTCACCATCTTGTGCGGCGAGGAGGCGATCGCCGCGGCCGCGCAGGACGCCGCCGGGTCTGGCCCGGTTGAGCCGCTTGTCGCGGAGGTCGATCAAGCCGAGGCTAGGGAAGATGCGGCGGCGTTGCGGGAGGCGCTCGCGGCGACCCTTCAACCGTCGCCTGCTGTGGCGTCGTCCGCCGAACCCGTCGCCAACGACGGCGGCGAAGGCTTCGTCGCCTGGGTGCAGCGCACGCAAAGCGAGTTGAGCGAGCGCATCGGCGGCGCCATCCGAGACCTGAAATCCGACAGCCCCTGGCTCGCCGGGCTGACCATGGCCGCGCTTAGCTTTCTCTACGGCGTGGTGCATGCGGCGGGCCCTGGCCACGGCAAGGCGGTGATTTCCTCTTACGTGCTCGCCAATGAGCGCACGTTGAGGCGCGGCGTCGCGCTCGCGGTGGTTTCATCGTTCGCGCAGGCTGTGACGGCCGTCATGGTCGTCGGTGTGCTCGCGCTCGCGCTGCGGCAGACCAACGCGGAGATGCAGTCGGCGGCGCGCGCCTTCGAGATCGCCAGCTTCGCGCTGATCGCCCTCGCGGGGATGTGGATGCTGTACAACGCAATGGGGCGGATGGCGCGGGCGTTCGCCGCGCCGGTCGCGATGCGAAGCCTGTCCGCCGCGGCGGCGCCGGCGATCCACGCGCATCGCCCTCACGCGCATAAAGCCCATGTGCATGCCCATGCGCGCGGGGCCCACGTGCATGGGCCGGACTGCGGCTGCGGCCACGCCCATGCGCCCGACCCTCGACAGCTCGACGGCGACGTCTCGTGGCGGCAGGCGGCGGCGATCGTTCTCGCCATTGGTTTGAGGCCGTGCTCGGGCGCGCTCATCGTGCTCGTGTTCGCCCTCAGCCAGGGGCTGTGGTGGGCTGGGGTCGCCTCGACCTTCGCCATGGCGGCGGGGACGGCGATCACCGTTTCGGCTCTGGCGGTTTTCGCGGTCGGCTCGCGCAACATGGCGGCGCGGCTGGCGGGCGGGGATGTGGCCGGGCGGAGGCTTGAGGCCGTCGCCGCGCTCGGCGGCGCGCTCATTGTGCTCGCCATTGGCGTTGTGTTTTTCACCGCTGCGCTGCAGCCGCCCAAACCGTTCGGGTTTTAACGCCATGGCGCGCATCAAAGCCGTCGCATTCGACGCCTATGGGACCCTGTTCGATGTGCACGCGCCGGCGCGCCGCGCTCTCGGCTTGCTGGCGCCCGAGCGCGCCGCCGCGTTTTCCGATCTCTGGCGCCGGAAGCAGGTGGAATACACGTGGCTGCGCAGCCTGATGGGCGTCTATGAGCCGTTCGACAGGGTGACGGCGGATGCGCTCGATCATGCGCTCGACGCTTTCGCGCTTGCAGGCGAGCCGGGCCTGCGCGAGACGCTTCTCGCCAGTTACCGGCGCCTTGACGCGCAGCCCGACGCCGAGCCTGCGTTGCGAGCGCTGACAGCCGCAGGCCTGCCCATCGCCATCCTCTCCAACGGCGCCTCCGCAACGCTCAAGGAGGGGTGCGCCGCTGCAGGCTTCAACGGGCTTATCGACCGCATCCTTTCCGTCGAAGCGGTCGGCGTCTACAAGCCGCACCCGTCGGCCTACCGTCTCGCCCTTGAGGCGTTCGGCGCGGCGCCGGGGGAAATCGCGTTCGTGTCGGCCAATGGATGGGACGCGGCGGGCGGCGCGCAGTTCGGGCTGTTCACGCTCCACGTCAATCGCGCCAACGCGCCGGCCGAACGTCTGGAGGCGGCGCCGCACGCGGTGATCGCGACGCTTAAGGACGCGCCCGCCGTGATCCTGGCCGCCGCGTGACGCCGGCGCCCGGGCGCTTTACAGCCGCCGCGAAGTGTGCCACTCTTTAGAAAGTTTCAACAAAACGGAAGGAGGTGATCCGATGTCAAGTGGGATTTCAATGCTGATGGGACAGCCTTGGTCTTTCACCCCGGCGATGGAGCAGCCTCCGTTTTCGGCGTGATCGATTAGAACCGCGCCCTGAAGCGCGTTCGGGCTGTCTCAGGCAGCCAGTCTCACGGAAAGGGTCGCAGGGATGCGACCCTTTTTCTGTTTCAAGCACGGGAGCGAAAGCCCCGATACCCCCCTCAAGCCTTGCGGAAGCGCAACAGCGAGAACAGGCCGCCGGGAAACAGCCCGCGGTTTTCCGTCAGTTTCAGCTCGGGACACACCATCACCCGCTCTGGCGGAAACACCGGATGCCAGCCGAGCGTCTGGGCGAACGGCGCCAGCTTGCGCTCCGCCCAGCCGCGCACGCCGTGCTCCTGGCTGAAATGGTTCACCAGCATCACCTCGCCGCCGGGCGCGCACACGCGGGCGAGTTCGCGCATTACGGCGGCCGCGTCAGGAACCACCGTCATCACATACATGGCGACCACGGTTTCGAACGAGCCGTCGGCAAACGTCATGGCCGAGGCGTCCATCTCGTAGAGGCCCGCCACATGGGCGAGCTTTTCTCGCGCCGTGCGCTCCCGCGCCTTGGCCAGCATCTCGGTCGAGAGGTCAATGCCCGTCACCGTCAGCGTGCGGTCATAGCCAGGGAGTGACAGCCCGGTGCCGACGCCCACCTCCAGCACGCGCGCGGGGCGCCCCACATGGCTCTCGTTGATGAGCCGCACCGCCCGGCGACGGCCCGGCCCCGCGATCACGCCGAAGCTGTAGTCGTAGATGGGCGCCCAGCGGCGATAGGCGCGCTTTACGGCGTCGTCGTCGAGGGCTGCGGCGCCCGGCGTCCGCTCGATCATGACGCCGCAACTCCCGCCGCGATCCAGCCGCCGCCCAGCACGCGCGCCCGCGGCGCTTCGCTTTCGTAAAACACGCAGGCCTGCCCCGGCGACACGCCGCGCTCGCCGTTCATGAGGTCGACCATGGCGCGCCCGCCGTCGACGATGAGCGCGGCGGGCGCGGGCGCCTGCGACGAGCGCACCTTCACCCACATGGGCAGACCGCCGGCCGCGGCCTGCGCCAGCGGCTCGTCGCCCAGCCAGTTCACATCGCGCAGCAGGATGCGGCGGGTGGCGAGCGCCTCGGGCGGGCCGACCACGACGCGCTTGTCCGCCCGGTCGATGCGGACGACGTAGAGCGGCTCGCCCACCGCGACGCCCAGGCCTTTGCGCTGCCCGATGGTGTAATGGATGATGCCGTTGTGCCGACCAAGCAAGCGGCCGTCCACATGCACGATGTCGCCCGCCTCGCTCGCGTTCGGATGTAGCTTTTCGATAATGCGGGCGTAGCTGCCGCTCGGCACGAAGCAGATGTCCTGGCTGTCGGGTTTCGCCGCGACAGGCAAACCGAAGCCGGCGGCCAGCCTGCGCGTCTCGTCTTTTGTCATGTCGCCCAGCGGAAAACGCAGGAAATCGAGCTGTTCGCGCGTGGTGGCGAAAAGGAAATAGCTCTGGTCGCGGCTCTCGTCGGCGGCGCGATAAAGCGCCCAGCCTTGCGCTGTGCGGCGGCTGGCGATGTAATGCCCCGTGGCCATGGCGTCGGCTTGCAAATCCTTCGCCGCGCTGAACAGATCGGTGAACTTCACCGTTTGATTGCACTGCACGCACGGGATCGGCGTCTCGCCTTCGAGATAGCTCGCGGCGAACGGGTCGATGACGGACCGCTTGAAGCGCTTCTCGTAATTCAGCACGAAATGCGGAACGCCGATGGCGTCAGCCACCCGCCGCGCGTCGTGTATGTCTTGCCCCGCGCAGCAGGCGCCTTTTTTGGCCGTCGCCGCGCCGTGGTCGTAAAGCTGGAGCGTGACGCCGATCACGTCATAGCCCTCGCGCTTCAACAGCGCTGCGACGGTCGAGCTGTCCACGCCGCCGGACATGGCGACGACAACGCGGGTCTCCGCTGGGCTTTTGGCGAAACCGAGGCTGTTGAGCGCGCGCGGGGCCGCGGCGCGGGCGGGCGCATCCAAGGTGGGAGCGAGTGGCGAAAGGTCGTTCATGGCGCAGTTGTAGCGCGGGCGCGCCTCGCGATCAATGTTCGCGGCGCCGCGCGCGGAAGCGCTCATCTCTCGTTCACCATGCGACTTAAGCCGCCGTTAAATCGGGAGGGCTATGGTCGCGGCAGTGGTCTGGCGAGTTGAGTTGAGAGTACGATGACCGAACATTTGAGAACGCGCGCGAAATATGTGATCGGCCCCGACGGCAGCCCCCTCACCGTCGCGGATCTGCCCCCCACCAACACGAAGCGCTGGGTCATAAGGCGCAAGGCCGAGGTGGTGGCCGCCGTGCGGGGCGGATTGCTCAGCCTGGAGGACGCCTGCGGGCGCTATAAGCTGACCGTTGACGAATTTCTGAGCTGGCAGCGCTCGATCGAGCGGCACGGCCTGCCGGGCTTGCGCGCGACGCGGGTGCAGGATTACCGCGCCTAGGCGTTTTGCGGGGCGAGTCGCGGCGCGGGGGCGAATGGCGGCGGCGCTGCGGACGGCGACGCGTCGCCGCAACCGGCGCGACCAAAAATCCAGGTGTCGATGTCTTGCCTGAGGCGCGCGGCGAGTTCGGAGGGTAATGTGTGGTTGCGCGTTGAGATGAGCGTGTTGCCGTTGTAGGTGTGGAACTGCACCTCAAAGCCTTGCGCGGGTCCGCCGACAGGGGCGGCGGGCAGGATTCGTATCGCCGGCGCCGCGTCTCCGTCCGAGGCGAGCATGGGCCGCGCGTCGAGCGTGTATCCCGCGAGCGCCGGATTGTGCCCGTTAAACCAGCAGGCGTGAACCTTTTCGGAAAAGCTGCGGTGCACGCTTTGCGGATCGCCGAAGGAGATGCGCTGCGGCTCGGAGCCGGCGAGCTGCGAGACGACGGACTCGCGCTTTGACGAGCACCCCGCGCCCGCTGCGGCGGCCACCGATAAAGCGACAATCGACACGACCCCCAGCTTCATCCGCCGCACCTCCACCACCCGTTAGTGCGGCTCCAAATTTGGTCAAAAAATGTCAAGGCCGGCGCCGTCGAGCCGGGCTGCGCGCGATGGGGCGCCTTGGCAACAAGATGATTAAGAACAGGTCTCTTCGCCTCGCGCCCAGCGAGCGATGTCGGCCTGTAGCTTCTCGCGATCCTGCTCGCTCAAACGGATGTTAGCGCTCTCGATCAGCGCGCCGCCCGCTGAGGACGAAAAGTCCACCCGGAAGGCCGCGCGCCCAAGCTGCTGATCCGGCGCTGTCTCATAAATGAGGATCTTGGCCGATCCGCCGCCATCGAGCGAGGCCTCACCGTCGAATTTGTGGTTAGCCAGGCGCGGTTTGGCGTAGCTGAGCCAGCATTTCTGAACGAAGCGCGCGACAGCGGCGTAGGCGGTCACCGGCGTCATCTCCGTCTGCACCGACGAGGGCGCGTGAACGCCGGGCTTAAGCGCTTCGGCGGGCAACGACAGAGCGAGCGCGCCGAACAAGCCGCTCTTGGGCGGCTGGGGCTGCGGCTTGGGGGCGGCGGCGGCGAGCGCGGCGAGGTTTTTCCCCCGGGACGGGTCGCGCGGCGCGGGCAGGGGCGGCGGCGGGATCGAGGCCGCAAGACTTGGGGCCGCATCGCCGTCGGATAGGCCGACGCTGAGCGACGCGCCCCCGCCGCATCCGGCAAGACACAGCAGGGCGAAGGCGGCTGCGGCCTTCGCCGCGCCGGCTTGCGCGAACCGTCTGCGAAACGACCTCACGGGCGGACACCTCCCGCTTGACGGCTAGCGCGGAAAACGCCGCCCGATCAATCCCTGAAGTTCACGAATTGCAACGGCTGCTCGTTTTTCATTCCCTTCACGTGCTGAATGGCCGCTTGCAGGTCGTCGCGGTTTTTTCCGGTCACCCGCAACTCATCGCCCTGGATGGAGATCTGCACCTTCAGTTTGCTGTCCTTCACGGCCTTGACGATGGTCTTGGCCAGATCTTTGTCGATGCCGTTTTTGATCGTGACCGTCTGGCGCACCGATTGCCCGGCGGCTTTCTGCGGATCGCCGTAATCGAGCGATCCGGGTTCGATTTTGCGGCGCGCCAGATGTCCCTGAAGCAGCTCGTGCATCTGTTTGAGCTTGAGGTCGTCGTCGGCCAGGATGGTGAGCACGGCGTCCTTCCGCTCGATGCTGCACTTCGATCCCTTGAAATCGTAGCGTGTTTCAATCTCTTTCTTAAGGCTTTGCAAAGCGTTGTCCACGTCCGGGAACTCGATTTTGGAGACGATGTCGAATGAAGGCATGATGGGCGTCCAGGTTGTCGTTTGCGCGTCACGCTAGAGCAATCGCCGGCCGCCGCCAACCCTCCCGCTTCATCGCCCGGTCGAGGGCGGCCCCGGCATCGCTTCGATATGATCGGCGATCTTCTTTCTCGTCTCGACGGGAAGGCCGTTTGCGGCGTCGATGAGGAACTCACTCAGATCGGCGAACGCGCTTTCGCGCAAAGCGCTAAGTCGGCTTAAGATTTCGCGCATTGCCGCCGGGTCGAACTCGGCTGCGGAAAGCCGGGCGATGACGTCTCTACGCGCCTCGTGGATCGCCGCCTCAAGGCCCGTCATGCGCGCATCCATTCGGTCGAGGCGGGGGGCGAGTTCACGCGCTCGCTCCGGCGGCACAATGCGCAACACAGCGTTTTGCTGGTCGCGCACGAATGCGCGCGGCGACAACACGGTCAAGGCGTGGCCCGCTATGAAACCGACAAGAACAACATTCAAGGCCAGCGAGACGGCCAGCGCGGTTTTGGCGAGCTTGCTCACAGCGTGCTCCTTTCTAGACTGAACAATGCATTGAGGACGTCTCTTTCCGCGCCGTTCCCGTTCACGGCGGCTGAGGCGTACGCTCCGAGGATGGCGCCCAACGCCAGAAGCAACCCGAAGCTCAGGGCGGGACGCGGCGTGACTTCCGCGACGATCCGCTGGAAAAGCAGCGCAATCTCGTCGAAAGCGCTGGGACTGCGCGATGCCGCCGCCTGAACGACGCGCAGAGCGAAATCCGGCGAGGGCGGTTCGTAAAATCGGCCTCGCAAGGCCTCCTCGAAGCGCGCCTCGCGCGCGAGCGCGGCGGCCAGCGCTGCGTCGCGGCTAACGGCGGCTTGGGCGGCTTCTTTGAGGCCCGGCGGCCAGTCGTCGAGCCGAGCCCCATGATGCGCCAGACCTTGCAAAAATTCATCAAGCGTCATCGCGCTTCTCCTCGCGAAACCTGCCCGGCTCGCGCGCCGTGTGGAGCCGCCTGCGGACGCCGCTTTTGGCGCGCATCAAAAGCGATTGCAGCGCTTTCAGATTTAACCCCATAGCGTCGGCCGCCTCCTGGTTGCTCATGCCGGCGTAAAAGCAAAGATTGAGCGCCAATTGCTGGTGCTCCGGGAGATTTTTGATCGCCTCGTCCACGAGGGCTTTTCGTTTGTTCGCTTCGATCCATTCGTCCGGATGAGGCTGATCGTCCGGCGTCTCGGCGACAACGTCCAGCGCCTCCATGGGCCGGCGCCGGCGGCGGAGCGTGTCCAACGCGGCGTTCACCACGATCCGATTGAACCAGGTGGCGAACTTTACGCCTTTCCCAGCGTCCCACATATCCGGACGACGCCAAAGCCGAAGAAACGCCTCCTGCACCACGTCCTCCGCGTCCTCCCTGCTGTTCAGCAGGTAGTAAGCGCTGGCGTGGAACCGCTTTGCGTAGCGATTGACGAGCACAACAAAGGCGGCGTGGCTTCCGCGCGCGATCAGCGCCAGCAGGGAGTCGTCGCTGTTCGCGTTGATGTCGGGAGCCACGCCGCTTCTCCGGGGGGAGCTTTAAAGGCCGGACGGCCTATTCGAACTCACGGGGCTGTCTGAACGGGGCAAAACGAGCCGCCGCTTCGCCTATCGTAATTTTGCCGTCGCGGTTTGTATCGCGCATGTCGAACGCGCTTTCGTGAAAACTCATTGCTTCGGCCTTAGACAGTTCGCCGTCGGCGTTTGCGTCAATGCGGAGAAAGGGGTCGAAGGCGAAAGCGGCGGCCGGCGGCGGGGCGCAGACCGGAGCGCCAGTTTCAGCCGTCTCGCCCCTCGACCCCGCAAGAGCCAGGATGGCGGCCGCGAGCGTTGTCTTGATCGTTAATCGGGTGTGCATTTTGTGGGTCCTTTATCTTCAAGGCGAAGTCCGCGCGGGCCTCTCTCTATGTACGCGGCCGCGCAGGATAGTCTTCGCCGTGTTTTGCGGCTTGGCGGCGGGCGCAGCGCAAGGTATCAACGAAAGGCGAATGGGCGCGGGGTGCGCTGAGCGAGGGGCGGCGAGGTTTGAGCAAAAAACAGGTTTTCCCCTTCACCGCCATCGCCGGCCAAGACGAGATGAAGCTCGCCATTCTCATCGCCGCGGTGGATCCGCTTGTGGGCGGCGTGCTCATTCTGGGCGACCGGGGCACGGGCAAATCCACCGCCATCCGCGCGCTCGCCGCGCTGCTGCCGCCCATGTCCGTGGTGAAAGGCTCGCGCTACAATTTGGAGCCGCCCGCTGACGGTTCCGTGGAGACGGAGCTGGCGCCCGTGCCGGTGGTCGATCTGCCGCTCGGCGCCACGGAGGACCGGGTGACGGGCGCGCTCGACCTGGAGCGCGCGCTGACCAAGGGCGAGAAGGCGTTCGAGCCGGGCCTGCTTGCCCGCGCCCATCGCGGCTTCCTCTATATCGACGAGGTCAACCTGCTTGAGGATCACATCGTCGATCTGCTGCTCGATGTGGCGGCCTCCGGCGAAAACGTGGTGGAGCGCGACGGTCTCAGCATCCGCCATCCGGCGCGCTTCGTGCTGATCGGCAGCGGCAACCCGGAGGAGGGCGAGTTGCGCCCGCAGCTGCTCGACCGGTTCGGCCTGTCGGTGGAGGTGAAAACGCCGTCCGACATCGCCGTGCGGGTGGAGGCCGTGAAGCGTCGCGACGCGTTCGACCGCGACCCGTCCGCGTTTCTCGCCGCCTGGCGTCCGGAGGAGGAGCGGGTGCGCGCCCAGCTTGTCGCAGCGCGCAGGCGCATCGCCGACATGGCGACGCCCGACGCCGCCCTAGAACATGCGTCACGGCTTTGCGCCGCCCTCGGCGTCGACGGTCTGCGCGGCGAACTGACCCTCATCCGCGCGGCGCGCGCGCTCGCGGCTTTGGAGGGCGACCTCGAAACTGGCCTGCCTCACATCAAGCGTTGCGCTGCGCTCGCCTTGCGGCATCGGCTGCGGCGCAATCCGCTCGATGACGCTGGCTCGACCGCGCGGGTCGACCGGGCCGTGGCCGAGACGTTCGGCGCATGACGGGCGGCGACGCGGCTTGGGCGCGGGCTATGCTCGCCGCCGCGCTGTTCGCCGTCGATCCCCCATCGCTGCCCATGCGCGTGCGTTCCCCCGCCGGGCCGGCCCGCGACGCGTGGCTCGCCGCCCTGCGCCATATGCTGCCACCAGCCATGGCGGTCAAGCGCATGCCGTCCTCGATTTCCGCCGATCGGCTTCTGGGCGGCGTCGATCTTGGCGCAACCCTCGCCGCGGGATCGCCAGTCCTCTCTTTAGGGTTGCTTTCGGAAGCCCATAACGGCGTTCTCATCGCCGCGACGGCCGAACGGATGCCGGCGCTTGTCGCGGGGGCCGTGGCCGAGTGCCTCGATGCGGGCGAGATCGCCGTTGAGCGCGACGGCTCCTCGGCGCGGCGTTCGGCCCGTTTCGGCTTCATCGCGTTCGACGAAGGCGTGGAGGACGAAGCGGTCCCGCGTTTGCTCATCGAGCGTTGCGCGCTTCTCGTCGATCTCCACGGCTTATCATACCGCGACGCTCCGCCTGGGCCGTTCGAACCGGGTGAGATCGTGGAGGCGGCCGCGCGTTTGCCGAATGTCGCCGCGCCCGAGTGGTGCGTGGAACGTTTGTGCGGGGCCGCCGAAGCGTTGGGAGCGTTCTCGCTGCGCGCGCCGGTGCAGGCGTTGCGGGCGGCGAAAGCGGCGGCGGCGCTCGCCGGGCGGCCTGAGGTCAGCGAGGACGACATCCGCCTCGCCGCAGCCCTCGTGCTCGCCCCGCGCGCCACCCGCCTGCCTACGCCTCATGAGGAGGCCGATCCAGAGCCCCCCGCTGGCGAGCCCGCCGACCCGGAGCGCGACCCCGGCGACGCGGACGTGGCCGCCCTGGAGGATCGCGTGATCGAGGCCGCGCTCGCCGCGCTTCCCCCCGGCTTGCTGGCGCTTTTGCGCGACGGGGGGCGGCGGGCGCGCGGGGCGAACGGCAAAAGCGCCGCGAACGCCAAAGACAGCGCGCGCGGGCGGCCCTGCGGCGTGCGGCGCGGCGACCCGAAAGGCGGGGCGAAACTCAACATCGTCGAAACGCTGCGGGCGGCCGCGCCATGGCAGGCGTTGCGTCGGCGCGAAACCCCGCGAAGAGCGGGCCACATTCACATCCGGCGCGAGGATTTCCGCATCACGCGCTTCAAGCGGCCGGCCGAGACGCTGTCGATTTTCGTCGTTGACGCATCCGGATCGCAGGCCGTCGCTCGCCTCGGCGAGGCGAAGGGCGCGGTCGAGACGCTTCTGGCCGAGTCTTATGTGCGGCGCGACTACGTGGCGCTCGTCTCGGTGAAGGGCCGCGCCGCCGAGATCGCGCTGGAGCCAACGCGCTCGCTCGCGCGCGCCAAAAACCGTTTGTCGGGGCTGCCGGGCGGAGGGGGCACGCCTCTCGCCTCGGGCCTAAACGCCGCGCTGCAACTCGCCGTCGCCGCGAAGCGACGCGGGCGCGCGCCGGTGATCGCGCTGTTGACCGACGGACGCGCCAATGTGGCGCTGAGCGGGGCCGGCGGGCGTCCTCAGGCCATGTCGGAGGCGTTGCGCGCGGCGAGTGCGGTGCGCGCCGCCCGCATCCCGGCTCTCGTCATCGACACGGCGCCGCGACGGTCGGAGGAGGCGGCCGCGCTTTCAGCCGCGCTCGATGCGGTTTACGCGCCCTTGCCGCGCGCCGACGCCGGGGCCATCGCCGGGGTCGCGCGCGCATTCCTGGATCGGCGCGCATGACCGAGCGTTTGCGTTGGCCCGATGACGCCAAGGGGTGGCCGAACGCCGAGGCGAGTCGGTTTGTCGAGGCCGGCGGCTTGCGCTGGCACGTGCAGGCGATGGGCGCCGGGCCGGTCGTATTGCTCCTTCATGGGGCGGGGGCGTCCACGCATTCCTGGCGGGCCGTCGCGCCCCGGCTCGCGTCACGCTTCACGGTCATCGCGCCAGATCTGCCCGGCCACGGTTTCACCGCTGAACCACCGCCGCGCGGCGCCACCTTGCCCGGCATGGCTGCGGGAGTCGGCGCCTTGCTGCGCGCGATTGACGCCGCGCCGGACATCGTTGTCGGACACTCGGCCGGCGCCGCGATCGCGCTGCGCATGGCGCTCGACGGCTTGATTGCGCCGCGCGGCGTCGTCAGCTTCAACGGCGCGCTGACCCCGTTTCCAGGCCTTGCGGGCGCGCTGTTCCCGCAGATCGCCAAGCTCCTCTTCATCAACCCGTTCACGCCGCGGCTGTTCGCGTGGCGGGCGGGGGATGAAAACGCCGTGCGGCGCGTCATCGAGAACACCGGCTCGCGGTTGGACGATGAAGGCGTCAGGCTCTACTCGCGGCTGTTCCGTTCGCCGGGGCACGTGGCCGGCGCGCTCGGCATGATGGCGAATTGGGATCTGGCGCCGCTGTTGCGCGATTTGCCGGCGCTTCGGACGCGGCTCACGCTCGTCGTCGGCGGCGCCGACAAGGCAGTGCCTCCCGACGACGCCTTCCGCATCCGCGACCTGACGCCTGGCGCCGTGGTGGAGGTGTGGCGCGGGCTCGGCCATCTGGCGCATGAGGAGGAGCCGCAGCGGGCGGCCGATCTCATCCTAGCGGCGGCGGACTCAGTCGCGTCTTCGGGCTAGTTCAAGGTTACGCTCAAGCGGGGAAGGATTGTGACCGCGGCGTAAGCGACGCCGCACAGCAGCACGAGCGCGCCAGCCGCGACCGCCGCGCGCGTGAGGTTGGCTCCGCCAAGCCGCGCATGACATTTTGGACAATGGTCGTAATCTGGCGGTATGAATTTATAGCCGCATTTTCGACAGGACTTAAAGCTCATGGGGCTTGCCTTCTCTCGACGTAACGCGGCTTTACGCTTGGATTATAGTTTTTGCAAACGCTAACCGAGTTAAAACGTCGCGCCGGCTTAACGCGATCCGGCGTTTCTTGTCATTAAGGTCTTGTAATGCCGCTGCCGCCAAACCATCCTTTGCGCGCCGTTTTGAACGACGAGGTGCACGCCCGCCCGCCCGAACCTCTGGCGGCGCCGCTGCGCATCTCGTTTCTGGCCCTGTACGGCGCGAGGCCGGGCGACGCGGCGCATCAGCCCCTTCTTAATTTGGCGGGCCGCTACGGCGTCGCCCCGCCGAACCCAGGCGTGAACCACTACAGCCGCGATTTCGGCCCGTTCCGGCTGAAATGGGAGCGGCATACGGAGTTCACCCGCTACAAAGTCATCGTCTCCGGCGCCGAGGCCGAGCCGTTCGACGATCCGGCGATCTCCGCCGTGCCGGCTGACTGGGTGGCCGCGCTTCCAGGCCAGGTGATGGTCGCGGCCCATGTGGCGCTGCTTCCCGCCGACGCCGCGCCCACCGCGCAGGAGGTGTCCTCGCGGTGTTTCGGCGACGAGGTCGTCGTCGGCGCCACCATCGCCGGCGGGGCGGGGTCGGCGTTCACCGATTTCCGCGTCAAGCCCGACGGCTTCAGCCGCTGGCTCGTTTACGATCACGGCATGACCCAGCGTCAGGCCGGGCGGCTCGTGCAGAGGCTGATGGAGATCGACACCTATCGCATGATGGCGCTGCTCGCGTTCCCCGTGGCGCGCGAATTGACCCCCCTCATCGGTTCGTCCGAGCGCGAGTTGGCGCAAATCGTCGCCGCGCTCGCCAAGGCCGAGGAGATGGACGAACCGGCGCTCCTCGACCGCCTCACCGCGCTTGAAGCGGCGATCGAAAGCCGGCACGCCGAGAACCACAACCGCTTCAGCGCGGCGGCGGCCTATTACGATCTGGTGCAGAGGCGGACGGAGGAACTGCGCGAGGCGCGCATCCCCGGCCTGCAGACCTTCGAGGAGTTTCTGGAGCGTCGCCTGGCGCCCGCCATGAGCACCGTGCGCTCAGCCGCCGAGCGCCAGCAGGCCCTGTCCGAGCGCGTTGCGCGGGCCACGCAGTTGCTTTCCACCCGCGTCGATATCGCGCGCGAGCGGCAGAACCAGGCGATGCTCGCCTCGCTGAACCGCCGCGCCAAGCTGCAATTGCGGCTCCAGCAGACGGTGGAGGGCCTCTCCGTCGCGGCGATCTCATATTACATCGTCGGGTTGATCGGTTACGCGGCGAAGGGCTTGGAGGCGGCGGGCGCGCCCGTCAACGCCGATGTGGCCATGGGCGTGAGCATCCCGCTGGTGGCGTTCGGCGTAGCATGGGGATTGCGGCGCGTGCGCCGTCATGTGAGCCAACAGGGAGACGACTGATGGACCCGAAATGGTATGGCGCCATCGATCTCGCCTTTGTGTTTGCGCCCGTGCTCGCCTTCGCCGCGTGGGAGCTGTGGTCGCTGCGGCGCGACAAACGCCGACGCGAGGCCGAAGCCGCCCGCGCGGAGGGACAGAAGGGAGAGGCCTAGATCAGGATCGTTTCAGATGGATCGCTTGAGCGAGTCCATCTGAAACGTGAATGCGATCACGCTCTAGCGCCTGGGCATGCGGTAGGGGAGCAGCCGCTGCACCCATGCCGAGCGGAAGCGGTCAAGGCATAAGCTTTCGTGCATGCCGCGCACCCGTTCGCCGAACAGCGAGCCCGATATGACAGAGCGCGTGTAGAACGGCGTGTCCTCCAGGGTCTTCTCCACCCGCGCGCAGCCGTCGTCCGCCATGGTCTCGCGCCGCATCAGCCACATGGTCGGGGCGAGACGGGCGGAGCGAGGCGGCTCCATGCGCTCAACCTTGCCCGTTTTGTCGATGGAAAGCGCCAGCGCCCGGCGTCCGCCTTCGCGCCGCACCGCGTCATACAGCACGGCGGCGCCGCCGCGCGCGGGCGCCCGCGACCAGTTCCAGAACGAGAACCCGTCCTCGAGCGGCTCCGCGCCGAAATTGCTGTCGAAATAGCCATGTCCGCGCCAGGCGAGCGCCGGCTTGTCCAGTGCGACCTCGACGTGGGCGCGGGGCGCGATGGGTCGCCAGAGGTGGCGTCCGGCGTCGTCCAGCGTGGCGGTGAAATCAGTCATGACCTCGGGCCGCAGCCGGATGACGCCGCGGATCGGCTCGGGGATCGGGTTCGCGGTTTCATCGAGCCGGATGGTCAGCGCGTCTCCTTCCCAACTCATGCGGCTGGGGCCGACATTGAACGTCGCCGCGTCGCGCGCAACGGCCGCGCCAGACCGCTCCGTCATCGCCCAGCGGTGGCGCAACGGGCCGTACAGGCACACATTCATGGCGCAGTGGTTGAGCGGCTCCGCGGGGCCGGATTTGCGCGCCCGAGCGTAATAGGGCGAGAACACGCTGCCGATGAAGCCGATGACGGTGACGCCGAAGCGGCCGTCGTCGCTCAGGCCATCGACGTACCACCACGCATAGCCGTTGGAGGGAACTTTTACGTCGAACCCAGGTCCGCTGCGATCCGCGCCGCCGCCAAACGCCCCGACAAGGCCGCCATCGGGGCGCCCGGCCCCGGATGCGCGCTCCCGCCCGCGAAATAAAGCCCCCTCAGACGGCTGCGCGCCCCCGGCCGCTGGAACGACGCCATCCACCCGTGCGGGGCCCGACCGTACAGCGCGCCGCCCGTCCCCGGAAACAGACGCTCGAAATCGCTCGGCGTCGTCGCCTCCATGCTCGAAGGCTGAACGCTGAGCCCACATCGCTCCAGGCGTTGGAGTGTCCTTTGGCGGCATAAGTCGATCTCCGTTTCATTGAAGGCGCGGGCGTCCCCGCAGGCGGGCGCGTTGACGACCATCAGCAGGCGCTCCTCGCCGGTGGGAGGCCCTGCGTCGGCGTCCGCGCGATCCTGGGCGCAGACATAGACGGTCGGGTCGCCGGGCGGCGCGCCGCGCGTGTGGATATCCTCAAATTCCTGTTTGTAGGCGTCCGAGAAAAACACCGTGTGGCGGACGAGCGGAAAGCCCGCGGTGCGCGCCGTCGCGGCGAATGTGACGGCCGACATGGATCGCCGAGCGGGCGTCACATCCGCCACGCCCCGCGCCGCCTCCGCGCCGAACCGTCCGCCCGCCACGGCGGCCGGGTCGGCGTTCATGACCACCGCGTCGGCTTCGATGCGCTCCCCACTCGCCAGCTCCACGCCGGCGGCGCGACCGCCCGCAAGCGACACCCTGGCCACATGAGCGCCGAAGCGGATTTGCGCCCCGCGCTCGGTCGCCAGCTGCGCCAGGCCCTTCGCAATGCGGTGCATGCCGCCCTCCACGAGCCACACCCCGCCGCGCTCGCAATGGGCGACCAGCATCAGCGTCGCGGGCGCGCGGAACGGGGAGGCGCCGCAATAGGTCGAGTAGCGCGCGAAAAGCTGGCGCAGACGTGGGTCGCGGAAATGCTTGCCGAGCGCATCCCACAGGGTCTGATAGGGGTTGATGCGCCACTGCGCCACGGGCCGGTGCAGCCCCACGCGCCACATGAGTTGCGCCAGGTTCGGCTTTTCGGAGCGGATGAACGGCCGTTCCAGGATGTCGTAGATGCGCTGGGCCTGCCAGCAGAATGCGCGGTAGCCGCGCGCGTCGGCCGCGCCCGCGAACTCGCCGATGGCCGCGACGGTTTCCTCCAGGTCGGCGAACAGATCCAGCCGTCCGTTCGCCCAGCCGTGGCGGGCCAGCGTGCGAGCAGGGACGCAGGTCACGTAGTCGGCTAAATCGGCGCCGGCGGAGGCGAATAGTTCGGCGAACGCCCAGCGCATGGTGAGCACCGTCGGCCCTGCGTCGATGGCCTGGCCCCCGACAATGACCTCGCGCATTTTTCCTCCGGGCGCGGCGGCGCGTTCAAGCACCGTGACCGCGAAGCCGCGGCTCGCAAGGTCGACGGCGGCCGCAAGCCCGCCCATCCCGGCCCCCACAACCACGATCCGTTTGGCGCGTCTCCCCATCGCCTCGCTCGAACCGTACGCGATTGACATCGTCGCGCCGGTTGTCCATTTTTAATGACGCCTTAAGTGACAACTAAACTTTACAGTGATATGCAATCGCGGGTCACGCAACAACAAAAGCGCATGCCGGCGGCGACGCCCTCGGCGTCCCTCGCCGACCGAGTCTACGCGTTGCGCGATCGTTTGATCGGTTCGGCGGCGTTTCAGCGCTGGGCGGCGGGCTTCCCCGGCGTGCGGGGTATCGCGCGCCGTCACGAGCGCGCGCTGTTCGACATCTCGGCGGGCTTCGTCTACAGCCAGGTTCTCTTCGCCTGTGTGCGCCTGAGGTTGTTCGAGAGTTTGGCGTCGCCGCTCACGCCCGCCGAGTTCGGCGCGCGGGCGGGCCTTGCCCCAGATGCGGCCGAGCGTTTGCTGAAGGCTGCCGCGTCGTTGCGGCTCGCGGCGCGGCGGGGCGGGGGACGCTACGGTCTCGGTCTCCTCGGCGCGGCGATGAAGGCCGACCCAGGCATCGCGGCGATGGTGGAGCATCACGCCATGCTCTACGCCGATCTGCGTGATCCGGTCGCCCTGTTGCGCGGCGAGGCGGGCGACACGCAACTCGCCGCCTATTGGCCTTACGCCGACGCGCGCGCCGCCGAGGCTTTGCCCGGCGAGGCCGTCTCGCCCTACACGGCGCTGATGTCGGCGTCGCAGCCGGGCGTCGCGGCCGAGACCTTGGCCGCCTACAACTTCCGGCGGCACCGGCGGCTCATGGATGTGGGCGGCGGCGATGGCGCGTTTCTGCTGGCCACCGCCCGCGCCGCGCCAAACCTTGAACTGGTGTTGTTCGATCTGCCCGCCGTGGCCGAACGGGCCGCCGCGCGCTTCGCCGAGGCTGGTCTTGGCGCGCGGGCCAGCGCGATCGGCGGCGACTTTCGCGGCCAACTGCCCGGCGGCGCAGACCTCATCACCCTCGTCCGCGTGCTGCTCGACCATGACGACGCGACGGCGCTGCGCATTCTGAAAGGGGCGCGGGCGGCGCTCGCCCCGGGCGGCGCGCTGCTCATCGCGGAGCCTTTGTCCGAGGGCGGCCCGGTCGCCGACGCCTATTTCGGCCTTTATCTGCTGGCCATGGGCCGGGGCCGCGCGCGCAGTTTTGCCGAACACAAAGCGATTCTGACCCAGGCCGGCTTCGCTCGCATCCGGCGCCGACCCACCAGACGGCCTTTGCTCGCCAGCGTCATCCACGCGACGGTGGGGCAAGTGTAAATATTATTTGACAACTTTTGCAGTCAAACTACACTGACAAAAATGACGACTTCCCGCTAAAAAAATAGGCACATGGTCACGGAGCCTGACACGATGGACGCGCTTGCGGTGGTGATGGAGGGACCGGAAAGGCTGACGCTCAGCCGGCTTCCGATCGCCCCGCCCACCGAGGACGACGCCGTGGTGGCCATGGAGTGGAGTGGCGTCAGCGCCGGCACCGAGCGCCTGTTGTGGCGAGGCCGCATGCCGAAGTTTCCCGGGATGGGCTATCCGCTCGTTCCGGGCTATGAGTCCGTTGGCCTTGTCGTGGAAGCGGGGTCCCGCTCTGGCCTTCGGACAGGCGACCGGGTCTTCGTGCCCGGCGCCAAATGTTTCGGCGCGGTGCGCGGTCTGTTCGGCGGCGCGGCTTCCCGCGTCACGGCGCCCGGCGCCCGATTGACGGTCATCGAGGCGGACGTCGGCGAGGACGCCGTCATGCTCGCGCTCGCCGCCACGGCGCGGCATGCGCTGGCCGATCCTAAGGGTCGCCCGCCGCAACTCATCGTCGGCCATGGCGCGCTGGGGCGCTTGCTGGCGCGCATCTCGCTCGCTCTGGGAGACACCCCGGTCGTATGGGAGACGAACCCCACGCGGTTGGACGGCGCCGAGGGCTACGAGGTTTTGCATCCCGACGCGGACCCGCGCCGCGCTTACGACTCCATCTACGACGCGAGCGGCGACGCCGGGCTGCTCGACACGCTGATCGCCCGCCTGGCCTTCGGCGGCGAAATTACGCTCGCCGGCTTCTATAGCGAACCGGTCGCCTTCGCCTTTCCGCCGGCCTTCATGCGCGAGGCGCGGCTGCGCGTCGCCGCTGAATGGAAGCCGGAGGACATGGCGGCCGTCGTCGCGCTTGTCGCCGATGGGCGCCTCTCGCTGTCCGGCCTCATCACCCACCGCGCTTCGGCGCTCGATGCGGGCGACGCCTACCGCACCGCCTTCGACGACCCCGCCTGCCTGAAAATGATCCTCGATTGGAGACGCTGCTCATGACCCCCCTCGATGGCGATCGGCCCACGGGCCAGCCGCAAGTGACTATGACACAACGTCTGCGCGACGAAGCGGCGATCGAACCCGATGCGCTGCCGACTGGCCCGGTGACGAAAACCACGCAGATCATCGCCATCTACGGCAAGGGCGGCATCGGCAAATCGTTCAGCCTCGCCAACCTGTCCTACATGATGGCCCAGCAGGGCAAGCGCGTGCTGCTTATCGGCTGTGATCCGAAGTCCGACACGACGTCGCTGCTGTTCGGCGGCCGCGCTTGTCCGACCATCATCGAAACCTCGGCCAAGAAAAAGCTCTCCGGCGAAGAGGTCCAGATCGGCGACGTGTGCTTCAAGCGCGACGGCGTTTTCGCCATGGAATTGGGCGGCCCTGAGGTCGGTCGCGGCTGCGGCGGGCGCGGCATCATCCACGGCTTCGAACTGCTCGAAAAGCTCGGCTTCCATGAATGGGGCTTCGACTACGTGCTGCTCGACTTCCTCGGCGACGTGGTGTGCGGCGGCTTCGGCCTGCCGATCGCCCGCGACATGTGCCAGAAGGTGATCGTCGTCGGCTCGAACGACCTGCAATCGCTCTACGTCGCCAACAACGTCTGCTCGGCGGTCGAATATTTCCGCAAGCTCGGCGGCAATGTGGGCGTCGCGGGCATGCTCATCAACAAGGATGACGGCACCGGCGAGGCGCAGGCCTTCTGCGACGCGGTCGGCATCCCGGTGCTCGCCGCCATCCCGCAGAACGACGACATCCGCAAGAAAAGCGCGAATTACGAGATCGTTGGCGTGCCCGGCGGCGAATGGGCGCCGATCTTCGAGATGCTGGCGATGAACGTGGCGGAAGCGCCGCCGGTGCGCCCGAAGCCTCTGTCGACCGACGGCTTGCTCGGCCTGTTCAAGGGCGAGGCGGTTGGGCGCGGCGTGACGCTGCTGCCGGCCTCCCAGGAGGACATGCGCGGCGGCGTGATGGTCGAAAAAGTCTCCCTCGAAGTCATTTACGACGCGGCGTGAGGCGCTCATGACCGCACTTGACACTCCCGTTAACTCCCCCCCCGCCCCCGATCTCTCCCCGGGGGAGGGGACCTTTTCGGGCGGTTCCGCCTCGAAAGGCGGCTGCCATAGCAAGGGCGAAATGAAGCGCGCGGCGGAAAGCGCGGGCAAGAGTGAGACGCTGGCGCAATACGCCGCCGACTATCCGCAAGGCCCGCACGATCAGCCGCAAAGCATGTGCCCCGCGTTTGGATCGTTGCGCGTCGGCCTGAGGATGCGGCGGACGGCGACGGTGCTGTCCGGCTCGGCCTGCTGCGTCTACGGCCTCACCTTCACCTCGCACTTCTACGGCGCGCGGCGCACGGTCGGCTATGTGCCGTTCAACTCCGAGACGCTCGTCACCGGCAAGCTGTTCGAGGACATCCGCGACGCGGTCTACAAACTCGCCGACCCGGAGCTGTACGACGCGGTGGTCATCACCAATCTGTGCGTGCCGACCGCCTCCGGCGTGCCGCTGCAACTGCTCCCGAAAGAAATCAACGGCGTGCGCATCATCGGGATCGACGTGCCGGGCTTTGGCGTGCCGACACACGCCGAGGCCAAAGACGTGCTGGCTGGCGCGATGCTGAGATACGCGCGGGCCGAAGCTGAGCAAGGCGCCGTCGCCGCCCCGCGCGGGGGCAAGTCCGACCGGCCGACCGTCACGCTGCTCGGCGAGATGTTCCCCGCCGACCCGATGAGCATCGCCGCGATGCTGGAGCCGATGGGCCTCGCCGCCGGCCCGGTCGTCCCCACACGCGAATGGCGCGAGTTGTATGCGGCGCTCGACTGCGCGGCGGTGGCCGCCATCCACCCGTTCTACACGGCGAGTGTGCGCGAGTTCGAGGCCGCCGGACGGCCCGTCGTTGGCTCCGCGCCCGTCGGTCATGACGGAACCGAGGCGTGGCTGGAGGCCACTGGCCAGACCTGCGGCGTGGCGCGCGCGCAGATCGACGCCGCCAAAAATCGGGCGCTGCCCGCCGTGAAAGCCGCGCTCGCCAAGCTGCCGATCAAGGGCCGCGTCACGCTGTCGGGCTACGAAGGCTCCGAACTGATCGTCGCGCGCCTGCTGATCGAGAGCGGCGCCGACGTGCGCTATGTCGGCACGGCTTGCCCGCGCACGCGCTTCTCCGACGCCGACCGCGAATGGCTGGAGGCGAAGGGCGTGCGCGTGCAGTTCCGCGCGTCGCTCGAACAGGATCTCGCGGCTTTCGAGGAGTTCCGCCCCGACCTCGCCATCGGCACCACCCCCATCGTGCAGAAGGCGAAAGAGAAGCGCACGCCCGCGCTCTACTTCACCAACCTCATCTCGGCGCGGCCGCTGATGGGTCCGGCGGGCGCAGGCAGTCTCGCGACCGTGGTGAACGCGGCGCTCGCCAACAAAGCCCGCTTCGACGAGATGAGCGCGTTCTTTGAGGGCGTGGGCGAGGCGGGAACAGCGGGCGTCTGGCAGGAGAAACCGCGCGAGCGGCCTGAGTTCCGCGATATGTATGAGCGCCAGCTCGCTAAGATCGCCAAGCAGCGCAAAGCCGAGGAGATGATCTGATGCTGATCCTCGACCACGATAGAGCGGGCGGCTACTGGGGTTCGGTCTACGCCTTCACGGCGATCAAGGGCCTGCAGGTGATCATCGACGGCCCTGTCGGCTGCGAGAACCTGCCCATTACCTCGGTGCTGCACTACACCGACGGCCTGCCGCCGCACGAACTGCCCATCGTCGTCACCGGCCTCGCCGAAGAGGAGTTGGGCCAGCACGGCACCGAAGGCGCGATGAAGCGCGCGCACAAGACGCTCGACCCAAGCCTGCCATCCGTGGTCGTCACCGGCTCCATCGCCGAAATGATCGGCGGCGGCGTCACGCCTGAGGGCACGGGCATCAAGCGCTTCCTGCCGCGCACGATCGATGAGGATCAGTGGCAGAGCGCGAACCGCGCCATCAACTGGCTGTGGACCGAATTCGGCCTGCGCAAGATGCCCGAGCGCAAACGCAAAGAGGGCGAGCGGCCGCGCGTCAACATTATCGGCCCGATCTACGGCACGTTCAACACGCCGAGCGATCTGGCTGAAATCCGCCGCCTTGTCGAAGGCATCGGCTGCGAGATCAACATGGTGTTCCCGCTCGGCGCGCACCTTGCCGACGTGCAGCGGCTCGTCAACGCCGACGTGAACATCTGCATGTACCGCGAGTTCGGCCGCCTGCTGTGCGAGACGCTGGAGCGGCCCTATCTGCAAGCGCCGATCGGCCTGCACTCCACGACGAAATTCCTGCGCAAGCTCGGCGAGTTGACCGGCCTCGACCCGGAGCCGTTCATCGAGAGCGAAAAGCACACGACCATCAAGCCGCTCTGGGACTTGTGGCGTTCGGTCACGCAGGATTTCTTCGGCACGGCGAGCTTCGCCATCGTCGCGAACGAGACCTATGCGCGCGGCGTGCGCAATTTCCTCGAGCACGAGATGGGGCTCCCGTGCACCTTCGCCGTGTCGCGCTGCGCGGGCGCCAAAACCGACAACGCCGCCATCCGCGAGATGGTGCGCACGAAAACTCCGCTCGTCATGTTCGGCTCGTATAACGAGCGCATGTACATGGCGGAATGCGGCGCGCGCGCGATGTACATCCCAGCGTCGTTCCCCGGCGCCATCATCCGCCGCCACACCGGCACGCCGTTCATGGGCTACGCAGGCGCGACCTACCTCGTGCAGGAGGTGTGCAACGCGCTTTTCGACGCGCTTTTTCACATTCTTCCGCTGAGCTCCGACATGGACAAGGTCGAGGCGACGCCGACGCGCGCCGTGAAGCAGTTGCCCTGGGCGGACGAGGCGAAAGCCGCGCTCGACGACCTGGTGGAAAGCCAGCCGGTGCTCATCCGCATCTCCGCGGCCAAACGCCTGCGCGACGCCGCGGAACGCGCCGCGCTGCACGCCGGCGAGGAGCAGGTGTCGGCCGCGCGTGTCGCGCAATCCTGCGCCGGCGTTCTGGGGAGGGCCGCATGACGCGCCGCCCCGCAACGCCTGCCCCGAACGAAAACCCGTTTCAGACTTCACATCGCGGAGGCATGACCCATGGCCGTTGATACGCACAAAACATTTTCGCCCGTCCGCGCTCGGCGCAAGAACGCGCTCGAATATCGCCTCATCTTCGGCGCGGCGTTCTTGATTTTCCTGCCCGTGGCGCTTGTCGCCCGGCTGCTTCCCGGTTCGCGCCCGCTCGGCTCCATGCACCGACGCTCCGTCATCGCTGAGGCGAAAGCGGCGGCGCACAGGTCGGCGCCGTTCGCCTTCATGGGGTGATTGGTTTTTCGATGCGGCGCTCGCCGGCCGCAATTCAAATCTGGCGAGACTTTGCGTGACGGCGAACCCGCCACGCCTATCCCCGCCGCGCGGGACGTGCGCGGTGACGGCCCAAAAGGCCAAAACAGCCGGAGGATATCATGGCTGCGAATATGGACAGAAGGACCGGGTCGTTCACCGGGCTGACTGAGAATGAAGCGAAAGAGTTCCACGGCGTGTTCATGACCAGCTTTATCGCGTTCACCGCGATCGCGCTCGTCGCGCACGTGCTCGTGTGGTCCTGGCGTCCCTGGCTCGGCTAACGGGCGGCGGGCGGGGCGGGCGACCGCCTCGAAGACTTTCTGATTAATAAACTCGAAAACCTGGAGATTTCACATGTGGCGCATTTGGCTGTTGTTCGATCCGCGCAGGGCTTTGGTGGCGCTGTTCACCTTCCTCTTCACGCTGGCGCTGATCATCCACTTCATTCTGCTCAGCACGGACAAATACAACTGGATCAACCCTGGCGAGCGCAAAGCGGCGGAGATCGTCTCTCCTCTCAAGCTGACCTAGGCGGACCTCTGCTGCGGCGCGGATCGGCGACAGGCCGCCCCGCCGCAGCCCTACGCGCATGAGGCGGCGCCGACGCCAGCGCCTCGGCTGGTTTACGAATGAGACTGACCGCGGTTAACGCTCGACTTCGCGGCGCGAGGCCGGTCTCCATACAAAGGAATTTTGGTCATGGCCTTGCTCAGCTTTGAAAGAAAATACCGCGTTCGCGGCGGTACGCTGATCGGGGGAGATTTGTTCGACTTCTGGGTGGGGCCGTTTTATGTCGGCTTCTTCGGGGTCACGACGATCTTCTTCACTGTCGTGGGCGTCGCGCTGATTTTGTGGGGCGCGGCCTTGGGGCCGACCTGGAACATCTGGCAAATCAGCATAAACCCTCCGCCGGCGGAGTACGGTCTTGCGCTCGCGCCGTTGAAAGAGGGGGGACTGTGGCAGATCATCACCATCTGCGCGCTCGGCGCCTTCGGGTCGTGGGCGTTGCGGCAGGTGGAGATCAGCCGCAAGCTCGGCATGAGCTATCACGTGCCCATCGCGTTCAGCATGGCGATCTTCGCCTATTTCACTCTCGTGGTGATCCGCCCGGTCCTCATGGGGTCATGGAGCTACGGCTTCCCCTACGGCATCTTCACCCATCTCGATTGGGTGTCCTACACGGGCTATCAGTTCGGCAACTTCCACTACAATCCGGCGCATATGATCGCCATCACGTTCTTCTTCACGACGGCGCTGGCCTTATCGCTGCACGGCGGCTTGATCCTGTCGTCGGTGAACCCGGGCAAGGGGCAGACGGTGCTCACCCCCGAGCACGAGAACACCTTCTTCCGCGACACCATCGGCTGGTCGGTCGGCACGCTCGGCATCCATCGCGTGGGGCTGTTCATCGCGCTGTCGGCCGGGTTCTGGAGCGCGGTGTGCATCGTGATCAGCGGCCCGACTTGGCTGTGGCCTGAAGGCGCCGCCTGGGCTGACTGGTGGGAATGGTGGCGCAATCTGCCGATTTGGTCGTGAGCGCGCGGAAAGGATAATCGCTATGGGTGACTATCAGAATATCTTCACCAAAGTGCAGGTGCGCGGGCCGTTCTACGAGGGCGTGCCTGTCACCGAGGACTTCTATCAACGCTCCGGCGGCGGCTTTTACCACCTGCTCGGCCGGATCGGCGACGCGCAGGTCGGGCCATTCTATCTCGGCTGGCTCGGCGTCGCCTCGCTGTTCTGCGGCTTCATCGCCATCGAGATCATCGGCCTGAACATGCTCGCCAGCGTGAACTGGAACCCGATCGAGTTCGTCAGGCAACTGCCGTGGCTGGCGCTCGAACCGCCGGGCGAGGAGTTTGGCCTCAGCGTGCTGCCCCCGTTGCGGCAAGGCGGCTGGTGGCTCATCGCGGGATTCTTCCTGACGCTCTCGATCCTGTTGTGGTGGGTCCGGGTCTACACCCGCGCCCGGGCGCTCAAGATGGGCACGCACGTGGCGTGGGCCTTCGCGTCCGCTATCTTCCTCTATCTGGTGCTCGGCTTCATCCGCCCGCTCCTGATGGGTAACTGGAGCGAGGCGGTGCCCTTCGGCATCTTCCCGCACCTGGACTGGACGAACACCTTCTCGCTGACTTACGGCAACCTTTTCTACAACCCGTTCCACATGCTCTCCATCGCCTTCCTATACGGCTCGGCGCTGCTTTTCGCCATGCACGGGGCGACGGTGCTCGCCATGACCCGCTACGGCGGCGAGCGCGAGATCGAGCAGATCACCGACCGCGGCACGGCGTTTGAGCGCGGCGGTCTGTTCTGGCGCTGGACGATGGGCTTCAACGCAACGGCGGAATCCATCCACCGCTGGGCGTGGTGGTTCGCGGTGCTTGTCACGCTGACCGGCGGCATCGGCATTCTTTTGACCGGCACGGTTGTGGACAACTGGTTTGAGTGGGGGGTGAAGCACGGCCTAGCCGCGCCGCGCGCCAACCCGCTCTATTAACGCTTCCCCGATGCGGCCCGTCGGTCGCATCGGCCAACCAAGAACGAGCCGCTCCCGGCGTTAAGCCTGAAGGCCGCGGCCGCTTCCTCCTGATCTCCCGCGTGGCGCGGCGGCCGGATGTCTCCTGGAGACGTCCGGCTTTTTTGCGTCGACCGCCGCGCAGCCCGAGCTCGACCGCAAGCGAAACCGCGCCATAGATAAGATGCATCGTCGCGACCCCAGCGTCGCACCCCGATCCTGATCCGCATTGGAACGCGGCCCAGCCTGCCGGCGTTTCAGACCCACGAGGATCAGGGAGAGACATATCATGAAAAAGATAATCGCGTTCATGGCGGCTAGCGCTGCGCTGGCCATGGCGCCCGCAGCACAGGCGCAGAATACGACGCCGTCGACCGTAGACGGCAAAGCTGAGAACAAGGGTGGCGTCAAGACCGATCCGGGCACGACCGGCGCCATGGATAACGCGGTCGGCGGCGTGGCCACCAATCCGGAGGACGTGAAGCGTCAGACCGAAGGCAAGCCGACCATGGCGGACGAAGGCAAATCCGGCCGGCCGGCGGCGGGAACCAAGCCCGGCGTGACCCAGCATTCGCCGGGCACCGTGGGCGCCGCTCCGGGCACGACGCCTCCGATGAGCAACGAACGCCGCTAGACAACAAAAAAAGCCGGACCTGGGTCCGGCTTTTTACGTCCCGTCGTACATCTTACTCCGCCGCCAGCCTTACATAATGGCCGTTCGCCACCGGACACGCCTGCCACAGTTCGGTCAGCGAGGCGACGAGATGGTCCATCTGCGCGTCCGTGTGCACCGGCGACGGCGTGAGCCGCATCCGCTCGGTGCCTTTCGGGACGGTGGGGTAATTGATGGGTTGAACGTAGATGCCGTACTGCTCCAACAAGACGTCCGTTACGGCTTTGCAATGCACCGGATCGCCCACCATCACCGGTACGATGTGGCTGGGATTGTCCATAACGGGCAGACGCGCCGCCAAGAGTCGCGCTTTTAATGTGCGCGCCCGCTCCTGGTGCGCGTCGCGCTCGATGCTGGAGGTCTTTAGATGGCGAATGCTGGCGAGCGCGCCCGCGGCGATGGCCGGCGCAACCGATGTGGTGAAGATAAATCCGGCCGCGAAGGAGCGGATCGCGTCGCAACAGGCGCGGCTCGCCGCGATGTAGCCGCCCATGACGCCAAAGCCTTTGGCGAGCGTGCCGTTGATGATCGAGACGCGGTTCATAACGCCGTCGCGCTCGGCGATGCCCCCGCCCCGCGCGCCGTACATGCCGACCGCGTGCACCTCGTCGAGATAGGTGATCGCGTTGTATTTGTCGGCCAGGTCGCAAATCGCCGCGATGGGCGCGATGTGGCCGTCCATGGAGTACACGCTTTCGAACGCGATAATTTTGGGCGTGTTGCGCGGGTACTTCTTCAGCTTGGCTTCGAGATCCTCGACGTCGTTATGCCGCCAGACCTCCTTGGCGCAGCCGCCGCGAAGGATGCCGGCGATCATTGAGGCGTGGTTTTTCTCATCGGAGAAGATCACCGTGCCCGGCACCAGTTTTACGAGCGTCGAGAGAGTCGCGTCGTTGGCCACGTAGGCCGAGGTGAAGAGGAGGGCGGCTTCTTTGCCGTGCAGGTCGGCCAGCTCGCGCTCCAGCAACACGTGATAGTGGTTCGTACCGGAGATGTTGCGGGTGCCGCCCGAACCGGCGCCGCAGCGGTCTATCGCCTCATGCATCGCCGCGAGCACTTTTGGGTGCTGGCCCATGCCGAGATAATCGTTTGAGCACCAAACGGTGACCGGGGTCTCGCCAGCCTCGCGATACTGGGTGGCGCAGGGGAAATGCCCGCGCTGGCGCTCGATGTCGGCGAACACGCGATAGCGCCCTTCCCGACGCAGTGTTTCAAGCTGACTCGTGAAAAACGCTTCGTAGTTCATGCTTCCTCCCACCCGTCTTATATCGTCCGATGCGTATGAAATGCCCTGTAAACAATTGACGCAGCGCCGTGAAGGACTAGAAGGCGAGGAGGCGACGGGCGCCGAGGGGAGCATTTCTGTGTATGTTAAAATCGACAGCTTGCGTTGTCAACTCCACGTTACACTTTAGGCCTTGGCTGTTTGGACGAAAAGTTGGCTTTTTGGCGTTGGCGGCTGATTCTTTAGGCGCGCTCGCATGGCGAGAGCCCACCGCCAAAGCGCCGCGTCGCGGACGGGCAGCACCATGAACCAATGCTCCAGCGCCGCCAGAGCGAGAAGCGCGCCGATGAGCGCAAACATCGCCTGCTCGAAAGGAGATGCGCCGTAGGAGAGGGTGAAGAGGATCGCCGACGCGCCTGTCGCGCCTGTCACCGACAGGGGGAACAACAGGTTCATAGGCTTTACGGCGAAATAGCTCTTCAGGTAGTGCAGCCGCTCCGGCATGAACTCGTCGGTGAGGTTGGGCACGCCCAGGAAGACGTTGAGCTTGGCCGAGAGCCGCATCACCCACAGCGCCACGAATGTCCACAGCGCCGCCTGATTTGGCGCCCCCCATATAGCGGCGGCGAGCGCGGCCGCCGTCGCCGCGATGGCGAGCTCGTGGTGAATGACCGTTTCGGACGCATAGGCGAAGCGCCGCCACCCGCGCGCGCCGGGCGGGCAGGGCGTGCGGCGCGGCCCGGTCACGTAGCCCATGAGGAAGCTCATTTCGTGCCAGGCCCAGATGAGAAGGCCGGCGGCGAAGCCGACATACGCCGCGAGTGCGGTCGTCTCGGCGCGGAAGGCGTATGCGGCGGCTAAACCGAGGAGGGCGGTAACGCTCGCCCCCAGCATGCTCCAGCGGAAGGTGCGGCGGGGAAGACCGTCCAGAAGGATGACGACGCCGGTGCTGAACCACCACAGAAACAGCGCGAAACCAACAGGCGCGACGTAGCCAAGCACAGGCGTCACCTTTTCTTCACCACGCGGGCGACAGCCTCACCCGCGCCGGGATTTCATTCGGGATCGGCCGCATGAAGAACAGCCGCGCGAAATTGTAGCCGACGCTGGCTTTCAGCGTCTGCAGGCGCACCCACGCCGCCGGGCCGCTCGCGCGCTTGGCCTCGTCGATTGCTTCGGCGAGCTGGCGCATCCGCTCCAGCCTGGCGCGGAAGGCCGGGTTGTCGATGTCCAACTCGACCGGGAAAACCTGACGCGAAATGTCTGTCGTGATGCGGAAGACGGTGTAGTCGTATTCGGTCGGGTCAACGCCGAGCGCCTTGTGGAATTCCGGCCTCGCGTGGTCGCGCACATACATGGTCGCAAACACGGCGAGCAGGAAGAAGCGCACCCACAGCTTATTGGCGCCGGTGAGCAGGCGCGGATTGGCGCGCATCAAGAGCGCGAAGGCTTCGCCGTGGCGGAACTCGTCGTTGCACCACTGCTCGAACCATTTGAAAATCGGGTGGAAGCGCCTGTCCGGGTGGCGCTCAAGGTGACGATAGATGGTGATGTAGCGCGCGTAGCCGATCTTCTCGGAGAGATACGTGGCGTAGAAGATGAACTTCGGTTTGAAGAAGGTGTATTTCTTCGCCTTCGTCAGGAAACCGAGGTCGACCCCGATGCCCAGCTCCTTCAGCGCGTCGTTGATGAAGCCGGCGTGGCGCGCCTCGTCGCGGCTCATGTATTTGAACAGCTCGCAGATGTCCGGGTTCTTGCCGCGCTTGCGCATCTCGGCGTACAGCACGCAGCCGGAGAATTCGGCGGTGAGCGAGGAGACGAGAAAGTCCACGAATTCCTTGCGCAAGCCCTCGGGCAGGTCGTCGAGGCTGATGGAGTTCCACTCGGCGTTGCGCTGGAAGTGACGTTTGTTCGGGTCGGCGCGCATTTCGGCGATCAGCTCGTCCCACTCGGCCCGCACTGAGGACACGTCGATGCTGTCCAGTTCCTCGAAATCCGTGGTGTAAAAGCGCGGCGACAGCGGCGTGTCCTGCACGGCGAGACGCGTCGTCTCGTTGATGACGGTGTCGGGCGCGACATGGGGGATCGGCGCGTTCATAGTTCCCTCTTCTCTGAAAAACTGAACTCGCAAAGCTCCATGAATTCAAGGTCGCCGGTCAGGCGCGTCCAGGTTCGCTCCAGCCAATTCGCGCGGATGACGGTCGCGCGCCGGTTGATCACGGCCGTCTCGCCATAGGGTACGCGGATGGGCGCGCCGTGGACGATCACCTCGTCGCCCGGGTAGACCTTGACGCCGCCGCCAAGCTCCACATGGGCGTGCAGGCTTTCGAAGGTGTGCGACACCTCGACAGTGCACGGCGCCTCGATACGTTTGCGGGAGAAAAGCCCAATCACTGCGTCGCCCCGTTCGCCGTCATCAGATAGGCGACCGACTTGGCGTTGCCGTCGCCGAACGCGCGCAGATTGACGCGCTTGCCCGTCGCAGGATCCATGAGCCAGACCGCGCCGTCGGCCCACGCCACCAGGCGGAACGGCGGCTCCGCGCCAACGCCGTGCAGCTTGCGGTGGCGGACGAGCGCTCGCAGGCTTGTGCGCAGGAAGCCGTTGGCGCCCGGCGCGATGGTGTCGACGGCGGCGCCGGTTGACGCGTCATGCACGAGCACCGCGCCGTTGGCGCCGTCGCTGAAGCGCAGATCGCGGCTTTGCAACGGTTCGCCGGTCGGCCCGGAGGATATCTCAGGGACGCTCAAGCGCGCCGCCGCGACGACAATAAGCGCGAACAGGATGAGCGCGCCTGCGCCGATGAGAGGCGCTGTCGCCACATGGCTCGGGCGTGCGGCGGGGTTTTCGCGTGTCATAACCTGTCTCCCTTACGCTGCGCGCGCCGCCGCCAGCGGTCCAGGCGCGTCGCGCGTCGATTTTTTGTCCACTGTACTGTTTGCGGCGGGCGATGCAACCGTTTGCGCCCCGCCCGCCGTTTCGCTCGCAGCCTTGAGCGCCGCGGAGAGTATGCCGGCGACGCGGGCTGCATCCGGCGTGCAGCGCAGCATCGGCTCCGGCGATGAGAACCGCCACGGCTTGGCGTGCGGCCACAAATGTAGGTAAGGCGCGCGGCCCTCAGACAGGGTGAGAGGGATGTCGCCCGTGCCGTCCGGGTAGGTTTTGAGCGCGGCCTCGGCGATGACGGCGAAAGGCAGATTCACCGTTTTGGGCAAGGCGACGCCGATCCGCAACACCACGCGCCGTGAGGTGATCGTGTAAACCGTCGTGCGCCCGATGGCGAAGGCCATCAGGCAGAGGACGCCGACGCCCGCCGCTCCCCACGCCGCAAGAGACCCTGCAGCGGCCAGGGCTTCGGTCGGGCTTTCGCCGTAAAGGGCGCCGCCGAACAGACGCAGGCCCGCGAGCAGCGCGAAATAGATCGCGACGGCCCGCGCGAGGAAGGCGCGTCTGGCGAGGGAGCGCCACGCCGGCGCGCCCTGCCACAACAGCGTCTCGCCGGCGGGCAGCGGGCCGGGCAGGCCGCGCGGCGTTTCTTGGTCGTCCCGCGCGCTCAAAACAGCGGCTCCGAGCGTTGCGGCGTGGCGAACAGATAACCGCCGCCGTAGTAGCCCATGATCTTGTCTTCCTCGAGCAGGGTGACCACGTCCGGCCCCTTGATGCGCGGCACGTTGGCGAACTGGCTGGCGAGGATCGCATTCACCGTGACGACGCCGCGGCGCGTGTCCACGTCGGCGATGGTCTGCGGCAGCAGCACGGTTTGACCGCCCGGCAGTTGCACCTCGAAGTATCGGATGAGGGTTTCGGCCCGGTCAACCCAGATGTCGGACACGGTTCCGGCTTGCACGCCGTCCGCCCCAAACACGGGAAAGCCGAGCGGGTTGACGCTGCGCTCGGCCACAAAGAAGCCGGCGGCGGCGCGCAGGGGGATGATGCGCGGCTCGCGCTCATCCGACAGATCCGGCTCGTCGGGCCTCTCGGCGTAGGCGCCGGGGCCAAAGGCGGCGAGCATCGGGTCGCCGTTGGGCTCATACGGCGCGCCGGGCGTGCCGTCGATGGGCGTCGCGTTGATCGCGGGCTGCGGATCGTCGTCGCGCGGCGCATACGTGACGCGGCCGCTCGCGAGCACGAAGCTTTTTGGCGTCGGCATCCAGACGGCGCCGGGGTTTTCCGGAACGCCGCCGACGTCGGACACAAGTGGATAGCCCTCGCGGCGGTCTTCGCGGCGCAAATAGAAGATCAGCCCGAAAAAGAATATCCAGAAGGCGTATAAGACGATCTGCGCGACGTCGATTGTTCCGATTACGTTTGTCATGGCGTCCTCCTTAAAAATCTCCTTGATGTCAGCTTGGGAACTCGGCCAGGCCGAAGCGCCGCTGCGGGGTTTCCGCCCGCGTGCGCCGCACCAGCGGTCCGATCGCCGCCAGGGTCGCGAACAGCAGCCCTAATTCGATGTGGTATACGACGATGTATCCCGCCGACGGTCCGGTGAGCGCCGGTCCGAGCGCGCCCGTCTCCGCCAGGTGAGCGACCCCGTCCCGCAGCGCGCCGCCGAGCGCGATGGCGACGCCCGCGGCGGTCGCGTTGACCGCGCCCCAGGCCCCGAGAGCCATGCCGTTGCCTCCGGCCTTCGCCAGCGCCATGGCGGCGGTGAGGCCGCCCACGGCGAACAATCCGCCGCCGAAGCCGATGAGTGCAGCGCCGACGCGGAACAAATGCCCGGACTCGAGCGGCGCGGCGAAAATCACGGCCGAAAACGCCACAAGCCCCGCCACGCAACCCCAGGCGGCGAGCCTGTACGGATCGGCGCCTTGGCTCAGCATCCGTGCGGCGAGCGCAAAGCCCGCGAGCGACCCCGCCGCCGAGACCGCGGTCAACACCGATGTGTCTCCGACGCTCAGCTTCAGGATTTGCCCGCCGTATGGTTCGAGCAGAATGTCCTGCATGGAGAAGCCCGCCGAGCCAAGGCCGACGGCGATCAGCACGCGCATCACCCGGCCCTCGCGGCGGAATTCGGCCCAGCTGTCGCGAAATGTCGGGCGCGGCCTGGCGTGCGCCGTGGCCGCGGGGTCGCGGGCCTCCTGTTTCCACAGGGCCGCGACATTGAGGACGATGGTGAGAAGCGCCGCGCCCTGGATCACCTGAACAAGCTTCAAGGGATGGTAATCCTGCAGCAGCCAGCCGAACACGGCCCCGCTTACGCCCATGCCGATGAGCAGCATCACATAGAGCATCGCGACCACCCGGGGCCGCGCCTCCTCCGGGGCGAGATCGGTGGCGAGCGCAAGGCCCGCCGTCTGCGTGGTGTGCAGCCCGGCGCCGACGAGGAGGAACGCGAGCGCCGCGCCCGCCTGCCCGACCCAAGCCGGCGCCTGGCTGTCGCCCGAGAGCAGGATCAGCGCGAATGGCATGATGGCCAGGCCGCCGAACTGCATCAGCGAGCCGAACCAGATATAAGGCGCCCGTCGCCAGCCGAGAAACGAGCGGTGCGTATCCGACTTGTGGCCGATGAGAGCGCGCAAGGGGGCGAACACGAGCGGCAGCGACACCATCAGCGCCACAATCGATGACGCCACGCCCAACTCGACGATCATGACCCGATTGAGCGTGCCGTTCAGCAGCGCCACCGCCATGCCCACCGAGATCTGAAACAGCGACAGCCGCAGCAGTCGGCCGAGCGGCAGCTCGGGCGTCGCCGCGTCGGCGAAGGGCAGGAAGCGCCCGCTCACCTGCGTCCATATCTGGGCAAAGCTCTGCGGCCTGCGGCTCATGCTTTGCGAAGCTCCATGGCTTGAGACGTGTAAAAGCCCGACGCGATGCGCACCGTCCGCGCGATCCGCCACCCAGCGAGGGCGGGTTCGGCGGCGATGCGGCGGCGCAAAGACTTTTCCCGCACAGGCTCGATGGCGGGGGCGCGGTCGGCGCGCGGAAACAGGCGCCCTGCCGCGTGCATCACGGTGAGGAGCGGCGTGCGCGGCGCGAAGGTGAACAGGATCGAGCGGTTGGCGCGGCCCGCCAATTTCGACAGCGCGCGGACCACGTCCTTGGCGCGGTAATGAATGAGACTGTCCATGGCGACCACATAATCCACGCGGCCGATGGCCGGATCGAGCATGTCGCCCGCCATGAACTCGACGCGGCCGGGAATATCGCGGGGCGCGCGACTTTGCGCGAGGGCGATGAGCGTCGGCGACAGGTCGATGGCGGCGACATGGGCGCCCCGCATGGCCGCCTCGACGGCGAGAGCGCCAGTGCCGCAGCCGGCGTCAAGAAGCTTCGCGCCCCGCAGGTCGGCGGGGAGCCAGGACAGCAACGTCTCGCGCATGCGGTCGCGGCCGGCGCGCACGGTCGCGCGGACGCCGGACACCGGCGCGTCCGAGGTGAGCTTGGCCCACGCGTCCACCGCCGTGCGGTCAAAGTAGGTCTCAAGCTGCTCGCGGCGGTCGAGATAGGTGATCGTCGGCATCAGTCGTACCCCAGGAAATCGAAGATATCGCGGTCCTTCATCGGCGTGGCCTCGACGATGGGCATGCCATCCCACAGGCTCTCGGCGAGCCGCATATATTCGGCCTTCACCGCTTCAAGCTCCGGCGTCGAGTCCATCTCGAACAGCGTGGATTTCTTCAGCCGGGAGCGGCGGATGATGTCCAGATCGGGGAAATGCGCGACGCGCTGCAAGCCGGTCGCTGCGGCGAAGCGGTCGATCTCGTCCGTCTTGGCGCTGCGGTTGGCGATGACGCCGCCGAGACGGACGTTGTAGTTCTTCGCCTTGGCCTGGATCGCCGCCACGATGCGGTTCATGGCGAAAATGCTGTCGAAGTCATTCGCGGTTACGATCAGCGCGCGGTCGGCATGCTGAAGGGGCGAGGCGAAGCCGCCGCACACCACGTCGCCGAGCACGTCGAAGATCACAACATCGGTGTCTTCGAGCAGGTGATGTTCTTTCAGCAGCTTCACCGTCTGGCCAACGACATACCCGCCGCAGCCGGTGCCCGCAGGCGGTCCGCCCGCTTCGACGCACATGACGCCGTTGTAGCCCTCGAACATGAAATCCTCGGGCCGCAGTTCTTCCGAGTGGAAGTTTACAGTTTCGAGCACGTCGATGACGGTCGGCATCATCTTCTTGGTCAGCGTAAAGGTGCTGTCGTGCTTCGGATCGCAGCCGATCTGCAGCACGCGCTTGCCCAGGTGCGAGAACGCCGCCGATAGGTTCGACGATGTGGTCGATTTGCCAATGCCGCCTTTGCCGTAAACCGCGAACACCATGGCGCCCTCGATCTTCATCGTCGGGTCAAGGGCCACCTGTACGCTGCCCTCGCCATCGGGTTTGGCTCCCTTGGGCTTGTAGGCGGGTAAGGGTTGTTTCACATGTACGTTCATGCCGCAGCCTCCATGCCGACGCCTTCGAGCCGGTCTTCGAGTTCTTCGCTGGCGTTTGTAAGCGCCTCGAGTGTGGCCGCGTCAGGCGACCAGTATTTTCGTTCGTGCGCCTCGATGAGACGATGGGCGAGCTTGGCCGAGGCCGTCGGGTTCAAATCCGCGAGCCGCTTGCGCATCTCATCGTCGAGCACGAATGTCTCGGTGAGCTTCTGATAGACCCAGGGCGCGACTTCCCCGGTCGTCGCCGACCAGCCCATGGTGTTCGTCACATGCGTCTCGATCTGGCGCACGCCCTCGTAGCCGTGCTTCAGCATGCCCTCGTACCATTTCGGGTTGAGCATGCGCGTGCGCGTCTCAAGACTCACCTGCTCCGACAGGGTGCGCACCGCGCCGCCGCCCCGCGTCTGATCGCCGATATAGACCGGCGCGGCGTGGCCTTTGGCGCGAGCGACGGCCCTGCTGATGCCGCCCAGCGTGTCGAAATAGTTGTCAACCGTGGTGACGCCCAGCTCGACCGAGTCGAGATTTTGATAGGCGAGATCCACGCTCTTCAGCACCGCGTCGAACAGGGCGGGCTGCAGGGCCGGTTTGCCTTTCACGCCGTAGGCGAAGCTCTTGCGCTTAGCGTAGGTTTCGGCCAGTTCGTCGCCGTCGTCCCAGGCGCCGCTTTCGAGCAGGTGGTTGACGTTCGAGCCGTAAGCGCCGTCAGCGTTGCCGAACACGCGGAGCGCCGCCGTCTCCATGTCGCAGCCGTGGGCGGCGATGTGGGCGAGCGCATGCTTGCGGATGAAATTTTGGCTCTCCGGCTCCTCGGCGGTCGCCGCCAGCAGCGCGGCCTCCGCGAGCAGCTTGATTTGCAAGGGCAGCAGGTCGCGGAAGATGCCCGACATGGTGATGATCACGTCGATCCGCGGGCGGCCCAGCTCGGCGAGCGGGATGAGCGCCGCGCCGGTCAAACGCCCATAGCCGTCAAAGCGCGGCCGCGCGCCCATGAGCGCGAGCGCCTGCGCCAACGGCCCGCCCTCGGATTTTAGGTTGTCCGTTCCCCAGAGCACCATGGCGATGGTCTCGGGCGGGGTCGCGCCCTCGCTCATATGCTTGTCGAGAAGCCGCTGGGCCTGCCGCGCGCCGTCGGCCACCGCAAAAGCGGATGGGATGCGGAACGGGTCGAAGCCGTGGAGATTGCGGCCCGTCGGCAGCACCTCGGGCGTGCGGATGAGGTCGCCACCGGGCGCGGGGCGCACGAAACGCCCGTCGAGCGCGCGCAACAGGCCGGCCAGTTCGGTTTCCTCAAGCAGCTGGCGGTTGGTCTCGGCAAGCGCCTCGAACATTGCGAGATGGGCGCCGCCCTCAACGCCTGCGAGCGTTACAGCCTTGGACGGGGAGGCGCCATTCACGATCGCCTCAAGGCTCGCGCGCTCGGGCCGCGCACCGTGTCGCGCCTCTGCGATCGAGGCGAGCATATCGGCGCGCTCGGCGGTTGAGAGGGTCGCGCCCACCACATGCAATCCGTGGGGAATGAGCGCATATTCAACTTCAAGGACTTTCTCGGCGAGGGCGGCGATCTCCCGGTCAGGCTCGCTCCAGCCTGGCTCCGCGGGCGCCAGATCGACGGCCGCCGCCTGCGCCTGGATGAGCTCGGCAAGGTCCGCCGCCTCCTCGGCTGCGTCCGGGCCAAGCCCGCGCCAACGCTCGATGGACGATTTCAGATCCGCCAGCCCGCGATACAGCCCAGCCTGCGCAACCGGCGGCGTCAGATAGCTGATGAGGGTCGCCGCGCCGCGCCGCTTGGCGATCATCCCCTCGGAGGGGTTGTTGGCGGCGTAGAGATACAGGTTCGGCAGGTCGCCGATGAGCCTGTCGGGCCAATCGCGGGCGGATAGGCCTGTCTGCTTGCCCGGCATGAATTCTAGCGCGCCGTGCGTGCCGAAATGCAGGACGGCGTTCGCCCCGAAATCCTCGCGCAGGTAACGGTAGAAGGCTGAGAAGGCGTGCGTCGGCGCGAAGCCTTTCTCAAACAGCAGGCGCATCGGGTCGCCCTCGTAGCCGAAGGCGGGCTGCACCCCCACGAACACGTTTCCGAACCGCGCGCCGAGGACGTGAATGGTCGCGCCGTCCGCCTGTTGCTTGCCTGGCGCCGGCCCCCATTGCGCCTCGATCTCGCGCAGGTGCGGCTCGCGGCGGACGTGGTCGTCGGCGCGGATGCGGGCGGCGACGTTGGCCATCGCGCCGTGCTGCGCCGCGTTGCCCTCAAGGATGCTGGCGCGCAGGGCGTCAACGTCGCGCGGCGCTTCGACCGCATACCCGGCGGCCTTCATCGCTGCGAGCGTGTTGTGGAGCGACTCGAACACGGACAGGTAGGCGGCCGTGCCCGTATTGCCTGCGTTCGGCGGGAAGTTGAACAGAACAATGGCGACGCGGCGCTGCGCGCGTTCCGTCCGACGCAGGGCGATGAGCTTCGACACGCGCGCCGCCAGCATTTCCGCGCGCTCAGGGCAGGACTGCATGTCGCGCGCCGTGGCGGCCGTGAACGTGCAGTTTCGCGCGCAGCCCCGGCAAGGCTCGCCCGAGCCGTCAGTGCGACCGCCGAACACCATGGGGCCGGTCGCCCCGTCGAGCTCGGGGATCGCGACCATGATCGTGCTCTCGACCGGCGACAGGCCGCGATCCGAGGCGCCCCACTGTTGCAGCGTCTGGAACTCAAGCGGCTGCGCGGCGATGTAGGGCGCGTCGAGACGGGCCAGGATCTCCTCAGCGCCCTTGGAGTCGTTGTAGGCGGGGCCGCCGACAAGGCTGAATCCGGTGAGGGAGACGACCGCATCCACCGCTGGCGCGCCGTTGCGCATAAAGTATTTCTCGATCGCAGGGCGCGCGTCGAGGCCGCTCGCGAAAGTTGGAATGACGCGCAGGCCTTGCGCCTCCATCGCCGTGATGACCCCGTCATAATGCCCGGCGTTGCCCGCCAGCACATAGGAGCGCAGCACGATGAGGCCGACAGTTCCGGCGCCGCCGCCTCGCGGCAGCCGCTCGGCCCGCTCGGTTATGCGGCCAGCCATCCGCGGGTGATAGACGCCGACGTCGGGATACTCGCTCGGCAGCGGCGTTTTCAGCGCGCCGCGCAAGTGCGCGCGTTCCCCGGCCGCATACCGGTCGACGAGGGCGCGCACCATGGCCCCAACGTTCTCCTCAGACCCCGCGAGCCAATATTGCAGCGTGAGGAAGTAGGCGCGCACGTCCTGCGCCGAGCCAGGGATATATTTCAGGATTTTCGGCACGCGGCGCAGCATGGCCATCTGCTCGGCCCCGCCGGGGGGCTTGGGCTTGTCGCCCTCCCTGGTTTTGGGCTTCAGCTTCTTAAGGAAGGCGAGCGCGCCCTTCTGGCTGCCGTCCATGGTGAAGCCGCCCATGCGGGTGAGCTTCATCACTTCGCCCGCCGACATGCAGCACACCATGGCGTCGCAGGCCTCGCGACGGGCTTGGAGCGCCGGCATGATGGCGCGGATGTGGTCGTCCATGAACATCATCGTCGTAATGACGATGTGCGCTTGCGCGATGTCGGCCTCGCAGGCGGCCAGAGCGACCGCGTCCTCGCCCCACTCGGAGGCGGCGTGCAGCGTGAGCGAAAGCCCGGGAATATCGCGCCTTAGTGAGCCGAGCGCCCGTTCGGCCGCGCTGGCCAGGTGATTGTCCATGGTGACGATGACCACATTCACCGCGGTAGGCGCTGACCCGGCGGCGCCGCGCCCCGCTGGACGGCCAGCGTCCCTCATATGCGCGCTACCGGCTGAAATGGGCTTTTGCATCGTACAGCGTCTCGATGGTGATGGTTGAAATGCCATGCGACTGCGCAAAGCTCTCCGTGTTGCGGCGGGCCTTGCCGCGCACGAAGAACGGGATTTTACGAAGCTCGGCTTCGGCGCCCGCGTCCCAGACCGCCGCCTCATGAGAGGGCCGGGACGCCTCCGGCGCCGGCGCGGCGGCTTTCGGCGCGGCGCCAAGATGGGAGGCCTTCGCCCCGTCATGGAACTCGAAATCCTCGCGGAACATGCCGAGCAGGTGCTCCTCCAGCCCCATCATGAGCGGGTGCACCCAGCTGTCGAAAATGACGTTCGCGCCCTCGAAGCCCATCTGCGGCGAGTAGCGCGCGGGAAAGTCCTGCACGTGCATCGGCGCGGAAATCATGGCGCAGGCGACGCCGAGGCGCTTGGCGATGTGCCGCTCCATCTGCGTGCCGAGCACAAGCTCGGGCTGGGCGGCGGCGATGGCGGCCTCGACCTCAAGATAATCGTCGGTGATGAGCGCTTCGACGCTGTAGAGTTTTGCGGCTTCACGCACGTCTCGGGCGAGTTCGCGCGAATATGTGCCAAGCCCGACGACCTCGAAGCCCATCTCGGTCTTGGCGATGCGGGCGGCGGCGATGGCGTGGGTCGCGTCGCCGAAGATGAATACGCGCTTGCCGGTGAGGTAGGTCGAGTCCACCGAGCGCGAGTACCACGGCAGCCGCGACTGCTCGCGTTCCAGCAGCGCCGAGGCGTCTAGGCCCGCGACTTTCGCCACCTCCGCGATGAAGTCCCGCGTCGCGCCGACGCCGATGGGAACGGTTTTCACCTGCGGCTGCTTGAACGTGCGCTCCAGCCACGCGGCGGCGGTTCCGGCCACTTCCGGATAGAGCACAACGTTGAAATCAGCTTCGGGCAGCGTCGCGATGTCGGCGGGCGTCGCGCCCAGAGGCGCGGTGACGCGCACCTCCACGCCAAGCTCCGCCAGCAGTTTCTTCACCTCGGCCACATCGTCGCGGTGGCGAAAGCCAAGCGCGGTCGGCCCGAGAATGTTGCACGACGGCGCGCCGGAGCGCGGCGGGCGCGCGGTTCCCGGCGGCGGGGCGGAGGGGCCGCACAGCGCGCGGGTAAGCTGATAGAAGGTCTCCGCCGCGCCCCAGTTTTCCTTTTTCTGATACGCGGGCAATTCCAGCGGGATGATCGGCACGGGCAGGCCCAGCGTCCGCGCAAGGCCGCCTGGGTCGTCCTGGATGAGTTCCGCGGTGCACGAGGCGCCCGCGATGATCGCCTGCGGCTGGAAGCGCGCATACGCCTCGCGGCAAGCGCTCTTGAACAGCTCCGCCGTGTCGCCGCCCAGGTCGCGCGCCTGAAAGGTCGTGTAGGTGACAGGCGGGCGTTTGTCGCGCCGCTCGATCATGGTGAACAGCAAATCCGCGTATGTGTCGCCCTGCGGCGCATGGAGCACGTAGTGCAGCCCCTCCATCGCTGTCGCGACGCGCATCGCGCCGATATGCGGCGGGCCTTCGTATGTCCACAGGGTCAGCTGCATCGCCTACACCTCCAGCCGGGCGCGGCGGTTGAGCGGGCGCGCGAACAATTCGGCCAGGTCGCCGGCCTGTTCATAGCCCTGGATCGGCGTGAACAGGAGTTCGATGGCCCATTTCGTCGTCAGGCCGTCCGCTTCGAGCGGATTGGCGAGGCCAAGACCGCACACGGTGAGATCCGGGCGCGCCGCGCGGCAACGGTCGAGCTGGCGCTCCACGTCCTGGCCTTCGCTCAAGCGCGTCGCCGCGGGCAGCAGCTCGAACTCTTCCGCCAGATGCTGGCGGTGTAGATACGGCGAGCCGACCTCGACCAGCCGCATCCCCGCCTCGCGCGACAGAAACCGGGCGAGCGGGACTTCAAGCTGCGAGTCCGGGAAGAAGAAAATGCTTTTGCCTTCGAGCCGCGCGGCGTGGGCGAGCACGGCTCTGCGCGCGCGGTCGCGGCCCGGCGCAGTCGCCGCATCGAAACGGGCGGAGCCGACATTGAACTCTGTCGCCGCCGCTTTCAGCCAAGCCGTCGTTCCTTCCTCGCCGAGCGGGAAGGGGGCGGAGAGGCGCGTCGCGCCGCGAAGCTCCAGCGCGCGGGCGGTGTCGGCGAGGAACGGCTGGGCCAGCAGATAGCGTGTTTTCGGCCCGACGGGCGGCAGCGCGGTCGAGCGCCGGGGCGGCAGGAAATGCACGGGCGCGACGCCCAGATCCGCGAACAGCCGCGCGAATTGATCCTCGACCACGTCCGCCAGCGCGCCGACCACCATCAACCCCGCTGCGTCGGTTTGCGGCAGTTCAGGGACGAGCGACGCGAGGCAGGCGTCCTCCCCTTGCGTGAAGGTCGTCTCGATGCCGGAGCCGGAGTAGTTTAGGACACGCACGTCGGGTGAAAACCGCCGTGAGAGCCGCGCCGCTGCTTTCGAGAGGTCGAGTTTAATCACCTCGGACGGGCAAGAGCCGACAAGGAACAAGAGCTTGATGTCCGGCCGGCGCTCCAGCAGCCGCGTGACGACGCGGTCGAGTTCGTCCTGCGCATCGGCCATGCCCGCCAGATCGCGCTCATCGAGGATAGCGGTGGCGAAGCGCGGCTCGGCGAAAATCATCACGCCGGCCGCTGACTGGATGAGATGCGCGCAAGTGCGCGAGCCGACGACGAGGAAAAACGCGTCCTGGATCTTGCGATGCAGCCAGATGATGCCTGTGAGGCCGCAGAACACCTCGCGCTGGCCGCGCTCGCGTAGCACCGGCGCATCGGCGCAACCCATTTTCGCGGTGGGGAGGGTCGCGTTCATCGCGCCGCCTCCGCCAGCCCGCGCGCTTCGTCGAGACGCGCCGCGCGCAGCTTCAGCACGAACTGCGCGGCATTCACCACATAGGCGGCGTAGGCGGCGAGCGCGAGCCACATCTGTTCGGCGGGCGAGCCAAGGCCGAGGAGCAACGCGGCGAGGTAAGCGGTGTGCAGCGCGATGACGACCATGCTCACAGCGTCCTCCCAGAAGAAGGCGGGCGCGAAGAGGTAGCGGCCGAAGACGCGCTTCTCCCAGATCGAGCCGGTGACCATGATGGCGTAGAGCGCCATGGTTTTGGCGACGATGGAGGCGACCGCGAGCGTGTAGCCTTCGCCTGTCGCGAGATAGCGCAGAACCAGCCAGAGGCTGACGGCGAAAATCAGAAACTGGATGGGCGCGAGGACGCCCTGAACCGTGGTCCACAGGGTGGCGTCGCGGCGCGCGCGCTCAGCGGCCGTATACAGCGGCTTCGCGCTCGTCGTGCTGCGACCCTGTGAAGACATCCGCGACCCTCCGCCATCAAGTCAGGCAGTTTAAGGCCCGTTGAAAGCGGCTGTCAAGATTGCTTGACGTAAAGTCAGCTTTACAATCGCGCGTCCCGCACATACAGTTGCGTTACCGAGATGCTGAAACGCAGCCGCCCTGGTGCAAAAATGGCGCTGATTCAGCGCAGAAGGCTCTCGCCATGTATGCTTCGCCAAGTGTACGCTCACGACTTATAATAAAAAAGTTGATGAGTGGGAGGGAAGCATGGGGAGTTATCAGCCCTTCTCGGGCGAGAAAGCCGGTGAGGACGCATCGCCGAACGCGGTGCCGACGACGTGCGAAACTGAAGGCATCGACAAATCCAAGTTATCGAAACACGCCATGGCGCTTCTGAACAGAACCATCGAAGTGGAAATCATCCCCAGGCTTATGCTCGCCCACGGGGGCGCGGTCTCGCCGCCTAGGCCTGCGCGCGAATACTCGTTCGACGCCGCGGACGTGGAGGAGTTGACCGAGATCGTCCGCAGGGAGAGCGCCTCGCAGACCTTCGCCCACGTGCGCGAGCGCGTGCGGGCCGGAGCCAGCGTCGAGGCCGTGCTACTGACCTTGTTGGCGCCCTGCGCCCGCCGCCTTGGCGAGATGTGGGAGGCCGACGAATGCACCTTCGCCGATGTGACCATCGCCTTGTCGCGGCTGCAGCAGGTTTTACGGCAGCTCTGCCCGCGCGAGAACGCCGAGATGGCGGCGCTGAATTTCGGCAAGCGGGCGCTGCTCGCCTGCGCGCCGGGGGATCAGCACTCGTTCGGCATGTTCATGGTGGAGGAGTTTTTCCGCCGCGCCGGCTGGGACGTCTGGTGCGCGCCTCCCGCCTCGGCGGACGAACTGGCCCGCATCGTGCACGCGGAGTGGTTCGCCGTCGTCGGGATCTCGGCGCATTCCGAGGTGCTCCTCGACAAACTGAAGATCTGCATACAAACGATCCGCGCCGCCTCGCTCAACAAAAGTCTGGTGATCATGGCCGGCGGCTCCCTGTTTGAGGATCGGCCGGAGCTCGTTGACCTCATCGGCGCCGACGCCATGGCCCGGGATGGGCGGCACGCGGTGATCGAGGCCGAACGGCTTATCGGCGTTGCATCCTCACCGCCCGGGGAGGCCACGCTCATCTAAGGTTTCTGGCGCTACGCATGACCATACATCCCACGACCCGTGACGCGATGACCCAGTTTAAGGCCCCGCACGACGCATTCGCGGACATTGATCCGAAAAGCGCCGCCGCGCTTATCGCCGCGTCGTCCGACATCGCGCTCATCCTCGATGGCGACGGCGTCATTCGCGACATGTCCGCGACGGCTGAGGATTTACCGCGCTCCAAGCTGGACTGGGTCGGCCGTCCGTTCATCGAGACCGTGACGGTGGAAAGCCGCCCGAAGGTCATGGAGTTGCTGAGCGAGGCCGCAAAACGCGCCGCGCCCCGCGCCCGGCAGGTCAATCATCCGGTCGCCGCCGGACAGCCCGATTTTCCTGTGCGGTACTCGGCGGTCCAGATCGGCGACGCGGGCCATGTGGTCGCCGTCGGGCGCGATCTGCGGGCGGTTGCGTCGCTGCAGCAGCGGCTCGTCGAAGCGCAGCAGTCCATGGAGCGGGAGTACGCGCGCCTGCGCCAGGCCGAGACCCGCTACCGGCTGCTGTTTCAAATTTCATCCGAGGCGGTCCTCATCGTCGAGGCCGCCACGGGGCGCATATCCGAGGCGAACCCCGCCTCGCTGCAAGCGCTGAAGAAGCCTGCCGCCAAGCTCATCGGCAAATCTTTCGCCGACGAGTTCGGCCAGGACGCGCCTGCGGTGCACGAGCTGCTGGCCGGCGTGAAGGCAAGCGGGCGCCCGGGCGGCGGCACGGTGCGGCTCGCGGACGGCGCCCAGGCGCATGTGTCCGCGTCGTTGTTTCGACAGCAGAACGCCTCCTACTTCCTCATCCGTCTGGCCTTGAGCGGGGCCGGCCGGCCGGGGAGCGGCTCGCCGTCGGGGGTTCATGTCATGAGGGTGATCGCGGCGATGCCCGACGCGTTCGTCGTGACCGATCCGGACCGCAAGATCCTGATGGCCAACCCGGCCTTTCTCGACATGGCCCAGGTCGCGGCGGAGGAGCAGGCGAAAGGCGCGCTTATCGACCGCTGGGTCGGTCGGCCGGGCGCCGACGCGGCCCTGCTCGCGTCGCAACTGCGCGAACACGGCTCGGCGCGGCGTTTCGCCACCATCGTGCGGGGCGAACTCGGCGCGGTGGAGGATGTGGAGGTGTCGGGCGTGTCGGTGCTCGGGGCGGAGCAGCCGTGCCTCGGCCTCACCATGCGCATGACCGGGGGCCGACCCGCGGAGGGCCGGAGCGGACGCGAATTGCCGCGAACGCTCGACCAGATGACCGAATTGATTGGCCGTGTGCCGCTGAAAGACCTCGTGCGTGAGACGACCGACGTCATCGAGCGGCTATGCATCGAGGCGGCGCTCGAACTGACCGGCGACAACCGCGCCTCCGCCGCCGACATGCTCGGCCTGAGCCGCCAAAGCCTCTACGCCAAGCTGCGCCGGCACGGCCTCGGCGATCTCGGCTCCGACGACGATTGACTGTAAACATGAATTGACACTTTCGGCCGTCAAGCCTATGCTCGCGGCATGGCAAACGCCGCAACCATAAGCTGGCCGCGATCCTCCGCCGTCCTGGAGCTTTTGAAGCCGATCACCTGGTTCCCGCCCATGTGGGCCTTCGGCTGCGGGGTCGTCTCGTCCGGCGCCTCGCCGCTGGAGAACTGGGCGGTGTTCGCGGGCGGCGTGCTGCTCGCCGGGCCGATGGTGTGCGGCGCGAGCCAGGCTGTGAACGACTGGTTCGATCGGCATGTGGACGCCATCAACGAACCGAATCGCCCGATCCCATCCGGACGCATCCCGGGGCAGTGGGGGCTGTTCATCGCCATCGCATGGTCGGCGCTGTCGCTCCTGCTCGGCGCCGCGCTCGGGCCATGGGCCCTGCTTGCAACCGCGTTCGGCCTCGCCCTCGCCTGGGCTTATAGCGCGCCGCCGTTTCGCCTGAAGCAGAACGGCTGGCTGGGCAACGCCGCCTGCGGCCTGTGCTACGAGGGCCTGCCGTGGATCACCGCCGTCGCGGTTATGACGGCCGCGGCGCCCGACTGGCGGATCGCCGTCGTCGCGCTGCTCTATAGCGTCGGGGCGCACGGGATCATGACGCTGAACGATTTCAAATCCATCGGCGGCGACACGGCTATGGGCGTGCGCAGCCTGCCCGTGCGGCTCGGCCCCCGCAACGCGGCCTGGGTCGCCTGCTTTATGATGGCGTGGCCGCAGGCCATCGTGATCGAAATGCTGGCGGCGTGGGGCGCGTGGACCAACGCCCTCGTCGTCGCCGGGCTGCTGCTCGCGCAGATCGCGCTCATGCGCCGCTTCCTCGCCGCGCCGCTGGAGCGGGCGGTGTGGTTCAGCGGTTTCGGCGTGCTGCTCTACGTGCTCGGCATGCTCGTCGCCGCCTTCGCCCTACGCGGCCTGACCGCCGGGGCTGGCGCATGACCGCCGCGCCGCATATCGGTTGGGTCGGCATCGTGCGGCTCGGACTCGTGCAGACCGCGCTCGGGTCCATCATCGTGCTCACCACCTCCACCCTCAACCGGGTGATGACGGTCGAACTGGCGCTGCCCGCCATGCTGCCCGGCGCGCTCGTCGCGCTTTACTACACCGTCCAACTGCTGCGCCCGCGTCTCGGCTACGGCTCGGACATGGGCGGCCGGCGGACGCCGTGGATCGTCGGCGGCATGGCGGTTTTGGCTCTCGGCGGACTAAAGGCGGCGGGCGCCACCGCGCTCATGGCCCAGAATCTTTACGCCGGCGCCGCCATGGCCGTGCTCGCCTTCGTGATGATCGGCACCGGGCTTGGCGCATCGGGCACCACGCTGCTCGCCCTGGTCGCAAAACGAGTCGCGCCGAACCGACGCGCGGCCGCCGCCTCGATCCTGTGGACGATGATGATCTGCGGGCTGATCCTCACCTCAAAGCTAGCGGGATATTTCCTCGATCCGTTCTCGCTCTCCCGGCTGGTGGCGGTGTCGGCCGCCGTGTCGGCCATCGCCCTCACCGTCACTGTTCTCGCCGTCTGGGGGGTCGAAGGAGACGCCGCCCCGCCGCCCTCCGCCGCAGCCCGCACGCCGTTCCGTGAGGCGTTCGGTCAGGTCTGGGGCGAGCCGCAGGCGCGGATTTTCACCGTGTTCGTGTTCGTGTCCATGTTCGCCTACAATTTTCAGGAGCTGGTGCTGGAGCCGTTCGCCGGCGAGGTGTTCGGCCTCACGGCCGGACAATCCACCTCGCTCTCGGGCGATCAGCATATGGGCACGCTCGCGGGCATGATCGCGGTGGCTGTCGCTGGCGCGGCGTTCGGGGGCCGCTTCGGCAGCTTGCGCGCCTGGACGGTGTGGGGCTGCTTCGCTTCGGCGCTGGCGCTGGCCGTGTTGTGCGCCGCCGCGCTCATCGGCCCCGGCTTTCCGCTGCGCGCGCCCGTCTTCGCGCTCGGCGCGGCGAACGGCGCTTTCGCCATGGCGGCCATCGGCTCGATGATGGCGCTTGCCGGCGCGGGCCACGCCTCGCGCGAGGGCGTGCGCATGGGGCTGTGGGGCGCCGCGCAGGCCATCGCGTTCGGCGCGGGCGCATTTCTCGGCACGGTGGCGGCGGATGCGGCCCGGGCGGCGTTCGGATCGGCGCAGCCGGCCTATGCGTCGGTGTTCGGCGTCGAAGCGGCGCTGTTTCTCGCGGCCGCCTGGCTTGCGACGAAGGTCGGTCAATCGCGCGACGAGCGCATCAGCTTTCAAAACATAGCGTCGGAAAGCTACGCAACGGGGAGATAAAGCCATGGTCGCCATGCAGACGTTCGATGTGGTGGTGGTGGGCGGCGGGCCTGCGGGCGCGACCGCTGCGGCGGATCTTGCGGGCGCTGGGCGCTCGGTGCTCCTCCTCGACAAGGCAGGGCGCATCAAACCCTGCGGCGGCGCCATTCCGCCACGCTGCATCAAGGACTTCGACATCCCCGACCACCTGCTGTGCGCAAAAATCTCCTCGGCGCGCATGGTCTCGCCCGCGGGCCGCGAGGTGGACATGCCCATCGACGGCGGCTTCGTCGGCATGGTGGATCGCGGGCCGTTTGACGAGTGGCTCCGCCAGCGGGCCGCGCGCGAGGGCGCCGAGCGGCAGTCGGGAACGTTTCAGAGCTTTGCGCGCGGCGCCGACGGCGTTCCGATCATCGGCTACATGCCCAAAGGCGGCGGCGATCCCGTCACGGTGCGCGCCCGCGCAGTGATCGGCGCCGACGGGGCCAACTCGGCCGTCGCGCGCGAGGCGGCGCCGGAGACCGGCAAGGCGCCGTTCGTCTTCGCCTACCACGAGATCGTCCGCGCGCCCAAAGATGGCGCTTCGGGCTTCGACGGCGCCCGCTGCGACGTTTACTATCAAGGCAAGCTCTCGCCGGACTTCTACGCCTGGATTTTCCCCCACGGGGAGACGGCGAGCGTCGGCATGGGCACCGCGCATAAAGGCTTCTCGCTCAAAGGCGCGGTCGCCGAGTTGCGCGAAGCGACAGGCCTCGCAGGGGCCGAGACCATCCGCCGCGAAGGCGCGCCGATCCCGCTCAAACCGCTGAAGAAATGGGACAACGGCCGCGACGTTCTGCTTGCGGGAGATGCGGCAGGCGTGGTCGCCCCGGCCTCGGGCGAGGGCATCTATTACGCCATGCTGGGGGGGCGGCTTGCGGCGGAGGCGGTGGACATGTTCCTGCACACCGGCGACGCGCGTTGCCTCGCTCAGGCGCGCAAGCGCTTCATGAAGGCGCACGGCCGCGTGTTCTGGGTGCTCGGCCTCATGCAGCATTTCTGGTATCGCAACGACAAGCGCCGCGAGCGCTTCGTCAACATCTGCCGCGACAAGGACGTGCAGGAGCTGACCTGGCAGGCCTACATGCACAAGGAGCTGGTGAAGGCCAAGCCCGCCGCACACGCGCGCATCTTTTTCAAGGACCTTGCCCACCTGTTCGGCGTTGTGCGTGCATGACCGCGCCCATCGCCTCGCAGGAGCATCGCTCACAACGCAACCGCGCCATTTGGACAGCGGCCACCGCCGCCATGCTCGTCGCCCTCGTCGGCGGCGTCATGACCGACATCGGCCCGTGGTATCAATCCCTGCGCAAGCCGGACTGGCAGCCGCCGGACTGGCTGTTCGGCCCGGCCTGGACGCTGATTTTCACGCTCGCCGCCATCGCGGGCGTCAAGTCGTGGCTGCGCGCGCCAACCCAAAGCGACCGGGACTGGATCATCATCCTGTTCGCCGCCAACGGCTTCCTGAACGTTCTATGGAGCCTTCTGTTTTTCCGATTGAAGAGGCCCGACTGGGCGCTGATCGAGACCGGCTTTCTCTGGCTGTCCGTTATCGTGCTCATTTTCGCGCTGGCCCGCTACTCAAAAACGGCGGCTTGGCTGCTTGTCCCTTACGCCGCCTGGGTCACGTTCGCCTCGATTTTGAACTGGAAGATTGTGGAGCTGAACCCGGACAAGATCGCCGCCGCGCTGGCGCTCATCTGAGGCGCTCGTGGAGGAATTGTTCGAAAGCGGACGCATCATCGACATCATTCTCGGCTTGGTCGCGCTGGAGGCGGCGGCGCTCGCGTTTTTGCCGCTGCGCGTGCGGCTCAGCGAGGTGTGGCTCAATCTGGTCTCCGGCGCTTGCCTTATGCTCGCTTTGCGCGCGGCGCTCACCCAAGCCGGTTGGGAGTGGATAGCGATGTGGCTCGCGGCGGCGCTCGTCGCCCACGCCGCCGACCTGATCCGATTGCGGCGGCGATCCGCACATGACGCGCCGCAATCGTGATCGCATGCTCTAGCCCCCGGGTTCGCCCTTTCGGCGCCTATCTGCTCATCCAGAGCGCCTGCCGCCGCTCGAGCGCGTGCATGTCTCGCTGCTGCGGCATGAGAAAGCCGGCGCGCCCGCCCAGTCGCTTGAGCGTTTCGTCATACAATGCCTGAGATCGTGAACGTGGAGCGGGTGAAGGGAATCGAACCCTCGTCTGGAGCTTGGGAAGCTCTCGCTCTACCATTGAGCTACACCCGCGCGGCTCTGAGGTGTAGCACGGCCTAGCCCGCTTTTAAAGCCGTTCGCCAAGCGCGGCGAGAGGACGGCCCCGCCAGACGAGCGCGGCTACGCGCGTCATGCCGGAGCGCATGAAAAACGCCTCGGCGCCGGAACCGGCCGCGGTGACCGCATGCAGCCCACGAGCGCCGCGCTGCCGAAGCCCGGTCGCATAAGCCTCGATCAGCGCCCGCCCATGCCCGCGCCCGCGCTGGTCGGGCGCCGCGTTCACGTGGATGTGCGCGGGGTAATCGCCGTAGATCGGGCTGAGGTCAGCGTAATACCCTACATCGGCGAATGCGGGCGCGGCGGCGGCGCTGTCCGGGCAACCCGCCAGATAGGCGAGCGGGGCGTCCGCATCATCCACGGCGATGAGGCAATCGGCGGGAAACAGGCGCAAATACCGCCCGAGCCAGCGGTCGAAATGCGCCTCGCGCGCGGCGTCGCCGGCAAAAACCTGTGTGTTCGACGTTGCAAAGAAGATGCGTCGGAGGGCGGGCGTAATCCGGGTCCGGCTCGCAGAGCCGAACTCCGAAAAGCGGACGATGCGCGCGCTCACCGGAAATGCTTGGAAAGCTTTAGCCCCTGCGCCTGATAGTGAGAGCCAGAAGCGCCGTACAGCGTCTCGGGGGGCTCGACAAGCCGCTCGTAAACGAGGCGGCCCACGATCTGCCCGTCCTCGAGCAGGAACGGCACCTTGTGGCTGCGCACCTCCAGCACGGCCCGCGCGCCCTCGCCGCCCGCCCCCGCGTGCCCGAAGCCGGGGTCGAAAAAGCCCGCGTAATGCACCCGGAATTCCCCGACGAGCGGGTTGAACGGCGTCATCTCGGCGGCGTGGGTCGGCGGCACGTGGACAGCTTCGCGCGAGGCGAGAATGTAGAATTCGTCCGGATCGAGAATTAGCCGCCGGTCGCGCGCGGCGATCGGCTCCCAGTAGTCGTCCACCGCGCAGGCGCCGACCGCGTCCACATCGACGACGCCCGTGTGGCGCTTGGCTCGGTAACCGACGACGCCGCTGGCGCCGCCCGACAGATCGGCCGAAAGGGCGAGGCCGCCCGCGATGTCCGCCTGTCCGGAGACGAGGCGCTCCGTGCGGTGAAGATCGGCCAACGCCTGATCGCTCGCGGCCGCCTCACCCCGGCGAAAGCGGATTTGCGCCAGCCGCGAACCGGCCCGAACCAGGATTGGGAATGTTTGCGGGCAGATTTCGAGATAGAGCGGCCCGCGATACCCCGCCGGCGCCTGATCGAAACTCGACGCCCCGTCCGCGATGACGCGCGTGAACACGTCGAGCCGCCCGGTGGAGCTTTTTGGGTTGGCGGATGCGCAAAGCGCGCCGGGCAGCGCCAGCCCCTCCATCAGCGGGGCCACATACACGCACCCGACCTCAAGCACAGCGCCGGCGGTGAGGTCGATGCGATGGAGGGCGTAGCGCCGCAGCTTGTCCTCGACGGGCACGCCCGCGCCAGGCAGAAAGCTCGCCCGCACCCGCCAGGCGCAGTCGCCGAGACGCAGATCGAGGCTGGCCGGCTGTATCTGCCCGGCGGCGAGCGCGTTCAAACTCGTTACGCCGCCCGCATCGGCCAGGCGCCGGATCATCTGGGCGGGCAACAGCCCCGCACGTGCGTCAAAATCCTGCATATCCATCGCCTAACCGCTTTCGGCCTTGACGCCAAGACGCGCGCCCGGCTTAATCCACGGTGTTCGTGGTGTTTTGAGCGGCCAGCTTGCAGCCACGTTAAAGAACTTGCTAAACGGCCGGTCGTGATGGAGCGAGCCGGCTATTCATATTTGAATGCCGGTTTTTTTGCGCCGGCGCTAGGAGCCCGTCATGACCGTCGATCCTCTGAAATCCGCGCGCGGCTGGCGGCCAGCGACCGCGCTTGTTCATGGGGGCGGCCTGCGCACGCCCTTCGGCGAGACCTCCGAAGCGCTGTTTCTCACCGCCGGCTATGTCTACAACACGGCCGAGGACGCCGAGGCGCGCTTCAAAGGCGAGCAGGAGGGCTATGTCTACAGCCGGTTCTCCAACCCGACCGTCGCCATGTTCGAGGGGCGCATGGCGCTGCTCGAAGGCGCAGACGGCGCGCGCGCAACCGCGACGGGCATGGCGGCCGTCACCGCTTCGATGCTGTGCCAGCTCTCGGCCGGCGATCACGTTGTCTCATCCAGCGTGCTGTTCGGCTCCTGCCGCTACATCGTGGAGACGCTGCTGCCGCGCTTCGGCATATCCCACACCTTCGTCGACGGCCGCGACCTCGATCAGTGGCGCGCCGCCGTGCGCCCCAACACCCGCGTGTTCTTCTGCGAAACGCCCGCCAACCCGACGCTCGAACTCATTGACATTGCGGGCGTCGCAGAGATCGCCAGGGGCGTGGGCGCGCGCTTCATCGTCGATAACGTGTTCGCCACACCCATCCTCCAGAAGCCGCTGGCCCTCGGCGCCGACATCGCCGTGTACTCCGCCACCAAGCACATCGACGGGCAGGGGCGGTGCCTCGGCGGCGTCGTGCTGGCGAACGCGCAGTTCATCGAGGATAACCTGAAGGATTTCCTGCGCCAGACCGGGCCGAGCCTGTCGCCGTTCAACGCGTGGGTGCTGCTGAAGGGGTTAGAGACGCTGCCGTTGCGGGTCGAGCGCCAGTCCGCCAACGCGGCGGCGATCGCGGATTTCCTCAGCGAGCGGCGCGGCGTCGCCTGCGTGCTCTATCCGGGGCGGGAGGATCACCCGCAGCATGCCCTGGCGAAACGGCAGATGCTGTCGGGCGGGCCTATGCTGGCGTTCCGGCTCGAGGGCGGCAAGGCGGCGGCGTTCAGGCTTATGAACGCGCTGAAGATCATCAAGATCTCCAACAATCTCGGCGACGCCAAAAGCCTGATCTCGCACCCGGCGACCACGACCCATCAGCGGCTGACGCCCGACGCTCGCGCCGAGATTGGGATCACGGACGATCTGTTGCGGCTATCCGCCGGCTTAGAGGATGTGAACGACCTGATCGAGGACTTGGACCAGGCCGTGGCGGCGAGCGTTTAAGGCGTCTCGGCCTCATCCTGCGCGCCGACCTGCTCGGGGTCGAACTCGTAGGTGCGGGCGCAAAACTCGCATTTCACGACAATCCGCCCGGCCTCGATCATGCCCTCAAGCTCGGTCTTGCCGAAGGTGTTCAAAAGGTCTTCGACGCGCCCGCGCGAGCACGAGCATACCGGCTGCAAGGGCGTCGGGGCGAAGGCGCGAACCCTCTCCTGGTTGAAGAGCCGGTATAGCAGTTCCTCGGCTGGCAGATCGTCGTCGAGAAGCTCGTGATCCTCGACCGTGGCGGCGAGCGTGCTCGCGCGCACCCAGTCCTCGTCGCCCTCGGGCGCGCGCCAGTCGAGCTGTTCGCCGTCGCCGCGGTCGCTCACCCCGCCCTCGCCGCTCAGCTTCTGAATGAGCAGGCCGCCAGCGCGCCACCCCCACCCCGCCGGACGGTCGCCCGCCCCGGCCGTGTAGGCGCGCGCCACGGCGATCCGCACATAGGTGGGAATTTGTTCCGATTGCCGGAAATAGAGGTCGGCGGCGTCCGCGAGCGTTTCGCCCTCCAACTGCACCACGCCCTGGTAGCGCTCCATGCCCTCGCCAGGATCTATGGTCATGGCCAGATGCCCCTCGCCGAGGAGCGCGGAGGCGTTGCGCGCCGCCCCATTGCCGAGCGCACGCACCGCCGCCTCGTCAAAACTGGCGTAGCCGCGCATGTCGCCCGAGGAGCGATACTGCGCCACGATGGTCTTGACAGGACCTTGCGCGCTGGTCTGCAGGATGAGCCGCCCGTCGATCTTGAGCGCGGCGCCGAGCAGCGCCGTAAGCGTCAAGGCCTCCCCGAGCAGCACCGACACCGGCTCCGGGTAAGCGTGCTGGTCTAGAATGACGCCGATCGTCTCGTCTGCGCGGATGACGCGCCCGCGCGCGCCGGCCGTCTCCACATGGAACGCGGTTACGCGGTCATGGGAGCGCGGCGTCCCGAGGGCGACGCCCTCCCCGTTTGCGGTCATGGCTTTAAATCTTCTCCAGGCACCACGCCAGGATGGCGCGCTGCGCATGCAGGCGGTTTTCAGCTTCGTCGAACACCACCGATTGCGGGCCGTCTATGACGTCGTCCGTCACCTCGCGCCCGCGCTGGGCCGGAAGACAATGCATGAAAATGGCGTCAGGCTTGGCGGCTCGCAAGAGGCGGGCGTTGACCTGATAGGGTTGCAGCATCTCCAGCCGCCGGGTCTCGTCGCCCTGGCCCATGGACACCCACACGTCCGTCACCACGCAATCCGCGCCGGAGACCGCCTCGGCCGGATCGTCGACGCATTCGATCTTGGCGCCGTTGTCGCGGGCCCAATCGAGCAGCGCTGCGGCGGGCTTCAGTTCCTCCGGGCTGCCGATGCGGAACGTGAAGCCGAAGCGCGCGGCGGCGTGCGCCCAGGAACACGCCACGTTGTTGCTGGCGTCGCCGACCCAGGCGACGACGCGCCCTGCGATGGGGCCGCGATGCTCCTCGAAGGTCATCACGTCGGTGAACACCTGGCAGGGATGCGAGCGGTCGGTCAGGCCATTGATGACCGGCACGCGCGAGTTGGCCGCCAGCTCCAGGAGCCGTTCATGGGCCGTTGAGCGCAGCATGATGATGTCCACGTAGCGCGAGAGCACGCGGGAGGTGTCGGCGACAGTCTCCCCGCGCCCGAGCTGCATCTCCGTGGCGTTCAGCGCGAGCGTCTGCCCCCCGAGCTGGCGCATGGCCACGTCGAAGGACACCCGCGTCCGCGTCGACGGCTTGTCGAACAGCATGGCGAGGACGGCGCCCTCCGCCAGTCGCCCCGACGACATGTCGCCTGCGGCGCGCGCGGCCTTGATGGCGTGCGCATGATCGAGGAGGCGGCGCAGCACGGGCCCGTCCAAGGTGTCGAGATCGAGGAAATGTCGTGGAGCCATAATGTGAAACAGACTTTTAGCGTGAAATGTGAGGCGACACGGCTCGGGCGGCGGCGGCGATTTTGCCGCATGCCTCGCGCACCTCGCTTTCGCCGATGATCAAGGGCGGCAGCAGCCGAATGACGTTTTCGCCCGCGCCGACCGTCAAAAGCTTATGCTGCATAAGAGCGTCGATCAAGGCTTGCGGCGGCTCCCAGCACCGAAGCCCCAGCATGAGGCCCTCACCCCGCACCTCGGCGATGAGACCGGCGTGCTCATCTTGCAGCTCGGCGAGGCGCTGGCGCAAATGCAGTGCGGTCTCGCGCACCTGGGCGAGGAAATCCTCGCGCGCGACCACATCGAGCACCGCGTTGCCGACCGCCATGGCGAGCGGGTTGCCGCCGAAGGTCGAACCATGGGAGCCAGCCGTCATTCCCGCCGCGGCCTCGCGCGTGGCGAGACACGCGCCGACCGGGAAACCGCCGCCGAGGCCCTTCGCCACGCCCATGATGTCCGGCGTGATCCCCGACCACTCGTGAGCGAACAGCTTGCCCGTGCGGCCCATGCCGGTTTGCACCTCGTCCATGATGAGGAGAAGGCCGTTCTCGTCCGCGAGCGCGCGCAGCTCCCGCAGGAAACCCCAGCCCGGATGCCGGAGTCCGCCCTCGCCCTGGATCGGCTCCACGAGGATAGCCGCAGTGTGCGCGCCGATCGCCGCTTTCACCGCGTCGAGATCGCCCAGCGGGACCTGGTCGAAGCCGTCCGTTTTCGGACCGAAGCCCGCCACGTGCTTGTATTGATTGCCCGCGGCGATGGTGGCGAGCGTGCGGCCGTGAAAGGCGCCCTCGAAGGTGATGACGCGGTACCGCCCTGGCGCGCCGCGGTGGCTGTGATATTTGCGCGCCATCTTGATGCAACACTCCAGCGCCTCGGCGCCCGAATTGCCGAAAAAGGCCACGTCGGCGAAGGTGAGCGCCGCCAAACGTTCGGCCAGGCGCTCTTGCCCCTCGATACGGTAAAGGTTTGAGGTGTGCCAGACGCGCGACGCCTGCTCCGTCACCGCCGCGACGAGATGCGGATGCGAATGGCCCAGGACGTTCACGGCGACGCCCGCGGCGAAATCGAGATAGCGCTCGCCATTCTCGGCGATCAGATAAGCGCCCTCACCGCGAGTGAAAGCGACGGGCGCGCGATTGTACGTGGGCAGCAAAGCGTTCATCGGCGTTCATCCAAGCGAGACGTAAAAGCAAAAAGGCCGCCCTGGCGGCGGCCAACCTTAATATAAGGTAACCAGCGCGACTTATTATCCGCAATTGACGCAAAAGACACACCTTTTTCGAAATGCGGCCGATTTCCCCCGCGGCGGGTCGCGGCGGGTTTGTCATCGGCGCTCGCCCCGGGCATAATACAAGCGCGGTTGAGAAACGCGGCTTTGTTCTCAAACCGAGTAAACATCGCGTAAATGCGTTTTCGAGTTGCGGCAAGCTTTGCGCCGCTCCCGCGCCCACAGCCCGGGATGAAACGCATAGTTCCCATGTAGCGTCTGTTGTGTTTGGCCGAGCGAGCGAGCGGCTTCGCTTGAGCCTGCTGTGATCCGTAACGCGGCGTCTCATCGCGGTTTTCCCGCCGTGAGCGAGCCGCGTTGAAGGGCCGGATCTGCGTCAGCGAAATCAAGAACAGCAGCAGGAGGCGGGTCATGTCTTGGACAGATGAGCGGGTTGAGGTTTTAAAGAAATTATGGACGGACGGCCTGAGCGCCAGCCAGATCGCCGGACGCATCGGCGGCGGCGTCACGCGCAACGCCGTGATCGGCAAAGTGCACCGGCTGGGTTTGGCCGGTCGCGCCACCACATCGCGCATGCGCTCGGCTCGCCCGAGAGCGCGCATTCTGCCGTTTCCCCAGCGGGCGCCGGCGGTTCAATACCGCACGCAAGGATCGGCCGCGCTAAAAGCGCTTCTCGCGCCCGAGTACAAGGCGGAGGTGCATGTGCTGCCGCTTCCCACGCCCGAGGATTTGGCGGTGGCTGTCGGCGAGCGGATTGCTCTCCTGGAGCTGAAGGAATGCATGTGCCGCTGGCCGATCGGCGACCCGCAGGACGAGCAATTCCGCTTCTGCGGCCGCAAGACGGCGGCGGGCGCGACCTATTGCGAGCATCACTCCGCCATCGCGTATCAGCCGACGCAGCGGCGCCGGCAACAGCCGCGCGAGGTGGTTTACGCCTGAGCCTCGGGCGCCGCGGCCACGTTTAGCGGGGGCTGAGCCGGGATTGTGAGGGCGATCCCGGCTCAAATCGCCAAAGCCGCTCAGGGCGTCGCGAAAATCCGATCTGCGTCCATCGCCTCGTTTTCGACGATATACCCTTGCGGCAACTGATCGCTCATCTGTTCGATCTCCCGCATGGCGTCGCGGTGGGCGGGCACGCCGTCCACCTTAATCACATAATCCGACAAGGACACCGACCCGGATTGAAGCGCCCGCAACGCGCGAAGAGCGAACATGCTGGCTTGCTCCCAGTTTTCGGGAGCGCCTTCGGCGGCCGTGCTCATATCTTTGAACGCCGCTTCGGGAAAAAGCGCGGCGGCGGCCTCGCTCAATTGCGCGCGGGCGGCGGCGCTCGGCGCATGACCGGACAACAGCAGCGCGCCCTCCTGGAACTGGGCGAGCCACACAAAGCCGGTCTCGGGCGGCTTCACCGCCATGCGCACCAGCGTGAGCCCCGATGGCAGCTCGCTGACGAGAGATTTCTGCACGATCTCGTAATTTTCAGGCGAGGCCGCGACGCCCGAGATGCTCACCTGATTGTCGCGGATCTGCGCGACGCCGGTGCGCAGCAGGGCGAGTTGGCGCAACACGAAACTGACGCCGCTCAACCAGCCTTCGTGCTGATTGAAGCGAGCGTCCACTTTGGAGCGATCGGTCACGGCGTCGCCTGGGAAGTTGGCGGCGATCATCCCGAGAACGGTCTTATGGTCGTCGGCGCTGGGCGTGGGCCCGCGCAGCCGGAGCTTATCCTTGTCGCGTTGGATGCGGAACACCGCTTCGCCGCGCAATCTGTCGCCAAGTGCGCCGTTTTTCTTGTCATCGGTGGTGGCGAGCGAGAGCGCCGAGCCGGCGATCGCCGCGTTGACCGGCTTGGGCGCGGGGCGCGGCTCGGGCGCCGATTGGGCGCTGGCGGAGGCGGGAAATTGTAAATCGACCCCTTCGAAACCGACGCACAGTCCGGCCAGCGCGACGCACGCCGCCGCCATCCAGGCGTAGAGCCGTTTCACGCTGGATCGCTTGGTGTGTGCCATGCTCGTCCACCCGATAGGCCGCAAGGCGCGAACGTCGCGACATCTAGGCCCGCGCCGCGCTGGGCGGTGGGCGGGTAAGTCGCGGTCAGCCCCGACAATATCTCTAATCCGGGCGTCGTCTCAAGTCCGGCGGCCAAAGTTAAGATACTTTTATCAACGGCGGGGAGAGAGGGCCGCCGCACGCACGCGCGACGGCCCTTGAGGTTTTATTCGGCGGCCTGGGCGTTTTCGCCCGGCGGCAGCGCCTTGGCGTCGGATGCGGCCGCTTTCTCCGCCATCTTCTCGCGCTCGGACACGATGAGGTTGTCGCGGTGCGCGGCGACCTTCTGCAGCCGGTTGAGGGTGCCGCCGGTGCCCGCCGGAATGAGGCGGCCAACGATCACGTTCTCCTTCAGGCCCTCCAGCTCGTCCGTCTTGCCGAGGATCGCCGCCTCGGTCAGCACGCGCGTGGTTTCCTGGAAGGACGCCGCTGAGATGAAGCTGCGCGTCTGCAGGCTCGCCTTGGTGATGCCTTGCAACACCGGCTTGCCCATGGCTGGACGCTTGCCCATGGCCTCGAATTTGGCGTTGACCTCGTCCAGTTCCAGCCGGTCGATCTGCTCGCCCTTCAACAGGTCCGTCTCGCCGGCGTCGCTGATCTCCACCTTCTGCAGCATCTGCCGGACGATCACCTCAATGTGCTTGTCGTTGATGGTCACGCCCTGCAGCCGGTAAACGTCCTGGATTTCCGTGACGAGATAGGCCGCCAGCTCCTCGACGCCCTTGATGGACAGGATGTCGTGCGGGTCCGGGTGGCCGTCGAGGATGAACTCGCCTTTCTCGATGCGGTCGCCCTCCTGCACCGAGAGGTGCTTGCCTTTCGGAATGAGGTATTCCACCGGCGACAGCTCCTCGTCCGGCACGATGGAGATGCGGCGCTTGTTCTTGTAATCGCGTCCAAAATGCACGGCGCCGGAGATTTCCGCGATGATCGCGTGATCTTTCGGCTTGCGCGCTTCGAACAGCTCCGCCACGCGCGGCAGACCGCCCGTGATGTCGCGTGTTTTCGCGGACTCGAGCGGGATGCGCGCCAGCACGTCGCCCGCCTTCACCACAGCGCCTGGCTCCAGCGGCAGAATGGCGTCCACCGAGAGCAGGTACCGCGCCTCGCCGCCGCGCGGCAGCTTGGCGATCTTGCCCTTCTTGTCCTTGATGACGAGGGCAGGGCGAAGCGCCGAGCTTTTCGGGTTGGCGCGCCAGTCGATGATGGTGCGCTTGGTGATGCCGGTTGTCTCCTCCACGGACTCGTTCATGGAGAGGCCCGCGACCAGATCTTCGTGGTCGAGCACGCCGTCCACCTCGGTCAACACCGGGCGCGTGTACGGGTCCCATTCCGCGAGGCGCTGGCCGCGCTTCACCACGTCATCCTCGTCCACCTTCAGGTGCGAGCCCTGGATGACCTTGTGGGTGGCGCGCTCCTTGCCCTCCTCGTCCACGATCACGATCGAGATGTTCCGCCCCATGGCGACGAGCCGGTTCTGGCTGTCGCGCGCCACATTGCGGTTCTTGATCTTGATCTTGCCGTTGAAGGTCGCTTCGATGAACGAGTTGTCGGCCACCTGCGCCGTGCCGCCGATGTGGAACGTGCGCATCGTGAGCTGGGTGCCCGGCTCACCGATCGACTGGGCCGCGATGACGCCGACCGCCTCGCCCATGTTGACCGGCGTGCCGCGCGCCAGGTCGCGGCCATAGCACGCCGCGCAGATGCCGTTGCGCGTCTCGCAGGTGAGCGCGGAGCGGATGCGCACCTCCTGCACGCCTGCCTCTTCGATGATGCGCGCGTGGCTTTCGTCCATGAGCTGGTTGGCTTCGATGATGACCTCGCCGGTGGACGGATGCGTCACCTCCTCCGCCGCGGTGCGGCCGAGCACGCGGTCGCCGAGCGAGACGATCACCTCGCCCGCGTCGATGACGGCGGTGAGCGCGATGCCCTTGTCGGTGCCGCAGTCCTGTTCGTTGACGATGCAGTCCTGCGCCACGTCCACCAGGCGGCGGGTCAAATAGCCCGAGTTCGCCGTCTTCAGCGCCGTGTCGGCGAGGCCTTTGCGGGCGCCGTGGGTGGAGTTGAAGTACTCAAGCACCGACAGCCCCTCCTTGAAGTTGGAGATGATCGGCGTCTCGATGATCTCGCCCGACGGTTTGGCCATGAGGCCGCGCATGCCGGCGAGCTGCTTCATCTGCTGGGGCGAGCCGCGCGCGCCCGAGTGGCTCATCATGTAGATGGAGTTGATAGGCTTTTCGCGCTTGGTCTTCTCGTCGCGCTGAACGGCGGAGATGCGGTCCATCATCTCGCGCGCGATCTTGTCGGTGCATTTCGCCCAGGTGTCGACGACCTTGTTGTACTTCTCGCCCTGCGTGATGAAGCCGTCGTTATACTGCTGCTCGTAGTCGCGCACCACCGCTTCCGTCTCGGCGATGATCTGCGCCTTCGTTTCGGGGATGACCATGTCGTCCTTGCCGAACGAGATGCCCGCCTTGAAGGCGTGGTGGAAGCCGAGCGTCATGATGCGGTCGCAGAAAATGACCGTCTCCTTCTGACCGCAGGCGCGGTAGACGGCGTCGATCATCTTGGCGATGGCTTTTTTCGTCAGCAGTTTGTTGACGAGGTCAAGCGTAATGCCCGGGCGCTTCGGCAGCAACTCGCCGAGCAACATGCGGCCCGGCGTCGTGTCGTACACCTTGGCGACGGGCTTGCCGTCCGGCCCGGTGTCGTGGAAGCGGCCCTTGATCTTGGCGTGAAGGGTGAGCGCCCCGGCCTCCATGGCGTGATGCAGCTCCGCGATGGAGCCGATGACCATGCCCTGGCCGGGTTCGTTCTCCGCGACGATGGAGAGGTAATAGAGGCCAAGCACGATGTCCTGGCTTGGCACGATGATCGGGCCGCCGTTCGCCGGGTGCAGGATGTTGTTCGTGCTCATCATCAGCACACGGGCTTCGAGCTGCGCTTCGAGGCTGAGCGGCACGTGCACCGCCATCTGGTCGCCGTCGAAGTCGGCGTTGAAGGCCGAGCAGACGAGCGGGTGAAGCTGGATGGCCTTGCCTTCCACAAGCGTGGGCTCGAACGCCTGGATGCCGAGGCGGTGCAGCGTCGGCGCCCGGTTGAGCAGCACCGGGTGTTCGCGGATCACCTCATCGAGGATGTCCCACACCTCCGGCTTTTCCTTCTCGACCAGTTTTTTGGCTTGCTTCACCGTCGTCGCTTGGCCGGAGGCCTCCAGCTTGGCGTAGATGAACGGCTTGAACAGTTCGAGCGCCATCTTCTTCGGCAGCCCGCATTGATGCAGCTTCAACTCCGGGCCAACCACGATCACCGAGCGGCCGGAATAATCCACGCGCTTGCCGAGTAGGTTCTGCCGGAAGCGGCCCTGCTTGCCCTTCAGCATGTCGGCGAGCGACTTCAGCGGTCGCTTGTTGGCGCCCGTGATGACGCGGCCGCGGCGGCCGTTGTCGAACAGCGCGTCGACCGACTCCTGAAGCATGCGCTTTTCGTTGCGGATGATGATGTCCGGCGCGCGCAGTTCCACAAGGCGCTTCAGCCGGTTGTTGCGGTTGATGACGCGACGGTAGAGGTCGTTGAGGTCAGACGTGGCGAAGCGGCCGCCGTCGAGCGGCACCAGCGGGCGCAACTCCGGCGGGATGACCGGCACCTGGGTCAGGATCATCCACTCCGGCTTGTTGCCAGACTCTATGAACGCCTCGACGACTTTCAGGCGTTTTCCGAGCTTTTTGGGCTTCAGTTCCGTCGTCGCCTCGGCGATCTCCTGACGGAGTTGGTCGCGCAGGCGCTCCAGGTCGAGTTGCATCAGCAGTTCGCGGATCGCCTCGGCGCCGATGCCGGCGGTGAAGCTGTCGTCGCCATACTCCTCCTGCGCCTTCAGCAGGTCTTCCTCGGAGAGAAGCTGCAAGGGCTTAAGCGGCGTCAGGCCCGGCTCGATGACCACGTAGTTCTCGAAATAGAGAACGCGCTCCAGGTCCTTCAGCATCATGTCGAGCAGGAGGCCGATGCGCGAGGGCAGCGATTTCAAGAACCAGATATGCGCAACGGGCGCAGCCAGCTCGATATGGCCCATGCGCTCGCGCCGCACCTTGGTGAGCGTGACCTCGACGCCGCATTTCTCGCAGATGACGCCTTTATATTTCATCCGCTTGTACTTGCCGCACAGGCATTCGTAATCCTTGATCGGGCCGAAGATGCGGGCGCAGAACAGCCCGTCCCGCTCCGGCTTGAAGGTGCGGTAGTTGATGGTTTCCGGCTTTTTGATCTCGCCGAACGACCAGGACAGGATTTTCTCCGGGCTGGCAATGGAGATTTTGATCTGGTCGAAGGTCTGGACTTGCGGGGCGAAGAGATTGGCGATCTCTTGGTTCATCAGGTGCTCCTTGCAGGGCGGCTCGTCAGCCGCCGAAACGTCGGACGCTGAGGGAGTGCGGTTCGCGACACCGCCCATCAGCGCCAACAATCAAAAACTCATCCCGCTGCGTTGCGCGTGACAGCGTTTTCGCCCTCAAACGGGGCAATCCGGCGACGCTCACGCCGCCGGATGCGTCAATTATTCCGCGGCGGTGCGCTTGCCGAGGGTCTGTTGCCGGGGACGAAGCTCCGCCGAGGGCGTCGCCGCGCTCACCGTGCCGCCGCCAGGGCGGTTCTGCCGCAAATCCACGTTGAGACCCAACGCGCGCATCTCCTTGACGAGCACGTTGAAGCTCTCCGGGATGCCGCTTTCGAACGTGTCGTCGCCGCGCACGATGGACTCGTACACCTTGGTGCGCCCGGCCACGTCGTCGGATTTGACCGTGAGCATCTCCTGCAGCGTGTACGCCGCGCCGTAAGCCTCTAACGCCCACACCTCCATCTCGCCGAAGCGTTGGCCGCCAAACTGCGCCTTGCCGCCCAGCGGCTGCTGTGTGACGAGGCTGTACGGCCCGATGGAGCGGGCGTGGATTTTGTCGTCCACCAGATGGTGCAGCTTGAGCAGGTATTTATAGCCGACCGTCACCTTGCGGTGGAACGGTTCGCCCGTCCGGCCGTCATAGAGCGTGATCTGCCCGGAGGCGTCGAGGCCTGCGGCCTTCAGCATCTCCACGATGTCCGGTTCGCGCGCGCCATCGAACACCGGCGTGGCGACAGGCACGCCCTTGCGCAGGTTGTCGGCCAGTTCGAGCAAGCCCTCGTCGTCGAGCCCGTCGATGGTCTCGCTCTCGCCATAGATTTTGCCGAGCGTGTCGCGCAGCTCCTCAGCCTTCTGGGTGACGCGATACTTGTCCGCCGCCTTGCCGATGAGGCTGCCGAGGCCCCGGCACGCCCAGCCGAGATGGGTTTCTAGGATCTGGCCGACGTTCATCCGGCTCGGCACGCCGAGCGGATTGAGCACGATGTCGACCGGCGTCCCGTCCTCCAGATACGGCATGTCCTCGATGGGCACGATATGGCTGATGACGCCCTTGTTGCCGTGGCGCCCGGCCATCTTGTCGCCCGGCTGCAGCTTACGCTTCACCGCGACGAACACCTTGACCATCTTCATCACGCCGGTCGGCAACTCGTCGCCGCGCTTCAGCTTGTCGATCTTGTCCACGAAACGGCCTTCGAGGCGCTTTTTCGCGTCGTCATACTGGCGGCGGATGGCCTCCATGTCGGCCAAAGCGGATTCCTCCTTTGGCGCGATCTCCCACCATTGGCTGCGCGGGATCTCGTCGAGGCTCTCGGCCGTGACCTTGGCGCCCTTGCGCATGCCCTTCGGACCGCGCGCCACGTCTTTGCCCATCAGCAGGTCGCGCAAGCGCCCGTAAACGTTGCGGTCGAGGATGTGCAGTTCGTCGTCGCGGTCTTTCGCGAGGCGTTCGATCTCCTCGCGCTCGATGGCCATGGCGCGCTCGTCCTTTTCGACGCCGTGGCGGTTGAAGACGCGCACCTCGACCACCGTTCCAGCGACGCCGGGGGGCAGACGGAGCGAGGTGTCGCGCACGTCGGACGCTTTCTCGCCGAAGATGGCGCGCAGGAGCTTTTCCTCCGGCGTCATCGGGCTTTCGCCTTTGGGCGTGATCTTGCCGACGAGGATGTCGCCGGGCTGCACTTCCGCGCCGATGTAGACGATGCCCGCCTCGTCGAGGCTCTTCAGCGCCTCCTCCGAGACGTTCGGGATGTCGCGGGTGATCTCCTCCGGCCCGAGTTTCGTGTCGCGCGCGGCCACCTCGAACTCCTCGATGTGGATCGAGGTGAACACGTCGTCATAGACGATGCGCTCGGAGATGAGGATCGAGTCCTCGAAGTTGTAGCCTTGCCAGGGCATGAACGCGACGAGCACGTTCTTGCCGAGCGCGAGATCGCCGAGGTCGGTCGACGGGCCGTCGGCGATGATGTCGCCCGCTTCGACCCGGTCGCCGACGCGCACGAGCGGGCGCTGGTTGATGCAGGTGTTCTGGTTCGAGCGCTGGAACTTGCGCATGTTGTAGATATCGACGCCGGATTTGGCCTGATCGGTCTCCTCCGTCGCGCGGATGACGATGCGGGTCGCGTCCACCTGATCGACGACGCCGGTGCGGCGGGCGGCGATGGCGGCGCCCGAGTCGCGCGCGACGACGCTCTCCATGCCGGTGCCGACGAGCGGCGCCTCCGCTTTGATGAGCGGCACAGCCTGGCGCTGCATGTTCGAGCCCATGAGCGCGCGGTTGGCGTCGTCGTTTTCGAGGAACGGGATGAGCGCCGCGGCGACCGAAACCACCTGCTTGGGCGAAACGTCGATGAGGTCGACCTTGGACGGCGGCACCATGATGACGTCGCCCGCATGGCGGCAGACGATCAGGTCTTCAGTGAACGCGCCGTTCTTGTCGAGCTTGGCGTTGGCCTGGGCCACGTGATGGCGCGACTCCGTCATGGCCGAGAGGTAGAGCACCTCGTCCGTCACCTTGCCGTCCTTGACGCGGCGATAAGGGCTTTCAATGAAGCCGTACTGATTGACCCGCGCGAAGGTGGCGAGGCTGTTGATGAGGCCGATGTTCGGACCTTCCGGCGTCTCGATCGGGCAGATGCGGCCATAATGCGTCGGATGCACGTCGCGCACCTCGAAGCCGGCGCGCTCGCGCGTGAGGCCGCCAGGCCCGAGCGCGGAGAGACGCCGCTTGTGGGTGATCTCGGACAGCGGGTTGGTCTGATCCATGAACTGGCTGAGCTGCGAGGAGCCGAAGAATTCGCGCACAGCGGCGGAGGCCGGTTTGGCGTTGATCAGGTCTTGCGGCATTACAGTCTCGATCTCGGCGGCGGACATGCGCTCCTTAATGGCGCGCTCCATGCGCAGGAGGCCAAGGCGGTACTGGTTCTCCATGAGTTCGCCGACCGAACGCACCCGGCGGTTGCCGAGGTTGTCGATGTCGTCGATCTCACCCTTGCCGTCGCGCAAATCCACCAGCGTCTTGATGACGGCGATGATGTCCTCCTTGCGCAGCACGCGCACGGTGTCCTCGCACTCCAGGTCGAGGCGGATGTTCATTTTCACCCGGCCGACGGAGGATAGGTCATAGCGCTCGGGGTCGAAGAACAGGCCGCGGAACAGGCTTTCGGCTGCGTCGATCGTCGGCGGCTCGCCCGGGCGCATGACGCGGTAGATGTCGAGGAGGGCCTCCTCGCGGTCGTTGTTCTTGTCGATGTGGAGCGTGTTGCGGATGAAGGCGCCGACATTCACATGGTCGATGTCGAGGATCGGAAAGTCCTTCACCCCGTTGTGGCGCAGCTTGTCGAGCGTCTCCTGGTCGATCTCGTCGCCGGCCTCCCCGAAGATTTCGCCCGTCTCCATGTTGACGATGTCTTCGCCGAGATAACGGCCGTAAAGCGCCTCGTCGGGCAGCAGAATTTCCTTCAGACCGTCCTCGGCGAATTTGCGCGCCTGGCGGGCCTGCAGCTTCTGACCGGCCTCCAGCAGCGTTTCCCCTGTCTTGGCGTCGATGAGGTCGTGGTTGAGCTTGGCGCCGCGCATTTGCTCCGCGGAGAACGCCATGCGCCAGCCGCGCTTGTCGCCCTTGAGCGGGATTTTGCCGTAGAATTCGCCCAGCATGGACTCGTCGTCATAGCCGAGCGCATACAGGAACGACGTCGCGGGCAGCTTGCGGCGCTTGTCGATGCGGACATACACGAGGTCTTTGGCGTCGAACTCGAAATCGAGCCAAGAGCCGCGATAGGGGATGATGCGCGCCGCGAACAGCAGCTTGCCGGACGAATGGCTCTTGCCGCGGTCGTGGTCGAAAAACACGCCCGGCGAGCGGTGCATCTGGCTGACGATGACGCGTTCCGTGCCGTTGATGATGAAGGTGCCGTTGTTCGTCATGAACGGCATGTCGCCCATATAGACGTCCTGCTCTTTGATGTCCTTGACGGAGCGGGCGCCCGTATCGGCGTTCACGTCGAAAGTGATCAGGCGGAGCGTGACGCGCAGCGGCGCCGCGTAGGTCATGCCGCGCTGCGTGCACTCCTCGACGTCGTATTTCGGCGCGTCGAAATCGTAGCGGACGAATTCGAGTTGTGCGCGCCCGGAGAAATCTGTTATGGGAAAAATCGAGCTGAAAACCGTTTGCAGCCCTTGCTGCGGGCGGCCCCCGATCGGCTCATTGACCATCAGGAATTGGTCGTAAGATTGCTTCTGAACCTCGATGAGGTTGGGCATCTCGGCGGCGTCCGCGATGCGCCCAAACTGCTTGCGGATACGTTTACGGCCGATAAACGTTTGCGCCATTGTCGCTCCTCGTGTCCGTCGTCATGAGTTTCCAAAACCGCCCCGGCGTGACGTGGACAGCTTTGGGAAATCAGACAGGCAACTCTCTTAAATAATGCGCCATGGCGCGGTTTACATGCCCGGAAGGTGATTTCATCTTCAAGGCTTCGTGTTCGCCCGCATTAAAAACGCCGGGGATGTATTGGAGCGCGCGACGGCTGGAAAGGCGCTGCCCTGTCGAGCCGCGCCGCGCGCTCCCTGAACGCTTTACTTGATCTCGACTTTGGCGCCGGCGGCCTCCACCTTCTTCTTGATGTCTTCGGCTTCGGCTTTGCTGACGCCCTCCTTGATGGCTTTCGGCGCGGCCTCGACCAGGTCTTTCGCCTCTTTCAGGCCAAGGCCGGTGATGGCGCGCACCTCTTTGATCACGTTGATCTTCTGGGCGCCCACATCGGCGAGGATGACGTTGAACTCGGTTTGCTCCTCGACAGGAGCGGCGGCGGCGGCTCCGCCCCCGGCGCCCGGCATCGGCATGGCCATGGCGGGCATCGCGGCGGCGGCGGACACGCCCCAGCCTTCTTCGAGCTTTTTCACCAGTTCGGCGACTTCGAGCACGGTCAGTTTCGACAGGTCTTCGTAAAGTTTATCGAGCGTTGCAGACATTTGTTTACCTCAAGGTCCGTATGTGTTGATGAGTTCGCTAAAATTGCGTGAAGGTTTAGGCGGCGGCCTGCTCTTCCTGCTTCTTGCGGTGCGCTTCGAGCACGCCCACGAGGCTTGCGGCGGGCGCGTTCAGCGTCCGGGCGAGCTTTGAGGCGGGCGCGTTCAGCGTGCCGAGCAGTTTGGAGCGCAGTTCCTCCATGGACGGCATCGAGGCCAGCGCCTTGACGCCCTCGTCATTGAGGGCCGTTTTGCCGAGAAGCCCGCCGACGATGACGAATTTCTCATTCTCCTTCGCGTATTGGGCGGCGACCTTCGCCGCGGCCACAGGATCCTTCGCGTAAGCGATCCCCGTCGGCTGCGTGAACATGTCGCCGGCAGAACCCCGGTCGGAGTTCTCTAGCGCAATTTTGGCGAGGCGGTTTTTGATGACCGAGAACTTCGCCCCCACAGCGCCCATGCGCCTGCGGAGGTCGGTAAGCTGGGCCACCGTCAATCCGGCGTATCGTGCCACCACGACAGAGCCGGATTCGGAAAAGATTTGGCCGAGGTCTTCGACCATCTCCTTCTTCTGCGCTCTATCCACCTCGTCTCTCCAGTGTTTGGCGGAAGGGCGTAGAAGCCGTCCCGCCGGTTTCGATCAAAGCCGCCGCCGAAATGAACCGGCGCCGGACAGTCAATGCCTGTCCCAGGACTTCGCGGCCGTGATCCGCCATACGGACGTAAGGCGCATCGGTCGTTCCGTTCCCGTCTATGAGGGCGTCTATTAAGCCGTTGGGGTTGCCCCCGCAGGCGCCCGCAGTCTCGGACAGATTTCGCGCCGCAAGCTTTCGCCCAAGGCGCGATAGCCTGAGCGTTTCGGCTCCGGCGAACCGGCCGGCTCATCGCCGCCCGGAAACTCGTTTCGCAGCGCGCCGCGACGGCGGCCGCACTAGGCCGTCAGGCTCGACGGCTCGATCTTGACGCCGGGCCCCATGGTCGACGACAAAGCCACGCGCTTCACATACGTGCCTTTGGCGCCGCTCGGCTTCGATCGGTTCACCGCGTCGGCGAACGCCTTGACGTTCTCGCGCAGCGCCTCCTCGCTGAAGCTCGCTTTGCCGACGCCGGCGTGCAAAATGCCCGCTTTCTCGACGCGGAACTCGACCGAGCCGCCCTTGGCGCCGCGGATGGCCTCGGCCACGTCGTTCGTCACCGTTCCGACCTTCGGGTTTGGCATCAGACCGCGCGGGCCAAGCACCTTGCCGAGACGGCCGACGAGCGGCATCATGTCGGGCGTGGCGATGCATTTGTCGAAATTGATCACGCCCTTTTGGATTTCATCCGCCAGATCCTCCGCGCCCACGATGTCGGCGCCGGCCTTGCGTGCGGCCTCGGCCTTGTCGCCCCGCGCGAACACCGCGACGCGCGCGGTGCGCCCCGTGCCGTGCGGCAGCTGGCACACCCCGCGCACCATCTGATCGGCGTGCCGCGGATCGACGCCCAGGTTCATCGCGATCTCGATGGTCTCGTCGAACTTCGCCGTCGCGCGCTCCTTCACCATTTTCACGGCGTCGGCAAGATTGTAGAGCTTCTCCGGGGACACGCCCTTCTCGGCGGCCTTCATGCGTTTGCCTGTGTGAGCCATCGCTGTTACTCCTGCACCTGAAGGCCCATGGAGCGGGCGGAGCCGGCGATGATCTTCGTCGCCTGATCGAGATCGTTCGCGTTCAAATCCTTCATCTTGGCCTGGGCGATCTCGCGCACCTGCGCCATGGTCACCGTGCCTACGGGCGCGGCTTTGCCGGGCTCTTTCGAGCCGCTTTTCACCGTGGCCGCCTTTTTCAGGAAATAGGAGGCGGGCGGGGTCTTCATCGACACCGTGAAGGATTTGTCCTGGTAATAGGTGATGACGACCGGGATCGGCATCTCCGGCTCCATGTCCTTCGTTTGCGCGTTGAAATCCTTGCAGAACTGCATGATGTTCAAGCCGCGTTGGCCGAGCGCCGGGCCGATGGGGGGCGAGGGGTTCGCCTTGCCAGCGGGCACCTGGAGCTTGATATAGCCCATAATCTTCTTCGCCATTTAATGCTGTCCCTTTCCAGATCGTCTGGTTCATGAAGGGGATGTGGTGCGGCGGCTCCCCGGGCTATGGCTGACCCGGCCCGCCTCCCACAAACCTGCTACGCCACCTTCTCAACTTGCGCGTATTCCAATTCCACAGGGGTCGGCCGGCCGAAAATCGACACCGCCACCTTCAGACGAGCGCGCACCTCGTCCACTTCCTCCACATGGCCGTTGAACGACGCAAACGGTCCATCCGCGACGCGCACCTGTTCGCCGATCTCGAAGGTGATGGTGGGTTTCGGCCGTTCGACCCCGTCCTTCACCTGGTTCAAGATGCGGGCGGCCTCCGCGTCAGAAATTGGCGACGGCTTGTTGTCGGCCCCCAAAAATCCCGTCACCTTCGGCGTGTTCTTGATGAGGTGGTACGCCTCGTTGTTCATCGCCATCTTGACGAGCACATAGCCTGGGAAGAACCGGCGCTCCGTCGAGACCTTGCGGCCGCGTTTGACCTCTACGACCTCCTCCATGGGCACAAGCACCTGCTCGAACAGGGACTCAAGCCCGGCGTCCTTGGCGCGCTCCAAAATCGCCTCCGCCACCTTTTTCTCGAAATTCGAGTAAGCGTGGACGATGTACCAACGTTTGTTCATCGCAAGATTCACAAGAGTTTTAGATTAGCGCCCGACCTGGAGCAGGAAGTCGCGGGCGAGGATGAACACCTGGTCCGCAAGCAGGAAGAACAGGGCGGCGAGCGTCGCCATGATGAGAACCATGACCGTCGTCAGCACGGTCTCATTGCGCGTCGGCCACACCACCTTGGCGACCTCGGCGCGAACCTGTTGAAAAAACTCTAGCGGATTGGCCATCGATCGTTCGTTTCTTTCTGCGCCGGCGCCAAACGCGCCCCGCGAGCCCACAGAACCGGCCCGCGCCTAACCCCACGTATCAAAACAAAGACCATTGCGCTTGCTGGCAGGAGTGGAGGGACTCGAACCCCCAACCCCCGGTTTTGGAGACCGGTGCTCTAGCCGATTGAGCTACACTCCTCTACGGCCGACTGCGATTGGCCCACGCGCTACAAAAGGGCCACGATACCATCCGCATGCGCGGAAAATGCACAAGATGTCAGTGTTTTGGATATTTTGGAGGTTTTGAGTAACACATGCGGGATGGCGCGCCAAGACAAATGTGCGCGCGCCAGACAAATTTGCGGCAGGTGATTCCGCATATGCTGCAAAGATAGCGCGTCGCAGCCCGCTGCGCAAGACGCGGGGATCAAGAAGCGCTTGCGCGGAAAAACTTTGTGTCGGGTGCTGGTTTTGGATAGGCTGACCGGCGCGCGGGTGTAGCTCAATGGTAGAGCAGCAGCCTTCCAAGCTGAATACGAGGGTTCGATTCCCTTCACCCGCTCCATTTTCCACCCGCCTCTCTCCGCCGAGGGACGCTGGATCGCCGCGAGGCGTCACAGACGAACTATTATGGGGGCGCTCTTATAACGGCGCGCTTGCCTTTCAAAAGGAGGGCGCATGAGGAAGCTTGGGTTGGACGGCTTTGTCAAAGGGATGCTGACGTCGAAACGCGTGGCGTTGCTCGCAATCGCCGTCGTCATAGCCCTGGCCCCTGGGACTGCCTTGGCGCCGGCCCGGGCTGAGAGCAACAGCGCCGCCGCGGCCGCATTGGAGCGGCAATCGTTTCAGTTGCGCGAGGGCGACGCCGCCAACCTCTACATGCGCATGCAGGAGCAAGGCGTCGACGACGGCCTATTCGAGATGACATCGCGATATAAGGTCGTCGCGGTAAAATCCAGCGCGCCGCAACCGGGCGGCAAAAAATACTTCATCCGGTTTCAAGTCACCGATATGCGCCACAGCATCATCACGCCCAGCGCGGTGAATCGCCAGCTTTTGATTGACGTGTTCTCCAATATTGAACTGCGGTTGAACGAAGATCTTCGCGGCGAAGAGGTTTTCAATTGGGGTGAGATCGTGGCTCGTTTCGAGGCGCTTAAAGCGAAGGTCGGCGAACAGTCTAAAGCCAATGCTCTGAAGCTGGAGTTGATAGCGGCGATGTACATGCAGCCCGAGTTCTGGAAAGCAACCATGAACCCGGTGTTCGATATGCAAAAAGGGCGATGGGAACGGCGGGCGGACAAGTTTTATGCGAGGGTGGAGTACCAAGTCCCAGGCAACGCGTTGATGCAGGGCGGCGCCAAGATTTTGGGCGAGCGCGAAATGACGCCTGTGAAGCTCGAAGCCGGCAGGGTGACCGTACATTTCAAAACGGTGTTCGATACAAGCGATATGCGAAAAAAGTTTATGGACTCTCCGCTCGGCAAGGCCTTGCAGAGTTTTAAGAAACCGGGAGAGCCGGATCCGGTCTTCAATTTAACCATGCAGGACGAGGGTGTGACGCTGTTCAACGCAGCGGACGGCTGGGTTGAAAAAACCGCTGGGCGGTTGACCGTATCCTCCGACATTGACGGGAAGAAAGCTAAGACCCGCGTCGTCACGACCGGATTTTCACAACAACGCACGCCGGCTTGGTGAAGCTTTGCCTGCTTGGAGCCTGATGGCGCGAAAAGACCATCAGGCTGGGTGTAGGCTCATCTGCGCCGCGCAGACACCGCCTTGAGCCAAGCCGCGACGGTCGCCACGTCCGCTTGCGTGAGGCCGTGGGACGCCGAGGCGACTGTGACCTGGACATGGGCGCCCGCGCCCTCAAACAGGCGTTTCAGCCCATCGGCATGCGCGGACGGAGCAATCGGATCGGCATCCCCCGCGGCGATCAGCACGGACTTGCCCGCAAGGTTCGGCTGCGGCGCCTCGGAGAACGGCGTCATCGGCCGCAGCAGCGCCGCTCCGCGCAGCGTCTCAGGCCGCAGAAGCAGCGTCGCGCTGGCGATGTTGGCCCCGTTGGAGTAGCCGAGCGCGACGATTTTCGCCGGGTCGAGCGCGTATTCGGTTGCGGCGCGGGCGATGAAGTCGGCCAGTTCGTGCGCCCGCAGCCGCAGGTCGGCCTCGTCGAACACGCCCTCGGCGAGCCGGCGGAAGAAGCGCGGCGCGCCGTTCTCCAGAACCTTGCCGCGCGGGCTGAGCAGGCTCCAGCCCGGGGCGACGGCGCGGCCAAGTTCGATGAGGTCGTGCTCGTCGCCGCCGGTGCCGTGCAACAGCAGGAGCGTCCACGGCGACTCGCCGCGCTCAAAGCGGTGGATGAAACCCAGATCGCTCATGACGCATCCCCGAGCGGCGGCAGTGCGGCCTCGATCTCGGCGCGGCGCGGCTCGTATTGCGGCGGCAGCTTCAGGCTGCGCCCCAGGCTTTCGAGCGATTCGTCGGCCGCAAAGCCCGGCGGGTCGGTTGCGATTTCAAACAGCACGCCGCCCGGCTCGCGGAAATAGACGGAGTGGAAATAGTTGCGGTCGAGCATGGGCGTTACGTTAAAGCCCTCAGCCGTCAACGCCTCGCGCATCTCCGCCTGATGGTCGTCGTCGCGGGCGCGGAAGGCGATGTGATGGTTCACGCCCGCGCCGAGGCTCCCGCGCATCTGCTCGGGCATGCGGCGGATGTCGACGATGCGGCCGACGCCCTCGCTCTCGGCTCGAAACCGCACGCGCTCGCCCTCGCTCCCCGCAAACTTGAATCCGAAATGGTCGCTGAGGAGCTGCGCGGTCGCCTCGTGGTTTTGCTCCCACAGGGTGACGGAGTGGAAGCCGCGCAGGGCCTCGCTTTTCGTCACGCCCTCGGTCTCCCATGGCTCGCCTGCTCCGGCCACGCCGTCGACCGCCACGATCTCAAGCGGCAGCCCGTCCGGGTCTTCAAAGCGGACAAGCTTTTCGCCGAAGCGCTCCGCGGCGCTGTGCGCGACGCCCATGCGAGCGAGCCGGTCGATCCAGAACGGCAGGGCGTCATGGGGCGCTGCGAAGCTGACCTCCACCGCCTGGCCCGCCCCATGGCGGCCCTTGCGGGCGAAGGGATGCGGAAAGAACGTCATGACGCTGCCGGGCGAGCCGGCCGCGTCCGCATAATAAAGGTGATAGGTGGTGGGGTCGTCGAAATTGACGGTTTTCTTCACCAATCGCAGGCCGAGAAGCCGCGTGTAGAAGTCCACGTTGCGTTTCGGGTCGCTGGCGATGGCGGTCACGTGATGAATGCCGGTGGTCATGATGAAACGTCCCGGTTGACATGCGTTGACGGGGATTATCGAAGGCCGGCGTCGCCGGTCATCGACGATCGTTTGAGCGCAGATGGGCGCGGGCCGCGAAGCGCGCAACATGGCCGAAAGGCGAAACCTTTGCGTCGAGAGGGGGCCTGCTATGCGTCCGCGTCACGCAAAAAATCCGCGATCACCCGCTGGGTGAAGCGGTCGCGCAGCAGCGGCGCATGGCCCTGGCCGCGCACCGTCACGGCGACGAGCCGCGGATGCCGGGCGGCCATGTCGGCGACCGTTTTGGCGCTGAGGAGGTCGGAGTTCTCTCCGCGCAGCACGAGCACCGGCTTGCGCTGAAGCGATTGGAAATGCGGCCACATCTCCGGCATCGGCTTGGAGACGTCGATCTCCTCCAGCGCCTTGGCGAGGTTGTTGTCGTAGCCGGGGGCGGGGCGGCCTTTCTCTTCGTTGAACCATTGCCGTGCGATCTCGGCCCATTCGTCCGGGTCGATCTGCGGAAAGAAGCGCTTGTTCATGTCGCGGACAAGGGCGCTGGCCTCCTCCCAGGAGCGCGGCAGCGGGATTTTTCCGGCGTAGCCCATGATGCGCGCCAGACCGGCCGTCTCGATCACCGGGCCGATGTCGTTCAGCACGGCGGCGGCGATGGCGGAGGGTCGCATCACAGCCATCAGCATGGCGATGATGCCGCCGCGAGAGGTGCCGACGACGCTTGCGCCTTTCAGGCCCTGGAGGGTCATGAAGTCGAGCACGTCGAGCAACTCGATGAACGGGGAGTAGTTGCGCCAGTTCGGGTCGTAGTCGGAAAGCCCGCGCCCGCGGTAATCGAGACAGTAGACCGGGCGCGCGTCGGGGCCTGAAGCGAGCGCCATCGCGAGGCTGTGAAAGTCCCGGCCGTTGCGCGTCAGGCCGGGCAGGCAGAGGGCGGGCCGCAACGGGCTTTCTTCAGGGCCGTAGCGGCGGGCGTGGAGCCTCAGCCCGTCCTGGGCGGTGTAGACGATGTCGCGCCAGGGCTGGCGGTCTGTTGCGGCGGGTTGGTCGGTCATGGCGCTCATGGCGGACAGTCGTGCGGGGGCGGGCGTGGGATCATCGCCGCGCCATAGTGTCACCGGCGCGTGAGGGAGACAAGGCCGGCTATTCGGCCGAAGCCCGCCGCTCCCCGGCCGATCGGCCGCGCCGGACGTCCTCGGCGAGGTTGGCCCTGGCGCCGTCCCGGTCGAGTTTGGCGCGGTAGAGTTGCAGGCTCTCCATGATCTTGTGAACGTAATCCCGCGTCTCGGTGAATGGGATGCGCTCGATCCAGTCGATGGGGTCCACATCGCTTTTGCGCGGGTCGCCGAACTGGCCGATCCACTGCCGCACCCGACCCGGACCGGCGTTGTAGGCGGCGAGCGCCATGATGTAGGAGCCGCCATGGCTCTCCACCATCTGTTTCAGGAAGGCGCCGCCCAGCATCACGTTGAATGCGGGATCGTCGAGCTTTTTCGGCTCGTATTTCACGTCGAGGTTTTTCGCCACCATGCGCGCGGTCGCGGGCATGAGCTGCATCAGGCCGCGCGCGCCCGCGGGCGAGACGATGGTCGGGTTGAACTCGCTCTCCTGGCGGGTGAGCGCGTGCAGCAGCGAGGCCTCCACCATCTTGTCGCGCCACTGCTTCTCGGGCGCGGGCAGGCTGAGTGGAAACGCATACCGCTCCACGGCGAAACCGCGGTTCAGCGCGATCTTGGCGAAGCGCACGGTGGAGGGGAGCGGGGCGAAACGCAGCGACAGCTCGGCGGTGAGGGTCATCTGCGCCGGGTCTTCCGAGGCGCGGGCGAGATCGAAGAAGAACACCGGCAGAATGGTCGTCAGCTCCGCCTTGTGGGCGACGGCGATGGCGCGGGCGATGTCGCTCTCGACGAAGGCTTTGATCTCGGCGGCCGTCGGCGCGTGCGGATCGCGGAACTCGATCGGCGCTGCGCCGGGCAAAGCCTGGCGCGCCAATTGCCCGTAGAAGGTGTGATGCCGCTTGCCCGCCTCCGCGTAAGCCGCCGCGGCCTGCTCATCGCGGCCGAGGGCCTCCTCGGCGCGGCCAAGCCAGTAATGCGCCCGCGCCCGGTCTTTCGGCAGCCCGCCCGCCTCGGCCGCCACGGCGAAATGCCCGCGCGCGGCCTCCGTCTTGCCCAGGAACCGCATGCCGATCCAGCCGGCCAGAAACTCCGCTTCGCTCAGGGCCTCGCCGGTGAGCAAGCCATGGTTCTGGGCCAGTTCGAACGCGGTTTTGGGGTATCCGGCGTTCAGGGCGTGGCGCACGTGAATGCGACGCTCCTCCCACCAATCCTGGCCTTCGAGCAGCCCGACGGCGTCTTTCGGCACGGAGCGCAGCAGACTCCACGCTTCGCGCCATTGCGATTTCCGGCGCAGCTCCTTCACCCGCACGAGGATTTCCGAGGCGTCGCGTTTCGCCTCCGCGCCCAGCGCCAGCGCCTTCTTGCGCGGCGGCTCGGGAGGCGGGGCCGGCGCGGGCTTTTCGGCTTTCGCCTTGGCGGATTTGGCTTTCGCCTTGTTCTGGGCGGCCTTCGCTCCTTTTGACGGCGTCTTCGGTTTGGCGGCGGCCGGCTTCTCGCGCTTTTTGACGACCTCGGGCGGCGGCGCGTCTTCCGCCAGCGCCTTGCGCAGCTTCTGGATGGACGCCGCGCGCTTTTTCGGCTCCTTCGCCAGCAGCCAGTAAAGCCGCGCCTTGTTGTCGGCGTCGGTGATGTGCTCGCCGAAGCGGTTCGAGATGCGCGTCTCGATATCGGCGTCGAACAAGTGCCGGCGCCACGCCTCGCGGATGAGCGCCTTGCCGCGCTCCGCCTGCCCGGTCTGTATCAGCGCGCCGCCCAGCGCCGCCTTGCCCGCGCCCGTCTCGGGGGGCTTGTCGGCGAAATAGGCGAGCACTTTTTGCGGGTTGGTCTCGCGGAACAGAAGGCCCGCCTCGATGCTGCTGTCCAGCGCCGCGCGGGAGGGCCATTGCGGGTTCTCGCGGCGGAACTGCATGACCTCCGTATACGGGCTCTCGACGCCGCTCGCGCGCAGAACATACCAGTGGACGAGCTTGCGCGCCGCCGGATCGGCGATCTTGGCCATCAGCGCCCGCGCCGTGGTGAAATCGTCCTTATAAACAAGGCGGACGGCCTCTTTGACATTCTCCAGGTCGCGGGCGGAAATTTCGTAGTTGAGCAGGGGCGCAAGGCCCGCCGTCAGCTCCGCGCGGAAGGGCGGCTTCAGGGACCCCGGCTCGGGCGCGGCTTCGGTATAGGCCGGCGTCGGGGCATCGGCGATCGGCGGCGCGTCCTCAGCCGCGGGCGGGGCGGCTTCGCGCTCGGCTTCGGCGTCTGCGTCGGCCGGCGGCTCCGGCTCCGACACGGCGACCGGTGGCGGCGGGGGCAACGCCGCGAGCCTTTCCTCGCGCGGTTTCTCCAACGCGGATTTGTTCCAGGCGGCGGATTGCGTCAGCCGTTCGGCCCCTTGCGGCGCGGCCGGATCGCCGCCGCCCACCGCTGAGATGCCAGCCGCGCCCAGCCCGACGACGCCGAAAATGACCGCTAGCTGTTTCAGAGAAAAGGGAAAAGACCGTGATGGCAAAAGCAGTGATCCTTGTCCGCCGCCGCCCTCCCGAAGGAGCACGCACAACCGGCGCTTCGTTCTCGCGCTCTTCCTGGGGCAAAAACCCGGCGGAACTGAGACGCCGCGCAGGAGGCGAGGAACGGCGGCCGCGCGCGGACGTTCGCTTGAGAGAATGCATTCACCACCGGAGGGCCGACGGCGATGGGCAAAGACCCCGAGATGAAGGAGATCGACCACACGAGCGCGGTGGTTAAATCCGAGCGGCGCATCCAGGCCGACGCCGACGCGAAGGCCGCCACGCGCGAGGAAAGCGAAAGCGGCCCCATGCAGGCGGGCCAGCGCGTTTACCCCGCCGGCTTTCCCGAACAGCATTTGCAAAAGCCCGGCCTTGAAAGCGATCTCGAACTGAAGCCCATGTGGGAGGCGCCGGCCTACAAAGGCTCCGATAAGCTCGCCGGCATGACGGCGATCGTCACCGGCGGGGATTCCGGCATTGGGCGCGCGGTCGCTGTTTTGTTCGCGCGCGAAGGCGCCGATGTCGCCGTGCTGTATCTGAACGAGCATGACGATGCGCAGGAGACGAGGCGGGCCGTCGAGGCGGAGGGACGCCGCTGCGTCACGATCGCTGGCGATGTGGGCCATCGCAATTTCTGCCGCGACGCCGTGGCCAAGGTCGTCGCGGAGTTCGGCAAGATCGACATCCTGGTGAACAACGCCGCCTTTCAGCAGCATGTCGAGGATTTCGCCGACCTCTCCGAAGAGCACTTCAACCGGACGCTGAAAACCAATCTTTACGGCTATTTCCACATGGCGCAGGAATGCGTGCCTCATATGGGGCCAAAAAGCTCGATCATCATGACGGGTTCCGTCACGGGCATCCTCGGCAACGACAAGCTCCTCGACTACTCCATGACGAAGGGCGGCGTGCACGCCTTCGCGCGCAGCCTCGCGATGCACCTGGTTCCCAAAGGGATCCGCGTCAACGTGGTCGCGCCCGGCCCCGTGTGGACGCCGCTCAATCCGGCCGACCGGCCCGCCGAGAAGGTGAAAAGCTTCGGCTCCTCCACGCCCATGAAACGCGCGGCCCAACCCGAGGAGATCGCGCCGGCTTATGTGTTTCTCGCCTCGCCCATCACCGGCAGTTACATCACCGGCGAGATCCTGCCGATCATCGGCGGCTACAGCGGCGGCTGACGCGCGACGTTTTCCGCGCCGCAGCTTTGCGAAGCGGTTGGCATTCGCCGCGATTGCGGGCATAACTGACGCCTTCGGGGCGCGGGAGCGACCGCGTCCGTTCGCCAGGGCGGAAACACGAATGTTCAAGGGGTCGTTCACGGCGCTCATAACGCCCTTTCACGAGGGCGGTTTCGACGAGGCCGCATTCCGCAAGCTTGTGGATTTCCAGATCGCGAGCGGCACGCACGGGCTGGTGCCGACGGGGACCACGGGCGAGTCGCCGACGCTGTCGCATGACGAGCACAACCGCGTTGTGGAGGTGTGCGTGGCTCAGGCGGCGGGGCGCGTCCCCGTCATCGCCGGCGCCGGCTCGAACAGCACCGCCGAAGCCATCGACATGACGCGGCACGCCAAAGCGGCGGGCGCCAACGCCGTGCTCATCGTCGCGCCGTACTACAACAAGCCGACGCAAGAGGGGCTTTATGCCCATTACCGCGCCATCAACGACGCGGTCGACATCCCGATCATCGTCTACAACATCCCGCCGCGCAGCGTGGTCGATATTTCGGTCGACACCATGCGGCGGCTGGCGCAGCTCAAGAATGTGGTGGGCGTCAAGGACGCGACCAGCAACATCGCGCGCATAAGCCAGCAGCGCGCCGCCTGCGGCCCGGATTTCATCCAGCTCTCGGGCGAGGACGCGACCGCCCTCGCGGTGATGGCCCATGGCGGCCACGGCTGCATCGGGGTCACGGCCAATGTGGCGCCGGCGTTGTGTGCGCAGTTTCAGGAGGCGTGCCTGCGCGGCGATTTCCGCGCCGCCCTCGACATCCAGGATCGGCTGATGCCGCTTCACGACGCGCTGTTCTGCGAGACCAATCCGGCCCCGGTGAAATATGCGGCGGAGCGTCTGGGCCTGTGCCGCTCGGACGTGCGGCTGCCGCTCGCGCCGCTCACCGAGGCGAGCCGCGCCAAGGTGGACGCCGCGCTCGCCCACGCTGGTCTGTTGCGGCGGGAGGCGGCTGAGTAGATGGCGGCGAAGGACGCAGAGCCGCGTCAGGTCGTATCGGACAACCGGCGCGCCCGCTTCGATTATGAGGTTGTGGAGACATTTGAGGCCGGGTTGATGCTCGACGGCTCGGAGGTGAAAGCGCTGCGCATGGGCCGCGCGAACATCGGCGAGTCCTACGCCGGGGAGAAGGGCGGCGAGATTTTTCTCATCAACGCTTACATTCCCGAATACACGCAGGCCAACCGCCTCAACCACGAGACGCGGCGGCCGCGCAAGCTACTCTTGCATCGCCGGCAGATCAACAAGCTCATTGGGGCCGTGCGCCGAGACGGGATGACGCTCGTGCCCCTCAAGCTCTATTTCAACGGGCAGGGACGCGCCAAGCTGGAGCTGGCGCTGGCCAAAGGCAAAAAAGCGCACGACAAGCGCGAAAGCGTCAAGAGCCGCGATTGGGAGCGCGCGCGAGCGCGTCTTCTGCGCGACAGGGGCTGACCGATGGGCGACACCGTCAGCCGCGCCGGATACAAGTTCCCAGACCATGCGCCGCGCCCGGTGGACGACGGCGCCGCCTCGCATCTGCCCGGCATAGGGTTGCCGCCCATCGGGCTCAAGGCGACCACAGGCGAGACCGTCCGCCTCGATCGGCTGATCGGGCGCACCATCGTTTTCGTGTATGTGCGCTCCCGGCTGCCGGGCCAGACGGCTCTGTTCGACTACTGGGACACGATCCCCGGGGCGACGGGCTGCACGGTGGAGTCCTGCGGCTTCCGCGATTTGTATCTGGATTTCATCCGCGCCGGCGCCCGCATCTTCGGCCTCAGCGCGGAAAGCCCCTCGCACCAGAAGCAGGCAAGCGCACGGCTCAACCTGCCGTTTCCGCTCCTCAGCGACGAGCGTTTCGACTTCGCCATGCCCATGCGCCTGCCCATGCTCGACGTGAATGAGTACACGTTCCTGAAGCGGCTCACCTTCGTCGCCAAGGACGGCGTCATCGAGCGCGTGTTTTACCCGGTGTTCCCGCCGGACACGCACGCGGACGAGGTGCTCGCCTGGCTCCGGACTCAGAAGCGCTAGGCGCTGGCCTGCATCCATGCGAGGGCTGAGGCGAAAACCGCGTGGAACATGGCCTCCGTCAGCCGGCCGGTGTTCGTGTTGTAGCGCGAGCAATGATAGCTGTCGAACAGCGTGAAGCGGGGCAGGGTGTGTATGGCGCCATGGGCGAACGGCGCGGCGGCGAGCGGGCGTCCGGCGCAGCGCACGACGCTCTCATGCGCAACGCGGCCAAGCGCGATGATCGCCCGAGCGTTCGGCAGTGCGGCCAGTTGCGCGGCGAGGAAACCTCGGCAAGTCTCGATCTCAAGCGGCGTGGGCTTGTTGTCAGGCGGCGCGCATCGCACGGCGTTGACGATGAAAGCGTCCTGCAGCGCCAAACCATCGTCCGGCGACGCGCGGTAATCGCCCGAGGCCAGCCCAAACCTTGAAAGCGTGGAGTACAAAAGCTCGCCCGCATAATCGCCGGTGAAAGGCCGGCCCGTGCGGTTCGCCCCTCGCAAGCCCGGCGCCAGCCCGACGATGGCAAGCCTAGCGGCGGGATCGCCGAAGCTCGGCACCGGCGCGTTGAACCAATCGCCGAACTGCGCCCGGTTGGCCGCACGATAGGCGACGAGGCGCGGGCAGAGGGGGCACTCCCTGGGCGGCTCGGGGCCGGTCGCCAAGGCTCAGACGTTCACAAATTCGTCGTCGTCGGGTTTGGCCGGCGCGCGCCGCAGATTGTAGGCGTTGGGGTCGCGCGGCGGGCGTTCGCCGCCCTCTCGGCAAATCTCGGACTCGAGATCGTATAGGTCGATGAACTGATCGGCCTGACGGCGCAACTCGTCGGCGACCATCGGCGGCTGCGTGTTCAGGGTGGAGACGACGCTTACGCGCTTGCCTTTCTGCTGCAGCGCCTCCACCAGTGTGCGGAAGTCGCCGTCGCCGGAGAACAGCACGATGTGATCCAGATGCTCAGCGAGTTCCATGGAGTCGACGGCAAGCTCGATATCCATGTTGCCCTTGATCTTGCGGCGGCCGGACGCGTCGGTGAACTCCTTCGTCGGCTTCGTCACCATGGTGTAGCCATTGTAGTCCAGCCAGTCGATCAGCGGGCGGATGGAGGAATACTCTTGATCCTCGGCGAGCGCCGTGTAATACAGCGCGCGGATAAGACGTCCCTTGGAGCGAAAGAGATTGAGAAGTCTTTTATAATCAATGTCGAAGCTCAAAGCCTTCGCGGTGGCGTATAAATTTGCGCCATCGATGAATAGAGCGATGCGCTCGGTGGGGTAAAAATTCATGCTATGTCCTTTTTTCAAAGTCTTTAATAATCAATGCTCTGGTTAAATGACACGTCGTCGCAACACATAAATTCCGCAACCCGCTTTGCGTTCCCCGCCGCAGACGTTTTTTAACGCCTCATTGTATCGGCATGATTCTCATAGGCTTTGGCTCCAATATGACAGGTTTGTGGGGCTTGCCTGCAAGCACTCTTTATACGGCTTGCAAGCGCCTTCAGCAAGCAGGCGTTCGCATTCGCGCGTTTTCTCCGCTGTATGAGACGACGCCGCTGGGTCCGGAGCAGCCCACTTACGTAAACGCAGCCGCGCGCATCGAGACGGCGCTGACGCCGTTTGCGCTGTTGTCCGTGCTCAAGCGGCTGGAGCGCGAGGCCGGTCGCCGCCCAGGCAAGCGCTGGGGGCCGCGCCCGCTCGACATCGACATTCTCGATTGCCGCGGACTCATCGTAAATTGGCGTCTGCGCCCAAGACCCACGCCAAACGCGCGCGCCCGGCTCGTGCTGCCGCACGCGGGCCTTCACGAGCGCCCGTTTGCCCTCGCGCCTGTGGCCGCCGTCGCCCCTCGCTGGACGCACCCGGTGTGGCGCAAGCCGGCGGGCGCGTTGCTCGCCCGGCTCAAAACCCGCGACGGCGCTGTGATCCGCCGCCCTTGATCGTGTAAAAGCGTGTGTCGGCCTTGCTTTGGCGACAAAAACATCATAATAAACCGCTCTTGGCGGAAATTTGGAAAGGCTGACGATGGCGCGCATCACCGTCGAAGACTGCATCGACAAGGTTTCCAACCGTTTTGAGCTTGTCCTGCTCGCGGCTCACCGGGCGAGGATGATTTCTTCCGGTGCGCCCATCACGCTGGAGCGCGACGCCGACAAGAACCCCGTGGTGGCGCTGCGCGAAATTGCGCAAGAGACGGTCTCCGCCGACGATCTGCGCGAGGATTTCATCCACTCCATGCAGATGCATGTGGAGGTGGACGAACCAGAGCCGGACGCAGCCCCGCTCCTGCCCGAGGCGTCGCGCCCGACTTTCGGCAAGGACGATATGGCCGACGACGCCGAGATCGACCACATCACCGAGGACGAATTGCGCCGCGGTCTGGAGCGGATGATCCCGGCGGAAGCCTCTCCGTCGGGCAACCGCTCTCGTTAGTCGGAGAGCGGCGCAGCACACGAAAGCGAGACGCCGTCCATGATGCGGCAATTCGAGCTTGTGGAGAAAGTTCGCAGTTACGATCCCAGAGCGGACGAAACGCTGCTCAACAAAGCCTATGTTTTCGCGCTCAAAGCGCACGGCAAGCAAAAGCGCGCCTCGGGCGATCCGTATTTCTCCCACCCGCTCGCCGTTGCTGAAATCCTGACCCGGCTGAAACTCGACGACGCGACCATCGCCACCGCGCTCCTTCACGACACCATAGAGGATACGGGCGCGACCAAAGCCGACATCGACCGTATGTTCGGCCCGGTCATCGGCGACCTGGTGAACGGGGTCACCAAAATCAAACGCCTCAATCTTTACACCAACCGCACAGAGCAGGCGGAGAATTTCCGCAAGCTGCTCGTCGCCATCTCCAGCGACATTCGCGTGCTGCTCGTCAAGCTCGCCGACCGCCTCCACAACATGCGCACGCTCGAATGGATGCGGCCGGACAAGCGCCTCGTCATCGCGCAGGAGACGATGGACATCTACGCGCCGCTCGCCGGGCGCATGGGCATCCAGGAGATGCGCTCAGAGCTTGAGGATCTGGCCTTCCGCTGGCTCAATCCCGAAGCCTATCAGGCCGTCACCTCCCGCCTGGCCGTGCTGCGCGAGCGCAACCAGGGCCTCACCGCCGAGATCGAGGCGGAACTGATGACGAAGCTGGGCGGCGAAGGCATCGTGCTGGAGGTCAAAAGCCGCGAGAAAAAGCCTTACGCCATCTGGCGCAAGATGGAGAACCGGCAAATCTCGCTGGAGCAGCTCTCCGACATCTACGGCTTCCGCGTCATCGTGGCCGAACCGGACCATTGCTACAAGGTGCTCGGCGTCATCCACACCACGTGGCGCGCGGTTCCCGGCCGCTTCAAGGATTATGTCTCAAACCCCAAGCAGAACGGCTATCAATCGCTCCACACCACCATTATCGGCCCACGCCACCAACGCGTTGAGCTGCAGGTGCGCACCCGGGACATGGACCGGGTGGCCGAATTCGGCGTCGCCGCTCACGCGCTCTACAAGGACGGGATCAACGGCGCGACGCGGCGCAACGGCGCGAACGGCGTTCACGGCGACGCCATGGAGCCCTATGAATGGCTGCGGCGCCTCGTCTCCAACCTGCTCGAAGGCGACAACCCGGAGGAATTTCTGGAGAACACCAAGCTGGAGCTGTTCCAGGATCAGGTGTTCTGCTTCACCCCCAAGGGCCGGCTCATCGCGCTGCCGCGCGGCGCAACGCCCATCGACTTCGCCTACGCGGTCCATACAACCGTCGGCAATCGCTGCGTAGGCGCCAAGATCAACGGGCGGCACATGCCTCTCATGAGCCAGCTCCGCAACGGCGACGAGGTCGAGATCGTCACCTCCGAGGCGCAAAAGCCCTCGCCCGCCTGGGAGGCGATCGTCGCGACCGGCAAAGCCCGCTCCGCCATCCGGCGGGCCACGCGCGAGGCCGTGCGCAGCCAGTTCGGCGCGCTGGGCTGGGACATTCTCACAAACGCCTTTGAGCGGGCGGGCAAAACGGTGACGCAACAAGATCTCGCCGCCGTCGCCGCGCGCCTGCCGCAGAAAACGCCCGAGGATATGTTCGCCGCCGTCGGTCGGGGCGAACTGGAGGCCGCCGAAGTGCTCGCCGCCATGTTCCCCGACGTGCCGCCGCCCGAGCCGGTCAAACGCCAGGCCATGACCCGCTCGGACGACGGCTGGTTCAATCTACACCGCGTCGCGGGTATGAAATTCCGCTGGCCCGGGCGTCCAGTTTACGGCCGGGCGGACCTGGCCGCCGGCATCCCCGAGCCAGGCGCCGAGGGCGGCTACCCGATCCGCTTCGCCGAGGGCGGCGCCGTGCCGGGCGAACGGGTAGTTGGCATCCTGGAGCGCGGCAAGGGCATCACCATTTACCCGATCCACTCGCGCCGGCTGCGCGACTATGAAGACGCGCCTGACAGCTGGATAGACATCACCTGGGACATCAAGGAAGACTCGACCGAGCGCTTCCCGGCCGACATCACGGTTTCCGCCGTCAATGAGCCCGGCTCGCTCGCCGCCATCTCCAAGATCATCGGCGAGACCGACGGGAACATCGACAAGCTGCAGATGCTGACCCGCGGCAAGGATTACACGGAGATGCTGATCAGCCTCGAGGTGTGGGACTTGAAACACCTCAACGCGATCATTTCCGGCCTTAAAGCCTTATCGAGCGTGAGCGCCGTCAAGCGCGTGATGAGCTGAGGGAGGCCGCATGACCGAGGCCGAAGCGCTGGCGGAGTTCGAGGCGGCGGGCGCCCTGCTGAAAGGCCATTTCATCCTGTTCTCGGGGCTGCACAGCGACACCTACCTTCAATGCGCGCGCGTCATGATGGACGCCCGTCGCGGGGAAAGGCTGTGCGCGGCCCTTGCCCAAAAGCTGCGCGCGGCCGGTCTCGGCCCGTTCGACATGATTGTCTCGCCGGCGACGGGCGGCATCGTGGTGGGCTACGAGATGGGCCGGCAACTGGGCGTCCCCGCGGTGTTTTTCGAGAGGGTGGAGGGCGTTTTCACGCTGCGCCGCGGTTTTGAGATTTCACCCGGCGCCCGCTGCCTGATGGTCGAAGATGTGGTGACCACGGGCGCATCGTCCATCGAGTGCATCGCGGCCGCGCGGGAGCAGGGCGGCGACGTGGTCGCGGCGGCGAGCCTCGTCAACCGTTCGGGCGGGCGCGCCGACCTCTCTTTGCCGCTCGTCTCGCTGCTCACCATCGACGTCCCGGCCTATCCGGAGCACGCGCTGCCCGACGCGCTCAAGGCCATCCCGCCCATGAAGCCGGGAAGCCGCGGTCTGAAACAAAAATAGGCGGCGCGACATTGTTTGGAGTTGCGCCTCACGCCATTTGTCAGCAACCGTCTGGTGTCGCACCACGTCATTTGCTGCTTTAGAGGCGCGCAGTCATGTTGTTCCGTCGTCGAGAGCGGCCTACCGTGCTGGAGCGCCTTCGCGTGGCGCTGTGGCCGCGCCGCAGCTGGGCGCGCTCTCTTCGATATTTCGGCCTCAGGCTGAGCCGGATCGGCGGGTCGGCCCACAGCGTTGCGGCCGGGTTCGCCGCTGGCGTGTTCGCCATCGTCACCCCGTTTCTCGGCTTTCAGATGATCCTTGCGGCGGTGCTCGCTTTGGCCGTGCGCGGCAGCGTCATCGCCTCCGCCATAGGCAGCTTCGTGGGCAATCCGCTCACCTATCCGCTGATCTGGATATCGACTTATCAGCTGGGCGCGCTTATTCTTGGAGAGAGCGGCGCGGTCGGGCGGATCGACTTTCAGGGCAAGGCCGAGGCCGTCTGGAACGGGCTGAAGGCGCTGTCGCCCGAGGCGGTGGGGCAGGCTCTCGAAGCGTTCTGGCCCATTCTCAAACCCATGGCGGTCGGGTCGATGCCCATCGGCCTCGCCGCCGCGCTTATCAGCTACGCCATGGTGCTCCGGGCGGTTGAAAGCATCCGGACCAATCGCGCTGAGCGGTTGAATTTGAAAGCGATTTAGGCGGCTTCACGTGTCACCACTGCGGTTAGGCGTTAATATCGATCACGTGGCCACGGTGCGCAACGCGCGCGGCGGCGCTCACCCTGACCCGGTGCGCGCGGCGCTCGCCGCAGCGGAGGCTGGCGCTGACGGCATAACCGCGCATTTGCGCGAGGATCGCCGCCACATCCGCGACGCGGACATCGCCCGGCTGAAATCGGAGGTGCGGCTGCCCCTCAACCTGGAAATGGCGGCGACGCCCGAAATGCTCGCCATCGCGCTAGCGCATCGGCCGAACGCCTGCTGCCTTGTGCCCGAGCGCCGGGAGGAGGTGACGACCGAGGGCGGCTTGAACGTGGCCGGTCAAATCGCCGAGCTGACCGCCTTCGTCGCCGCGTTGCGCAAAGCCGGCATCCGCGTGTCGCTCTTCATCGACGCGGACGACGCGCAGGTCGCGGCTTCCGCCGGGATCGGCGCCGACATCGTGGAGTTGCACACCGGCGTTTATTGCGATGCGCCTGAGAGCGCCCGCGTGAGCGAGCTGGAGCGCCTTCGCCGCGCGGCGCGACAGGCGGCGGCCCTGGGGCTGGAGGTTCACGCAGGACACGGCCTTGGCTATGCAACCGTCGGCCCGGTGGCCGCCATCCCGCAAATCGTCGAGTTGAACATCGGCCATTTCATTGTCGGCGAAGCGCTGTTCCTCGGCCTCGACGGTGCGGTTAAACGGATGCGGGTGGAGATGGACGCGGCGCGGAGAGCGAGCGCATGATCTTGGGCGTGGGCAACGACATCACCGACATCCGCCGCATCGAGAAAACCATCGAGCGCTACGGCGAGCGGTTTCTCAACAGGGTCTTCACCCCTGTGGAGCGCGCCAAATCCGACCGCCGCCATCTGCGCGCCGCGTCCTACGCCAAGCGCTTCGCGGCCAAAGAGGCGTGCGCCAAGGCGCTGGGAACCGGGCTGAGCCAAGGCGTGTTCTGGCGTGATATGGGCGTCGTCAATCTTCCGTCCGGCAAACCGACCCTGGCGCTGACGGGCGCGGCCGCCGAACGGCTTAGCGCGATGACGCCCACGGGCTGGCGCGCGCAGATCGACCTGACGATCACCGATGAATACCCGCACTCCCAAGCGCTCGTCATCATTTCGGCGGTGCGCGTCGAGGATGAGCGAATTTGATTCGATCGTTTTTTACCGTTATACCAGCCGCTCCGCGCCCCCGCGAGCCGAGGAGACCGAGATGACCACGGGCATGAACGCAAAGGACGCCGAACGCAGCTCGGGCGGGCTGTGGGAGACGGTGCGCGTCATTTTCCATGCGCTGCTGCTCGCCGCGTTTGTGCGCATTTTCTTGTTCCAGCCGTTCAACATTCCGTCCGGCTCGATGATCCCGACGCTGCTCGTCAGCGATTACCTGTTCGTCTCCAAATTCTCCTACGGCTACAGCAAACACTCGCTGCCGTGGAGCATCCCGCTGTTCGAGGGGCGCATTTGGTCGGCCGAGCCGGAGCGCGGCGATGTGGCGGTGTTCAAGCTGCCGAAGGACAACGAGACGGATTACATCAAGCGCGTGGTGGGCCTGCCCGGCGACAAGCTCCAGATGATCGGCGGCGTGCTGCACATCAACGGCGAAGCCGTGAAGCGCCGCCGCGTGGAGGATTTTGTCGACGGCAGCGGCGCGGCCGCTCGCTTCGTGGAGACGCTGCCGAACGGGGTCAGCTACGAGACGCTCGACCTTGTGAGCAACGGCCAGGGCGACGACACACGCGTGTTCGAGGTGCCCGCCGGGCATTATTTCATGATGGGCGACAACCGCGACAACTCGACCGACAGCCGCTTCCTGACCCAGGTCGGCTATGTGCCGCGCGAGAACCTCATCGGGCGCGCGGAGGTGCTGTTCTTCTCCATCGGCGAGGACGCCAGCCTGTTCCGCCCGTGGGAATGGCCATTCCAAATCCGCTGGTCGCGGCTGTTCGACGCCATTCGCTGATGCCCAAGGCGAAACGCCAAGTCCTGCCCGATCTGGAAACGCGGCTCGGCTATCGTTTTCAAAACCGTGAGCTTTTGCGCGAGGCCCTCACCCACTCGAGCGCCAAGACGCGGCGCGGCGTCGGCTCCGACAATCAGCGATTGGAGTTCCTCGGCGACCGCGTGCTCGGCCTGGTGATGGCGGACGAGCTTTTGCGCCGCTTCCCTCAAGCGCGCGAGGGCGAACTGGCCCGGCGGCTCAACTTTCTCGTCCGCAAGGAGCGCTGCGCGGAGGCGGCGACGGCGGCGCATCTCGGGGCCGATCTTATCCTCGACGCTGGCGAGGCGGACGCAGGGGGGCGTCGCAAGGACTCGATCCTGGCGGGCGCATGCGAGGCGGTGCTCGGCGCGGTTTTCGTGGACGGCGGATTTGCCGCGGCCCGCGACGTCACGCTGAAGCTCTGGGGCGACAACTGGGACACGGCGCGCGCCGCGTCGTCGCCGGATGCGAAAACTGCGCTCCAGGAATGGGCGCAGGCGCGCAAGCTGCCGATCCCGCGCTATGTTCTGCTGGGCGCCGAGGGGCCGCCGCACGCGCCGAAATTCATCATCGAGGCGCATATTGAGACCGTGCCCCCGGCCCGCGGCGACGGCGCCAGCAAACGCGCGGCCGAGCAGGCCGCCGCAGCCTCCCTGCTCACCCGCGAAGGGGTTTGGACGGCCGATGGTTGAGGACACGCCTGCCGCACTGCGCCCGCCTGACGCCGAGCCGACCCGCTGCGGCTTCGTGGCAGTGATCGGCGCGCCCAATGCGGGCAAATCGACGCTGGTTAACGCGCTGGTCGGGGCCAAGGTCACGATCGTCAGCCACAAGGTGCAAACGACGCGGGCGCGCATCCGCGGCATCGCCATGCAGGGCGCCGCGCAACTGGTGCTGGTCGATACGCCCGGCATCTTCGCGCCCAAGCGGCGGCTTGACCGCGCCATGGTCGAGACCGCGTGGGGCGAGGCGCGGGAGGCCGATATGGTCGCGCTGCTTATCGACGCCGCCAAGGGCCTGAACGCGGAGACGGAGTCGATCCTCGACGGTCTGTCGCAGATGCGGGGGCCGCGCGCTCTCGTCCTCAACAAGGTCGACCGGGTGGAGAACAAGGGCGCGCTGCTGACGCTCGCCGAGAGCGTGACCGGGGCGGCGCGCTTCGACGAGGTGTTCATGATCTCGGCGTTGGCGGGGTCGGGCGTGAGCGATTTGAGAGCTTATCTGGCGCAAAACGCGCCCGCGGGGCCGTGGATGTTCCCCGAGGATCAGCTCTCGGACGCGCCGCTGCGGCTGTGGGCGGCGGAGGTGACGCGCGAGAAGCTGTTTCTCCGCTTGCATGACGAACTGCCCTACGCCTCCACTGTCGAGACCACTGACTGGAAAGCCATGAAGGACGGCTCCGTGCGCATCGAGCAGACCATCTTCGTCGAGCGCGACAGCCAGAAAAGCATCGTGCTCGGCAAGGGCGGCGCGACGGTGAAGGAAATCTCCATGAAGGCGCGCGAGGAGATCAGCCAGGGGCTGGGGACGGCCGCCCATCTTTTTCTGTTCGTGAAGGTGCGCGACAACTGGGCCGACGACCCCGAGCGCTACCGCGAGATGGGGCTTGAGTTCCCCAAAACCTGACAGTTTTTTGTATGAACAACGATTTCAGACGGCGTTCAGCTGTATTTCAATAAATAAGCAATATCACTTAACACATATAAGGACACCGAAAATGAGTGCTTTCAAAACCGCCGTCGCTGTGAAGGTTTCCGCTGCTTTCCTTGCTGTAGCGCTCGGATCTTCTGCATTTACTCCAGCCGAAGCCGCCATGTGCAAGCCCTACAACGTGACCGCGACCAGCGTCATTTTGAACAACAAAGACGCGGCCAGATTCAACGCAAAGCAGCGCTGGTCCACCAAGGTCGGCGGAACCCTCGGCGTCGCTTGGAAAAGCTGGAGCAACGCCAAAGGACGAGACGTCGATTGCTTCAAAGCCGGTTTCGGCTTCAAATGCAACGCGAGCGCCAAGCCCTGCAAATAGGCAGGTCTCATCTAAGGGTCCCATGCAGTGGACGGACGACGCCATCGTTCTCTCCGCGCGCCCGTTCGGCGAGAACGCGGCGATCGCGGAGGTGTTCGCCCGTTCCATGGGCCGCTGCCTCGGGCTGGTGCATGGCGGGCGCTCGCGCCGCATCCGCCCGGCGCTGCAAGCCGGCAACCTTGTGAAAGCCACATGGCGCGCCCGGCTTGAGGATAGCCTGGGCGGCCTTTCCGTCGAACTCGCCGCCGCGCACGCCACCCGCGCCATGGACGATCCGGCCGCGCTCGCCGTCGTCTCCTGCGTCGCGTTCTTTGCGCGGCTGTTGCCCGAGCGCGATCCGCATCCGGAGTTGTTCGACGCAGCGCTGGCGGCGCTGGAGCAGGCCGACGCGCCGGGCGGCCGCCGTGAGGCTTACGCCCAGTTCGAGTTCAAGCTGCTGCAGGAGCTTGGCTTCGGCCTCGACCTGACCGAGTGCGCGGCGACCGGCGCTCGCGAGAACCTTGTTTACGTGTCGCCTAAGTCCGGCCGCGCGGTTTCGGCGGCGGCGGGCGCTCCTTACGCCGACAAGCTGCTGCCGTTGCCCCCGCATCTGCTGACCGGGCGCTGGCCGGACGCGGAGGGCGCGAAAGCCAGCCTGGCGCTAACCGGCCATTTTATCGAGAAGCACGCGCTGGCGCCCGCCGGGCTGCATCTGCCCGCACCCCGCGCGCTCGTGGTGAGCGCTAAGGATGAGCCGCGGAATTGACGCCAACGCCCTGCGGCGTTGACGACCGTCGAGCGCCGCGCCATTTACTTTTCATCCACGAAAGTCGTCGCCGTGGGGCCGACCGCCGTGCATTGCACCAGCGCGCCTTGCGGACCTGTGGCCGCAAAGTGAGCCCTCCCGCCCGGCTCCGTGTAATGACTGCCCGGAGGAAGGTCTAAGAGCTTTGTTTCGTCATAACGGTCGCCGAACGCAAAACGCCAAAGTCCTGTCAAGACGAAGCACGATCTATTATCCGGGTGAGAGTGCGGAGCGATGCGGGCGTTGGGCGGAACGCGAAACATGATTGAATAAAGCCGGTTCGTTTCGCCATCGCCCACAATCATGACGGTGTTGAGCCCTGGCGTCTGGCTGGATCCCAACTGCTGAGACTGATCTTTCGGCCAGGGAATCTCGCCGACCGGCACAATCTGGGCCGGAACCTGCTCCGCCCGCACTGATATCGAGAAGGCTGCGGCGGCAAGCGCCACGCCGAACACTTTCGTCATCATGATCGCTTCCTTTCTTTACCGGGTGCTTGCCAAAAACTGCCGCACGATTTTGGTCGTCTCTTCCGGCGCCTCTTCCATCAGCCAATGGCCGACGCCGGGAACGACTGCGCTACGCACGTTCTCCGCCACGCTCGTGGCGATCAACTCCACGCCCGGTCCGAACGATTTTTCGCCGCCGACGGCGAGCACCGGCATGGTCAGTTTCCGTGTTGAGAATTTCTGATTATCCGAAGCGTCCTCCGGAAAAGCAGCGAATTGCGCGAACCCCGCTCGCATGGCCCCCGGTTTTGCGTAAACGCTCGTGTAATGACGCCGCATATCGTCGGTGATCTTCGTAGGCTGCGCCGCAAACTCATCCCAGAACCGGTCGAGATAGATGCGCTCTCTGCCCGCGACGAGTTTCTCCGCGTAAGGGCCATGAAAGCTGAAATGCCAGACGCGCGGATTTTTCAGAATATCGTCCCAAGGCTGAATGCCCGGCAGAGGCGCCTCAAGCAGCGCAAGGCGCGACACCTTGTCGGGATATTGCGCCGCGTAAGCGTAGGCCACCATCATACCGATGTCGTGGCCGACGACGGCGGCCGGGCCGTCATAACCCAGCTTGGCCGTCACCGCCCGGATGTCGGCGGCCATGGTTTTCTTGTCGTAGCCGGAAGCCGGCCGCGAGGATCGGCCTTGCCCGCGCAAGTCTGGCACAATCACAGTGTGGTCGCGCGCGAGATCGGCGGCGAGCGGCGCCCACATATCCCCTGTCTGCGTGAACCCGTGGAGCAGGATTGCAACCGGCCCGCGCCCGCCGATCCGCGTGTGGATCGCGACGCCGTCCGCGATCTCGATGGTTTTCTCCTGGAAGTCTAAAGGGAAGGATGGCATCGCCTGAGCGGTCGCCGCACCCACTCCGACGAAAAGCGCGACACCGGCGCCCCTGACAAATCTACGCATGCGAACTCCTAATTAAAATTGCGTCGCCGACATAAATACACAATAAGACGAAAAGTTACGCTTCCGACCGTTTCACAAGCTCGTGAGCGATGTCGGCGACGGTCACTCGGCGCAACTCGTTCTCCAGCGCGGCCTCGGCTTTGTGCGTCGTTTGGCGCAGAACGTGTTGGATATTGCGCCCTACGAAGCAACTTTTGTCCGGGTCGCCGCGGTGCATGGCAAAGAACTCTTCATCCTCCACCGCTTTGTACACGTCGAGCAACGTGATCGCCTCCGCCGGCTTCGCAAGAAACGCGCCGCCGCCCGGTCCGAGCTGCGCCGAGGTTAGGGATGCATCGGCCAAGCGGGACAGGATGGCGCGGATCACCACCGGGTTGGTGCCGGCGCTTGCGGCGATCTGTTCAGAGCGAACCGGCTTACCGTTGTTGACCGCCAGCGCGGCTAGGGCATGGACGGCCACGGCGAAGCGTGTGGATGTCGGCATTACGCATATATGTGTCGCCGTTACACTGACGCAATGGAGCAAAACGTTGGTTGCTGTTCGCAAGCAGTCTTGAGCGGGACCGGCCGCCGCGCTAGGCATGGCGCATGGCCGATGAAACGATTCTCGACGGCGCCGGGATAGAGCCGGTGAATTTGCGGGATGCACTGGAAGAGCGCTACCTCGCCTACGCGCTCTCAACGATCATGGGCCGGGCGCTGCCCGACGCCCGCGACGGCCTGAAGCCCGTGCATCGCCGTGTGCTCTACGCCATGCGGCAGCTCCGCCTCGATCCAGAAGGCGGCTTCAAGAAGTCCGCGCGCGTCGTCGGCGACGTGATCGGCATGTTTCACCCGCACGGCGACCAGGCCATCTATGACGCGCTCGTGCGGCTTGCCCAAGACTTCGCCCAGCGTTATCCGCTCATCGACGGGCAGGGCAACTTCGGCAACATCGACGGCGATAACGCCGCCGCGATGCGCTACACCGAGGCGAAGCTGACGACGGTTGCGGCGAGCCTTCTGGAGGCCATCGACGAGGACACGGTCGAGTTCCGCGAGACCTATGACGGCGAGCACAAGGAGCCGGTGGTGCTGCCGTCGAACTTCCCAAACCTGCTGGCGAACGGCTCGTCGGGCATCGCGGTGGGCATGGCGACCTCCATCCCGCCGCACAATCTGGACGAACTCTGCGACGCGGCGCTTTACCTCATCCGGAATCCGAAGGCGGGCGCGGACAAGCTCATCGACTTTGTCCCCGGACCAGATTTCCCGACCGGCGGCGTCATCGTGGAGGATCGCGCCAGCGTCATCGAGGCCTACCGCACCGGGCGCGGCGGCTTCCGCCTGCGGGCGCGCTGGACGCGGGAGGAGACAGGGCGCGGCGGCTATCAGATCGTCGTCACGGAAATCCCCTATCAGGTGCAGAAATCGCGGCTGATCGAGAAGATCGCCGAACTGATGGAGGCGAAGAAGCTGCCCCTCGTTGGCGACGTGGACGATCAGTCCGCCGAGGACATCCGCATCGTCATCGAACCGAAGTCGCGTACGGTCGACGCCGAGGTGATGATGGAGGGGCTGTTCAAGCTCACCGAGCTTGAGGTGCGCTTCCCGCTCAACATGAACGTGCTCAGCCGCGGCCGCGTGCCGATGGTGATGGGCCTGCCTGCGCTCCTCAACGAATGGCTGGCGCACCGCCGCGAGGTGCTCGTCCGCCGCTCGCGCCACCGGCTTGAGAAGATCGCGCACCGGCTGGAGGTGCTTGGCGGCTACCTCATCGCGTACCTCAACCTGGACGAGGTCATCCGCATCATCCGGCAGGAGGACGAGCCGAAGCCGGTGCTCATGAGCACATTCAAGCTCTCCGAGGTGCAGGCGGAGGCCATCCTCAACATGCGGCTGCGCTCGCTGCGGCGACTTGAGGAGATGGAGATCAAGACCGAGAACGACGCGCTGAAACGCGAGCAGGCCGAACTGAACGCCCTCGTCGACTCCGAAGAAAAGCAGTGGGACAAGATCGCCGCGGAGATCGGCGAGCTGAAAGCGCGCTTCGGCAAGGGCACGGCGATCGGCCGCCGCCGCTCCCAGTTCGGCGAAATGCCGGAAATCAACGGCGAGGTGGAGCAGGCCTTCATCGAGAAGGAGCCGGTGACGGTGATCCTCTCCGAAAAAGGCTGGATCCGCGCGCTCAAAGGCCACGCCGACGATCTGACCAAGCTGCAGTTCAAGACCGGCGACAGCCTGCTGCGCGCGGTGAAGACGACCACCGCCGACAAGCTCGTGCTGTTCGCAACGAACGGCAAGTTCTACACGCTTGACGCCAGCGCGCTACCCGGCGGCCGAAGCCAGGGCGAACCGGTGCGGCTGATGATCGACATGGAGGAGGAGGGCGAAATCCTCGAAATCTTCTCGCACAAGCCGGGACGCAAGCTGCTCGTTGCGTCGAAGGCCGGCAACGGGTTTATCGTCGCCGAGGATGACGTGGTCGCTTCGACGCGCAAAGGCAAGCAGGCGCTGAATGTCGAGGCGCCCGATCGCGCGGCCCTGTGCGCGCCCGCCATCGGCGACAGCGTGGCGGTGATCGGCGAAAACCGCCGGCTACTCATTTTCCCGCTCGCCGAACTGCCGGAGATGGCGCGCGGCAAGGGCGTGCGGCTGCAAAAATACAAGGACGGCGGGCTCGCCGACGCGCAGGTGTTCGCGCGGGGCGGCGGCGTGCAGTGGGCGGACGCGGCGGGCCGGGCGCGCACGCTGGCCGACATCGGCGAATTCGAGGGCGCGCGAGCGAGCGCCGGCCAGCCCGCGCCCAAAGGTTTTCCGCGCGACGGCCGCTTCGGCGTGAATGCGTTCTGACGGTTGCGCGGCAGCCACGCCTCCGTCCTAAACCGGGCTCGCTAGGCCGATTTGCATTGCTACAGAACGGCTTATCGCGTTACCGGTGGAAGCAGGTTAAAAGGGGAATCATCATGCGGGCATTTGGCGCGGCTTTGGCGTTGAGCGTTTCTCTTGCTGCTTGGCAACCAGCGCGCGCCGACGACTTCGAGCCGGTCGGCGATGTCTGGATCGTCACGATCGGCGGCTACATTGTCGGCCAGCCGGACTATCTCGGCTCTGACGATTACGAAGCCGCCTTTAAGCCAATCTTCAATATCCGTCGCGAGGGGACGAAAGAGTATCTTAGCCTACCCGGCGACGCCGGCGGCTTCGCGCTCATCGACCGCGGCGGCTTCCGCTTCGGCCCGGCCTTTGCACTGCGCAACGAGCGCGATGCGGGCGACAACCGCGACACGCGCGGCCTCGACGATGTGGATTACACCTTTGAACTCGGCGCCTTCGCGGAATATTGGGCGGGCGACGCTTTCCGCGCGCGCGTTGAGCTTTTGCAGGGGGTGAACGGCCATGAGGGGTTTGTCGCCAACTTCGCAGCCGACGCAGTGCTCAATCGCGGCCCTTGGACTTTCACGGCTGGACCGCGCCTGACAGTCGTGAGCGACGATTTCAACGACGCCTATTTCGGCGTCAGCGCGGCGGATTCCATCGCATCCGGTCTTGCGCCGTTCGACGCCGAGGGCGGCCTGCATTCGGTCGGCGCCACGGTGAGCGCCAGCTATCAGGTGTCCGAGCGCCTCTCCTTGAAAGCCTACGCCGAATACGACCGCCTCCTCGACGGTGCGGCCGACAACCCGCTGGTGGACGACCGCGGCTCGGAGGATCAGTTCTCGGTCGGCGTCGGCGCCGCGTACCGATTTGAGATCCGGCGTTAATCCGCCATAATCTTGGCTCAGCCGCGCCCTATAATGCCGCATGCTTGCAACGCGCTTTATGAAACCCGCCGTCATCGCCGTCACACTGGCGTCTAGCGGCGCGCCGGCTGGGAGCGCCCTGGCCGAGACATGCAACAAAGCCGCCTTCGAGGCGGTGGTCGCGGAGGCCAACGCCGCCATCAACCGCGAGGCGGACGGCAACAAACGCGCCCTTCAGGAAAAACTCAGTCTCATCAAAACCCAGCAGGGCTGGAGTGAGGCGGATTTTCTAGCCAATGCGGCGCCGTTCGTGAGGGACGAAGCGACCCAACAGTTCGACGCGCGCAACAAGGCATTGCTTGGCGAGGTTGCCGCGTTGGGAGGTGACGCCGCCGCCGCGCCCGAGGCTCGCTGCGCCATGCTCGACCGGCTGCGCGCGCTTATGGCCAATGTGGTGAGCAACACCGCCGCCAAGTGGCGGCATATGCACATGAAGGCCGACGCCGCGCTCAATCCGCACCGCTCGCACTTCGCCACGGCCAATTCCGCAAAATAGCGTAGCGCGCTGGATCAAACCTGCGGACCCAGCCCGTAAAAAAGCGCCGCATTGAGCGACGCTTATCTGCACTCGTGAAACGGCGCCTCAGTTCACATGAAAGGTGGCGCGCGCCCGAACCGACCAGAAGTCGATCTCGGTCTCGCCGCCGCCCTTCACCTTCGCGTCATCGAAATCGTGATACAGCGCCTCAAGGCCGAGGCTCATGTTCTGCTTCACCTTGCCTTCGATGCCGCCGCCGAGCACATAGCCGATCTCGTCATCCTTGAAAATCTTGTCGTCGAACGCCGCAAACGCCACGCCGCCCGTGCCATAGAACAGCACATTGTTGGCGGCGAAGCCGAGCCGCGCGCGTACGGTGGACAGATAGTCGATGTCCTCGCCGAAATTCACGTCGGCTTCTACCCCGAACACCACCGGCGACGAGCGCTGGATGTTGTATCCGGCGTGCAGACCGCCGATCACTTGCCCGTTTTCGTCGAAGGCGCGGCGACCGTTTGCGAAGAAGTCGTCGGCGAAGGAGCCGCCGAGATTGGCGCCGATGTAAAAACCGCCCCACGCGATGGGCGGGGAGTAGGCGTCGTCCTTCATGCTCACAGGTTCTTCCGGCCTGTAAACGTCGGCCGCCTGGGCCGCCGAGACAGTCGCCATCAACACCGTCGCGGCCGCGCAGGCGCGCCATGCGTTCCATTTCAACATTACGCTCATCCCTCTGTGTTTCGCCGGCATGCCGGCACGTTGAGCACGGGCTATCGGCCGCCTGTGGCGAGTTTTTGACCACGCGGCGAGAAATGGCCGCCTTATGTTGTGGAAGCCGGAAAATGTCTCATCATCAAGGGGATAACAAGCATCAGATCGACCTAAATTTTTCGTGAGCCGGCGTCTTGAGGCAAAAAAAAACGGCGCCGAAGCGCCGTTTCATGAGGCTTTGAGGAGGCTTGCTCTACTCGGCCTTCTTGACGCCCAGCACAATCAGAGCTTGCTTCAGCGTGGCCTTGCACTCGTCGTGCTTGCCGGCTTTCATCAGCTCGTCGCCCTTCGCGCGGATGTCTTGCGCTTCCTTGAGCTTGTCAGGCGCGACCGTTGCGGTTTTGAGCGCTTCGTCGACGCGGCCCATGCGCTTGGTGCAGTCGGGAGCTGCGAAGGCGGGGGCGCTCAAAGCCGCCAATGCGATTGCGGTGACCAAAATCGTCTTCATGTTGAACTCCTCTTAAATCTCGTTGTTCACGATATCCCGTGAATGCTGGCGGGGTAGTGTGCAGCTATGAATTGATGTCGACATTTTAAAGGCGCGGCTCCAGAGCCGATTGTTTAAAATAAAAATTATTCAGCGGGTTGACGCCGCCGCTCCGGCGACGCTGCGACGATTTTTGCGCTGCGAAATCCTCGCGCGTCCGTCACACGCTTGCGCTATAGTGCCCCCTGCGGATGACAGGGGCGCGGCATGCGGAAATCTTACGCGGTTTGGGACGTTTTCACCGAGGCGCCGCTTCAAGGCAACCCGCTCGCCATTGTGGACGCGGCCGACGACCTGTCAGACGAGCGCATGCAGGCCATAGCGCGCGAGTTCAATCTCTCGGAGACAGTGTTCATCCTGCCGCCGGCCAACCCGGCCCACACCGCGCGCATCCGCATTTTCACGTCCGCCAGCGAGCTGCCGTTCGCCGGTCACCCGACCGTCGGAGCCGCGATCCATCTGGCTGAGGAGCGCGTGCTGCGCGGCGGCGCGGTGAGCAGCGCGCTCATCGTGCTCGAAGCTTTGGGCGGTCTGTTGCGCGTCGGAGTCACGAAAAAGCCTGGCGAGGCCGCCTATGCGGAGTTCGACGCGCCGAAGCTGCCCGAGGAGGCGGGGCAGGCGGCCCCCGACGACAGGCTCGCTGCGGCCCTTGGCCTCGCACCATCCGAGATTGGCTTTGAAAATCACCGCCCCACGCGTTTCGCGGCCGGGCCGGCCTTCACCTTCGTGCCAGTCTCGGGGCTGAACGCCATCCGCCGCGCCAGGGTCGTGCACGCGCACTGGAGCGAAGGCTTCGGGCCGTCGGCCCAGGCGGCGGCGTATGTCTATTGCCGCGAGACGGTGCAGCACAAATGCGCGTTTCATGTGCGCATGTTCGCGCCGGGCATGGGCATGCCGGAAGACCCCGCGACCGGCTCAGCGGCCATCGCGCTCGCCGCCGTCATTCAACGCTTCGACGAGCCGGGGGAGGGGGAGCACCGCTGCATCATAGAGCAGGGCGCGGAGATGCTGCGCCCGTCGGACATCCACCTGGAGTTTCATATCGAAAGCAGGCGCTTGCGGTTGGTCCGCATCGGCGGTCGGGCGCGCCAGGTGATGCGCGGCGAGTTGTTTTTGTGAGCCGTCAGCCGTTTGGCGGGCGGCGTTCCTTCAGCACGAAGAAGCGGATCACATCCGCTACGATGTATTTGCAAACCTGGGCGTTGCCGCGGTCGTACTCGACTTTGGCTTGAAACATCAGATCCTGCGCGTCGATCTGTTCATCTTCGCTGAGGCCGACCTTGCTCAGCGTATTCTGCAGCATGATCAGCCCTTCCGCGCAGGTCGCCGCCTGAACCTGCGGCATGAAAGTCGCCACAAATATGGCCGCAATGACCCCTCTCATCTCACTCTCCAACACCAAACACACTCCAGAGAGTATCACACATCGCGGTGATAAGCCCGTTACGCGCGCAAAACAGCCGCGAAAAAAGAGAGTTGTGGAGTTGCGCCAACACTCGCGCGAGACAGTTCGCGGCCCGCTGCTTCAACGCGAAAGCCCGTTTAGCCCAGGTTGACCAAGTAATTGCCCACGAACGCCGCGATGATCTCGCCGAAAATGCTAATGTCAGGAGGCCCTATCACGAAGCGCGCGTGCGACGGCGGCCGATTCTCCAGATTAAAGCGCACCTGAAACAGCGCGGTCACCGCAAGCAGAATAAGGACCATGAACGGCAGCGAGGACGGCTCCGGCATGATGTAAACCGTGTCCGCCGCTTTGACGGCGTAGCCTATACCTGCGCCTAAAAGCAGCGCGGCCACCCAGAATATTACCTTAATCATCATGCTCTCACGAATCTCTGTGAATGCGACGGCTCCATCAACCGATGCATAAACGGCCTTCCACCGCGCCGCCAGCGGATAACGGAGGCTTAAACATGGCCTTGCCATGTCGCGGACGCATCCGCTATACACAACATATGACGATGTCCGCCGGCGATATCACTTCAGATTTTGGCCATTTGGGCCAATCGCTTACGCACGCGTCCCGCAAGCTACTCCTTAGCCGCCCCTGACCGCTGGCTGGCGCCTCGCGCCGGGCCGTCAGGGGATCGCATGACCAAAACCGGGCGAGCCCGCCCATGCGAATGATGAGCTAAGGATTTGAACCGATGACCGTTGACCACAACCGCGTTTACATCTTCGACACCACCTTGCGCGACGGCGAGCAGTCGCCCGGCGCCTCCATGACCCACGAGGAAAAAATCCAGGTCGCCGAGTTGCTCGACGAGATGGGCGTCGACATCATCGAGGCGGGCTTCCCCATCGCCTCCAACGGGGACTTTCAGGCCGTCTCCGAGATTTCCAAGATCGTCAAGAACGCGGTCGTGTGCGGCCTCGCCCGCGCCAACCCCACGGACATCGACCGGGCGGGCGAGGCGCTGCGCGAGGCGAAGCGCGGCCGCATCCACACGTTCATCGGCACGTCGCCGCTGCACCGCCAATACCAGTTGCAGATGAACCAGGAGCAGGTGCACGAGGCGGTAACGGCCTCCGTGACGCGCGCGCGCGGCTTCACGGACGATGTCGAGTGGTCGGCGATGGACGCCACCCGCACCGAGCACGATTTCTTGCGCCGGTGCGTCGAGGCCGCGATCAAGGCGGGCGCGACGACGATCAACATCCCCGACACGGTCGGCTACGCGCTGCCCGAGGAGTTCGGCGCGCTCGTCAAAATGCTGATCGAGACCGTGCCGGGCGCCGACGTAGTGATCTTCTCCACGCACTGCCACAACGATCTGGGCTTGGCCGTCGCCAACAGTTTGGCGGGCCTCTCCGCAGGCGCGCGGCAGATCGAATGCACCATCAACGGCCTCGGCGAGCGGGCGGGCAACGCCGCGCTGGAGGAGATCGTGATGGCCATCGAGACGCGCCGCGATCTCCTGCCTTACCGCACTGGCGTGAACCCGGCTTACATCACCCGCGCCTCCAAGCTCGTCTCCGCCGTCACCGCGTTCCCCGTGCAATACAACAAGGCTATCGTCGGCAAGAACGCCTTCGCGCACGAAAGCGGCATCCACCAGGACGGCGTGTTGAAGAACGCGCAGACCTACGAGATCATGACGCCGGAAAGCGTGGGGTTGAAGGAGTCCGCGCTCGTCATGGGCAAGCATTCCGGGCGCCACGCCTTTCGCGAGAAGCTGCGCGAGATGGGCTACGAGTTGGGCGACAACGCCTTCGAGGACGCCTTCACGCGCATGAAGGACCTCGCCGACCGCAAGAAGCACGTCTACGACGAGGACATCGAAGCGCTGGTCGATCAGGAGGTCGCGAGCGCGCAGCAGGCGATCAAGGTGCTCTCCCTCATGGTGATCGCGGGCACGGGCGGCCAGGCGCGCGCGGCGCTCACGCTGGATGTGAACGGGCGGCACCAGACGGCGGAGGCGCAAGGCGACGGCCCTGTCGACGCGGTGTTCCGGGCAATCCGCGTGATCGTGCCCCATGACGCGCGGCTGCCCCTCTATCAGGTGCACGCGGTGACGGAAGGCACGGACGCGCAGGCCGAGGTGAGCGTGCGGCTGGAGGAGGCGGGCAAGACCGTGACGGGCCGGGGCGCGGACACGGACACGCTCGTCGCCTCCGCACGGGCGTATGTCAGCGCGCTCAACAAGCTTATGGTGCGGCGGGAGAAGTCCGCGCCCGACGCGGCGACCGCGCAGCCGGGGGTTTAGCCGTGGCGGCCTCAACACGCTCTTGAACGGTCTCTATCGCCTGCGCGAGGAAGGCGGCCGGCAAAACTAGTCGCGGTTGCACAGCTTGTGTTCAGACAGCGCCTTGACGCCGCGCGCTGTTGCCGTCATCCTTTGCGCCAGAAATGGGCGGGCGCGTAGCTCAGTTGGTAGAGCGGTTGACTCTTAATCAGCATGTCCCAGGTTCGATCCCTGGCGCGCCCACCATGTAAATCAACAACTTAACTCAGATCTCGCAGACGTCTAAATTTCAACCTACCACGGGCCTACCACTTTTCTGGGCGGCCTACCGCCCCATTGGGCGGACGCGGTACTCGGAAGTCGAGCCGAATCCGAATCGCGCCAGCCAGGTTTCGAGGTCTTCGCGGCGGTAGACGACCTTGGAGCGCTTCCCCGGCCCCAGCTTAAAGTACCGCGGCCCGGCGCCGGTCACGCGCATGTCCTCCAAAGTTCGTGGCGACAAGCGCAAGTAATCCGCCGCCTCGACGGTGGTGAGGAGGCCGGAGGCCGCCCGCAGGTCGCCGTACATTTTGCCGCTTTCCTTCCCCGCGATACGCTTTTAGATTGTTGTATCAGTATTCTACACGCGGTGGAAGAATGGACGATCACGACACTCTCGATGCAGCGCGGCTGGCGGCCGATCGCTACCACGCGGCGCGGCAAGACCTGTTTGCGCTGGTCGCCGCACCCTATCCCGACGCCTTCGACGAGCTCGCCTCGACGGCGGAGGAGTTCGGCGCCAAGCACACCCAAACACTGGTGATGGCCGACCCCAAGCACTTTGGCTTCACCACGGATGCACTTGCAACGCCGGAGCAGCAAGCAAACCTGGAGCGTTGTCTTGGGGCGTTCGTAAACGCCACCGACGCCATGGACGCGGCGGTCGCCGAGATCGAGCAGGGCCGCGTTATCCCTGAGGCCGATCCGGTCAAAGTGCTCGCCCTGCACGGTCGCCTCGCCGAACTGCAGATGAGCGAGATGACCCTCTGTTACGCCGACGGCGGACGTGAGCCCGCTCCATTGACGCCGGTCGAGACGCGCGATTCAAGGGAGCTCGCGAGAAGCCGCCCGCGCGGACGCGGGCGCTAATCCGCATCCTTTCCGGCAGTTGGCACTGCCCCTGCATAAGGACCGGGGTCCGAAGGAAAGCCGTCTCCCATGCTGCTCAGCCTCTCTGAAAACGACCGCGGCGAAGAGCGCGTGGTGGTCTTGCCGCTAGGGTCTGTGGTCAGCTACTTCGCCCCATCGTCCCCCCGACGCGGCGTCGTCTTGCATGTGGAGCCGGGCGCGACCGCCTATGCGTGCGAGTTCGCCCGTAACGAGGCCCTTGTGCGCGACGCGGTGCTGGCCGAGGCCGCCCGGCGTCTCCGCGTGTCGCCAGAGGATGTCTTACAGCAGACATTCGCGGCCTTGAAAGCGGTCGCTGACGCGCCGCTGAAAGAGGGCAATCCATGGATCTCGGCTCGGCGCAGCAGAGGCGCCGTGAAAGGATTTCGGCGGTAAACGAACGACCGCCTCAGCTTGCATTTAAAATGCAACCACAGGCCCGCCTGCGCGGCCTGAAAGCCATTCCCATCACCGGCCGACAAATCCTCGGGGATCCGGGGGCAGACAGCCCCCGGGATGACGCCGCCCATCACTGTGGCGCCGCCGCACCGGGGTGATGCAACAGCGGGCATCTGAGCCTGTACAACTTCTGCGCGAAACGGTATCTCTCCACGTAAGGAGCAAGCAATGCCTTTGTGCCCAAAAATAGGACCCCAAAGGCGGCGCATTCGCCTGTGGCTCAAGCGCCCTTGCTTGCCCCTCAAACGCCGGGGAGGCTTCATCACCGCCATGCCAGCGCCAGGCCACCGTAAACCCGATTCGCTCTGCCGCCGCATCCGGGTGCAGCTGTCGGATGTCGAACAGCGGCGGCTGGCGGCGGCGGCGAAGGACGCCGGCGTCAGCCAGAGCGCCTATGTGCGGGCGCTGATCGCCTCGGCGACGACCGGCGCCAAACACCCCACGCCGCCGCGGTCGAAGCGCACGGCTGAGAAACTGGAGATCGCCGAGGTGCACCAGCTCGCCATGCAGGTGAAGCGGCTCGGGACCAACGTGAACCAGATGGCGAAGCAGGCGAACGAAGGTCTCGTGCCACTACGCCGCGCCGAGGTCGAGGACATACTGAAGCGCCACGAGCGCTTGCTCACCGCCGCCATTCTCTATTTCGAGCGCGTGTTATGATCGGCAAGGTCCCCGACCAGGGCCGGAGTTTCCGCGGCGTCGTCGCCTACCTGCTGCACGGCAAAAAGGGTGAACCGGCCCCGGACCGCGTGGCGTTCGCCGCCACCCGCAACCTGATGGTGGAGGACCCGGAGAAGGCGGCGCGGCTGATGCGGGCGACGGCCGCGAAGTCGGCCCGGGTCAAGACGCCGGTCTACCACTACGTGGTCAGCTGGCGGCGCGACGAGGCGCCCTCCGACGAGGTGATGCGCCAGGTGGCGGACGTGACCTGCGCCGACCTGGGGCTGGCGAAGCACCAGACGCTCTATGTCGGCCACCGTGACACCGAGCACGCCCATGTGCACGTGGTGGTGAACCGGGTGCACCCGGAGACCGGCAAGGCGTGGAGAAACGCCCATGACTACCGGCGCATCGAAACAAGCTTGCGCCGACAGGCCGAGGCCATGGGCCTCGACTACGTGCCCGGCCGGCACAACGACCCGGAGCGTTTTTACGGGCAGAACCGCAAACCCGCCGCGAAGGAGCAGCAGCGCGCGAAACGTCTCGGCAAACCGGCGCAGGCGCGCTGGAGCCGGGAGAAGATCGCCGCCGCGCGACCCGCATTGCGTGACGCCTTTACCGACGCCCAAAGCTGGGCGGAACTGGCCCGACGGCTGGCGGGCCCGGGTCTGACTCTCGCCGCCAAGGGCCAAGGCATGGTCATCGCGGACGCGGGCGGCGCCATGAAGCTGTCAGACCTTGGCCGCGAGGTCCGCCTCAAAGACCTGGAGACGCGGTTCGGCGGGCTGTTCGCCGACTTTGACCGCGAGCGTGAAGCGGACCGGGCGGCGGACCGCCGGGAAGCGCGCGAGGCCTACGCCGACGCGGCGGCGGGGGCGGAGATGTCCTACTACCTCTACCGCATGGGGTTAGCTGACCGCGACGAGGTGGAGCGGGCCGCGCAAGCCAAACGCGCCGCACGCGAGGTCAAGGACGCCGACCGGCCGGTGATCGATCGCCTCGCCGAGGCCGCGCTGAAACCAGCGCGGGAGCCGCGACGGCAGTCACCTGAACCGGAGGATAGCCCGGCGCGGCGGCGGTCAAGGGGACGAGGACGGTGAAACTAAAAACCCAAAAGGTGTGGTCTTTTCCCTTTATTAGAAGTATCTAGCTTTAACACACCGGTATCAGATCATTAGTGTATCGGCATGTCAGTGGGGGGTAGAACCATCCATACGGTCATCCTTACCATCATCAGGTTTTCGGTTAAGAGAACCCGAACGGCACCTTGCTATTTCCGCCGACACAGGCGCATTTGATGTCCCGCCTGTCGATGTAAACCGCCTTGAACACAGACACCGCGCCTGTGCCACAGATAAAGAGAGCGATGGGAATATAAATCCACATCAAAGCTTCGGCGGCCATGAGCACGCCTGCTACAAGCTCTGCAAACGGATAGATGAAGGAATAAAGCACCCAATGTTTCGCCAGAATGTCGTAGTTCAGGAACATGCTCAAAAAGTTCTCGACATCCTGAAGCTTGAGCATTGCCAGAATGCAGATACTAAAAACGATAAACCACTCGGCCGACTGACTTGTCACGAGTATCCCCCAGGCCTACCAACTGGCTGCGAGCGCCCTCACCGGTGCCCCCCAAACACCGCGATAACGGGCGTATAACTTGTTGCATGTGGGTCACGCACCTTTAGCCCGAAACGGCGGAGCAAATCGTGGTAGCCTCCAACACGCTGTCCATCGATCCAGGTCAGAGGGGTGGTTGACGCCGTGCTCGCGTTTGAAGGCGTCAGTGTCATCCCATGTGGTCAGCCAATTGTCATCAACCGCAAACCTTTGCGTCTGAGCGAATCAAGCGCTTTCAGGCCGTAAGCGCCAACGTGCTCCGGTGGGACCATCCGATAAAGTACGGCTGGTTTGGCCACCGCGTCGCGCTGTTGCGATGAAAGAGGGTTCTGCAGCATCTAGGTTCCCATGAGGACTGTTAAGCCGGGAAAGCGAGCGTAAAACCGTTCCCGGCGCTTGTTTTTTGGGTTATTTTTTAAGCTGTTTCAGCATCGCCTCCATCTGGGCAATCTGCTCGACATGCGCCTTGATAATGTCCTCGGCCATTTTGCGCACCTCCGGGTCTTTTCCGTATTTCAGTTGCACCTTGGCCATATCGATTGCGCCTTTATCGTGGGGAACATGCCTTGGAGGAGGTCGACATCGGCGTCGCCGGTGAACTCCATGGTCATGTCTTTGTGCATCTTTCCGTTCGCGGCCTTGTAGGCGCGGCTTCGTTCACCGCCGCTTTGGCTTTTGCAGCGCCGCCATAATGACCACCGTGCTCCTGGGCGATGGCAGGCAGAGCGATGAACGCGAACGCGGCGAAAGCGATTACTAAGGTTTTCATGTCAGGTTTTCTTGGTTTGCGGTTAATCAACGGTGAAGCGGCCTTGCGCGGCGTGGCCGTCGCTGAAGGTTATCGAGATGACGGCAACGGCACCCGGAATGAGCGGCGCGTCGAGTTTGCCGACGAACTTGTTGGGTTCGACCGGCTTCAGGTCCTTTTGCGAGGTTTTGCCCGCGTTTTGGATGACGGCGCGGCCCTTTGAGCCCTCGGTGGCGATGGGCTTGTCGGCTTCGTCCGTTGCGTAGATCGTGATTTCCGACACCGATGGCACGAACTCCAGATGATGGCCGGCGACATCGACCACCTTGCCGCCGTTCGGACCTTTGGCCAGTTCATGAGCGCCGAGCGGCGCGGCGAGTGTTAGAGTGGCCAACAAAACAAGAATCCTCATGGTTTCTCCTCTCTGATTTAAAACGCTTCAACGGGCCGCCCGGCGCCTTGGCAGGACATCAGATTTTCCAATGGCTTCCGCCCGAGCCAGAGGAACAGGACAGGTGTCAACACCGCGTCCAGAAGGGTTGAGGAGATCAGGCCGCCGAGAATTGTTACGGCGACGGGATGAAGGATCTCAGCGCCCGGCTCGCCCGCGGCGAGCGCTAGCGGAACAAGCGCCAGCCCCGCGCATAGAGCCGTCATCATCACCGGCGTCACTCGCTCTAGGCTGCCGCGAATGACGAGCGAGGGGCCGAACCGCTCGCCCTCATGCAGCGCGAGGTTGATGTAGTGGCTCACTTTCAAAATGCCGTTGCGCGCGCTAATGCCCGCGAGCGTGATGAAGCCGACCATGCTGGCGATCGAAAGGGGCTGCCCGGCGAGCCACAGCGCGACGACGCTGCCGATGAGCGCCAGCGGGATGTTGGCCATGATGATCCCCGCCAGCACGGCGGAGCGGTAGCGCGTGTAAAGCACCATAAAGATCAGGATGAGCGAGATGACGGACAGCCCGGCGATGAGCCGCGCCGCCTCTTCCTGTGCCTGGAATGTGCCCTCTAGCCGCACCGTGTAGCCTGGCGGCAAAGGCGTCCCAGCGATGACGCGGCGCACTTCCGCGATGATCGCCGCCATGTCCGAGCCGTCGCTATTGCCGAAAACGGCGATGCGCCGCTGGCCGTTTTCGCGCTGAATCTGGTTCGGCCCGTCTGTCTCCTCCACGTCAGCAATGAGGCGCAACGGGATTGCGCCCGCCGGCGTGGAAATGAGTAGGCTCGACAGTCCGTTCGTTGAGCGGTCTGCCTCGCCAAGCCGCATCACCACATCAAAGCGCCGCGCCCCGTCCACCACCTCGGACACCTTGCGCCCGTTGGACAGCGTTTCCAGCGTCTCGGTGACCGCCGACGGCGCAATGCCGTGCAAGGCCGCGCGCTCGGGATCGACGCGGATTTGCACTTGCGGGATGCGCACCTGCTTTTCCGTTTGCAGATCGACAACGCCCGGCAATGTCGCAAGCTTCTGCCGGAAGCTCTCGGCAAGCGTGCGCAGGGCGTCGGTGTCAGGGCCATAGATTTTCAGCGCGATCTCGGCGCGCACGCCCGAAAGCAGGTGGTCGAGCCGGTGCGAAATCGGCTGGCCGACATTGACCGCGACGGGAAGCGCGGACAGCCTGGCGCGGATGTCGGCGAGCACCGCCTCATTACTGCGCCCCGAAGGGTGCAAATCGACGTCGATCTCGCTTGAATGCACGCCTTCCGCGTGCTCGTCGAGTTCGGCGCGGCCCGTGCGGCGGCCGACCGATTTTACCTCCGGCACGTCAAGCAGCAGGCGTTCCGCGATTAGCCCAAGGCGGTTGGACTCCGCCAGCGAGATGCCGGGGTTTTAGATGACGCTGATGGTCAGCGTGCCCTCGTTGAACGGCGGCAGGAAGGAGCGCGGCAGCATGGCGGCGCCAAACCCCGCCGCGATCACCGCGGCGCCCGCGATGGACACAAGGAACGCGGGGCGCGGGAACGCCCAGTTCAGCACGGCGCGGTTGCCCGCCTTCAACCGCCGCACCACGAAGCTGTCGCGCTCCGCGCGATGCGCGGGCCGCCGCCCCAGCAGGTAATAGGCGAGGACCGGCGTGACTGTGATGGCGGTCACGAGGCTCGCCAGGATGGAAACGATGTAGGCCACGCCGAGCGGCGCGAACAGCCGCCCCTCGATGCCGGCGAGCGCGAACAGCGGCACGAACACGAGGATGATGATCATCGTGGCGTAGACGATGCCGGAGCGCACCTCCTGGCTGGCCTTGGCGATCACGTCGAGGGTGGACCTTGGCGCGGCAAGCGCCGCGTTCTCCTTCAGCCGCCGGATGATGTTCTCCACATCGACCACCGCGTCATCCACCAGCTCGCCGATGGCGATGGCGAGGCCGCCCAGCGTCATGGTGTTGATGGTGAGGCCCATCGCATCGAACACGATGACAGTGACGAGGATCGAGATGGGGATGGCGGTTAGCGAGATTGCCGTCGCCCGCCAGTTGAGAAGGAACAGGAACAGCACGAAAGCGACGACGATAGCCGCCTCGATCAGCACGCGCTGCAGATTGGCGAGCGAGGTCTCGATGAAGGTCGCCTGACGGAACTGAACGTTGGTGAGGCTAACGCTTTGCGGCAGCGAGCGTTGCACCTCGGCAATCGTTTGCTCAACCGCCTTGGTGAGCGCGATGGTGTCCGCGCCGGGCTGCTTCTGCACCGAGACAATGACGGCGGGCTTGCCCTGATAACCCGCATCGCCGCGCTTCACCCGCGCGCCGAACTCCACCGCCGCGACCTGTTTCAACAGTAGCGGCTGATCGTTGCGGTAAGCCACGACGACGCTTTTGAGGTCGTCCAGCCTGGTCGTCACGCCGATATTGCGGATGAGGTACTCGCGGTTGTGCTGATCGACGAAACCGCCGCCGGTGTTCGCGCCGAAGCGCTTCACCGCCGCCTCGATGTCCTCCGCCTTCACGTCGAGCGCTTGCATCAAAGCCGGGTTGGGCGTGATGCGGTACTGCCGCACTTCGCCGCCGATGGGGATGACCTGGCTGACGCCGGGGATGGCGAGCAGTTGCGGGCGCAGCACGAAATCGGCGATCTCCCGCAGCTCCATGGGCGGGGCTTCACCAGCTACTGCGATCAGCAGGATTTCGCCCATGATCGACGACACCGGCCCCATTTGCGGAACGGCGCCTGCAGGCAACTGGCTTTGCAGCGTGGTGAGGCGTTCGGCCACCAGCTGGCGGTTGCGGTAAACATCGGCGCCCCAATCGAACTCGACATAGATTATGGATAGGCCGACGCCCGAGACCGAGCGCACGCGGGTGACGCCGGGCATGCCGTTCATCGCCGTTTCGATGGGGTAGGTGACGAGCTGCTCCACCTCCGGCGGCGCTAACCCTTCTGCCTCGGTCATCACCGTAATGGTAGGCTTGTTGAGGTCGGGGAAAACGTCCACGCTCAGGCGCGGCAGGATGAACGCGCCATAGGCCATCAGCAGCAGCGCGCCGATGATGACGAACAGCCGGTTGTTGAGGCTGGTGCGGACAAGAAAATTGAACATCGCGATCTCCTACCGCACCTGGTTGAGCATTTCGGCGGAGCGCACGGCGATGCGGGCGCCCTCGTTGACCCCGGCGACGATGAGCACCGTGTCGCCGTCGACAGGCGCGATTTTCACCGGGCGAGGCATGAAGCGTTCTGGTTCGAGATGCTCGAACACCAGGTCTTGGCCATTCGCGCCGCGCACCACAGCCTCGCGCGGCACCAGCTTGCCCGTGGCCTTCTCCGCGCGCTCAGCAAGCACCGTAACCGGCAGTCCGATGCTTAAATCCGCCGCCTCGTCCACCGCGAATTGCAACACCGTGCCATGCTGCTGCAGCGCTCGCCCCTGACCTTGAAACGTCAGCTTGTAGGACCGGCCGCCACCCTCCAGGACGACGTGAGCCGCGCTCAGACCCGCAGCAAGACGCGAGTCGAAGGCGAGCGCCTCCACCCAGAAACTTTTCGGCGCGATAACCTGAAAAAGCACGTCGCGCGCCTCGACGACCTGCCCGGGCGCGGCGCTCGCGGTGGCGATGACGCCGTCCACCGGCGCGCGCAGCACCTCCCGCTCGCGTTGGGTATTGCGGATGGCGGCCTTGCGCCGCTGCAAGCCGTCGAGTTCAACTTTGGCGTCGTCGAGCTGCGCCTGCGCTACCGCGTTCGTCGTCACAAGGCGTTCGAAGCGGGCGATTTTGGCCTCCGTCAGCGCGATCTGCTGGTCAATCTCCCCTGCCCGCTCGGCGAGATCGGAGTAGTCGCCCGTTGCGATCGGCGGCTCTATTTCGGCGAGGATTTCACCTTTTTTGACAGTTTGCCCGAGGCGAGGGAGTCCATTGGGCGTGGGCACAATGCGGCCCCCGTTGACGCTTTGCACAAGGCCGGAGCGGTTTGGATCGGCGATGACCCGGCCGATGAACTTGGCGGTGAGCGGCGCGGAGCCGGATTTCACCGTGACGGTGCGAACGTCCAGCAGACGCTGGGTCGCCTTGGGCACAAAAAGTGAGCCATCCTCCGCCCGCCGCGGCACGTCCCCGGTCATGGGCGCGGCCGATTTTTCCGCGCCGTGATCGTGGCCTTCATGGGCCGCCGCGTCATGATGCGGCGCGACAAATGCCGCCGCGAGTAATATGGCGGCCGCAACGCGCCTCCCCCCGCGCAGAAGGAAGCCGAGCATCGCGCCGCCTAAAAACAGCGCCGCACCGTAAATCCAGGACGGAATGGCCTCAAACACGCTCGCGTGTTCTGCCGGCTTCTGCAGCGCGCCGGATGACCCTGCGATGTCCAGCGTCCCTATGAGCAGATCGTCGCCCGCACCGCCGGTGATCGCGGCAATAACCTCGTGCCTGCCAGGCGTGCGCAGCGGCCCGCCCTCAGCGATATAAGTCCCGTCCGACAACGGCGTGGCATTCAGGCTGGCGTCGCCGACCGTCAACGCAATTGCGGCGTCTGTCACCGGCGTATTGTCGGCTGTGCGGTCAAGAAAGACGATCAAATCGCCGTCTTTTAGCGCGGCGACGAACTGATACAGCTCGGATTGCAGGGTGAGCTTGGGCGTGCCTGCGGCGACAGGCGCCGCAACAGTCTTGCCGTGATCGTGACCGTCATGGGCGACAGCGGGAGTGAATAAGGCAAGCCAGAGTGCCAGCGGTGCGGCGAGCGCGCCGACCGCCGCGCGGAGCTGACGCGAGAAAGTGGACATGGAGATCCCTCAAGGTTTCGACTAGCAAAGATCGCCCGGCGCACGTAGCGGCCGGGCAGGGCTCGTCTAGGCTCTTGGGGGACGGAAAAGACCTGATGGCCGGTCATCGGCCACGACGTCGATGATGAAAAGCGCGTCCAGCACCAAGGGCGGCGAGGCCGGGCCCGAGGCGGAATGGTGAGGTATGACGGCGGCAGCGCACATCCACCCGCAACAGGCGCCAGCGGCTTTGTCGCCATGGGCGTGATCGGCGAGCGCGCCGTGATGATCATGCTCTGCGGCGCCGTATTGGCCGCGGGACCACAACTCCGAGGGGGCGTGCGCATGATGTTGTGGAGCTGCGGTCACGGCGCTGTGGTCGCACCGGCTGTGGTCGTGCGGAGCGGCGGTCACGGCGGCGAATGATTGGTTAGCCAAAAGCGCACAGAGAACCGCCACGGCTATGCTCGCCACGCCTTTGAAACGCCGCAAGGCTGCATCGATCGAAACAAGCCCCAAACCTAGTTACCCGTGTTCATATTCTCGCTCCTACCTCAATAATCTCTCATGTTCCCCAACGCAACCGGTACCTCTATCGACATCTTACAAGCAGAATATGCGTTGATGCAACCTCTGCGAGAATCATCTAGGTACATCCAAAGCCTTTTCACGCTGATACCGAAATGAATGCCTTTAACATCGACCGTTTGCTCGCCGACCCTTCCGGCCAGATCTACGCCGCCTCCGCCGCGCTGCTCTCCCGCTTCTCCGACAAGCAGACCGCCCGCGTCATCGAAAGCCTGATCGGCCGCGCCCCGTCCTACCTTGGCCATGCGGTGTCGGGCGCCTGGACCGGCACGCAGTCGGTTTCAGGCGCCATCGCCTATTTCGGCGAGGCGGTGAACCGGGGCCGTGAGCAAGGGCGGCGCAACGCCATCCGCGCGCTGATGCAGAGCTATACGCTGACCCGCGCCGTGGTGGCCTTAAGCGAACAGGAGAAAAGCCTCATCCGCGGCATGGCGGCGCTTCTCGGCGACAGCAGGCTTTCCCAGGCGAACTTTGACGCCTTCCTCGCCGACATCGCCTGGGGCGGCGGCCAGACCACCATCTCCGCGCCCGGAACCGTCGCGAGCCACCCGCAGGAGGCCGTCGCCCGGCAGATACTCACCCAGGTGTTGCAGCAACTGCTGCCGCCCTACGCGCAGGTGCTTGCGTCAACCGCCAAACGGCTCGCCGACGAACGCGGCAACGGCCGCGCCAGCGGCGCCGCCATCGCGAGGCTTCTGTCGCCGGGCGGCGCCTGGGGTCAGGCCGAGGGCGCGACCTTCAGCCATAGCCCGACCCCCGCCTCCCTCGTCATCGGCTACGAGGACGGGCGGCCGGTCTATTTCTCCGGCAATGAAAGCCTCATCACCATCGCCGGGCCGGGCACCGGCAAGAGTCAGGCCCAGGTCATCCGCAACCTCCTCACCTACCCCGGCTCCGCCTTCGTGCTGGACGTGAAGGGCGAACTGTGGGCGGCGACCGCCGCCCGGCGCCAGGCCCGCTTCGGCCCGGTCTACCGCTTCGCCCCGACCGACCCTTATGGCGAAACCCACGCCTACAACCCGTTCGACTTTGTCAGCCGCGACCCGGCGCAGGCCGCCGTCGACTGCGAACTCATCGCCGCCCAGATCATACCCCCCAACACCGAGTCGAAGGACCCGTTCTGGGACAATCGCGGCCGCGACTTCCTGTGGACCTTCGCCGTGATGACGGCGCTCGCCGAGCCGCCGGAGCGGCGCAACCTGGCGACGGTGATGGAGCGGCTCGCCATCCCCGTCAATTTCCTGGACGGAACGCGCGACGCCGCCTACCTCGCCTCGCCGACCCCGGCCGTCATCGCGCAGCTGAAGGCCTTGGCGGAAGAGCACCGCATTCCGGCGCTTGCCCAGAACGCGGTCGCCGTCGAGTCCGGCCTCAACGACCGCACCGACGGCGTCTTCGACGCGGCCAGACGTCACTTGACCATCTTCTCGCGCTCGCACGCCCTGCGCGCCGCCATGAGCCGCTCGGACTGGTCGCCGCTCACCCTGCGCCAGCGGCCGGGGGCGACGGTCTATCTGTGCCTTTCGGGCGACGACATCGACACCTACACCCCCATCGTACGGCTCATTCTCCAGCAGCACGCCAACATCCTCCTCAAAACCCCGCCCACGCCTGGCGCGCCGCCGGTCACCTTCTTCCTCGACGAGTTCCCCCAGTTAGGTCGCATGGAGAGCGTGCAGCGACTCATCGACGTCGGCCGCGGCGCTGCCTTGCGCCTCTGGCTGTTCGCCCAGTACATCGGCCAGCTGCGCGACGCCTACGGCCGGCGCGCCGACGGCCTCATCAACGCCTGCCGGGTGCGCTGCTTCATGCAGCCGGACAATGAGGCGGCGGAGTTTTTAGGGCCGCAGCTCGGCCACACAGCTCACCTGTTCTCCGGCGAACGGCGGCCGCTCGCCGAGCCGCACGCGCTGATGGGCGCGGCCTTCGCCGATAAGATCATCGTGACGGCGCGGGGCCACGATCCCCTCCAGCTTCACAAATGCTTCGCCTACGAGGATATGGCCCGCCTGATGGCGCCGCCGCCGCGTTTGCAGTCAAGGAGATAGCCCATGGACGACATCGACGACATCCCGGACAGCGGGCGCTTCATCGCCTTCTTCAAAGCCGACGCCAAGCAGGCGGGGAGAAAGGGACCGGATTTCGAGGGGACGCTGACCTTGCCCGGCGGTGAGGAGCGACGGGTCGGCCTGTGGGCGCGCAAGACCAAAGCCGGCAAGACCATGCTGTCGGGCAGGCTCTCGCGCGGCGCCGTCGCCCAGATCGAGGAGCTGACCCGCGACCTTCAGAGCGAAGACACGCCCGCCGAAGACCCCCAGTCCGACGGCGCCCAGTTCGCGGTTGATCCCCATGACATCGTGCTGTTCCGGGCGAGCAAGCCGGACGGCTCAAAACTCCCCGACTACTGGGGCTACTGTCACCCCGGCGGCAACGCGCCGCTGATGAAGTTGTCGGTGTGGGCGAAGACCGACAAACGCGGCCGCGCCATGCTGTCAGGGGCCGTCGCCGTGCATGAACCGGCCAAAGACATGCAGGCCGAACGCCAGCGCCGCCGGGCGCGGGCCAGAGGTTAAGCCTCACATGCGCCGGCCGCGCCGCCGCGACGGAGAAGGCTGGCGCGGCTCCGTCTCCAGCGCCCGGATTTGGGCGCGGGTTTCATTAAGCCCGTGCGCGAGGCTGTGGCGCATAAACTCCCGGATGAAAGCTTCGCCGACTTGCCTGGCCAGTTGCGTCAGCGGCAGCCAGTCGTTCGGCTCCGCCGCATCGAGAATACGGTCGAGCGCCGCCTTGGCGGAGTCGGCGTCAACGCCCGCCTCGCCTGTCAACGCCCGCCAGCGGGCGAAGGCGAGCACCGCCGCCGCGGCGGGCGCGAGTGTCCCGCGGCTCTCCTCCTCAATCAAGCGTCTGAAGTCGGGCGTCACGGGCGTCTCCTAGAGCGTTTCATCCACAACTACCGCGTGTGCGTCCGTCGCCAACCCCTTGCCGGACTTATCCCCGATGTCCACCCGCGCCCTCCGTTATCCCGCCCTCTGGCAATCCTGGTGGCGCGTGCCCTTGAAGCTCACCGCTGGGTTCGCGGCGACCGTGTTCCTGGCTCTCAGCTTTGCCGCCGGCAACTGCTATCACTGCGGACCCGAGCCCATCCTGGAGCTGACGCTGATGGTGTCCGGGGGCGTCGGGCTGCTTGGCCTCCTCTTCGGGCTTGGCGGCAACGCCGGGGCCAAGGCCGCCGTCGGCCGCGCCTTCAACGTCCGCTACCTCGACGACAGCGCCGAGATGACCCGGCGCGTGCACCGCCTGTCCGATGAGCTGGGGCTGCCGCGCCCGGCCGTCGGGATCATGAGCGCCGCGAACGCCTTCGCGGTCGGCTCGACGCCGAAGGACGGCGCCGTTATCCTCGGGCGGCCCTTGATCGCGGCGCTGGCGGAGGACGAACTGGACGCCGTCATCGGCCATGAACTCGGCCATATCGCGACCGGCGACATGCAGCAGATGCAGATCGCCTGCGGCTACCGCGCCATGTTCGATACGGCCTTCCAGATCGCGGGCGGCGTGCTGTCGATCGCCGCGGCGATGGCCGCCCAGGACCGCAGGCGCGGCGGCGACGCTCAGCTCGGCATCCTTGTCTCCCATCTCATGGTGACACTCGGCCGGGTGACGGTCGCCGCCGGCGCGGAGGTGATGCTATAAGCGCTCTCCCGCCGGCGGGAGTACGACGCCGACGCCATCGGCGCATACCTGACGAGCCCCGGCGCCATGGAGCGGGCTCTCGTCAAGATCCATGCGCTCCCCGACACGGTCAGCCACGACGAGCGCCGCTACAGCGCTTACATGTTCCGGTCTGGCAGCCTTGGCGCGCTGTTCTCGACCCATCCGAGTCTCGACGCGCGGCGAGAGGCGTTGCGAAGCGGGCGATACCTGAACCGCCTGACCGGCCGCGAAACCGCCTCGGCCGCGCCGGAAGTCGAAACCTTTGCGTGGCGCGAGCCGCGTCGGCCCGCCCGTCCATCAACCGGCAAGCTTGCCGCAACGGTGAGCGCCGCGGCCAGCTGGCGGACGCTCAGCCTCCTGTGTCAGGGGACGGCCGTGACAGGGCTTGCGGTCGGCCTCGCCTGGAGCGGCTACAAGGGCGCCGAGGCGCTGTGGCCGCGCCCCGTAGCTGTCAGGCCCGCGCCCGTGATGACCGGCAGCCTGAGCGCCATGACCGCCCTGCCGCGTCCGCCGCAACGGTCACCGCGCGGCCCCAAGGGCAACCGGCTGAAAGCCAGAACCCCCAGTCCGCGCCCGCCCGTCAAGCCCGCGCCGGTCCCCCTCGCCCTGCGGCAGGCGGCGCAGCGCGCCGGACTCCACCCGGAGCTTGCGCCCGAGGTGCTGCTCGCCCTTACCGCCGCCGATCTGCAAACGGCCGCCACCGCCGTGTTGACCGCTTTCAACCGCGCCGAAGACGGCCGGGCGTTCGCCTGGCCGCCGCGGCCCGAGCCGAACGCCGCGCGCTTCGTGGTGATGATGCATGCTGACGCCAAGCCGGGGTGCCGCGCCTACCGCGTCACCATGACCAAGGCCGGCCGCACCGCCGCCACGCCCTCCATGCGATTGTGCTGACGGCCAAGATGGTCGCCTAAGCCGTTGGCAGTGTGGTTGCCGCCCGTGTCTGTCACCCGCCATGATGGAGCCGCCCAATGAAAGCGAACCCCCATGAGCGACATGTCCACCCTGCCGCAAGGCAACTTCATCGCCGGCCTCAACCGCGGCAAGGAGCCGGGCTCCAAGCTCCCCGACTTCACCGGCCGTCTCAGCGTGCCCGGCCGCGAGGAGGCCCACGCCATCGCGCTCTGGGCCAACCAGGACAAACTGGGCCGCACCTACTTCGCCGGACGCATGGACCATCTGCCCATCACCGACGACGTCGCCGCCCAGATCGAGCACCTCTCCGCCCCCGACCTGCGCGTCGGCGACGTGATGGACGCAGGCTCCAACCTGTCCTTGCGTCCCCGCGAGCTGGTCCTCTTCGCCAATCGTTTTCGCGAGCCGGTCGCAACCGATACGGAGGAACAAGCGGCCGAGCGGGCCAAACGCCCGCACTACTGGGGCAGGCTGAACCCCGGCGACGGCACTCCCGTGGTCGCCCTCTCCGTCTGGCTGCGCCAGAACCGCTACCAGCAGCCGCTGCTCGCCGGCGCGACGTCCTATCCACAGCCCGGGAGGAACCAGGACGCCGCCGCGCTCGACCAAACCCCCGAACCAGACCAGGCCGCCGCAAACCCCGCGCTGGAGCTGACGGCGCCTGTCGGCGCCGGCGGCCGGGGGCGGAAAGGCCGCGAGGCGCGGTAGCGAAGGCGCTGGTTTTGTCCTTAAATCAAGCCTCTCCGGAGGCTTTTTTGTTGGCGATGGCAGGTTTGGCGCTGGCGCGGAGGGCCGCCCCCGCGAAAGGCGCGGGCCGCGTCCTTGTGAACCGAGCCCCGGCCCGGGTCTCGGCCCTCACGGGCGGCGGCCGCTGGCGGGAGCCGCCGAGGGAGGGCCGGGAGCAGAGATCCGGGTCGCGCTACGGCCGCAAGCTGGGATACAGTCTCGGCAAGTTCAGATGTCCGGATGTTCGCCCGATGCTCGCCAACCCCAAGTCCGTCCGATCCATGACGCCGGCGCCCTTGCGCGGCGCCATGCGACTGCTGCGAGCGCATTATTTCGCCGCGCTCACCGAGTTCCCGCTGAAAAGCGGCCGCCGGGCGGATATCCTTGGCCTTGGCCCCCAGGGCGAGATCTGGATCGTCGAGGTCAAGTCCAGCGTCGCCGACTTCCGCGCCGACCGCAAATGGACAGAGTACCGCGACTGGTGCGACCGGCTTTTCTTCGCCGTCGGGCCGGAGTTCCCGCATAGCATCATACCCGAGGATACCGGCCTCATCATCGCCGACGCCTACGACGCAGCGCTCATCCGGGAAGCGCCGGAGACGAGCCTCGCGCCCGCCCGGCGGCGAGCGTTAACGTTACGCTTCGCCCGCCTCGCCGCCGTGCGGCTGTATGGGCAGAACCTGGAGCCATGGGAGACCGCCGAGGTCTGAAAGAGCTAAGGGGCTCCGCCCCTCGCGCGGGCAAGGGTGAAGGCTGGCGCCCGGCCCCTAGGCGGGGCCGCCCTTGCCCTTGCTACCCCCGGCCTCGCCGGCGGGCAGGGTTTCAGGCGCGGGTGTGACCGCGCTGAAACCCTAGCCCCAAAGGAGCAACCCATGCCGGCCCCCGAGAACCCGATCTTTCTTGTGCCCTTATCGAAACTTCTGCATTCACCTCACAATGTCCGCCGCACCGGCAAAGCGGATGGGATCGCCGAACTCGCCGCCTCCATCGCCGCCCATGGCTTGCTGCAGAACCTGACCGTCGCCGCCGTCGCGGACGACAGCGGCAAACCAACCGGTAAATACGCGGTCGTGGCGGGCGCGCGGCGGCTCGCCGCCCTGCAACTGCTGGCGAAACAAAAGCGCATCCTGAAAAGCTATCCCGTGCCGTGTGCGCTGGCGACAGTTGATCCGGAAGAGGTGAGCCTCGCCGAGAATGTCGCGCAGGTGCCAATGCACCCCGCTGACCAGTACGAGGCTTTTGCGCGACTTCACGCCAAAGGCATGGCGGCCGAAGACATCGCCGCCCGCTTCGGCGTAACGCCCGCCGTGGTCGAGCGCCGCCTGCGCCTCGCCGCCGTCAGCCCGGCGCTCTTGCAGGCCTACCGCGACGGGGAGTTGACCCTGGAGCAGCTCATGGCCTTCACCATCACCGACGACCACGCCCTGCAGGAGCGGGTGTTCGCCGAACTGACATGGAACAAGACCGTCGCCTTCATCAAGCGGATGCTGACCGAGACCCATGTCGCGGCCGACGACCGGCGCGTGCGCTATGTCGGCCTTGCCGCCTACGAGGCGGCGGGCGGCATGACCATCCGCGACCTGTTCTCGGAGGACGGCGACTGCTGGCTGACCGACCGCGAACTGCTCGATCATCTGGTTCGCGAGAAACTGGAGGCTGACGCCGCCGCCATCAAGGCCGAAGGCTGGGCGTGGGTGATCGCCGAGCCGGAGTTCTCCTATTCGATGGCGGCGGGCATGCGACGCATCTACGCCCGCACCCCGGCGCTCACGCCAGAGGAGCAGGCGACCCTCGACCGCCTGCGCGCCGAGTACGAGGCGCTGTGTGAAGGCCATGAGAGCGCCGAGGAGCTTGACGCCGAGACCCTCGAACAGCTTGAAAAGCTAGAGGACGCCCTCGACCGCGTGCATGGCGAGGCCGTGTTCGACCCCGCCGACATCGCCCGCTGCGGGGCGTTCGTCAGCCTCGGCCACGACGGGACGGTGAAGGTCGAGCGCGGGTTCCTGCGGCCCGAGGACGAGCCGCCCGCGAAAGCCTTGGCGACCGACATACCCGTCAGGCGCGGCGAGACGGGCGTGGAGGAGGACGGCGACGACCTCGGCTCAAAACCGCTCTCCGATCGGCTGTTATGCGAACTGGCCGCCGCGCGTACCCAAGGGCTGCAGGCGAAACTGGCGGCGAACCAGCAGATGGCGCTCATCGCCATCGCACATGCCCTCGTCAGCCAGAGTTTCTATCACGGCCGGGCAGTCTCCGCCCTCGACATCGGTTTGCGCGCCGCGCCGCTCCACGGCCTTGTCGGCCGCGAAACCGTGGCGGGCAGGGAACTGGAGGCATTGCGAGAGGAGCAGACCGCGCGGCTGCCACAGGACGCGGGCGAGCTGTGGGCGTATCTGGCGGGCCTGCCGCAGGATGATCTGCTCAAACTGCTCGCCGCCGCTGTCGCGCCCGCCGTCAACGCCCTGCGCGAGGCGCATGGAAGCGGCGAAGGCAGGGGCGACGCGCTGGCGCAGGCCCTTGACCTCGACATGGCCGCTTACTGGGCGGCGACGGCGGACGGGTACTTCTCTAGGCTTTCCAAGGCGCATATCCTCGCTGCCGTCCGCGAGGGTGTCTCGGAGGACGCCGCCCGACGCATTGAGGGCTTAAAAAGGCCGAGATGGCCAAGGCGGCGGAAGGACTGCTGGAGGGCAGAGGCTGGCTGCCAGAGGCGCTGAGATAGTGAGCATCTGCGCACAAGCCGTTCTGCACACCTGCGCACTTGCGCACATGTCCGCAGGCGGCTTTAACCGTCGCGGCGTCCCCGTGCGGGCGCTGACGACAAAGGCGCTCCCTTGTGACGGCCGACATCCCGCTGATTTTCGCCGCGTTGGCCGCCCCGTTCACCGGCAGCTTTATCGCAACAGCCGTCGACCGCTGTCTCGATGGCAAGGATTGGATTTGGTCGCGCTCGGTATGTGACAGCTGCGCGCGGCGGCTCGCCGCTCACGAGCTCGTCCCCATCTGCAGTTGGCTATGGCTTAAGGGCGTGTGTCCGTCTTGCACAGGCCCGATTGCGGCGCGCTACCTCATCGCCGAACTCGCCGCTTTGGGCGTCGTCTTGTGGGCGGTGGCAAAAGTTTCGCCGCCCTTCATCAGCGCTGCGATTTTGCTCGGCTGGCTGTTGCTGGCGCTCTCCCTCTTCGATCTGCGCGCCTATATTCTCCCGAACGCGCTGACGCTGACGCTGTTCGGCTTCGGCGCGACGGTTCGCCACCTCGCCGATCCGGCGTCCTTGGCCGAGGCGCTGGCGAGCGCCGCAGCGGGCGGCGCAGCGCTTTTGGCGTTCCGGTCACTTTACCAATGGTGGCGCGGCCGGGCGGGCCTCGGCCTCGGCGACGTCAAGCTATTCGCCGCCGCAGGAGTTTGGACGTCGTGGCAGGGGTTAGCCCCGATGCTGCTGATTGCGTGCCTGTCCGCCCTCATCTACGGGCTTATCCTCTGGCGCCGCCGCGGCGGCGATCTACGCGCGCAGAAACTTCCCTTCGGCCCGTTTCTCTGCCTTGGCTTATGGCTGACCTGGCTTTACAATGCCCCTTCAGTATGAAGACTGCGGCGACCCGTCTTGCTCATGCGCACTCCGTCTCAAGCAACCTCCGCATCGCCGGAGACGGCGTTTGTGCAAAGTTTGGCGGCGGCGGGCTTTATCGACGCCGCAGCGGAGACGCGCGTGCTTTCCGCTTGCCGCCAGACCGGCGAACCCGCCGTCCTTCTCCTGTCGAAACTCGGCGTCCTTGAAGAAAAGCATGTGGCGGCGCGGCTGGCTCAGCAATTGGGCCTGGCTGTGCTGTCCGCCGCTCAGCTGCCGCTGGAGCCGGTGCTCGCCGGCCGCCTCAGCCAGGACTTTTTGAAGCTGCACCATGTGCTACCATTGCGCTTGGCGGATGGCCGCCTCTCCGTCGCCATGGCCAACCCGTTCTCGTCTTATGTGATGAAGGCTTTGGAACTGGCGAGCGGGGCTAAGCTTGACCTCGTCGTCGCGGAAGCCTCACTTCTCGAGGCTGCATTCGTGCAACTGTACGAAGCGCAAGACGGCGGCCCGCTTGAAGCGGCAAGCGCCGACGCAGAGGCCAAAGACCTTGAACAGCTCATCGAGCTCGCGGCGGAAGCCCCCGTCATCCGCTTCGTCAACCGCCTCATTCAGACCGCCGTCGACTTAAGGGCGTCCGACATCCACCTGGAGCCCCAGGGCCGCGGCTTCAAGGTGCGCCTTCGCGTCGACGGCGTCATGCGCGCCATCGAGTCCCCGCCGCCCGCCTTGCGGGCCGCGATCCTCTCCAGGGTAAAGCTGATGGCCTCGCTTAACATCGCCGAGCGCCGCTTGCCGCAAGACGGACGCTTGCGGGCCACGGTGCGCGGCAAGCCCGTCGATTTGCGGGTCGCGACCACACCGACCATGCATGGTGAAAGCGTGGTGTTGCGCATTCTTGACAAAGGCCAAGTTGAGCTGGACCTGGCGAGGCTCGGGATGGGCGCCAGCGCCCTGACGCGCTATCTGACCGCGCTCGACGCCAAAACCGGCATTGTGCTCGTCACCGGCCCGACGGGCAGCGGCAAGACGACGACGCTCTACGCCTCCTTGCTCCGTTACAACGATGGAGCTCAGAAAATACTCACCGTGGAAGACCCCATCGAGTACGAACTTCCCGGCGTCAACCAGGTGCAGGTGAAGCCCCAGATCGGCTTTACCTTCGCCAATGCCTTGCGCGCCTTCTTGCGTCAGGATCCGGACATTATGCTGGTGGGGGAGATTCGTGACCTCGAAACCGCGGAAATCGCCGCCCAGGCGGCCCTGACCGGCCATAAGGTGCTCTCGACCCTCCACACCAACGACGCGGCGAGTTCAATCACGCGGCTTCTCGACATGGGGTTGCCCGACTTCATCGTGGCGGCGACGGTTGAAGGCGTGGTCGCCCAACGCCTGGTTCGCACTTTGTGCGATCAGTGCAAGACGCCGATGGCGACGCCGCCGGAGGTCGCCCGCCACTTCGAGGCCTGCGGCGCGGCCGCCCCTTTGCGTCTCTATGAGCCTGGCGGTTGCGAGCGATGCGCTATGACCGGGTTCCGGGGACGCATCGGCGTTTACGAGGTGTTGGCGGTCAGCGACGCTCTCAGAGCGCTCATCGGGCGCCGGGCGGCGGCGCATGACCTTAAAGCCGCCGCGATCGAAGGCGGGATGCGGCCGATGTTTGCGGACGGCCTCGACAAAGTCGCCGCTGGTGTCACGACATACCAAGATTTACTCCGCGTCTGCTCCCCGGACGGCTGATGCCCCTTTACGACTACACCGCGATCGACGCGGCGAACAAATCCATCAAAGGCGTGGTGGACGCCGAGTCGGAGGCGGCGGCGGCGCGGCGCTTGTTCGACCAGGGCGCGGCCCCCCTCACCCTGTCCCGGCGACAAGATGGGGGGAGCACACTGCACCTCCGGCTGCGCTTGAACCAAACATCTCTGCATCGCCGCGATTTAGTCGACGTCCTGTCTTACCTGTCCATGCTTCTCACAGCCGGTATGACCTTGCCCCAAGCGATAGGCGCGGCCGGCCGCCTGACGCAGCGTCCGGCGGTGAAAGCGTTCCTGTCCAGGGTGCAAGCGCTCGTGCAAAAGGGTCAGCCGCTTTCCCAGGCGCTCGGCGATGCTGGCGCCGGGCTTGCGCCCTTTATCGTCGACACCATCAAAGCGGGCGAACTCAGCGGTCAGCTCACCGCCTGCCTTGGCGCCTTAGAAGCTCAGTTAAAGCGGACAGAGGAGTTCCGCTCGGAGCTGATAAGCGCCCTGATTTACCCGGCCATCCTGTTCGTCATGGCGGCGGCATCGCTGATGTTGCTGTTCCTCGTGGTCATCCCGGAGTTCCGGCCGCTGTTCGACAACGCTCAACAGTCCCTGCCGCCGGTGACGCGCGCCGTCCTCGCGGCCTCGGAGTGGTTTGAACACTATGCGCTGGCCGTTTTTGTGTTTCTTTGCAGCGTGTTCGCCGGGTTCCAGCTCTATATCCGCACCACCGCCGGCCGGTTGTGGTGGGATGAGGCTCAGCGCCGAGCGCCGCTGGGTATCGGATATGTCGTCACCCGCATTCATGCCGGGGCGAGCGCCCGGCTTCTTGGCCTCTTGCTCAGCAATGGCGTGCCGCTTCTTACCGCGCTGAACGCCTGCGCGTCCGCCGTCGCCAACAGGGCGGTCGAGCGCGATCTGGCGGCGGCCGCCCTTCGGGTCAGAGAAGGCGAGAGGCTTGCCGCCGCCCTGGGCGATACGCGAACATTCCCCGATGTCTGTCTGGACCTGATCCGGGTCGGCGAGGACGCCAGCAACTTGACCTGGGCGCTCGGCCGGGTCGCCGACCTCTGCGAAACCGAGGTCGACCGGACGCTGAAGCGCTTGACGGCCGCGTTTGTCCCCGTCATCACCATTGTCATGGGGGCGTTGATTGCGGGAGTTATAGCCTCCGTGTTGCTTGCTCTGCTCAGCGCTAACCAGCTGGCGTTGTGACGTGTTTTGCGAAGGGGTGGTTCTTGTGACTGGTCAGCGCAGCCGCCGTTCCGCCGAGGACGGATACTCCTTGATCGAACTTCTGGTGGTTCTCGCCATCCTCGTATTGCTGGCGACATTGACCGTGCCGCAGGTCATCAAATATCTGGATCGCGCCAAAACCGACGCGGCCCGCGTCGAGATCGACAATCTTGGGGCGACGCTAGACATTTTCCGATTGGACGTCGGCCGTTACCCGACGCAAGCCGAGGGTTTGAACGCCCTCATCCGGCAAGACGGAGCGATCAAGGGCTGGAGCGGCCCCTACCTGAAGAAGAAAGAGATGCTGCTCGATCCCTGGGACAGGCCCTATCGCTATAAGTTCCCGGGAGAACATGGCGAGTACGATCTGTCGACCTTGGGCGCGGACGATGCGGAAGGCGGAGAAGGAGCCAATCGCGATGTCGTCAGCTGGTGAGGCGACGGGCGAGAGCGGCGTCACGCTCGTCGAACTGCTGGCGGCGCTCGCCATCCTGGCGTTGATCGCGGGACTTGCCGTCTCGGCGCTGCCGTTGAGGCAACGGCCGGCGTCGGTCGCGGAGGCCGCGGCGGAATTTGCTGCGGAGCTGCGGCGCGCTCAGGTGAAAGCCATGGCGCAAAACACCGCCGTAGCCGTATCCGTCGACGTAGCCGAGAAAACCTGCGCGGCGACCAGCGGAAGCGGGGCATTCCCGCAAGACATGGCGGTGACGGTCCGCACCGCCGCGTCGGGTGTGGCAGCTAGAACCGCTGTGCTCCGGTTCTTTCCGGATGGAAGCGCAAGCGGCGCGGAGGTCATTTTAATCCGTGGCGCCGACATGCGCACCATCTCCATCAACTGGCTGTCCGGACATGTGGCCGTAAACGCTCACGAGCGGCCATGACCCCGCAGGACGACGAAGCCGCTAGAAAGATATACGTCGCCGAGGGCGGCTACGCGCTTCTTGAGGCGCTTGTCGCCTTCATCATCGTGGCACTTGGCTTGGCGTTCACATTTCGAGCCATTGGACAAAGCGCGGACTCGGCCCGGCTGTCGCACGAGCGCTTGGCCGCTGTCGCCCACGCCGAGTCCTTGATGGCGTTAATCGCCGCCGGCGCTCCGGTCGCAGCCGCAGGGCGGATTGACGATATTTACGCTTGGCGTTTGAGTCTTGCGCCCGCGTCTTCTTCCGCAACTGGCTTAACCCAAGTGCGTCTCCATGTGGAGTGGGGTCCTTCAACTCGCCTGCAGCGCGTGTCGCTGACAACGCTGCGGCTAAGTGCGCCCAGCCGATGACGCCGCACCTCAACGAGGGCGAGGCCTCGGGCTTTTCGTTGATCGAGACCATTGTTGGTCTGACGCTTCTCTCCCTTGTCAGCGGGGTGCTTCTGTCAGCCGTGCTATTGGGCCGCAACGCCTTGCGAGCGACAAATGTAAAGACCGACGCCGTTGTCGAGGTAATGAACGCTCAACGCGCCTTGCGCGGGCTTATCGAGCGCATTCAGCCGCTACGGATACCGGATGCGAAACGGAGCCTGCGCTTTACGGGCGGGGAAAAGGAGCTGATATTTCTGATCGATGACCCATTGCCGGCCACCACAGGCTTGTACGAGGTCGCCATCGGCGGCAGCGCCTCGGCGAGAGGGCGCGTCTCGGTGAGATTGCGCCAAGCCTTTGCCTCGAACGCAAAGGAGGGTGATTTGGCTTGGAATGAAATGGACCTTCTTGACGGCGTCGAACGCTTGTCGTTTCGGTACTCCGCCGGCATCACGCCAGGCGCCGAATGGATGCCGGAGTGGCCCGCCGACGCGCTGCCGAGCCTTATCCAGATTGATATGCTGTTTGCAGCAGGCGATCAGCGCATCTGGCCGGCACTCACCATCCACCTAAAGCTTGAGGAGGCGCCTTGGCGGTAAATGGCGAAAACGCAAGCGCGGTTGGTGCGCTCGACACGCGTGGCGAGGCCGGCGCCGCGATCCTCGCCGCAATCGCCGGTCTGCTTATGCTAGCTGCTATCGCCGCGGCGCTTAACTACCGCGCGAAGACGACCCTCTTGTTTGCGCGGCAAACAGAACTAGCGGCCCAACACAAGCACAAGGCGGAAGCCGGGGTGCATCTGGCTCTCGCCAGGCTTATTGCAAACGACACTCGTGACTTACGCTATGACGGAACTGCGATCGAGGCCACCTTTGACGGCGTCACGCTAAAGGTCGCAGTCCAGGCGGAGCGCGGCAAAGTCAACCTCAATCAGAGTCCCAACGAAGTCTTCCGCCGCCTCGTTTTAACCGTCTGCGCCAGCGAGCCGCTCGCCAACCAGGTCGCCGCCGAACTCGCGGATTTTGTGGATGCGGACGATGATGTCCGTTCCGACGGTCTAGAGGCGGACGGGTACGCGGCTCTCGGCCTCGCCCCGCCGGCCAATCAGCACCTGCAGAGCATAGCCGAGATCAGACTGTTGCCAGGCATGACGGAGACCCTGTTTGTGCGTCTTAGGCCCCATATCTCCGTTCACGCGTTCAACCCCGCCCCCGAGCCGCGCTACGCAAGTCCCTTTGTCCGTAGCATCTTGGGCGCGAACAGCGAGGCTGAACCGGACGCACCGGGCGACCCGGGTCGGGCGGCCGGCGTTTACACGATCACCGTGACGACAATTGAAGCCGGGCGATTTTTCTATCGGGTGGACGCATTGGTATACATTACCGCAGACCAAGCCAAGCCGTTCATCATGTTGGATTGGCGGCGCGGTTTCGTTGAAGCGCCGCCGCAAGGCCCATGTTCTGACGCAAGGGGCGCTTGACACATGATCTTGAGCCTGCTTCGCCGATGCGCGGCATGGTGGCTGTCGGAAATCCGACTCGCGCTTCCCGCCAGCGTGAAAGCTTGGGGCGAGCGTCGCAGTCAGCGCCTGACGCTCACATTTGACGACGATGGCGACGGGGTCGCCGAGATCGGCGGGCGCAGGCTCGCGTCTTTTGCGCAAGGGGTTGTGCTTGGCGAAGAGACCCCGCTGAAAGCTGCGGTTCGTCGTGTGAGCGAAGTCGAGGCGACCGTGCCGGAACGTTTGACCTTAAGGCGCGACATCACCATGCCGATCGCGGCGGCGCGCCGCCTGGAGCAGGCGCTCCCCTATCACATTCCGCGCATCAGCCCGTTCGGGGCGTCCGACGTTTATGCGTCATATTGCGTAATCTCGGAGAACCGGACCGCCGGAACGGCGTCCGTTGCCGTTACGCTGGTTCCGAAAGCGAATTTGAAAGCGCTGGAAACCGCAATACCGGAAGCGTTGCGCGGACGCGGCTCTTTGCGCTGGCGGCTGAGCGACGCAGGGAGGGAACGGCTTCCGACCACTACGCTGAAGCCCTCCGCACTGTCGCGGCGATTGAACGCATTAGCGGCGGTGGCGATCACGGCCCTCACACTGTGCCTTTTGCTGCAGCCGTACTTGCGTCGCCAGCACGCATTGCATACCCTTCAGACCGAGATTGCGGCGCTGCAGCCGCAAGCGCGTATCGCCACAAACCTACGCAGCGAGGCTGAAGCGCTACTGGCGGCCGCAGACTTTCTCGAGGCTGAAAGACGTCGCTCCCCATCGCCGCTGCACGTGCTGAAAGCGCTTACTGAGGGCCTCGACGATACGACGTGGCTTACCGATTACCGCAGCGACGATAAAGCCGTCATCATAGGCGGGCTTGCACCGGACGCCTCGGCTTTGCTCAGCCGGGTGCGGTCACTCAAGGGGGTGGCGGAGGCCACCTTTGCCGGTCCTATCCTGCGTGATGACGCCTTAAGCCGCGACCGCTTCACGCTCTCTATAAAGGTGGTCGGAAACCGATGACGCCGCGCCCAGGCTCGACATTTAGCCGTATCTTCGCTTTCGCAGCGCCAGCCTGCGCGGGCCTTCTTCTTTGGCTGGCCGTTATTGCGCCTTACCTCAACGGCCTCAAAGCGTTGGACGATAATATCGAAACCGCCTCAAGCCTTGTCGCCGCGCTATCTCGCGCCGCCGCTGCTTCAGGCGAGCGCAAAGCGGGCGTAGAGAGGCTAAAGGCGGCTTTCGCTGCGCAAAACCTAACCATCAACGGAAAATCGGAGGACGCGTCTGCGGCGCTGCAACAGACCGTGGCCGCCCTCATCCGCGACAATCGCGGACAGATGCGCACTATGCAGGCTTTGGCTGCAACCCCGGCGCCCATTGGCGCCGAGATTAGCGTTCAGGCGCAATTCGCCGCCCCCATCGACGCGTTAACCGATGTTTTGCTCGCAATCGATCGCCGCCGCCCGCTTATTTTTGTGCGCGAGATGAGCGTGCGAATGACCCAGAATCTTTCTGTCAGAGAGGTGAGCCCCGCTGAACCGCGGCCGCCTTTTAGGGACGACGCTGTGCTTGAGGTTACCCTCCGAGCGTCTGCATTTATCTTTAGCGGTACGGCTCGCTGATGGGCCGCGCAACCGTTGTCCTGATCATCGTGGCGCTGATTTTGGCTAACGGGTGGCTGATCGTCCAAAATACAATGCCCCGTCAAGCCTCCGGGCCGCTTAAACCGTTCGCGGAGGAAGCTGGTGCGCTCCGGCCTGTCCCCGGGCCCGTGGAGCAAGAAGTGTTTGAAGCCTTGCGCACTCGCCCCTTGTTCACCCCCAACCGGAGGCCTTTGCCGGAGCGTCCGAAGGCCCTGGCCCCGCAACCGGAGGCGGCGCCCCCGCCTTTACCGCCGCCGCAAGGTTATGTGTTGCGCGGGGCCATGACGATCGGCTCTGACCGCTGGGCGCTGCTCGAGAACCAGCAAACCGGTAGATATGTGCGTCTGAGCTTGGGCGGCAACTTAGATGGGTGGACTTTGACAGGAATCGAACACAACAGGGTTACGCTGGCTAACGGCTCTCGGATATGGATTTTGGAGATCGCCGCAGTAGGGCGATAACATAAATCGGGGCGCCCGAGCAACTGCGTTTCCGCCAGCCCATGTCTTCAGATGGCGGGTCTCGATCGAATGCTGCGCCGCAAAGGTCTGCAGCACCACGGCCTGGCCGCCGATATGCGTCTTGTTCAGCGTCGAGCCGCCGTCCAAAACGATCTCCACCGCGCCGCCGGACAGATAACGCGTGGTCTTCGTCCCCGTCTCGTTGACGTCGATCCGCTTGAAGCGCGCGCAGTCCGGGCCGTAGGCGATCTCGACGCTGCGCAGGGTCTGGGAGATCAGCACCGGCATACCGAAGGCGGAGGGTAGGATTTTCTGCCTATATGTTAGGCGCGGTCCTCTTAACCTCGGGATACATTGTGTAAATCTCGTTGTGGATTTCCAAAAGCTCCCCTAAAGATTTTCCTATCTGTCTGTTTATTTTTCTCCTTAGATCTTCATCTTGAACATGTGCCAAAACATAAGAAGTTAGGGCACCTAGTTCTTGACTAGATACATAAATCATCGAGTCTATTCGAATAGCGACGTCCCGATCCATTTTCTTATTTTCCTGTTTGTAGAGGTTAGTAAATCAACATTTGTTGATCTCTTCTAAAGATTGGACTCTTAAAGCCTGCTTCTATCCCGCTAGGACTTCTCGGTCCTCCTTCAAGAATCGGAGGTGTCGGCATGGATCGCCCAGGTAATTTCTGGTCTCGTAGAGACTGCTGAGGGAGTTTAGACCGTTCGGTACTCCGCGGAAAGTAAGGTGCCCACTCGTCTGAAATGCTTTCACCCGTACATGTCTGAACACACTTATTGAACTCCGCTGTTCTAATGCGGGGATGAAACCGATTTGTATCAAAAACTAAGTCTGAACACTCCCTGATGCACCAATCCTTTGTTCTATTTGTCTCTCCAGGGCGAGTGGTCCCCAGTTCATCGTCTTTATCGCCCTCCTGATTATACATATGCGCAAACGCGGCTGTCACGGCCCCGTTTCCGAACTTGCCTCCGGAGAGAACACTCGCCGTGCCGCCAGCCGTCGCGGCGACCGCCGTGCGCACGAACTTGCCTTCAAACCCCTGTATGCCCTGCAATTCCGAACTTTCCGTGGCCAGCCCGGCCGCCTTGCCGACCGCCCCTGTTACGAAGCCGGTGTGGAACTCGCCGCCCTGCGCCACGGAGAACGCGCCGCCGACAACGCCATGTGTCGCCACCTTCTCCACCGCCGTAGCCCCGATGGCTGTCAGATGCTTGCCGATCCCGGTGTAAACCCCGGCCATCGCCGCCGACATGGCCCCGGCCTGCAAGGCATCCGATAAACTTCCTCCGCTTGCAAGCGTCAGACCGCCGGAGACAAGCCCCGCGCAGAGGGCCGCCGCGCCGACCGAGCTCGCCCCTGCGCACGCGACAACCTGCACGATGCTTCTAAAGATCCCCGACTTCAGCAGCGCGTTGAACACGCGTCCGATGGCGCGGAACACGGCGCCGAGCGCCCGGCCGATGGCCTTGAACAGCGACTGGAAGAAGAAGCCCGACGGGTCGGTGTAGCTGAGCGGGTTGTTCAGCACATAGGAATACCGGTTCAGCGCCTGGCCGTTGGTCACG
>JANRIQ010000010.1:0-2502 GCA_033764775.1 Hyphomicrobiales bacterium | reverse complement strand
GCGGGCATCAATGGCCTTGGCTTTGTCGGCGGCGGACTTGATGTCGGCCGGCGAGGCGTCGGCGTTTTGCAAACGCTTCAGTTCTTTGCGGGCGTCGGCAATGGCGATGCAGTGCTCGGCGCAAACCGATTCATAGGCTTCGTGGAGCGCCTCCACTTTGGCTAGTTTCTCGCCGGAGAGTTTGAACTCGTGGCGCACCCACATGAGCGAGTCGTGGTTCTGCCCGGGCGACACCGACATGGTGTGGTGGAAGCAGAGGTAGGACGCGCCCCCGGCCAGAAGGGCGAGGGCGATGATCGCACCGGCGGTGATCCAGCGGTAGTTCATGGCAGTCGGGCGGAGCCGACCTGCTGGTGCGGGTCGATGCTCACGACGTAACGTTGGATGAGCGCCTCCCGCTCCCGGTTGGCTTGGGTGGCGGCGAGGAGCCCGCCGCCGGCACCGGCAAACAGCACGCTAAACGCGGCGCAATAGGAGACACGAATGATGTTCAGGCGCATCCAGCCGAACCAGGTCTCGGGCAGACGGCGGGCGGCGTCGATGCGAGCCCAGACAGCCGAGCGAAATCCCGGGTTGGCGCGGGGCTCCACGATCCAGGAGCGTCGAAGCAGCTCGCGCAGCGCTTGGTCTTGGGGGTGGGTTTTCATGATGAGTTCTGGTGGTAATACACCGCGAACGCCGCCGATCCCTCATGGTTTCGCTGTTTGGCGGAGAAGGGACTCCTATTCTTTTGCCCATGAGACAGATAAGAGGAGCCTGGCCTCGGCGTGTTGCAGCGGATAGGTTGGTTGCTTGTTGTCCGCGCTGCGTCAGGCTGCGTGGACTCAGCCGCACATGGAATCCCGTGAGCCAATCGCTTCATTGATCGACCGGCGTTCGAGGTTTCGCGCCTACCTCGTCTCGCGCCTAGGCAACGAAACCGATGCGGACGATGTGTTGCAAGCGGGACTCTTGAAGGCTTTGCGCGCTACTCCTGTGGGCGACGAGGAAAAGACAACCGCGTGGTTCTATCGGGTGTTGCACAACGCGCTCGTGGACCATGTGCGCAGTCGCTTCGCCCGTGAGCGCCGAGAGGAGCGGTGGGCGATGGATGGCGACAGGCAGACGGAGGAGGCGAGGCGCTCGGTCTGCGCGTGCGTGGAGGCGTTGTTGGAAGATCTGCGCCCGCGCACGGCGGAGCTGGTCCGCCGGGTGGAGCTCGGCGGCGAGCCGGTGGCGGCCGTGGCCGAGAGCATGGGGATGAGCGCCGGAGCCGCGAACGTGGCGCTGCATCGGGCGCGGGCGGACCTGCGTCGTCGCCTGGAAGATTTTTGCGGCGCATGCGCGCGCGGCGCGTGCTTGGATTGCGACTGCGCCGAGCGCGCGGACTGAGCGCGCCAATCAGAGCCGCGCGTTGCGGAGGCGAAGGGCGTTGCCGATCACGGAGACGCTGCTCAGGGCCATAGCCGCGCCGGCGATCATGGGATTCATCAGCCATCCGGTGAGCGGATACAAGACACCCGCCGCCAGCGGCACGCCGGCCGTGTTGTATATGAAGGCGAAGAAGAGATTTTGCCGGATGTTCTTCATCGTCGCCCGGCTCAGCACGAGGGCGCTCACGATGCCGCGCAGGTCGCCTTTTACGAGAGTGATGCCCGCGCTCTCGATGGCTACGTCGGTGCCGGTGCCCATCGCGATGCCGACATCGGCGGCGGCGAGCGCGGGGGCGTCGTTGATACCGTCACCGGCCATCGCGACGACGGCACCGGAGCGGCGGAGTTCCTCGATGATGCGATGCTTGTCTTCGGGCGCGAGTTGGGCGCGCACGTCGTCGATGCCGAGTTTCTTGCCCACGGCGTTGGCGGTGGTGGGATGGTCGCCGGTGAGCATGACGACTTTCAGGCCCAGCGCATGGAGCTGGCGGATTGCCTCGGGTGTAGTCGCCTTGATCGAGTCGGTCAGGGCGAGCAGGCCGGCCGCCTTTTGATCGAAGGCCACCCAGATGACGGTGCCGCCTTCAGAGAGGAGGCGCTGGGCTTGGGCCTCGAAGTCGGCGGGGATCTCGACCCCTTCTTTTTTGAGCCACTCGCGTTTGCCGACGCGCACGAACTTTCCGTCGATGCGACCGGTGACACCCGCGCCGGTGATGGAGGCAAATCCCTCGACGCGCGGGAGGGTGAGCTTGCGCGCTTCGGCCGCCTTTACGACGGCGTGGGCGAGCGGATGTTCGCTGCCGGATTCCAGAGCCGCAGTCCACGCCAGCAGACGTTCTTCACCGACGGCTGCGTCGGCATGCAGTCCTGAAAGTTCCGGGCGGCCCTGCGTGAGGGTGCCGGTTTTGTCGGTGACGAGGTGGGTGACTTTTTCGGCGCGTTGGAGCGCGGCGGCATCGCGGATGAGCACGCCGTGCTGCGCGCCCCGGCCCACGCCGACCATGATCGACATCGGCGTGGCCAGGCCGAGCGCGCACGGGCAGGCGATGATGAGCACGGCCACGGCGTTGGCTATGGCGTAGGCGAGCCG
>JANRIQ010000002.1:0-296449 GCA_033764775.1 Hyphomicrobiales bacterium | reverse complement strand
TTCATCCCCTTGTTACCGGAATCTTTTATTCTTTATAAAAATCTATTTTTTTTGGTGCGCCACAGGCTTATGCTGGTGCCGCACTTCTTATAGGTAGGCACTCTCTCATAGTCCTGAACGTGATTCGCGTCTCTCGTTATGTCCCACCGCGTCGGGATATTAGCCGGTTCGACACCAAATGGGGGAAGACTATGATTGATTTTCGCGCGAGCGCTTTGTCTCGCGGGCAAACGCTGACATTATTGATCGCCTTGACGGCGGGAGCCTCAACATTACCTTTTTCGCAAGTAAAAGCGTTTGAATGCGAAGGAACAGGTTCAACACTTGTCGATCCCAGCGACGGCAACACCATCAGCAACACAGCTTGCGGGGATGGTGCGCAAGCGACTGGCGGATCATTCAACAGTGCATACGGCAATAACGCAAACGCGACCGCACCAAGGGGAAACGCGGTCGCTGTTGGCGGACGGACTTTGGCTTCCGGCAATGAGTCAACGGCTATCGGAACAAACGCGCAGGCGACCGGCGCCGGCTCGATCGCCATCGGCTCTTTCGGCGGCAACGAGATACCAGGTGATCCGCTCGGCGCACAGGCCACCGGAACGAACGCCATCGCCATCGGCACTGACGCAGAAGCGATCGGCACGAACTCGATCGCCATCGGCGCAGGCGTGTTTTCGCGGCCGGGCGAAGTTTCGATTGGCGCGTCGTCAAACTTCTATCGCTTTGCAGGCCTTGGCTCGGCGCCCGGTGAGAACAGTAGGGCAAGCTCAACATTCGACACCAGCAATATCAAGATTATGGTCGCGGATACGACCGGCAATGTCGCCGCCGTCACCGCCGAAACGGCGGGGGTGGCCACTACCGCGCAGGTTGAAACGGTCAACAATCGCGTCACCACCGTCGATAACCGCGTCACCGCCGTCGATAACCGGGTGACCGTTGTCGATAACAGAGTTACTGGCGTCGATAATCGCGTGACCGTGGTCTTCAACCAAGTCGCCGCCGTCGATAACCGAGTTACGGTTGTCGAAACACAAGTGACGGAGTTGTTCGCGCGCGACGAGGCGCAGCAGCGCCAGATCGGCAACCTGCAAGACCGCGACGAGGAACTGGCGGAGGGCATCGCCATCGCGCTGTCGCTCGACACGCCCACGTTCCTGCCCGGGCAGGATTTCGCCCTACGCGCGGGCTGGGGCAACTTCGACGGCGCTGACGCTTTTGGCGTCACTGCGGGAGGCGTGCTGGACCGCGGCTCCTTCGGTCGCAACAGCTCCGTCATCCTGGACGGCGGCGTGGGCTTCGGCGTGAACACCAACACAGTCGCCGGCAAAGCGGGCTTATCCTTCGGCTGGTGATTTGTAGGCTCGTGCTCATGGCCGGCGATCTCTCACCGGCCGTTTTTATTAACCTCATGCATTTCCGCGCGCGTCACGCAGTGTTGAGGGCCGCGCGGCCCACCCATGTTGACCTTTCGCTGCGCCCGACCCTTTATGATGAGGGGTTGAAGTCGATAGGGATCATCATGTGGAAAGCGTTTGCGGCGCTCGTCATCGCCGGATGTTTCGCCGCGGGCGGCTACGCCATACAAACACGTTACGGCGCGGAAAAGCCTGAAGCTAAAGCGCCGCCCGCACCGGGGGTGATCGTCGAGGCAGCGACCCGGCGCGAACTGCTCGACCTGATCGAGGCCGTCGGCACGACCTACGCCAAGGATCAGATCGTCGTCACCGCGCCCGTGACCGACCCCATCGTGGCCTTGCGCTACTCCGACGGGCAAAAGGTGAAGCGCGGCGACATTCTCGTTGAGCTCGACACCCGCACGCTCGCTGCGCAGCTCGAAAGCGCGCGCGCCACCCTCACCGAAGCCGAGAAGCAACTTGAGCGCATCCAGACGCTCGCCGCGCGCGGGGCGGGCACCGAGACGCGCCTCAACGAGCAGGAGCGGGCCCGCAACACCGCCAAGGCCGAGGTGGAGCGCATGTTGGCCGAGATCGACCGCCGCATCATCCGCGCGCCGTTCGACGGCGTGCTGGGTTTGAAGCGCATCAGCGTCGGCGCGCTCGTGCAGCCCGGCACGGAACTGGCGACGCTGCAGGACATCTCCGTCCTCAAGCTCGATTTTGCGGTGCCCGAGCTTTACATGGCTTCGCTGAAGCCCGGTCAGGAAATCATCGGCCGGAGCCCGGTTTATCCGGATCGCGAGTTTAAAGGCGCGGTGAGCGCCGTGGAGGGCGTCGTTGACCCCGTCACGCGCGCCGTCACGGTGCGGGCGCTCCTACCGAACGACGATGGCCAACTCGCGCCTGGCATGCTCTTGACCGTCGCCGTGGTGCGCGAGCGGGCCAAGCCCATTATGGCGCCTGAGGAGGCCGTCATCGCGCTTGGCGAGGAGCGCTTCGTGTTCAAGGTCGAGGGCGGCGACACCGCGCGCCGCATCGCCGTGAAGACCGGCCGCCGCATGCCGGGCTACATCGAGATCGTCGAGGGACTGAATGAGGGCGACGTCATTGTGGCCGACGGCGTCATCCGCGTCCGCGACGGCGGCAAGGTGCGCCCGCAGTCGCGCACCGGCAATGGCGGCGGCGCTTAACCCCGGGAGCCGGGAATGATTTTATCGGACGTCTCCGTTAAACGACCGGTGTTCGCCACCGTCGTCTCGCTGATCATTATTGTGTTCGGCATTATCTCCTATACGCGGTTGCCGGTGCGCGAATATCCGGACGTGGACGCCCCGATCGTCACAATCGAGACGACCTACACGGGCGCGGCTGCGTCGGTGGTTGACACCCGCATCACCAAAATCATTGAGGATCAGATCAGCGGCATCGAGGGCGTGCGCAACATCGACTCGCGCAGCCAGGACGGCGTTTCGACCATCACGGTGGAATTCACCCTCGGTCGCGACATCGACGCCGCCGCCAATGACCTGCGCGACCGGGTGAACCGCGTCATCGACGACCTGCCCGACGAAGCCGACACGCCGCAAATCACTAAGGTGGACGCCGACGCCTCGCCGATCCTGTGGTACAGCCTGACCAGCAGCACGCTTTCGCGCATCGAGATCACGGATTACGCCGAGCGCTACATCGTCGACCGTCTGAGCGCGGTGGACGGCGTCGCGCGGGTGAACGTCAGCGCGCCCGCCACGCCCGCCATGCGCATCTGGATCGACAGGCAGGCGCTCGCCGCGCGCAATCTGACAATCGCCGACGTCGAAAACGCCGTGCGCACGCAAAACGTGGAGCTGCCCGGCGGGCGCATTGAGTCGCTGAACAGCTATCTCACCGTGCGGCTCGAGCGCGCCTACGCCACCGCCGACCAATTTCGCCAGCTCGTGGTGCGGCGCGACGAGAACGGTTATCTGACCCGCCTTGGCGACGTGGCGCGGGTCGAGGTAGCTCCGGCCAACGAAAAATCCGAGTTCCGCGGCGACGGTCAGGACCGCATCGGCCTCGGCATCGTGCGCATTTCCGGCGCCAACGCGCTCGACGTGGCGCGCGGCGTGAAAGCGGAGGTGGAGCGCATTCGCGAGGGCCTTCCCGCGCAAATCAATCTCTTGCCCTCCTACGACACCACGCAATTTATTGACGCCTCAATGCATGAGGTGTGGCTCACCTTCGCCATCGCGGCGGGCTGCGTGTTGTTCGTCATCTTCGTGTTTCTCGGCAATCTGCGCGCCACGCTCATCCCGATGCTGGCGGTGCCTGTGTCGATTTTGGGCGCATTCGTCGCGATGTACGCCGCTGGCGCGACCGTCAATCTCATCACGCTGCTCGCACTCGTGCTTGCCATTGGACTCGTGGTGGACGACGCCATCGTGGTGCTGGAGAACATCTACCGGCGCATGGAGCTGGGCGAATCCCCGCTCGTCGCCTCCTATCGCGGCGCCAATCAGGTCGGCTTCGCGGTCGTGGCGACGACGCTCGTCCTCGTCGCGGTGTTTGTGCCAATCGTGTTTCTGGCGGGGATCACTGGGCGCATTTTTGCGGAGCTGTCTATCGCGATGGCGGCGTCAGTCGCCTTTTCCGGCCTCGTCGCGCTCACCCTGTCGCCGATGCTATGCTCCAAGCTGCTGAAGGCGAAGCGCGTCCAGGCTGGCGACGCCGACAAGCATGCGCACACGGGCGAGCGCGGCTGGATGCAGCGCCGATACGCCGCGCTGCTTAAGCCCACCATGAACTCGCCGATGCTGGTCGTGCTCGCGGTCGCCGGCGTCGTCGGCCTGACCTTTCTCATGGTCCGGCTGCTGCCCCAGGAGTTCACACCGCCGGAGGATAGGGGCGCTCTGCTCGTGAACGTGAAAGGGCCGGAGGGCGCCAGCTTCGAATATTCCCGGCGCTACATGCGCGAGATCGAAAAAGACCTGATGGCCTATCGCGAAGCGGGCGAGGCCGCCACGCTCATCGTCCGAACCCCCGCCGGCTTCGGCTCGACGGAGGAGTATAATGGCGGCCGCGCGGTCATGGTTCTGTCGCCCTGGGACACCGGCCGGCGCTCGGGCCTTGACATCGTTCCGGAGTTACGCCAGCGGCTGCAGAAGCACGCCGGCGTGCGCGCCAACGCCTTCATGCGCGGCGGTCTGGTGCAGCGCGGCGACCAACCTGTGAACTTCGTGATCGGCGCGGCGGAGTACTCGACGCTCGCCAAGGCCCGCGACGTGCTGCTGGAGAAGGCGCGCAATTATCCCGGCTTGACCGCCATCGACAGCGACTATGCCGAGACCAAGCCGCAGCTCCTCGTGGACGTGAACAACGTCCGCGCGGCGGAGCTTGGCGTCTCCACCCAGGAGATCGGCCGGACGCTTGAGACGCTGCTCGGTTCGCGGCAGGTGACGACCTATATCGATCGCGGCGAGGAGTACGACGTCATCCTGCAGGCCAAGGTCGACAACCGCCTGCAGCCGACCGACCTCACCAACATCTTCGTGCGGTCCGCCACGACCAACCAGCTCATCCCGCTCTCGAACGTGGTGACGCTGCGCGAACGCGCGGACGCCGCCACCTTGCCGCGTTACAACAAGGTTCGCTCGGTCACAATCACGGCCTCGCTCAACCCGGGGTACAGTCTGGGCGACGCGCTTGGATTTCTGGAGCAGACGGTGCGCGAGGATCTGCCCGAAATCGCGACCATCGACTACAAGGGCGAGTCGCTCGAGTTCAAGCAGACCGGCCAGTCGCTGGTGTTCGTGCTGGGGCTGGCGCTGGTGATCATTTTCCTCATTCTCGCCGCGCAGTTCGAGAGTTTCATCCACCCGTTCATCATCATCCTCACGGTGCCGCTCGCCATTTCGGGGGCCGCGCTGGCGCTGCTCGTCACCGGCGGCTCGATCAACATCTTCAGCCAGGTCGGCATCCTGATGCTCATTGGCATCGCGGCGAAGAACGGCATTCTTATCGTCGAGTTCGCGAACCAGCTTCGCGACGAAGGCATGAGCGTCGACGAGGCGATCATGGAGGCTGCGCAGGATCGTCTGCGTCCGATCCTGATGACGTCCATCGCCACGGCGGCGGGCGCATTGCCGCTCGCGCTGGCGCACGGCGCGGGGGCGGAGACGCGGGCGGTGATCGGTTGGGTCGTCCTCGCGGGCACGATCAGCGCGACGTTGCTGACGTTGTTCATCATCCCGGCCATGTACCGGCTACTGGCGCCCTACACCAAGTCTCCCAACGCCATCGCTAGGCAGCTTGAGCGCGAAAGCGGCGTCGGCGCGACCCCGGCCCCGGCGGAGTAGCGCCCGGGCTTACACGTTGAACGCGGCGAGCGCCGCCATATTGACGAGATCGCTGTCGGCCGCGCCCAGTTGCGCGATCTGCACCGGCTTGGCGAGGCCGAACAGCAAGGGGCCGATCACCGTGCCACCGCCCAGTTCCTGCAGCATCTTGGTCGAGATGCTCGCCGAGTGAAACGCGGGCATGATGAGCACGTTCGCCGTGTCCGACAGGCGGCAGAATGGGTAAAGCGCCATCGCGCGTTTGTTGAGCGCCACGTCGGCGCCCATCTCGCCGTCATACTCGAAATCGACGCCGCGCCCGTCGAGGATGCCGACCGCCTCGCGCACCTGATCCGAGCGTTCGCCCTTCGGGTGGCCGAAGGTTGAGTAGGCGAGCATCGCGACGCGCGGCGTCAGGCCCAGCTTTTCCGCCACCGCCGCCGCCTCGACCGCAATGTCGGCCAGTTCCCCCGCGTTCGGCATGTCGTGCACGGACGTGTCGGCGACGAGCACCGCGCGGCCCTTGGACAGGATCAGCGATACGCCGATCACGCGCCGTCCGGGCTTCGGGTCGAGCACGTGGCGGATGTCGGCGTAGATCGTCGACCAGTTGCGGGTGACGCCCGTCACCATCGCGTCGGCGTGGCCGAGCGCCACCATACAGGCGCCGAAGATGTTGCGGTCGGTGTTCACCATGCGCTGGCAGTCGCGCAGGAGGTAGCCCTTGCGCTGGAGGCGGCTGTACAAAAACTCCGCGTACTCGGCGTTGCGCTCGGACAGCCGCGCGTTGTGGATCTCGAACGCCTCGCGGTTAGAGACGCCCGCGCTCATGCACGCCTCCTTCACCAGGTTTTCGCGGCCGATGAGCACGGGGAAGCCGAACTGCGCGTTGTAAAAGGCGTTCGCGGCGCGCACCACCAGCTCCTCCTCGCCTTCCGCGAACACGACGCGCTTCGGGTTGGCGCGCACCGCCTCGAACACGCGGTTGAGAAAGCCCGCCGCCGGATCGAGCCGCGCGGAGAGCCGCATTTTGTCCGCCTCCAGGGCCCCGATCGGGCGGCGCGCGACGCCCGAATCCATCGCCGCCTGCGCAACGGCGGGCGGAATGGCGGAGATGAGGCGCGGATCGAACGGCGCAGGGATGATGTAGTCCGGCCCGTAGCGCAGCCGCCTGCCCTGATACGCGGCGGCGACCTTGTCCGGCACGTCCTCGCGGGCGAGCGCCGCGATGGCCTCGGCGGCGGCGATCTTCATAGCGTCGTTGATGGTCGTCGCCTCAACATCGAGCGCGCCGCGGAAGATGTAAGGGAAGCCGAGCACGTTGTTCACCTGGTTGGGGTAGTCCGAGCGCCCCGTCGCCACGATAGCGTCCTCGCGAACCTCGTGCGCCTCCTCCGGCATGATTTCCGGCACCGGGTTCGCCATGGCGAAAATTATGGGCTTCGGCGCCATTTTGGCCACGCACTCCTTGGGCAGCGCGCCAGCGGCGGAGAGGCCGAGAAACACGTCCGCGCCCTCGATGACCTCGGCGAGCTGCCTCGCCTTGGTCTTGCGCGCGTACTTCACCTTATACTCGTCCATCAGCTCGTTGCGGCCGTCATACAGCACGCCGACGATGTCGTTGACGAAGATGTTCTCGCGCTTGAGGCCGATCTTCACGAGCAGGTCGAGGCAGGCGAGCGCCGCCGCGCCCGCGCCGTTGCACACGAGTTTCACGTCGCCCCAGTCGCGCCCCGTCAGCTCCAGCGCGTTGATGAGGCCCGCCGCGACGATGATCGCCGTGCCGTGCTGGTCGTCGTGAAACACGGGGATGTTCATCAGCTCGCGCAGGCGGCTCTCGATGACGAAGCACTCCGGCGACTTGATATCCTCCAGGTTGATGCCGCCGAAGGAAGGGCCGAGATAGCGCACCGCGTTGATGAACTTCTCCGGGTCTTCGGTGTCGATTTCGAGGTCGATGGAGTCGATGTCGGCGAAGCGCTTGAACAGCACCGCCTTGCCCTCCATAACCGGCTTGGAAGCGAGCGCGCCGAGATTGCCAAGGCCCAAGATCGCCGTGCCGTTCGAGATGACCGCCACGAGGTTGCCCTTCGTCGTGTAGTCGTAGGCGAGCGACGGGTTCTCGGCGATGGCCTCTACAGGCACGGCTACGCCCGGCGAATAGGCGAGGGAGAGGTCGCGCTGCGTCGCCATGGGCTTCGTCGGCGTCACCTCGAACTTGCCGGGCCGCCCCTGGCTGTGAAATTGCAGCGCCTCCTGCCGGGTGAACTGCGCGCCGGGCGCGCGGCTAGGCGCGGATTTTTTGGCGGCGGGGGCGGCGTTCGACGCGGGGGCGGACTTTGGCGGCGTTTTGGAATCGCGGACGGTCTTGGTCATGGCGTTCACCTTGGAAATCAAGGCGAGACACTACGCAAGCGGAGGGGCGCGCACAAGCCGCGCTGTCGCGCGCCCCGCGTCGTTGACCTTTCGCGCAAGATCAAGCAAACAGAGTGCCGGTAATCTTTTGCGATCTCATGTCCGAAGAAATATTTATTTCATATAAGTCCGAGCGCCGCGCCGCCGCGCAGCATTTCGCGACCGTACTGAGGCATCACGGTTTTTCTGTTTGGTTTGATTACAGCCTCATAAAGGGCCGGGATTTTGGCCTGCAAATAGACGGACGCATTCGTGCGGCGAAAGCTCTGGTCGTGCTATGGTGCTCAAGGGCAGTGGGTTCGCGTTGGGTGATTGAGGAAGTCGATCTCGCGCATCACCTCGGCATCCTTATCCCGGTGAAAATCGAAGCGTGTGAGTTGCCCACAGGCTTTCGCCGAGCCGATTACATCGACCTGAGCGGCTGGGACGGAAACCCGCGTGGGCAACAGATTGATGCCCTGATCGACGAGTTGGAGAAGCGCGTCGGCCGACCGGCCGTCATCGACCGCGCCGCCATCCGGGAGTATGAAAACACATGGCGGATGTTTGGCGCGCCTAGCCTGCAAAGCTTTGGGCTGGGTGCGCCTGCGGCGGAGCAGGAGGTGCCGAGGCTGCCCGCCTCAGACCCTATCGTCGTTACAGGAAATGTGTTCACGCAGCCGTCGGTGACGGTGAACCAGGCGCCTCTTCGACCTCAACCATCACCTCCCTTGGCAAAGGAACAATCGTTCGAGCACGGAGCCATGCTTTCACCCGGAACAATCGTTGCGCACGAGGAAGCGCGGCTAGCGGAGGAGGCGCGGCGCAATCCGCTGGCGGCGGGCGGGTATGAAGACGCGGAGAAACGGCTGATCAGAACCCTCACAGGGCATGGGGTTGCTGTTAACGCCGCCGCCTTCTCGCCCGAAGGCAAAACCATCGTCTCGGGAAGCGAGGACAACACTCTAAAACTCTGGGACGCACAAACAGGGCGCGAGATCAGAACCTTGCGCTGGCATGGGAATTGGGTCAGGGCCGCCGCCTTCTCGCCCGACGGCAAAACCATCGTCTCGGCAAGCGACGACAAAACCCTCAAACTCTGGGACGCGCAAACAGGGCGCGAGATCAGACGCCTCTCAGGGCATGGGGATTGGGTCAGGGCCGCCGCCTTCTCGCCCGACGGCAAAACCATCGTCTCGGCAAGCGACGACAAAACCCTCAAACTCTGGGACGCATCGACAGGGCGCGAGATCATAACCTTGCTCGGGCATCGAGATATTGTCTGGGCTGGCGCGTTCTCGCCCGACGGCAAAACCGTCGTATCTGCAAGCAAGGACAAAACCCTCAAACTCTGGGACGCAGCAACAGGACGGGAAATCAGAATACTCAAAGGGCATGGGAGTATTGTCTGGGTCGCCGCCTTCGCGCCCGACGGCAAAACCATCGTCTCGGCAAGCGACGACAACACCCTAAAACTCTGGGACGCAAACACAGGGCGCGTGATCAGAACCTTGCGCTGGCATGGGAATTGGGTCAGAGCCGCCGCCTTCTCGCCGGACGGCAAAACGATCGTCTCAGGAAGCAGGGACAACACTCTAAAACTCTGGGATTCAAACACAGGGCGCGTGATCAGAACCCTCACAGGGCATGGGGGTGGTGTCCTCGCCGCCGCCTTTTCGCCCGACGGCAAAACCATCGTCTCGGCAAGCGAAGACAAAACCGTCAAACTCTGGGACGTGTCCGAATGGACGATGCGCTAGCCGCCGCGCGCCTTCGCCGCCAAAAAACATCTCCGTCCTCGCCCAACCCGGGCGCCCACCTTTCCGTTGCCCGGCCCGCGCCTCCCGCATAGTGTCGCGGCGTTGAGGAACGCGACAACGGAGGAAAAACATGCCGGACGAGTTTTATCCCCGCATCGACGACGGCGACGCCGCCCACGGCTACCAGACCGACAAAGCCTGCCCCACCGGCCAGAAGACCATCAACATCGCGCTGCAGGGCGGCGGCTCGCACGGCGCCTTCACCTGGGGCGTGCTCGACCGGCTGCTGGAGGACGGGCGGCTCGACATCGAGGCGGTGAGCGGCACGAGCGCCGGCGCCATGAACGCCGCTGTGATGGCCGACGGCTTCGTAAGAGGCGGCGCCCAGGGCGCCCGCGACCAGCTCCGCGCGTTCTGGACGGCCGTCGCTAAGGAAGCGCAGTACAGCCCGGTGCAGCGCGCGCCGTTCGACATGCTGATGGGCACCTGGTCGCTCGACGCCTCGCCCGGCTACGCCTTTTTCGACATGGTCAGCAAAATGGCGAGCCCGTACCAGCTCAACCCGTTCAACTTCAACCCGCTGAAAGACCTGCTCGATACGGTGGTGGACTTCGAGCGCGTGCGAGCGTGTACGCATCCGCTCATTTTCATCTCGTGCACCAACGTGCAGACCGGCCGCGCCACCGTGTTCAAGCGCGACCGGATCAGCCCGGAGGTGGTGATGGCCTCCGCCTGCCTGCCCCATGTGTTCCAGGCGGTGGAGATCGACGGCGTGCCCTATTGGGACGGCGGCTACATGGGCAACCCCGTGCTGTTTCCGTTCCATGACAGCACGCGCACCTGCGACTACGTCATCGTGCAGATCAACCCTGTGTTCCGCGCCGAGACGCCGCGCACCAGCCGCGAGATCATGAACCGAATCAACGAGATCAGCTTCAACTCGGCGCTGCTTCTCGAATTGCGCGGCATCGACTTCGTGCGCAGGCTGATCGACGAAGGCAAGCTGAGCGCGAACGAGTACAAGCGCATCAATATCCACACCATCGCCGCGCATGAGGACATGGCGCCGCTCGGCGCCTCCAGCAAAATGAACGGCGAGTGGGAGTTCCTGCAGCACCTGTTCGAGATCGGGCGGAGGGCGGCGGACAAGTTTCTGACCGAGAGCTTCGACAAGCTTGGCGTGATGCCGACGGCGGACGTGCGCGACATGTATCAGGGCGACGGGCCGGACCCGCACCCGCGCTACACCGGCGGCCTGCGCTAGTCGCTGCGCCTCGAAACGGTTGATGACGCTTGGCGGCCGCTTCCCATCGCCGGAGCGGCGCGGCTATTCTCGACTTCATGAAGTCCCCTCAATCCGCCGCCCTGCGCCACGCTGCGTCCACGACCGCGACCCCCATGATGGCGCAGTACCTCGCCATTAAAGCCCAGCACCCGGACTGCCTCCTATTCTACCGCATGGGCGACTTCTTCGAGCTGTTTTTCGAGGACGCGGAGAAAGCCTCGGCCGCCCTCGGCATCGTGCTGACGAAACGCGGCAAGAACGGCGGCGAGGACATCCCCATGTGCGGCGTGCCGGTCGTGCGGGCGGAGGAATATCTGCACAAGCTCATCGGCCTGGGCTTCCGGGTGGCGGTGTGCGAGCAGCTTGAAAACCCGGCTGAGGCGAAAAAGCGCGGGCACAAGGCGGTCGTCGAACGCGGCGTGGTGCGGCTCGTGACCCCCGGCACCATCACCGAGGACGGGCTGCTGGATGCGCGCGCGAACCATTTCCTCACCGCGATGTGGTCTGACGGCGACCGCGTCGCGCACGCCTCGCTCGACCTGTCCACCGGCGAGTTCCTTATCGGCTCGGCGGAGGGGCACGCAGGCGCAGGCGAGCTCGCCCGGCTGGCCCCCCGTGAAATCCTCGTCAGCGACGGCGACGATGCGCGCAGCGCTGCGGCGGAGACCCGCCTTCCGCGCGCCTACTTCAACGCGAACGCGGGGGAGGCTGCGATGAAGGCGGCGCTCGGGGTCGCGGCGCTCGACGCGTTCGGCGGCTTCGCCAAGGCCGAACTGGCGGCCGTCGGCGCGCTCTTGAAATATGTCGAAATCACGCAGATCGGCAAGCTGCCCGCCATCCGTCCGCCGCGCCGCGCGGAGGCCGCCGAAACCATGGCCATCGACGCGGCGACGCGGGCGAGCCTCTGCCTCACCCACGGCGCGAGCGGCGCCCGCAGCGGAAGCCTGCTCGCCGCCATCGACCGCACCGTGACGGCGGCGGGCGCCCGCGAACTCGCGCAACGTTTGTCGGCGCCATTGACCGACCCGGCGCGCATCAACGCCCGCCTGGAAGGCGTCGCATTCTTCCAAGGGCGCGGGGGCTTGCGCGATCGGCTGCGGGCCGCGCTGAAGACCGCGCCGGATATGGCCCGCGCGCTGTCGCGGTTGAAGCTTGGGCGCGGCGGTCCGCGTGATCTTGGCGCCTTGCGCGACGGCTTCGCCTGCGCCCGCGAGATTTTCGCCGCGCTGCCCCGGGAGAACGCGCCCGACGCGGTGCAAAGCATCGCGGCGCGGCTTGGCAAACCGCTGGCCTCGGCGCAGGCCCTCTGCGACGCCCTCGGCGACGACCTCCCCATCCTCCTGCGTGACGGAGGCTTCTTGCGCCCCGGCTACCGCGCCGACCTCGACGAGGCGCGGGCGCTCGCGCAGGACGGCCGCAGCGTCATCGCCGCGCTGCAGGGCAAATACGTGGACGCGACCGGCGTGCGCGCGCTCAAGGTCAAGCACAACAACGTGCTCGGCTATTTCATCGAAGTCCCGGCGAGCGCTGCGCGCACGCTCTCGCAGCCGCCGCACGCCGCGCTGTTCCAGCACCGCCATACGGTCGCGAACGCCATGCGCTTCGTCACGCCCGAACTGTCGCGCATCGAAGCGGACATGGCCATCGCGGGCGAGCGTGCGCTGGCCATCGAGACGGAAGCGTTCGCGGAACTTTCCGCCGCCGTCATCGCGGAGGAGCGCGCCATCTGCGAGGCGGCCGAAGCGCTTGCGGAACTCGATTGCCTCACGTCGCTCGCTGAACTCGGCGATGAGCAAGGCTACGCGCGGCCGGTTGTGGACGCCTCCCTAGCCTTTCGCATCGAGGGCGGGCGTCACTCGGTCGTCGAGCAGGCGCTGAAAGCCGCGCGCGGTCCCGCGTTCATCGCAAACGATTGCCAACTTGAGGCGGCGCGGCTGTGCATCCTCACCGGCCCGAACATGGCGGGCAAATCCACCTTTCTGCGCCAGAACGCGCTCATCGCCATCCTCGCGCAGATGGGTTCGTTTGTCCCCGCCAAGGCCGCGCATATCGGCGTGGTCGACAAGCTGTTCAGCCGCGTCGGCGCCTCGGACGATCTGGCGCGTGGGCGCTCCACCTTCATGGTCGAGATGGTCGAAACCGCCGCGATCCTGCATCAGGCGACGGAGCGCTCCCTCGTCATCCTCGACGAGATCGGGCGCGGCACGGCGACCTTCGACGGCCTTTCCATCGCCTGGGCGTGCCTTGAACATCTGCACGACGTGACCCGCTGCCGGGCGCTGTTCGCGACCCATTATCATGAGTTGACCGCGCTCACCGATCGCCTGCCGAACGCCGCCAACGCCACGATGGCGGTGAAGGAATGGCGCGACGACATCGTGTTCCTGCATCAGGTGCGGCCCGGCGCGGCGAAGGCGTCTTACGGCGTGCAGGTGGGCAAGCTTGCGGGACTGCCCGCGCCCGTCGTGCAGCGCGCCCGCGCGATCCTCGCCGATCTGGAGGCGCGCGCCAGGCGCAACGCCTCCGCCCAAGCGCTGCCCCTGTTCGCGGCCGCAACCGAACCATTGATGGCCGCCGAGCCGCCGCAGCCGCCGCTCACCCCGCCCTCGCCGCTTGAGGAAGCGCTGGCGGCGATCAACCCCGACGAGCTTTCCCCGCGCGAGGCGCTCGACGCGCTTTACCGCCTCAAGCAAATTGCAGCGGATTGCTGATACGTCGTCGCCGCGCGACCATCGTTCCTCCCGGCCTGCCCGAGCTGAAACTGGCGCTTGCCGAGATTGAGCTTTAGCCGCAGTTTTTGACGGTTTCAGACCGTGGGATTTCGGCTATCACGGCGTCATGGATCAAGCCGTCAGTCTAACGCCGCCGTATTTCGACCCCGCCGCCGCGCGCGAGGAGCTGACATCCTACTGGCTCGCGGGCGGCGCCGACGCCCAGATCCGCGGCAAGGCGCTCAGTCTGCTCAAATCGCTGAAAGCGACCGGCCGGGCCGAAGCGCGCCGCGCCCTTGAAGCCGGCGGCGACGGCCGGGCCTGTGCGGAGGGGCTGGCGGCGCTGCAAGACGAGATCATCCGCCTCATCTATGATTTCGCCGTCACCCACGTCTACCGCGCGCAGAACCCGTCCTCGGCGGAGCGTATGACGGTGGTCGCGACTGGCGGCTATGGACGCGGGCTGCTCGCGCCCGGCTCAGACGTGGATCTGCTGTTCCTGCTGCCCTACCGCCGCACCGCGTGGGGCGAGAGCGTGGCGGAGTACATCCTCTATTTCCTCTGGGATCTGGGATACAAGGTCGGGCACGCAACACGCACCATCGAGCAGACCGTGCGCTACGCCAAGGCGGATTTCACCATCCGAACGTCATTGCTCGATGCGCGGCGCATCCTCGGAGACGAGGCGCTGTTCGACCAGATGCGCGACGCTCTGTGGCGCATGATCGGCGCCGGTTCGCCGCGCGACTTCATCGACGCCAAGCTGAAGGAGCGCGATCACCGCCACACCCGCACGGGCGCCTCGCGCTACCGTGTCGAGCCCAACATCAAGGACGGCAAAGGCGGCCTGCGCGATCTGCACACGCTGCATTGGCTCGCGAGCTATCTCAACCCCGGTCTCACCCATGACGAGTTCGTCCAGACCGGCCTCCTTTCGGCGGACGAGTACCGCGCATACCGCCGCTGCGAGGGGTTCCTGTGGACCATCCGCTGCCACCTCCATTTTCTGGCCGGCAAAGCGGAGGAGCGGCTCACCTTCGACCTTCAGCCGCAGATGGCCGCGCGCCTGCGCTATAAAAATCGCGGCGGCCTCATCGCGGCGGAACGCTTCATGAAGCATTACTTTCTGGTGGCGAAGGAGGTGGGTGATCTCACCCGCACGGTGAGCGCGAGCTTGGAAGTCAAGCAGCTCAAGGCCGTGCCCAGCCTCGACAGCCTTCTTTCGCCGCTCACCTGGCGGTCGCGCGCCAAGCTTGCGGCCACCAGCGAGTTCCGCATCGACAACAACCGCATGACGGTGAAAAGCCGCGACGTCTTCGCCCGCGATCCGAGCAACATGGTGCGGCTGTTCGCCATGGCCGAGCGGTACAAGGTGCAGCTTCACCCGGACGCGGTGCGGCTGCTGCGCGCCTCGCTGCGCCTCATCGACGACGACCTGCGCGCCGACCCCGAGGCCAATCGCCTGTTCCTCGACCTGCTCACCTCCCGCGCCAATTCCGAGAACTCGCTGCGCGACATGAATGAAGCCGGGGTGCTCGGGCGGTTCATTCCCGATTTTGGCCGCGTCGTCTCCATGATGCAGTTCAACATGTATCATCACTACACGGTGGACGAGCATCTCATCCAGGCGGTGGGCGTCCTGTCCGAGATCGAAGCGGGGGCTTTGTCGACCGAGCTGCCGCTTTCAACCGAGATCATCGGCGACATTCAGAACCGGCGCGCGCTGTATGTGGCCTTGTTCCTGCACGACGTGGCCAAGGGTCGCGATGAGGACCATTCGACAGCAGGCGCCGCCGTGGCCCGTTCAGTCGGCTCGCGTCTCGGCCTCAGCCCGCCCGAGGCGGAGACGGCGGCGTGGCTTGTCGAGAACCACCTGGTCATGAGCCAATACGCGCAGAGCCGCGACATCTCCGACCCCAAGACCATCCGCGATTTCGCCGCAATCGTGCAGAGCCCAGAGCGGCTGAAGCTGCTCACGCTGCTCACCGTGGCGGACATCCGCGCGGTCGGCCCCGGCATTTGGAACGGGTGGAAAGGTCAGCTTCTGCGGGCGCTCTATTACGAGACCGAGCCGCTGCTCGCCGGCGGTCACACCAAAGTGACCCGCTCCACGCAGATGAACGCCGCCCACGCCGCCCTGCGGGAGGCGCTGCGCGACTGGCCGGCAAGCGAAGTCGAACATTTCATCTCGCGCATGCCGCCTGCCTATTGGCTGCGCACCGACGCCGCGCGCCAAACCGAGAACGCCGGCCTGATGCGCGCCGCGCTCACCCCACAGTCGCCGCTCGCCTATGACGTCAAAATCAACGAGTTCGCCGGCCTGACCGAACTGACCATCTACGCCCGCGACAATCCGCGCTTGCTCTCGATGTTGGCGGGCGCCTGCGCGGCGGCCGGAGCCAACATCGTCTCGGCGCAGATCGCGACGACCACGGACGGGGCCGTGCTGGACGTGATTTCGCTGCAAAAGGCGTTTCCCGCCGATGAGGAGACCGAGCGCGCCCAGCGCATCGTGAAGGCGCTGTCCGATCTGCTGCGGGGTGAGCGCAGCCTCGACGCGATGATGAGCGCGCGGCGGCGGCCCAAACCCGCGCTCGACGCCTTCACCGTGCGGCCGCAAGTGGTCATCGACAACTCGCTGTCGGAGGATTTGACCGTGATCGAGGTCAACGGCCTCGACCGCCCGGGCCTTTTGTTCGACATCACCGCCGCCATCGCCGGGCTCGAAATCGACATCGCCTCGGCCCATGTGGCGACATTCGGCGAAAAGGCGGTGGACGTTTTTTACGTCGCCGACGCGCGCAAGCAAAAGATCACGAAGGAGGCGCAAAAGCAGCGCATTCGCGAGCGCATTCTGGCGGCGATGGAGCGCGGCGCCGACAAAGGCTGAGTGGGCTGCGCCGTGCGGCCACTTGCCCGCTGCTGCGAGACGGTTTAGGCGGGAGCCATGAAACTTTACCGTTCTTTCGCCACCGTCGGCGGCCTCACCGGCGTGAGCCGTGTGCTCGGCTTCGTGCGCGACGTGCTTATCGCGGCGGTGCTTGGCGCAGGCTGGGTGGCGGATGCTTTTTTCGTGGCGTTCCGATTTCCAAACCTGTTTCGCGCGCTGTTCGCGGAGGGAGCGTTCAACTCCGCCTTCGTGCCTCTTTTCTCCAAGCGCCTCGAAGCGGAGGGCGCGGACTCAGCCCGCCTGTTCGCGGAGCAGGCGCTCGCCATGCTGCTGGCGGCGGTGGCCGTCACCGTAATCCTGGCTGAGATCTTCATGCCGCGCCTGGTGGCCGTGCTCGCCCCCGGCTTTGTGGAGGACGCGCGCAAGTTCGAGTTGGCCGTCCTGCTCTCGCGCATCACCTTTCCCTACATCCTTTGCATGTCCCTGCTGGCGCTCGCCGCCGGACTGCTGAACGCAACCGGCCGGTTCGTGGCGCCCGCCGCCGCGCCCATTCTGCTGAACCTTGTCCTCAGCATCGCGGTGAGCCTCGCGGCGTGGCTCGGGTTTCACGGCAGGCCCGAGGCTGGCGTCGTGCTCGCCTGGGGCGTGGCGGTCGCCGGCTTCGCGCAACTGGCCTATGTGGCGCTCGCGGCGCGCAAAGCGGGGATGGACCTGCATTTCCGCCGCCCGCGGCTCAACCCGGCCATGCGCCGGCTCATCGCGCTCGGCGTGCCTGGGCTGATCACCGGCGGCATCAATCAGATCAACGTGTTCACCGGCACCATGATCGCCTCGCTGCAGGTCAGCGCCGTGTCCTACCTGTATTACGCCGACCGGCTGAACCAGTTGCCCCTCGGCATCGTCGGCATCGCCATTGCGGTCGTGCTTTTGCCCGAGCTGTCGCGGCACCTCGCGCAGAAAGATGAAGCGGCGGCGATGGCCAGCATGAACCGCAGCCTGGAGTTCGCGCTCATTCTCACTCTGCCCGCGGCCGTAGCGCTGATGATCGCCGCGCATCCAATCATCCAGGTGCTGTTCGAGCGCGGCGCTTTTTCCGCCAGCGACAGCCTGGAGGTGTCGCGCGCGCTGGCCGCGTTCGCCGCCGGATTGCCCGCGTTCGTGCTTGCCAAGGTGTTCCTGCCTGGGTTTTTCGCGCGGGAGGACACGCGCACGCCGATGATCTTCGCCGCCGTCGCGCTGGTGGTGAACGTGGCTGGGTCGCTCGCCCTGTTTTTCTGGATCGGTCATGTGGGCATCGCCATCGCAACGAGTGTGTCCGGTTGGGTGAACGCGGTGATGCTGGCGGTCACGCTCGCGCGGCGCGGGCACTTCAAGCCGGACGCAGCGCTGCGCCGCCGGGCCCCGTTGCTCGTCCTGTCGAGCGCATTGATGGGCGGCGTGCTATGGTTTGCCTCGGCCGCCCTCGGCGACTTTTTCCCTCCCGTGAACGGCGTGCTTTTGCAGGTGGGGGCGCTCGCCGCGCTTGTCGGCTCGGGCCTGATCGCTTACGCCGCCGCCGCGCAACTCACCGGCGCGATGACGCTCGCCGACCTGCGCCGCAGCCTCAAACGCTGACATGGACAGCCGGGCGGGTTGGCGGCATAACCTGACGCCAGAAAGGATTCGCCATGCCATTTCAGGAGCGCGTATTTTCGGGCGTGCAGCCGACGGGCAATCTGCACCTGGGCAATTATCTGGGCGCGGTCGTCAAGTTCGTCGCGCTGCAGGAGAAGTACGATTGCTTGTACTGCGTCGTCGATCTGCACGCGATCACCGTTTGGCAAGATCCGGCCGAGCTGACGCGAAACACGCGCGAGGTGACGGCGGCCTTCATCGCGGCGGGCATCGACCCGAAACGCCAAATCATCTTCAACCAGAGCCAGGTCTCGGCGCACGCCGAACTCGCATGGATTTTCAACTGCGTCGCCCGGCTCGGCTGGCTGAACCGCATGACCCAGTTCAAGGACAAGGCGGGCAAGGATCGGGAGGCGGCGAGCGTCGGCCTCTACGCCTATCCGAACCTGATGGCCGCCGACATCCTCGCCTATCGCGCGACGCACGTGCCGGTCGGCGACGACCAGAAGCAGCATCTGGAGCTGGCGCGCGACATCGCGCAGAAGTTCAACAACGACTTCGGCCCGCGCATATCGGCGCTCGGCCACGAGGACGGCTTTTTCCCCCTGCCCGAGCCGCTGATCTCCGGCCCGGCCACGCGGGTCATGTCGCTGCGCGACGGCTCCGCCAAAATGAGCAAGTCGGACGCCTCGGACATGTCGCGCATCAACCTAACCGACGACGCCGAAACGATCGCCAAAAAGATCAAGAAGGCGAAGAGCGACCCCGATCCGCTGCCCTCGGAGGAGAACGGTCTTGAGGGGCGGCCCGAGGCGGACAACCTCGTCGGCATCTACGCGGCGCTCGCCGGCGAGACGAAGGCGGACGTGCTAGCGCAGTTCGGCGGCGCGCAGTTCTCCAAGTTCAAGGCGGCGCTGATCGAGGTGTGCGTGGACAAGCTCTCGCCCATCACCGCGCGGATGAAGGAGCTTTCGGCCGACGCGGCCTACATCGACGGCGTTCTGGCGGACGGCGCCGTGCGGGCGCGGGCGATCGCGGCGCCGGTGATGGATCAGGTGAAGGACATCGTCGGCTTTATTCGTTCATGAGCCGGGCGCGCCGATATACCATCGCAGTCAAGCGATACGGAGCGAATCATGAGCGAAACGCGGCGGCGGCTCTTCGACCAGGGGCATAAACGCAAATTTCTGGTGATCGTGGATGAGTCTCCGGAGATGGAGACGGCGCTCGCTTACGCGGTGCGTCGCTCGCAGCGCACGGGCGGGGGGCTCGTGCTGCTGTACATTATCGAGCCGCCGGAGACGACCCACTGGCTCGGCGTCGAGGCCGCCTTCCGCGACGAGGCGAAAGCGAAGGCGATGGCGGTGTTTCGCCTTAGCACCCGCAAAATCCACAACTGGGGCTTTACCGACGTGACGCCGGAGGAGCACATCCGCGAGGGCAAGCGCGCGGACGAGATCATGAAGCTGATCGAGGAGGATCGGGACATCGGCATCCTCGTGCTCGGCGCCTCGGTTGACACGGCCGGGCCGGGACCGCTCGTCGCCTCGCTTGCGGGGGCCAAGGCCGGCACGTTCCCCATTCCGATCACGGTCGTGCCGGGCAAGCTGTCGCTGGACGACATCGCGGGCCTCGCCTGAACCGGGGGAGAAGCCTGCGGCGTTGCGCTTCCACGCGGAACGCCTATCTGATAGAAATATTCTAAACGCCGCGCCAGGGCGAGACAGGAAAGCCCCATGTTCATACAAACCGAAGCCACGCCAAACCCCGCCACCATGAAGTTCATTCCCGGCCGCCAGGTGCTTGAGGTCGGCACCCGCGAGTTCCGCGACAAAGCCTCCGCGGAGGCGGCTTCGCCGCTGGCCGCGCGTCTGTTTCAAATCGACGGCGTGGACGGGGTGTTCCTCGCTTATGACTTCATCTCCGTCTCGAAAAGCCACGGCGAATGGCAGCACCTGAAGCCGGCCGTGCTCGGCGTCATCATGGAGCACTACATGTCCGGCGCTCCGGTCGTCAAAGACGAAACGGCGAACGGCGCCGAGGACGGCGATTATGCGCCCGAGCACGCCGAGATCGTGGCGACCATTAAGGATTTGCTGGAGACGCGCGTGCGCCCGGCGGTCGCTTCGGACGGCGGCGACATCACGTTCCAGGGCTTCCGCGACGGCGTCGTGTACCTGAAGATGCGCGGCGCCTGCGCCGGTTGCCCGTCCTCCACCGCGACGCTGCGGCACGGCATCGAAAACCTGTTGCGCCATTTCGTGCCCGAGGTCAAAGAGGTTCAGCCCGCCGCATAGGCCTTGCAAAGCGCGCTCGCCGTGCTAAGTCCAGCGCATAGTTCAACATAATGGAACCATAGCATGAGCGGATGGATCGACCAGCACGCGCTGAACCAGCTTTTCCTGGAGGCGCGCACGCACAACAAATGGCAAGATAAGCCCGTCACCGACGGCCAACTGCGCGAGATCGTGGATCTCATGAAAATGGCGCCGACAAGCGCCAACCAGTCCCCTGCGCGGATCGTGTTCCTGAAATCGGCGGACGCCAAGGAACGTCTGAAGCCCCACCTGATGCCGGGCAACGTGGAGAAGACGATGACCGCGCCCGTCGTCGCCATCATCGGCCATGATAACGAGTTCTACGAGCACCTGCCGTTTCTGTTTCCGCACGCCGACGCCAAGTCGTGGTTTGTGGGCAACCAGCCGTTCATCGAGCGGTCCGCCTTCCAGAACGGCACGCTTCAGGTCGCCTATTTCATTATGGCGGCCCGCGCGATCGGGCTGGATACGGGGCCGATGACCGGCTTCAACAATGCGGGCGTCGACGCGGAATTCTTCGCGGGCACGCCGGTGAAATCGAACGTGCTGGTGAACCTCGGCTATGGCGACCCGGCCGGGCTGTTCCCGCGCTCGCCCCGCTTCTCGTTCGAGCAAATCGCTAAGATCGTCTAAGCCGTGATCGTTCTCGCCGTCGAAACCAGCATGGGCGGCTCGTCGGTCGCCGTCATGCGGCGGGGAGACGCGTCGCCCATGGCTCTGCAGGAGGGCGCGCCCGCCCGTGAGCAAGCCGAAAACCTGATGCCGCTCATCGACGCGGCCCTGCGCGAGGCGCGGGTGGCCTACAGCGATATCGGCCGGCTCGCCGCGAGCCTTGGGCCGGGCAGCTTCAGCGGCGTGCGGGCGAGCCTGGCGGCGATTTACGGCGTGTCCATCGCGACAGGCGCCCCCGTCGTCGGCGTTTCGAGCCTTGAGATCATGGCGCGCAAATTCGCGGTGGCGCGCGGCTTTGCGGGCGGACCGTTTTTCATCGCCGCTCCCGCCGGGCGCGAGGCGGTCTACGGACAGGCGTTTCACGAGGACGCCGCGCCCGCCGCGCCCCCCGCGCTCATCCCGGTCGCGCTGTGGAGCGGCGCCATGATCGCCTCCGGCGTGACGCTCGCAGGCCCGGCCGCGACAGCGCTGTCCGCCGCCGCGGCGGATGCGCCCGTCGATGAGCGCCCTTGCGCGCCCGACGCCGCCACGCTCGCCAGAATGGCGCTGGAGCGCACGCCGACGCCCGGCCTCCCTGCGCCCCTGTATCTGCGCGCCGCCGACGCCAAACCCCAGATGAGCAAGGTGCTCCCGCGCGCCGCGTCATGACCCGCCCGTTCGATCTGCGGTCCGCCGGCGACGCCGATGGCGCGGAACTCGCGCGCCTGCATGCGGCGTGTTTCGATCAGCCGTGGAGCGGGGCGGACTTCGCCGCCCTCCTCCGGTCGGGGGCGTTCGGGTTTCTGGCGTGCGTGGGAGAGGCGGCCGGCTTCGCGCTTATGAGGACCGCTGGCGGGGAGGCGGAGATCTTAAGCATCGGCGTCGCGCCGCGGTTTCGCCGCTCAGGCCTTGGCGCAGCGCTGATGCGGCGATGTCTCGACGCGGCGGCCTATGCGGGCGCGGAGGCGATGTTTCTGGACGTGGCGGAGGGCAACCACGCCGCGCTCGGGCTTTACACCGGCCTCGGTTTCCGCATAGTCACAAGGCGGGCGGATTATTATTCCGGCGCGGGCGGCTCCCACGCGGCCCTTGTGTTGAAACTTGAAATCGGCAAATGATTTAGCGCGGCTGTGTTTGGCGGCGCGCAGCTCGATCACACGGAGAGAGCAAAGTTGGAATGGCTAAGCGTAGCCAAACAGCGACACGGCTTGAGCAGCTTTGCGCCGAACGCGGCATGCGCATGACGGATCAACGCCGCACCATCGCCAATGTGCTCGCCGCCGCCGACGATCATCCGAACGTCGAAGAGGTGCACAAGCGGGCGCACGCGCTCGACAACCGCATCTCGCTCTCGACCGTCTACCGCACGGTGCGGCTGCTGAAAGACGCCGGCATTCTCGAGCGGCGCGAGTTCGGCGACGGCCGGGCGCGGTACGAACGCGCGGAGGAGGAGCATCACGACCACCTCATCGACATCGAGACGGGCCGCGTCATCGAATTTCATGACGACGACATCGAGCGGCTGCAGGAAGCCATCGCTCGCCGCCTCGGTTATGAGCTGACGGGTCATAAGCTGGAGTTGTACGGCCGCCCGCTTCACCGGCGCAAATCGGGGGCCGTCTGATGGAGAAATACCGCGCGGGGTTTCTATTCGTTGCGTTCGGCGCGCTGACCGTGCCGCTGATGCCCGTGCAATACGCGCTGCTGAAACTCGGCTCGCCGTGGGCGCGCACGCTCCCGCACTGGTATCACCGCCAGGTGTGCCGGGTGTTCGGCATCCGCGTTCATGTGACGGGGGCCGTGCGCCGCGATAGACCCGTGCTGCTGGTGTCCAATCATATTTCGTGGCTCGACATCATCGTGCTTTCGGCCGTCGCGCCCATGTCGTTCATCGCGCGGCATGAGGTCGAGGCCTGGCCTATGGTCAACTGGTTCGCCTGGCTACAGCGCACGGTCTATGTGCGGCGGCGGGTGCGCACCGCATCGAAGGCGAGCGCGCTCAACATCGCCAGCCGGCTGCGCAAGGGCGAGTGCCTGGTGCTGTTTCCCGAGGGCACGACAGGGCCTGGACATGGCGTGCTGCCGTTCAAAAGCTCGCTGTTGGCGGCGGCTGTGGAGTTGGCCGAGGGGGCCGACGAGCCGCCCGTGGTGCAGACGGCGACCATCGTCTACACCCATGTCAACGGTCTCCCGCTCAACCGAAACCAGCGTCCGTTCATCGCCTGGTACGGGGATATGTCGATGGCGAGCCACACCTGGCGCTTTCTGAAAATGGGGCCGCTCGACGTGACCATCCATATCGGCGAGCCAATTTGCAAAGAGCGCTTCGTCGGGCGCAAGCAAATCGCGGCTGAGGCCGAGCGCATCGTGCGGCGGTCTTATATCGAGACCCTGACGGGCAGGCCGCTGCCTGCTCCGGCGCTAGGCGGCGAGCCAATTCTGCAAAGGGCTTCCGCATGACCAAAAAAGTGTTCATCAAAACCTATGGTTGCCAGATGAACGTCTACGACAGCGCGCGCATGGCCGAAGCGCTGGCGCCCGCCGGTTTCGCCGAGACGGACGACATGGCCGACGCGGAGCTCATCGTGCTGAACACGTGCCACATCCGCGAGAAGGCGTCAGAGAAGGTTTATTCCGAGTTGGGGCGTCTGCGGGTGCTGCAGGCCGAGCGCGCGGCGGCGGGCAAGGAGACGCGCGTCGCCGTCGCCGGTTGCGTAGCGCAGGCCGAGGGCGCCGAAATTATGGCGCGCGCGAGCGTGGTGGATGTGGTCGTCGGCCCTCAGAGCTATCACCGCATCGCCGAACTCGCCGAGGGCGCCTTCGCCGGGCGGCGGGCGCTTGAGACGGAGTTCCCAGCCGACGATGGTAAGTTCGCGGCGCTGCCTGCGCGCCCGCTCTCGAAGCGGCCGCCGGCCGCGTTCCTCACCATCCAGGAGGGTTGCGACAAGTTCTGCACCTTCTGCGTCGTGCCTTACACGCGCGGGGCGGAAAGCTCGCGTCCGCCCTCGCACATCCTTGCCGAGGCGCGCCGTCTCGCCGCCTCGGGCGTGCGCGAAGTCACGGTGCTGGGGCAGAATGTGAATGCGTATCACGGCGTCGAGGACGGCCAAACGTGGAGCCTTGCAAGGCTGCTCGGGGCGCTCGCCGACATCCCGGAGATTGAGCGGCTGCGCTACACGACGAGCCACCCGGCGGACATGGACGACGATTTGATAGCGGCCCATCGCGACCTGCCGCAACTGATGCCTTATTTGCATTTGCCAGTGCAGTCCGGTTCGGACAGAATTTTACGCGCCATGAACCGCAAGCACACCGCCGACCATTATCTGCGCCTCATCGACGGCATTCGCGCGGCGCGGCCAGACATCGCGCTGTCGACTGACATCATCGTCGGCTTTCCGGGCGAGACCGACCAGGACTTCGGCGACACGATGCGGCTGGTGGGCGAGGTGGGTTACGCTCAGGCCTATTCGTTCAAATACAGCGAACGCCCAGGCACGCCCGCGGCTGATCTCGACGATCAAGTGGCGGATGCGGTGAAGACCGAGCGGCTCGCCGCGCTGCAGGAGGCGCTCAATGCGCAGCAAGCGGCGTTCAACACGGCTTGCGTCGGGCGCCGCCTGCCGGTGCTGTTCGAGCGTGCGGGCCGCAACGAGGGCCAGATCGTCGGGCGATCCCCCTATCTGCAGGGCGTCCATGCGGAGGGCTCGCCGGCTCTTATCGGAGCTGTGGTCGAGTGTGACATTACAGCCGCCTCGCGCAACAGTTTAAGCGGCGTCATAAAATCGTGGAACGGCGATGCTAGCGTCGCACCAATGCGGGAGATTCATGGGAGACTCTGATTGGGTGGAGTGCGCGGCGCCACGCAACGGACGGGCAAACCGCCCCGCTCGGCCGAAGATGCGGGCGGTTCGTCCATGACCCGGGTTGAACTCCACTTCGGCGACAACCGTTTGCTCGCCGATCTGCTTGGCCAGTTCGACGCGAATCTGTCCATAATTGAGGACAGGCTCAATGTGGAAGCGGTTGCGCATGGCAATGTCGTGGTCGTGGAGGGCGCGGAGGATGGCTGCACCGTCGCCAAGTCTGTGCTTGAGCAACTCTATGCGCGGCTGGCGGCAGGCCACGCCGTTACGGCCGGCGACGTGAACGGCGCCATTCGCCACGCACTGTCCGGCGGCCCCAAGCCCGACGCGAAAACTCCCGCGCCGCCGACCGCCGTCGCGCAGCTCCGGACACGCAAGCGCGTAATTTCGGCGCGCACGCCCCGGCAATCCGAATACATCAACGCCTTGCAAACCGGGGAACTGATCTTCGGCACGGGGCCGGCGGGCACCGGCAAAACCTATCTGGCCGTGGTGTACGCGGCGGGGCTTTTGGAACGAGGCGAGATCGAGCGCATTATACTCTCCCGGCCAGCCGTCGAGGCTGGCGAACGCCTCGGATTTCTCCCGGGCGACATGCGTGAAAAGGTCGATCCATACTTGCGCCCGCTTTACGACGCGTTATATGACGTGCTTCCTCCGGAAAAGGTGGAAAAAGGCCTTGAGACCGGAGCCATCGAGATTGCGCCGCTTGCTTTCATGCGCGGACGCACTTTAAGCCACGCTGCGATCATCCTGGACGAAGCGCAGAACTGCACCGCGACGCAGATGAAAATGTTTTTGACCCGCATCGGCGAAGGAAGCCAGATGATCGTGACAGGCGATCCGTCCCAGATTGACCTGCCGCCCGGACAAATTTCAGGGCTTGAGCAAGCGATCAATCTCCTGTCGCATATCGACGGCATCCGGCATGTGGCGTTTTCTCGTGGCGATGTGGTGCGGCGCGAATTGGTCGGCAAGATCGTGGAAGCTTACGAAACGGCAGCCTCCAAATGACTGGGCAGCAGCACGTTGAACGCGCCGGACCGGGCGGGGTCGAGGTTTGCGTGGTCACGTTGAGCGAAGCGTGGCGCAGCCTCCCTGACGCCGAAGCAGTCGCCGAAAGAGCGGCCCGCGCCGCGATTGCGCACGCCGGCTGCTCAGAGCCGTGCGAGGTGAGCGTCGCTCTCTATGACGATGGCGAGGTGCGCGCGCTTAACGCGCAGTACCGAGGGCAGGACAAGCCAACGAACGTTCTCTCCTTTGTGAACGGGCAAATGCTCGCGGACGGTCAGGGCCGAGTTTTTCTCGGCGATGTGATCGTCGCCTACACAACCATGGTTATGGAGGCGCGGCGCGAAGACAAGCCTGCGCTCGACCATCTCTCGCATCTGGTTGTCCACGGGGTGATGCACCTGCTGGGCTACGACCATGAAACGGATGAAGAAGCTGTGCGGATGGAGGCGAAGGAGGTCGAGGCGCTCGCGAGCCTCGGCGTGCCGGATCCCTACCGCAGGCAAGACGCTTTAGAGCCGGAGGCGGCGTAACGGTAAGCTATGGTTTCGGATCAACATCTTCAAAAGCCTGCCTCGAACGGCGCCGCCGACGGCCAATCAGATAAGGACAAAGGGCGCTGGTATCGCCGCTTCACGAGCGCGTTGCGGTTTTTCGAAAGCGAAAGCCTCAAACAGAAGCTCGAGAAGTCTTTGAGCGCCGAAGATGAGACAGGCGAGTATTTCTCGCCCGACGAGCGCAAGCTTTTGCAGAACATTTTTTCGTTCGGCGCGCTGCGCGTTGACGATGTGATGGTGCCCCGCGCAGATATTCTGGCGATCGACGAAGAGGAAACCCTCGATGATCTGCTGAAGCTGTTTGCAAAGGCCGGCCATTCGCGCGTGCCCGTGTATCGCGGGTCGCTCGACTTCGCCTACGGCATGATTCATATCAAGGACGTCATGCGGTGGATGACGCAGATCGCCAGCAAGGCTGACCCTGAGGGGCCGTGCACTCTCGACCTGCGCTCTGTCGATCTGACCTGCACCGTGAAATCGCTCAAGCTGCACCGCGACATTCTGTTCGAGCCGGAGTCCACGCCCGTTTCGGCGCTTTTGCGGCGCATGCAGACAACGCGCACGCATCTGGCCCTCATCTATGACGAGTTCAACAGCATCGAAGGGCTGGCGTCCATCGAGGATCTGATCGAGCCGCTTGTGGGCGACATCGAAGACGAGCACGACCCGGTGGAAAAGCCGCTCATCGTCGAGGACGAAACCGGCATCACCGTGGACGCCCGCGCGCCGTTGGAGGCCGTGAACGCCTATCTGGGCTGCGATCTAAGCCTGCCGGACGATGAGGGCGACAGCGAAACCGTCGGCGGCCTTGTGCTGACGATCCTGGGGCGTCTGCCCAGCAAGGGCGAACATGTGAAGCATATGGCCGGCGTTGATTTTGAGGTTTTGAGCGTGGACCAGAACCGCATCGTCTCGCTGCGCATCCACCCCATTTCCCATGACGAGGCGGCCTCGCCGGACCGGCGAACCGCCATCGGCTCTCCCGCCTCAAAGGCCGGCGCGACCCACGCCGCATAGCGCCTAAGAGCTGTCAGCCACGGAGCGTTGGCATGCGCATCGCCGCTCTTGTTACGCATGCGCGCGGGTGGCGGCGCTCCGCTCTCGCAATTGGGGCCGGCTCAGCCTCCGCGCTGGCGCTCGCGCCGGTTTTCGCCTGGCCGGTGCTGTTTATCACGCTGCCCGTCCTTGTGCTCCTGATCGACGGCGCAGCCAGCGAACCCGTTCGCCGACGAGCGCTCTGGCTGGCCGCGACCGTCGGCTGGCGCTTTGGTTTCGGCTATTTTCTCGCTGGATTGTACTGGATCGGCGAGGCGTTTTTCGTCGAGCCGGACAAGTTTTTGTGGGCGATGCCTTTCGCGGTCGCGGGCGTGCCCGCGGGCCTTGCGCTGTTCTATGCGGTCGCCTCGGCGCTCGCCGCGGCAGTTTGGCGGCCAGGCGGTTGGCGCATCCTAACGCTTGCGACATGCTTTTTCGCCATCGAATGGACGCGCGGCCATGTGTTCACGGGTTTCCCGTGGAACACGCTCGGCATGGGTCTCGCGGCTAACGAGGCGCTCCTGCAAAGCGCATCGCTGATCGGTCTTTACGGATTGACGGCGCTTGCGGTGTTCATTTTCGCCAGCCCCGCCGCTCTGATCGGGGCAACCCGCTGGGCCAAATGGACGGCGCCTGTGGCCGCCGCGCTGATGCTCGCCGGAATGTGGATCTGGGGCGTTCAGCGCCTTGACGCCGCGCCGCCGAGCGCTGGGGGCCTATCTCTGCGCATCGTGCAGGGCAATATCCCGCAGAAGGAAAAATGGCGCCCGGAGAATCGGACATGGATATTCGAGCGTTATCTGCGCCTCAGCGAAACGCGGCCTGGTGAAGCGGCGCCGGCGATGGTGGTGTGGCCCGAGTCCTCGACGCCATTCCTGTTCGCCGCCGACGACGGCATCCTCGATCCAAACGCCGCCGAGGCCATCAAGGCCGCGATTCCGACGGGCGGATCGCTCATCCTGGGGGCTGAGCGGGCCTCCACAGTGACCGACGCCCAAGGCCGCCGCGTCGTGGACAAGATGTACAACTCGCTGTTGGTGCTGCAGGACGGCGCCGTCATCGGGGCGCGCTACGACAAGACGCATCTTGTGCCGTTTGGCGAATATCTCCCGTTTCCCGGGTTTTTCCGGTGGCTCGGCTTAAAGCACCTGACGCATCACGCCGTGGGGTTCGAGGCAGGAACGGCCCGGCCCGCGCTCACGGTCGCGGGCGTACCGCCTTTCTCGCCGCTCATTTGCTACGAGGCCATATTTCCCGGCGCCGTCTCGCCGACCGAGGGCGACACCGCTTGGCTCCTGAACGTGACCAACGACGCGTGGTTTGGCTCGTCGTCGGGGCCGCATCAGCATCTGGAGCAGGCCCGCATGCGCGCTGTGGAGGAGGGCAAACCGCTGGTGCGGGCGGCGAACACCGGGATTTCAGCCGTCATCGACGCTCATGGCCGCACGGTCGCCAGTTTGCCGCTCAACGCCACCGGACGCCTTGACGCGGCCTTGCCGCCGGACGCCGTGAAGACCGCCTTTCGCAAGATCAGCGCATGGCCCGCTGAGGCATTGATTTTATTTATGCTCGCTGTGTTTTTAGCGCCGCTCTCGGTTGCAAACTCGCGAAAACGTGACTTTTGACGTGTATTCCGCCGTTTTCGCCAGAAACTTGCCGCAGTCTTGTATTCTTTTGATACTTAAACCTTAAGGCGAATCCGTTGGGTATCGCTTGACGCGACTGGTGCGGCGAAGTACGGGCTAGGGTTGTATGCATAACGCGTAATTCGATTCAAATGGGTGACGTTTTTTAGGGATCGGGGGAATGGCGATGGCGACAGTAACGGAGCTTCGGGCGATGTCCGGCGGCGATGAAGGATATGAATCATCCGGCCGCAAGCCGAATCCGGTTGACATCCACGTGGGCAGCCGCGTGCGTTTGCGTCGTCTCGTCATCGGCATGAGCCAGGAAAAGCTTGGCGAGAAGATGAACCTGACATTTCAGCAGATCCAGAAATACGAAAAAGGCACGAACCGGATCGGCGCCAGCCGGTTGTTTCAGCTCTCGCAGATCCTGGAAGTGCCAATGTCTTTCTTTTTCGAGGACGCGCCAATGCGCCCGTCCGCGCAAATGCAGCCGGGCATGGCCGAATCCAAGACTGAAGCATTTCTCATGGACTTTCTGAATACGCGCGAGGGTCTGGAGTTGAACCGCGCATTCGTGAAGGTCAGCGATCCGAAAGTTCGGCGGAAAATCATTGATCTGGTGCGCTCGCTGGCGGATGACGTCCCGCTCGCGCAGAGCTTGGACGAGCCCTCTCTTCGCCAAGACGACGAATAACCGAAAAAACAATTGACGCGAACGGCGCGGACTAGCAACAAGACGACGCGCGAAAGTCCGCGCTCAGCTTAAACTGGAGCCGTTTGTGTCACGCAAAAGCTATTTGTTCACCAGCGAGTCCGTGTCCGAGGGACACCCGGACAAAGTTTGCGACCAGATTTCGGACGCGATCGTGGACACCTATCTCGCCGCCGAGCCGCAGGCGCGCGTGGCGCTCGAGACCATGGCGACCACCAACCGCGTGATCCTCGCCGGCGAGGTGCGCGGGCCGGCCAGCATCAGCCATGACGCGCTGATCGACGCGGCGCGCCGCACCGTGCGCGAGATCGGGTACGAGCAGGACGGCTTTCACTGGGAGACCATGGACGTGCAATGCTACGTCCACGAGCAATCGGCCGACATCGCCGTCGGCGTCGATGCGAACGGCGCCAAGGACGAGGGCGCGGGCGACCAGGGCATCATGTTCGGCTTCGCGTGCGATGAAACGGCGGGCCTGATGCCCGCGCCGATCTATTACGCCCACCGCATCCTCGAAGACATGGCGAAGGCGCGGCGCTCCGGCCAGGCGCCGCAGTTCGGCCCCGACGCGAAAAGCCAGGTGACGCTGCAATATGAAAATGGCAAGCCGGTGAGCGCCGCCTCGGTCGTCGTCTCGACCCAGCACGGAGAGGGCGTCAGCCAGGAGGACATCCGCGAGCTCGTGCGAGGCTTCGTCTCGGCCGTGCTGCCTGAAGGCTGGATGCCGCCGGAAGACAAGTTCTACGTGAACCCAACCGGCCGCTTCGTCATCGGCGGACCGGACGGCGACGCGGGCCTGACCGGCCGCAAGATCATCGTGGACACCTATGGCGGCGCGTCAGCCCATGGCGGCGGCGCGTTCTCGGGCAAGGACCCGACCAAGGTCGACCGTTCGGCGGCTTATGCGGCGCGCTATCTCGCAAAGAACGTGGTGGCGGCCGGCCTCGCGTCGCGCTGCTCAATTCAGCTATCCTACGCAATCGGCGTGTCGAAGCCGTTGTCGCTTTATGTCGATCTGCACGGCGGCGACAACGTGGACCCGGCGAAGCTGGAGGCGGCGCTGTGGGATATGATGGACCTGTCGCCGCGCGGCATCCGCCAGACGCTGCAGCTCAACCGCCCGATCTACCGCCGCACGGCGGCCTACGGGCATTTCGGGCGGACGCCGGAGGCTGACGGCGGCTTCTCCTGGGAGCGCCTTGATCTTGTCGACTCGCTCAGACGCGCTTTCGCCTGACGACGCAGCGCCCGACGCTGCGGACGAAAGCGACGTCCCGCCGCGAACGGACGACCGCTTCTATGGCCGGCGGCGAGGCCGTAAGCTGAAGCCTCAGCGGCGTTCGGCGGTTGAGACGCTGCTGCCGCGCCTGCGGCTTGATCTCTCGGCGCCGCCGCCCGAACCGCTCGCCCAGCTGTTCGACGTCGCGGTGAGCGAGACCTGGCTGGAGATCGGCTTCGGCGGCGGCGAGCATCTGGCCGAACAGGCGGGGCGCAATCCGGATGTGGGGTTCATCGGCGCGGAGCCGTTCGTGAACGGCGTCGCCAAACTCGTCTCGGCCGTCGGCGCCGCCGGTCTGGGCAATGTCCGCATTCACGACGACGACGCCCGTCCGCTCCTCGCCTGGCTGCCCGACGCCGCTATCGCCCGCGCTTTCATCCTGTTCCCCGACCCGTGGCCCAAGCGACGCCACGGCGAGCGCCGCATCGTGAGCGCCCCGGTCCTCGCCCAACTTGCCCGGGTCATGCGGCCGGGCGCCACGCTCAGCATCGCCAGCGACATCGAGGCGTATATCATCTGGGCGCGCGGGGCGGTCGCCTCCAACGGCGGTTTTTTGGAGACCGCGCGGGATACCCTGACGCGCCCGTCCGACTGGGCGCCGACGCGCTACGAGGAAAAGGCGCTCGCGGCCGGCCGCATCTGCCGCTATTGCGAGTTTGTGCGTTTGGACGGCGCTTGATGCGGCCAGGCCACTTGCCCGTGGCGAAAAAGTTGCGTATGTTTAGACACGCTCATGATCATATGATTGACCAAGAGTGGGTTTTTGCGAACCCGCTCTTTTTGTTTTGGCGAGTCCGCCCTGAATGTCCAACTCCGCCTCTGGCGATAAAAACCGGCGCTTTATCCGCGAGGACGGCCTCTCCGCCGCCGTCGCGACGATCGTGGAGCCCGTCATCGAGGAGCTCGGCTACAGGCTCGTTCGCGTCAAGGTCAGCCCGCGCGATGGAACGACCGTGCAGATCATGGCCGACAAGGCGGGCGGCGGCTTCGCCATCGAAGACTGCACGCTCATCAGCCGCCGCCTGTCGCCGGTGCTCGACGCGCATGATCCGATGCCCGGCGGCTACTTTCTGGAGGTGTCGTCCCCCGGCATCGACCGTCCGCTGGTGCGGCCCTCGGATTTCGACGACTGGGCCGGCTATGAGGCCAAGGTGGAGCTGCGCGACATGATCGACGGCCGCCGGCGCTTCCGCGGCGTGCTGGACGGCTATGAAAACGGCGAGGCGCGCTTGAAGATGCATGTGGATGGGATGGAGGGCGAGCAGGTCATCGGCCTGCCGGTGCATCTCATCCAGGAGGCGAAACTCGTGATGACGGACGATCTAATCAAAGCGTCGCTCGCGCGCAAACGGCCCGGCGAGGAGCTGGTCGAACTGGACGGCGGCGCGGACGACAACGGAGTGGAGACGGCTTAATGGCGCAGCAAGGCGTTAGCGCGAACAAACTCGAGCTTCTGCAAATCGCGGACGCGGTCGCGCGGGAGAAATCCATCGACAAATCCCTGGTGATCCAGGCGATGGAGGATGCGATCCAGAAGGCCGCGAAATCGCGCTACGGCAGCGAAAACGAGATCCGCGCCGAGATCGACCCGCGCACCGGCGAGATCCGTCTCAACCGTCTGTTGACCGTCGTCGAGAAGGTGACGGAGGACGCGACCGAAATCTCCCTCAAGGAGGCTAAGCGGCGCAATCCGGGGGCCGCCCTGGGCGACCAGATCACCGAGCCGTTGCCGCCGCTCGACTTCGGCCGCGTCGCCGCGCAGAACGCCAAGCAGGTCATCGTGCAGAAGGTGCGCGAGGCCGAGCGCGACCGCCAGCACGCCGAGTTCATCGACCGCGTCGGCGATGTGGTCAACGGCACGGTGAAGCGGGTGGAGTACGGCAACATCATCGTCGATCTGGGACGCGCGGAAGCCGTCGTGCGCCGCGACGAGGCCCTGCCGCGCGAGCAATACACATACGGCGACCGCATCCGCGCGTATCTCTACGACGTGCGACGCGAAGCGCGCGGCCCGCAGATTTTCCTCTCCCGCGCCCGGCCCGAATTCATGGCCAAGCTGTTCGCCATGGAGGTGCCCGAGATTTACGACAACATCGTCGAGATCAAGTCGGTGGCGCGCGACCCGGGCAGCCGCGCGAAAATCGCCGTCGCCTCCAAGGACGCGAGCATCGACCCCGTCGGCGCTTGCGTCGGCATGCGCGGCTCCCGCGTGCAAGCGGTGGTGAACGAGCTGCAGGGCGAGAAGATCGACATCATCCAGTGGTCGCCGGACGCGGCGACGTTCATCGTCAACGCTCTGGCGCCGGCCGAAGTGGCCAAGGTTGTGCTGGACGAGGACTCCGAGCGCATCGAGGTGGTGGTGCCGGACGAGCAGCTCTCGCTCGCCATCGGCCGGCGCGGGCAGAACGTGCGGCTCGCATCGCAGCTGACCGGCTGGGACATCGACATCATGACCGAGGCCGAGGAGTCTGAGCGCCGCCAGAAAGAGTTCGCCGAGCGCTCCGCTTTGTTCATGGAGGCGCTTGATGTGGATGAGGTGATCGCCCAACTGTTGGCGTCCGAGGGCTTCGCGACGGTCGAGGAGATCGCCTATGTCGAGCCGCAGGAGATCGCCAATATCGAGGGCTTCGACGAAGGCACGGCCGAGGAAATCCAGACCCGCGCCCGCGACCACCTCGACCGCCGCGAAAACGAGCTGATCGAGAAGCGCGACGCGCTCGGCGTATCCGCTGATCTGCTGCGCGTTCCGGGCCTCACCAACGCGATGCTCGTCGCGCTCGGCGAGAACGGCGTGAAATCCATGGACGATTTCGCTGATTGCGCCACCGACGATCTGGCGGGCTGGAGCGAAAAGACCGCTGACGGCCAGAAGCGGCACAACGGCTTTCTCGACGGCCACGGCGTGAGCCGTCAGGACGCTGAGCAGATGATCAAGGCGGCGCGTATCGACCTGGGCTGGATCGAGCCTGATCCCGAGCCGGAGCAAGACGCTGGCGCCGACGACCTCGACGAGGCTGCGGACATGACCCAAGTGGGAGACGATGCCGAGTTTGCGCGATGAAACGGCGATAGAGTGGGACGACACCGGCCCAATCCGCATGTGCGCGCTGACCCGCGAGCGCCGGTCGGACGCCGAACTCATGCGTTTCGCGCTCGGGCCGGACAACCGGGTCACGCCCGACCTCCGGCGCAACCTGCCCGGGCGCGGCGTTTGGCTCTCGCCGACCCGCCGCACGGTTGAGGACGCGCTGCGCCGCAATATATTCGCCAAGGGCTTCAAGGCGTCGGTCGCCGCTGACGGCGGTCTGCCGGATCTCATCGACGGCCTGCTGCGCCGCGCGGCCTTGCAAGCGCTGGCGCTCGCCAACAAGGCGGGCGACGCGACGTTCGGCTTCGCCAAAGTGGAGCAGCTTGTGGCGTCGGGCGAGGCGGCGGCGCTCATCCACGCGGCGGACGCAGGGGATGACGGCCGGCGGCGGCTCGACCGCAAGTTCGTGGCTATCGCCGCAACGGCCGGGCGCGACGCGTTCATCGACGCATCCTTCTCCGGCGAGGAGCTGAGCGCGGCTCTCGGGCGCGAGAACGCGGTTCACGCAGCGCTGAAATATTCCGGCGCTACCATCAAGTTTATTCGAGAAGTTCGGCGCTGGCTGGTTTATAACGGCCTCAATCCCAGTGAGACGGGCGGCGCCGCCTTCGTCTTCGAGAAAGCGACCAGGTAGACGAATGAGCGAGACGAAAGAAACGGACGGCAAGGCGGCGGGCGGCAGAAGCACGATGACGCTGAACGTGAAGCGCAGCGTCGAACAGGGGCAGGTGCGTCAAAGCTTCAGCCACGGCCGATCAAAGCCTGTCCTGGTCGAGAAAAAGCGCAAGCGGGTGCTGGGCCCGGGCGAAACCGCCGATGGCGCCGCGTCGTCCGACGGTTCGCCGGCGGCCAAGGTGTTCCGCAACCCCGCGCCGAAGCAGCCCGCCACGGGCCGCCCGGACAACCGGCTGATGTCGAACCGGCAGCTCTCCACCGGAGAGATGGACGCACGGTCGCGCGCGCTCGCCGAAGCGCGCCGCCGGCAAGAAGAGGAGCGCGTTCAGAAGGAAGCCGAAGCCCGGCGCCGCGAGGAAGAGGCGAAGCGGCTGGCGGAGGAAGAGGCGCGCCGTAAGGCCGCCGAAGAAGCCGAGGCCAAAGCGCGCGGCGAGACGCTGCCGCCCAAGCCCGCCGAGGCTCCGCGGGCGCCTGCGGTCGAGACGCGCCCCGCCGCCGAACCGCAACGCCCCGCATCCCGCGACAGCGCGCCTTATCCGCCGCGTCAAGGCGGCGCCCCCCGCCCGGGACCGTCGGCGCCGCCTCGCAACGACGCCTCCGCGCCGCGCCCTGCGCCTGGCTCGCGCGCGCCCGCTCCCGATCCGCTCAATCTCCGCGCTCGCCGCGCCGGCGTCGACGAGGAGGATCGTGGCGGCGACCGCGCGCGCAAATTCCCCGGCGCCCGGGTGGAGAAGCCCGCGCCCGCGCCGAAACGCGCCGAGGACCGCTCGCCGCGCGGCAAGCTCACCATCACGTCGGCGTTCGACGAGGAGCAGCGCCAGCGCAGCCTCGCCTCGCTGAAGCGGCGGCAGGAGCGCGCCAAGAAGCAAGCCATGGGCGTGGAGGAGGAGCGCAAAAAGATCGTGCGCGAGGTGCTGCTGCCTGAGGTGATCACCATCCAGGAGCTGGCCAACCGCATGGCCGAGCGCGCGGTGGACATCATCAAGTTCCTGATGAAACAGGGGCAGATGCACAAAATCAACGACGTGATCGACCTCGACACTGCCGAACTCGTCGCGGCCGAGTTTGGGCACACGGTGAAGCGCGTCTCCGAAGCCGACGTCGAGGAAGGCTTCATCGGCGAGGAGGACGCCGAGGCCGATCTGCGCCCCCGCGCGCCGGTCGTCACCATCATGGGCCACGTAGACCACGGCAAGACCTCGCTGCTCGACGCGCTGCGCCACGCCAATGTGGTCGCGGGCGAGGCGGGCGGCATCACCCAGCACATCGGCGCCTATCAGGTGACGACCGACGCGGGCGACCCCATCACCTTCATCGACACGCCGGGCCACGCCGCGTTCACCGCCATGCGCGCGCGCGGCGCCAAGGTGACGGACATCGTGGTGCTCGTCGTCGCCGCCGACGACGGCGTCATGCCGCAGACGGTCGAAGCCATCAACCACGCCAAGGCGGCGGGCGTGCCGCTCATCGTGGCGATCAACAAGATCGACAAGCCGGACGCCGAGCCGCAGCGCGTGCGCACCGACCTGCTTCAGCATGAGGTGGTGGTCGAGAGCATGAGCGGTGAAACGCTGGAGGTCGAGGTCTCCGCGAAACAAAAGCTCAACCTCGATAAGCTGCTCGACATGATCCACCTCCAATCGGAGGTGCTGGAGCTGCGGGCCAACCCCAACCGGGCGGCCGAGGGCGTCATCATCGAGGCCAAGCTTGAGCGCGGGCGCGGGCCGGTCGGCACCGTGCTCGTTCAACGCGGCACGCTGAAAGTCGGGCAAATCGTGGTCGCGGGGCGCGCCTGGGGGCGGGTGCGCGCGCTCATCGACGACAAGGGCGAGCATGTGCCGTCGGCCGGGCCGTCGGTTCCGGTCGAGGTGCTGGGCTTCGACAGCGCGCCGGAAGCGGGCGACCAGTTCGCCGTGGTGGAGAGCGAGGCCCGCGCCCGCGAGATCACCGAGTACCGCGTGAAGAAGCTGCGCGACGTGAAGGCCGTCGGCGCGGGCGGCCGCACATCGCTCGAACAGATGATGGGCCAGCTCGGCAAAGCCGGCAAGAAAGAGTTCATGCTCATCGTCAAGGGCGACGTGCAGGGCTCCGTCGAGGCGATCACCGCCGCGCTCGAAAAGCTCGGCAACGAGGAGGTGGCGGCGCGTGTCGTGCACGCGGCGGTCGGCGGCATCACGGAAAGCGACATCTCACTCGCCTCCACCGCCAACTCCATCATCATCGGGTTCAACGTGCGCGCCAATATGCAAGCGCGCGCCGCGGCCGAGCGCGACGGCGTGGAAATCCGCTACTACAACGTGATCTACAACCTGGTGGACGACGTGAAAGCGGCCATGTCCGGCATGCTCTCGCCGACGCTGCGCGAAAGCTTCCTCGGCAACGCCGAAATTCTGGAGGTGTTCGACATCACCAAGGTGGGCAAAGTCGCGGGCTGCCGCATTACGGAGGGCAAGGTCGAGCGCGGCGCTGGCGTGCGTCTCATCCGCGACAACGTGGTCATCCACGAGGGCAAGCTCTCGGTGCTCAAGCGCTTCAAGGATGACGTGAAGGAAGTGCAGGCGGGCCAGGAGTGCGGCATGTCGTTCGAGGGCTATCAAGACCTCAAAAAGGGCGACATCATCGAGTGCTACCGCGTCGAAACCGTGCAGCGCACGCTCTAGGACGGACGCCCATGTCGAAGCAACAGCCGGCCAAGGGGCCGTCGCAGCGGCAACTGCGCGTCGGGGAACTCATCCGGCACGCGCTCGCCGAGATGTTCATGCGCGGGGACATTCATGAGCCGGAGTTGGCCGACGTCATCCTGCAGGTGACCGAGGTGAAGGTCAGCCCCGATTTGAAGCACGCCACCGCCTTCGTTTCGCCGCTGGATGCGGGCGCGCGTGACCGGGCGCTTGCGGCGCTCAACCGCCACGGCCGATTTATTCGCGGCGAAGTGGGCAAAAAGCTCGATCTGCGCTACGCCCCGGACATCGCCTTCAAGCTCGACACCACGCTCGATCACGCCGAACGGGTGCAGGAAATCCTGCGCTCAGAGGCCGTCGCGCGCGACCTGCAATAGCCAAAGGGGGCGGCGATGGCGCGACAACGCGGCCGCAGGCTGAACGGCTGGCTCATTCTCGACAAACCGGCGGGGCTGATCTCCAACCAGGCGCTGAACCGGGTGAAGCGCTTCTTCAACCCGCAGAAAGCCGGCATGGCGGGCATTCTCGATCCGCTGGCGACGGGCATCCTCCCCATCGCCTTGGGCGAGGCGACGAAGACCGTCGCCCATGTGGTCGACAGCTCCAAAAGCTACCGCTTCACCGTGCGCTGGGGCGCGGCGACCGACACGGACGACGCGGACGGACAGACGATTCGCACGAGCGAGGCGAGGCCATCGCGCGGCGCTATCGAGGCGTTGCTGCCTCGCTTCACCGGCGAAATCATGCAGACGCCGCCGCGCTTCTCGGCGATCAAGGTCGCGGGCGAACGCGCCTACGACCTGGCGCGCGACGGCGAAGAGTTCGCGCTGGCCGAGCGGCCGGTCACGGTCTCCGCGCTGCGGCTCGTCGATGCGGGCGTCGATGAGGCCGTGTTCGAGGCCGACTGCGGCAAGGGCACTTATGTTCGCTCGCTGGCGCGCGACATGGGCGAGGCGCTCGGCTGCTTCGGACACATCGCTGCGCTGCGCCGCACCAGGGTCGGCGCGTTCGACGAGGCGGCGTCCGTCACGCTCGACGCCATTGAGGCGGCCGTCGCAGATGGCGACACGGTGTTGGATCGGTTCATCGCGCCTGTGGAGTCGGCGCTGGACGGGCTTCCGTTTCTATCGGTGAGCCGCCACGACGCCCAGACTTTACGCCGCGGTCAGCCGATCTTGCTGCGCGGCGCTTCCGCGCCCATCGTGAAGGGCGGAATGTATGCGGTGAGCGACGGCGTTCTGGTGGCCGTCGGCGAGGTGGACAAGGGTGAACTGCATCCCTTGCGCGTGTTCAATCTTTAGTCGTGCGAGAGAACGGGGATCGCGGCGCGGTACGCTTCAACCCGCTTCACCGCGCCCGCGATAAGACCCACCTGCTTCAGTGGAGCATATTGCAGATCGCCGTTCGGCGCCTTGCGCACGGCGTAGCGCCACACGGTGAACTCGGATTTTTTGGCCAATGCTCCGGCGATGACCGCCGGGCTGTCGCCGCCGAGGAGCGTCAGTTCGCGTTCGTTGAAGCCGACGACAATCTCCTCGTCCGCCAGAACAATCTTATACAACGAGGCGGGCTTAGACTGCGCAACTGCCGGCGCGGTTCCGAACGCCGCAATGATCACGGCGAAAAACAGGGTTCTCAACATGCTCTTGCGCGCCTCCCATTTCGCCGTGTCTTAAAGCGCCGTTGCCGCCAGCGCAACAGCGATCGCCATCCGCTACACGGCTCGCCGGCGCGCCAGATACTCAGCGCTGCGCATCTCAGTGAGGCGCGACGCGGTGCGCTGGAAATGATCGGCGCCGTCGCCTGACGGGTAAAGCGCGTCCGGCTCCGCGTTCGCCGACATGACGAGACCAGTGCGGTTGTCATACAGCGCGTCGATGAACGTGATGAACCTCCGCGCTGCGTTTCGGCGCTCCGGCGTCAGCACCGGCGCGCCATCGACGAACACCGTGTGATAGGCGCGAGCAATGGCCAAATAATCCTCCGGCCCGAGCGGCTGCTCGAACAGATCGGCGAAAGCGAAGCGCGCCGCGCCCATCGCGGCCTTCGGCACGGCGACCTTCCGCCCCTTGACCGTCAGCGTCTCCGGCCGCGCCTCCGCCCCGCCAATGAGCTTCCGCCAGACCTCGTCCAGGCCCGCCTGCGCGGCGTCGCCGAGGGGCGTGAAATAGAGCGGCGCGCCCGCCAGCTTCTCCTGCCGGTAGTCGCGCGCGGCCTCAAGCTGCATCACCTCCATCTTGTCCTCGATAAGGTCAATGAACGGCTCGAACAGCGGGCGGTTCAAGCCGTCGCGGTAGAGCTCGCGCGGATGCGCGTTCGAGGTCGCCACCATCACCACGCCGTGGTCGAACAACGCGGCGAACAGGCGCCCCAGGATCATCGCGTCGGCGATATTGGTGACAAACAGTTCGTCAAAACAGAGCAGACCCGCTTCGGCGGCGAGAGCCTCCGCCACGGCCGCAAGCGGCTCGGCCGTCTCTCGCGCCCGGGCGGCGGCGATGCGCTCGTGCACGTCCGCCATGAACTCATGGAAATGCGCGCGGCGTTTCTTCGCGAATGGCGCGGCGGCGAAAAACAAGTCCATGAGCATGGTCTTGCCGCGCCCCACGCCGCCGTAAAGATAAAGCCCGCGCGGCACGGCGCCCCGCTTGCGGGTGAAGAATGAGAAGAAATCGGTTTTGGCCGGCGGCGTGTAGGATGCGAGCCGGTTCGAGAGGATTTGCAGTTTCTCGACAGCGAGCGCCTGCGCCGGGTCAGCCTGGATGGCGCCCGCATCGACCATCGCACGATAGCGCGAAAGCAAGCCCGACGTCATGGCTCACGGGTTCATTTGCAGAATGCGCAGGTTGAGCAGCCCGGCGTAGCTGACCCAGACGAGATACGGGAGAAACAAGAATGACGCGCGCTTGTCCACGCTCCACGCCGCCGCGATAAAGAAAACGATCAGCGCCCACATGACGCCGAGCACGATCAACGCGACGCCGATCTCTTGCCGGCCGAAGAAGACATACGACCAGATCGCGTTGGGGATGAGCTGGGCCACCCAAATGACGAGCGCGCGATTGGCCTCGGCGCCGCCCTTCTGCCAGACGAGCCAGCCGGCGATGGCGATCATCAGGTACAGCACGCTCCACGCGATGGGGAACAGCCAGTTGGGCGGGGTGAACGAGGGCTTCGCCAGCGTCCCGTACCACTCATTGGCGCCCCACTGCCCGCCGAAAAAAGCGGCGGCGACGACAAGCGCGGCGAACACGCCGAACGAGAGCGCATCATTCAGACTAATGTCCATGGAGACCTCTACCGGGAACCGCTAACAACGGCGGGCGATGAGCCGCACCACCGCGCCGCGCCCCTTGTGCCGGTGGCCTTCGGCGAGGTCAACAATCCTTTCCTCTAAAAGTTCGATACAGGCGTCTGCGAAATCTGCGCGCAGCTTATCCGCCGAGAACAGCATATCCGCGGTTTTCGGGCCGCCCGAGCCTTCGGTTTTCTGCAGCTCAAGCTGGCCGGGGTTGAAGGCTTCGAGGATGAGCGCGCCGCCGGGCTTCAGCGCGGACAGCATAGCGCGGTGGACGCGCGGCCGATCGACGTCGAAGAAATGCACATAGATCGAGGCGATCACGTCATAGGCCGCCTCCGGCCAGTCCCAGGCAAGCAGGTCGGCGAGCTGCGCGTTCACGCGCAAGCCACTCGCGGCGGCCAGCGTCCGCGCCCTTTCAACGCCGACGGGCGATATGTCGAGCGTATCCACAACAAGGCCCTGCTGCGCGAGCCAGACGCCGTTGCGGCCCTGCCCGTCGCCCGGGACGAGCGCGCGCATGCCGGGCTGAAAAAGATGCGCCTGCGCGGCGAGGAAAACATTCGGTTGATCGCCGAATGCGCCGCCCGGCTCGGCAGCGGCGTAGCGCTTATCCCAGAAGGCGCGAGTTTCCTCCGCCAGCCGATCCGCATCCGACATGAAAACCGCCCTCTACTCCGCCGCGGCGCGGGAATAGCCGAGCTGCGCGTTCAGTTTTCCGATGAGGTCGGCCGCCGCCTCCGCGATGACCGTGCCTGGGCCGAAGATCGCCTTCGCGCCCGCCGCGTAGAGCGCCTCGTAATCCTGCGGCGGGATGACGCCGCCGACGATCATCATGATGTCGCCGCGCCCCTGCTTCTCCAACTCGGCCTTCAGCTCCGGGGCGAGCGTCAGGTGTCCGGCGGCGAGCGAGGATATGCCGATGATGTGCACGTCGTTCTCAACCGCCTGGCGCGCGGCCTCGGCGGGCGTCGCGAACAAGGCGCCGATATCTACGTCGAAGCCTAAGTCAGCGAAGGCGGAGGCGATCACTTTCTGCCCCCGGTCGTGCCCATCCTGGCCGACCTTGGCGATGAGGATGCGCGGCCGGCGGCCGTCGCGGCGCTCGAACTCCTCCGCCATGCCGATGACCTTGCGCACCTGTTCGTCCATCTGCCCGATCTCCTGCCGGTAAACGCCGGTGATGGCGCGCGTCTCCGCCCGGTGGCGGCCATAGACTTTCTCCAGGGCGAAGCTGATCTCGCCGACCGTCGCCTTGGCCCGCGCGGCGTCGACCGAGAGCGCGAGCAGGTTGCCGCCGCCCGACGCGGCCGCTTCAGTGAGGCGAGCCAGCGCGCGCTCGACCGCCGCCTCGTCCCGCTCGGCGCGCAGCCGATTGAGCTTTTCGATCTGCCGCTCACGCACGGCGGTGTTGTCCACTTTGAGGATGTCGATGGTCTGATCGCTCTCCGTCTTGAAGGCGTTCACGCCGACAATGGTTTGGGCGCCTGAGTCGATGCGGGCCTGGGTGCGCGCGGCGGCCTCTTCGATGCGCATTTTGGGCAGTCCAGCGTCGATGGCCTTGGCCATGCCGCCGAGGTTTTCGACCTCATCGATATGGGCGAGGGCCTTGACGGCCAGGTCGTGCGTCAGCCGCTCCACGTAAAAGCTGCCGCCCCAAGGGTCGATGACGCGGCACGTCCCCGTCTCGTTGATGAGGAAGAGCTGGGTGTTGCGGGCGATGCGGGCGGAGAAGTCGGTGGGCAGGGCCAGCGCCTCGTCCAGCGCGTTGGTGTGCAGGCTCTGCGTGCCGCCATGCGTCGCCGCCATGGCTTCGACGCAGGTGCGCGTCACGTTGTTGAACACGTCCTGCGCGGTGAGGCTCCAACCGGAGGTCTGACAATGCGCGCGCAGCGATAGCGATTTCGGGTTCTTCGCGCCAAGCTCCTTCATGAACTTCGACCAAAGCAGGCGCGCGGCGCGCATCTTCGCCACCTCCATGAAATAGTTCATGCCGATGGCCCAGAAAAACGAAAGGCGCGGCGCGAAAGCGTCAATGTCAAGCCCCGCCTTCTGCCCGGCGCGCACGTACTCGATGCCGTCGGCGATCGTGTACGCAAGTTCGAGGTCGGCGGTCGCGCCCGCCTCCTGCATGTGATAGCCGGAGATGGAGATGGAGTTGAACTTGGGCATGTTCGCGCTGGTGTAGGCGAAAATGTCCGAGACGATGCGCATGGAGGGGCCGGGCGGGTAGATGTAGGTGTTGCGCACCATGAATTCTTTGAGGATATCGTTCTGGATGGTGCCGGAGAGGGCTTTTGCGGGCACGCCCTGCTCCTCGCCCGCCGTGATGAACAGCGCGAGCACCGGCAGCACGGCGCCGTTCATCGTCATCGACACGCTCATGTCGGACAAGGGAATGCCGTCGAACAGCGTGCGCATGTCGTAAATTGAGTCAATCGCCACGCCCGCCATGCCCACATCGCCGCGCACGCGAGGGTGATCCGAGTCATAGCCGCGATGGGTGGCGAGGTCGAAGGCGATGGAGAGGCCCTTTTGTCCGGCGGCCAGATTGCGGCGATAGAAGGCGTTCGAATCCTCGGCGGTGGAAAAGCCCGCATATTGCCGGATCGTCCACGGCTGCTCAACGTACATCGTCGGGTACGGCCCGCGCAGATAGGGCGGGAAGCCAGGATAGGTGTTCAGGAAGTCAAGCCCCGCGATGTCTTGCGGGCCGTATAGCGGCTTGACCAGAATGCCCTCCGGCGTCAGCCAAGTCTCGCCGGCGGCCCCGGCGTCGCGCGCTTCCGGCGTCGCCCACGGAATGTCCTTGTAATTCGGGATCGACGGCATGCGCTCCCACTCCCGCCCGTTTAGGCGTCCTCTTCCAAGTCGTAATCTTCGTAGGCGGCTGCGCCCATTTCATCCACATGCATGATCTGGTGCAGTTCCATAAGATTGCTCAGCATATCGCAGCCTGGATACAGGATGCGGTCGATGGCGCGCTGATCGGCGGCGGAGAATTGAGCCAAAGCCTCGGCCCCACCCACCACATACAGCGCCGAAGCGCCGGCCGCCTTGAGTGCACGCGCCGCGCCCGCATTGGCGGCGTATTGCGCGTCGCTGGAGCACAGGCACGCGACGGGCGCCGGGCTTTCGCGGAAGGCGCGCTGCAGTTCGTCCGGCCCGCCATCGCCGGACGCCGTCAGCACCTCGACGCCGCCGGCCTCGAAAAAGCTGCGCACCCAGGTGAGCCGCGCGGTGTGCTCGGCGGCGGAGCCGAACAGCGCGACGAAAACCGGCGGCCGCGCGCCGACGCGAAACAGCGCGAGATCGGACGCGCGGCGAAGGCGCTCGAAGGGTTCCGCGATGCGCTCCGCGCCGGCCGGTATCAGAACGCGGCGGTCGTAAACCGTCTCCAGAGCGCGTTCGAGACCGCGCAGCGGCGCGCCCGATTTTGCGGCGGCGACCATCGCGGCGAACCGCGCTCCCTCGCCCGGCGCGGGCAGATCGAGAGGCGGCCCCTCGCGATTCAGCGTCTCGATGTCGAAGGGTTCCTTGAGCGCGTGATAGGCGGGGACCTTTTCGCGCAGGTCGGGGAAGCTCGATACGCCCGTGATCTGATCCGCGCCGAGGGCCACGCGCCGCTCCCGCTTCTGCCGCACCGGCGTGACGGCGTCGTAAACGTGGCCCGCCTCGAGCGCGGCGAGAAGGCCGCCATGGGCCTCGACCGCACGGAATTCCGCCCACGCCGCCTCCGCGAGCCGCCGCGTCAGCGTCTCGACGTACCACGATCCGCCCGCGGCGTCGGCCACGCGGCCCAGATGCGCCTCGCGGGTCAGCACGAGCTGGGTGTTGCGCGCCATGCGGCGTCCGAAGGCGTCGGGCGTGCCGGCGCGGGTGTTGAACGGAATGACGAGAGCGCCCGACGCTCCGCCGACGCATGCGCCGAAAACGGCCGCAGCGCCGCGCAGCAGGTTCACATGGGCGTCGCGCTCGGTGACGCCGCGATAGGACATCTCCGCCAGAAGCCGGACGGGGGCCGTCGCTGCGCCCGCCGCCTCAGCCGCGCGCGCCCACAGCAGGCGGGCCGCCCGGAACTTCGCGATGGTGAGAAACAGGTCGCTCTCGGCCGCCAACATCACGTCCACGGCGGCGAATGCTTCAGCGGTCGATAGGCCCGCGCGCTCCAATTCGCGCCAGTAGGCCGCGCTGGCGGCGAGCGTGAACGCCAGCTCCTGCGACGCGGAGCCGCCCGCCTGATGCCACGCGCGCCCCGAGGCGAGAAACGGCGTCAGGCCGCTGCCGGCGCCGCGAAGCCACAAGGCGGCGTCGACGCAGTCGGCCATGCTACTGCCGCGGTCGGCGGGGATATAGCCGCTCGCCGCGATAATGCTGAGTGGGTCGAGGCCCGCCGAGCCGCGAAGCTGCGAATGGGGAACGCTCATCGCCTCCGCCAAGGCGCACGCGATGGCAACGCCCGGAATGGCGTCAAACCCGCCCGACACGTAGATCTCGCACGCGCTGAGATCGACCCCGTCGAACACCTCGCGCAACTCGTCCGCTGTGCGCGCGCCGAGATAGGCGCCGCCATACGGGATGTTGCCGCCGAGCTGCAGCCACAAGCCGGTCGTCCCGTTCGCCAGGTCTTCGCGGAGCTGTCGGTTGGCGTCGGCGAAGTCGAGGTGATCGACGAACTGAATGATGGACCAGCCCCGCGCGCCGCCGCGCACATGGGACGGGTAAGGCGCGCCGGCGTCCGCCGCGTCATAGAGCGGGTTGACGACAATCCCCTCGGCCCACGGTTCGGACGGGGCTGCGGCTCCGCGCGCCTGCTTCGCCCAGTCGCCTCTGCCGATGGCCGGAAATCCGCTTGCCAAAGATTTCAACGTCATGGCGCTGCGCGGCCTCCGTCAACGCATTCCTGGCTGACACAGTAAGGGCGCACGCCATGAACGCAAAGCGAAAAACGCGGCGCGAGGGTGCGGCGCGGTTCCGAGCGGCCGCGTCTGAAAGGCGCCAAGCTATTGATTAATATGTCATCGTAGGCGGCAGAGCCTTGGCCTGGGCGACCCAGCTTTCACATTGCGGAAGGCCTGGCAACTGGCGCACCATCTTGCGCTTGCCGTTCGCCTCCACGATCGCCTTATGCAGATTGTCCGGCCGGCGCTGGGCGAGTTCCTTGACGGTGTCGACGCCGGCGGCCTCAAGCAACTCGGAGAACTCCTCCGCCACGCCCTTGATGCGCATGAGGTCGCACATATTGGCCCATTTCAGGATCTTCTGCTCCTCGATCCCGGTTTTCTCGGCGAGCTCTTTGCGGCCTTTTTTCGTAGCCGCCTGATCGAGAAGCTGTTTGGTGTTCTTGATGCCGGCCTTGTGCAGGGTCTCCGCGTGCTTCGCGCCGATGCCTTCGATCTTTTCGATTTTATAGGACATTGCGTTTATCCGTGTTTAAAATTCATGCAAAATGCGCGCCCGAAGCGGAGCGAACGGAACACGGCCCTCCCAGGCGCTCGCCGACGATCGGCGTTGGAATCATTGCAACTTAGTTCAGTCGGCGCAAGCCCGGAATTTCCGCCGTCACCCTTTCAGCGACGGTAGGGCCTGCTTTGTCCCGCGTGAAATCGAGAAAGGTGCGTCCGGCGACGAGCGCCTGGTGCGAGGTGAGGCCCGCAGCTTTCAGATCGGCCATGAGGGTGAGGATGGGATCTTCGAGGCCAAGCGCATTCGCCATGGCGCCGGCCATCATACGCTCGATATCCGTGGCGGGCGCGGCGTGAGCCGTTTCGCCGTTGACCGCCGCCGCGCCGGGGAGCGCCGTGAGCAGATCGCCCAGCACCGGCTCTGAAAGATGCCGCCGGGCAAGACGGATGAAAACTTCAGTGACGCGGCGCGCCGACGCCGCATCGAGAGCCGCCGACGTTTTCATGCGGGAAACCAACTCCTCCATGCAATGCCCTTCGGTTTAGAATCGCAATCACCTGAATAAGTATACATATGAGTGTCTAAATTGGTTTCCAGCGATTGGCAATTTAACGCGACGCCCGGCGCTGACTGAGGATAGGCTCAAGCCGGCGCGCGGTTTCCGTTGCACGCATTTTCTTCATCCTTTACCTCTCGAAGCAGGACGGAGAACGGGATCAGGGCGACGGCCGCGAAATGAGGACGACATGAGCGAAGGTCAGATTTACGTCGGCACAAGCACCAAGAAAGAGTATCTGCTGCTTCCCCTCGCCAACCGCCATGGGCTGATCGCGGGCGCGACCGGCACGGGCAAAACCGTTTCGCTGCAGATTTTGGCGGAGGGGTTTTCGGCGAACGGCGTGCCGGTGTTCTGCGCCGACGTGAAGGGCGACCTCGCCGGCCTCGCCATGAAAGGAACGTCGAAACCATTCCTCGAGGAGCGCGCGCAGAAAATTGGCCTCGAAGATTACACTTACGCTGCGACGCCCGCCATCCTGTGGGACTTGTTCGGCGAGCAGGGCCACCCCATCCGCGCGACGATCAAGGACATGGGGCCGCTCCTGCTCTCGCGGTTGATGGAGCTGAACGAGACGCAGGAAGGCGTGCTCACCATCGCCTTCCGCCTCGCCGCTGACCAAAAGCTGAAGCTTATCGACCTGAAAGACCTGCGCGCCCTCATCGCCGAAGTCGCCGAACGCGCGGACGAACTGACGAAGGAGTACGGCAACGTCTCCAAAACCTCGGTCGGCGCCATCCAACGCCGCTTGCTGGTGCTGGAGGAGCAGGCGGCCGAGCATTTCTTCGGCGAGCCGTCGCTCGACATCGCCGACCTGATGCGCAAAGACTCGGACGGCCGCGGTTATGTCAGCGTGCTCGCCGCCGACAAGCTGATGAACAATCCCCGCCTTTACTCGACCTTCCTCCTGTGGCTGCTGACGCGCCTGTTCGACAAGCTGCCCGAGGTCGGCGACCCGGAGAAACCGAAACTCGTCTTCTTCTTCGACGAGGCGCACCTGCTGTTCTCCGAGGCGCCGAAAGCGCTTCTGGAGCGCATCGAGCAGGTGACGCGGCTGATCCGCTCGAAAGGCGTCGGCGTCTATTACATCACGCAGAACCCGCTGGACGTGCCGGACACGGTGTCGAGTCAGCTCGGCAACCGCATCCAGCACGGCCTGCGCGCCTTCACGCCGAAAGAGCAGAAAGCGGTGAAGGCGGCGGCTGAAACCTTCCGCCGCAACCCGGAGCTGGACACCGAACGCGCCATCCTTGAGCTGGGCGTCGGGGAGGCGCTGGTTTCTCTGCTGGAGAAAAAAGGGCAACCGTCCATCGTCGAGCGCACGCTCATCCGCCCGCCCGCCTCGCGCCTCGGCCCGCTCACCCCAGAAGAGCGCCGGACGCTGATCGAAAACAGCCCCGTCGCGGGCAAGTATGACGAGGAGGCGGAGAGCGAGTCCGCTTACGAAACGCTTCGGGAGCGGAAAGGTGAGACGGCGAACGGCTCCGCAACGGATGACGGCTTCGAACGCCACGGCGAGTTCCGCATTCCGAAGCCCGGCGAAGGCCAAGCGCCGCAGAAACGCCCGCCCGCGCAACCGCGCTCGGACTCGGCGGGCGACGCCTTCACCAAGTCGCTCTTGCGCTCGCTCGGCTCGGCGATCCCGCGTATTCTGGAACGCGTGCTGCGCGGACGGATGGGCGGACGATAGCGGCGGGGTCGGGAGATGCGGGGCTTCATACGATCGATCTCGCAGTCCGGCGTTTTCCTGCTCGGGCTGTTTGTCGCGTGCCCGCTAGCCAAGGCTGGGCCTGACCTTTACGCCTGCGAGACGGCCGCGACGCCCGGCGACACGGAGAACGCCATGCTGCGCCGCTGCCTGGAGGAGGTCGTCGTGCGCGTCACGGGCGACGCCAGCCTTGCCGGGTCTCGCCGCATCAGCCCCATTCTCGACACCGCCGAAGGGTTCATCGGCGGCGGCCTCCGGCCAGACGCCGCGCCTCCCGGCGCGCCGCCCCCCGCGACGCGCCGCTTCGTCTTCGAAAAGGACAAGCTTGACCCCGCCATCGAGGCGTTCGGATTCAACATTTGGCCCGCCAAGCGCCCGCTCACGGCGGTGTTCATGGAAGTGATCGAGCCGAAGGGCCGCGCCATCCTCGACGCGACTGGCCCCGGCCACGCCGACTTGCGCGGCAAGCTCCAGTCTCCCGCCAATCAGCGCGGCGTGCCGATCTTGCTCCCCAGCGGGCAAGCCGCAGCGGCCATCGCCCCAGGCGTCTCCGCCTCGGAGATCGACGTTCTGGCCGCCGCTGCAAAGGCTCTGGGGGCGGACGCCGTTCTGTTCGGGTCGCTGCGCGCCGAGGGCGACGGATATTGGAGCGCCGCTCTCACTCTGTTATGGATCGGCCAGGATCTGCAGACGTGGGAAAGCGTCGGCGTGACCGCAGAGGCGGCGTTGCGCGACGCCGTGGAACGCGCCGCCAAGATTTACTCGAACCTTTCGGCGGATGGGGTCGGCCGGTAAAAAGGATGCTTGAATGCTGTATCGCATCGGATTATTGCAGTTAAGGCGCCTGCTTTTCATTGTGGCCGTCGTGACCTGTGGCGCAGCTTCGGTTCAGGCGCAAGGCCGTGACCGCCCCGAGGCGGGGGATTTCGATTATTACGTGCTCGCCATGAGTTGGTCGCCGACCCACTGCCAATTGAACGGCGGCCGGCGCGACCGGGACGACGCGCAATGCGGCGGCGAGCGCCCGCACGCCTTCATCCTCCACGGGCTGTGGCCGCAGTGGTGGCGCCGTTGGCCGGAGTATTGCTGGACGAAAAAGCGCGAATGGGTGTCCAACGAGGTCATCCGCGACATGATGGACATCATGCCGGGCAAGGGCCTTATCATCCATCAATACCGAAAGCACGGCTCCTGCTCGGGCATGGATCCGGAGCGCTATTTCGGCACGGCGCGCGCGCTGTATGAGAGCATCCGCATCCCCGACGCCTTCAAACGCCCCAACGCCCAGGTGACGACCACGCCCGACGACGTGGAGAAAGCGTTCCTCGACGCCAATCCGCAACTCACCGCCGACATGCTCGCGGTGTCGTGCAAGAACGGTCTTGTGGATGAGGTGCGCGTGTGCTTCAGCCGCGACCGCAAACCCGCCAAATGCGGCGGCAACGAAGACCAGGCGCGCCTGTGCCGCAGCGACAGGCTGCTGATGCCGCCTGTCCGGTGGACGCCGCCAGGCTTGTAGAGGTCAGCGCTCGGCGCTTTCGCTCAAGGCGAGTTGAGGTTGCTGCTCCGGCGCGTACCCGATCGCTCTGTCCAGTCCGGCGAGCGCGCCCGCAAAGCTGCTCTCCACATTCGCGCGGAAAAAGGCGAGGCTGAACCGGCTCTCCGCCGCCAGCCAGAGCATCAAAGCAGCCGCTATGAACGCGCGCGAACGCATAGTAAGACTCCGGTTTTGAGGATGCGCAAGGCCGGCTCGGCCCCGCGGCTAGGCATAAACCACGCCGATTAAAATTTCGTTCCGCGTAAGGATCGCTGTCCATGGATGCAACGGCCCAACCAGGTTCCCGCCTCATCGAGGTCACGCTGGACGAGGCGTCGATCGGCCGCGCCGCGCCGGAGGTGGAGCAGGAACGCGCCGTGGCGGTTCTCGACATTTTGGACGCCAACATGTTCGAGCTTGAGGGCGGACCGCCGGGGCCGTATCGGCTGGCGCTCTCCATCGCCGAGCAACGGCTGGCGCTTCAGGTTTCGGACGAGGCGGGCGCGCCGCTCGTCACCCATATCCTGTCGCTGTCGCCGTTCCGCCGCATCGTGAAGGATTATTTCATGGTCTGCGAAAGCTACTTTCAGGCCATCAAGACCGAACCGCCCAGCCGCATCGAGGCCATCGACATGGGCCGGCGCGGGCTTCACGACGAGGGCGCCAAGCTGCTGACGGAGCGTTTGCAAGGCAAGATCAAGACCGACTTCAACACGGCGCGGCGCCTATTCACGCTGCTGTGCGCGCTGCATTGGAAGGGCTGAGCGGTTGGGCGCGGACGCCGATCGGGATGCGATGCCGGGCGCCGTCCTGTTCGCCTGCAACATGAACGCCGTGCGCTCGCCGATGGCGGCAGCGCTGTTCAAGCACCTGGCTGGCCGGCGCGTGTACGTGGAGTCAGCGGGCGTGCGGCCAGGCGAGCCCGACCATTTCGCCGCCGCCGTTATGGACGAGATCGGCATCGACATATCCGGGCACCGGCCGCACTCCATCGACGACCTGAACGACACCTCGTTCGACGTGGTGGTGACGCTGGCGCCCGAAGCCCATCACAAGGCGCTGGAGATGACGCGCACTATGGCGGTCGATGTGGAGTATTGGCCGACCATAGACCCCAGCGCGACGATGGGCAGCCGCGAACAAATTCTCGACGCCTACCGCGCCGTGCGCGACAGCCTGGCTTCGCGCATCAAGGCGCGCTTCCCGTTCCAGGCCGCGCCCAAGGTTTAAGCAGGCGTCGCGGCGTTCTCCGCTTGCAGCCAAGGGCGGTAGGCCGCGACGGCGTCGGGGTCGGTGAAATAGCCGAGGTGTCCTTTGCGCTCCGCCGTGGCGCGCTCCTCGATGAAGCGATCCTCCGTCGTAATCTCCGTGCCCACATAATCGTTCACCCGGTAGACATTCAGCCATCGCAGTCCTTGCGGGAAATCGGCGGATGCGAGCGGAGCGAAAAGATGCGGAAAATAGTGCTGGAAGATGTTTTTGTAGGGCGATCCCATGGTGACGAGATTGTAGCGCGTCGACCCCTGCAGCCGCAGGTCGCGAATGGCCTCGATGGCGACCATGGTGCCAAGGCTATGCGTGATGAAACTGATTTGCCGGAACGGCCCGCAATAAGCTTCCAGGTCTTCGACGATCGCCTTGAGCCGCGCCGTCAGGGTGTGGCTGAATGTGGAGAACTGCTGCGCGCGTAGGCTGAACGCGGAAGCGACCGCCGAGACCGGGTTCGGGCGGCGATGCCCGATGTCGGTGCGGAAGTATGTGACGATGTCGCCGGCGATGTCGAAGCCGCCCTCCAGCACTTGCAGGAGCGCCGCGCCGACGACGATGACGAGCGAGACGTTCAGCAAAATCCACTTGGTCGAGTCGGTCATCCATGAGCACGGCGCCTTGGGGCAGGCGCCGATGCAGTTGCAATAGTGGATCGACGCCAGCCAGACGAACGAGAGAAGCGCCGCCGCGATGGCGGTTGTCGGCGGGATGATGAGCCGGGTGTACCTCACTTCGGCGCCCATTTCGGTTCGCGCGCGCGCTTTCAGCCGGTTGTGGGCGAACGCGATGATGAAGGCGGCGGCGATCACCGCAACGTCGAGCAGCACGAGGCTAAGCCGTTCGAGCGAATCGGCGGTCTGCTGGACTTGTTCTCTGAACACTTCCGAGGCGAGCACGTTGCTCAGGAACAGCAGCCACAGCGCGCTCAGGAACAGCAGCCAGAACCGCACGATGAGATAGCTCGTCACAAAGGCGAGGAGAAAGCTCTGTCGGCGCTTGGGGAACATCAGAAACATCAGCGGCAGCGACACGAGGAACGCGGCGCTGGCCAACACCGGCGCGAGCCAGAGAACGCTGAGGACGAGATTGAGCGCATCCGACGCCTGCTGGAATGTGAGCGAGCCGGTCGAGTTTTCGTAGGCGTAGCTGAGCGCGGCGATGACGGCCAGGAACAGCAGCACCATGCCGATCAGCACGCGCACATAGCGGCTGCCGGTAACGTACATGATCGCCACAAGCGGCGCGATCGCGGCGGCGCTCGCATAGAGAATGGTGTCGAGCGCCTGGCTTACCAACGCGGTTTTCGGTTCGTTGAAATTGGTCACGCCGTAGCCGAGGATAAGCACCGCGTAAGCGATGTTGAACGCGATGATGGGATAGTAAATCACCCAGAATGCGAGGGCGAAGATCGACCGCCACAGCCGCAGCGCCGGATGGTCGCGCCATTGGCCGTTCTCGTTTCGCGGCGCGAGAGCGGCGTACAAAATGTCGGGCGCGTCGGCGATAAGCTGGAAAAAGTTGAGGATCGTCGCGCCTGTCCCTGTTCTCAGCGGCGACATGTCCGACCAGTGCATCTCGGCCACGACGGTGTCGCGCCCGTCGATCTTGCGGCGATCGGTTAGATAGGTGAACCGCGGGCCGTCGCTGCTCACCGGCGCCTCGTGCAGCACCTGCCGGATCTTCGCCTCCGGTTCCGCGACCGCGCCGAGAAAGGCCGAGAGCGTCGCGCGCTGCTTCTGATCGCCAACGCCGTGAATGAGAACCACCGCATCCGGCTTATCGGTCATGAAACCACCCCCCTGTGCGACTGTGACGTTCTTACGCAGTTTACATGGCGGTTCAATTACGGTGGCGAGCGTCTCCGCTCATGTGAAAAAACAAAATCATCTGCGTTGTTGAGGCGCCGCATTTTGAACGCCGCAGAGCGAGACGGAGCTTGATTTTGCGGCGCCGCACGTCCACTCTCCAGGCGAATTTGACACAAGGCAAGGAGACATGTCGAAAGAAGAACTGCTTGAGTTCCCCGGTTTCATCACCGAGCTTTTGCCGAACGCGACCTTCCGCGTAAAACTTGAAACGACTGGCCACGAAATCATCGCGCACACGGCCGGACGCATGCGCAAAAACCGCATCAGGGTGCTTGCGGGCGACAAAGTTCTGGTGGAAATGACCCCTTATGATCTCACCAAAGGACGCATCACGTATCGTTTCAAATAGGGTCAGGAGCCTGACGGGGTTCGCCGCCGGAGAGGCCGCGCAACCCCAGCGGGCAGCGCCGGCTCGGCGGACCATTGCGAAACATCTCCTCGTGCTCGCCAGCGCGTCGCCGAGGCGGCTCGCCCTTCTGGAGCAGATCGGCGTGGAGCCGACAGCCCTGCGGCCCGCCTCCATCGACGAAACGCCAAAAAAGGGCGAACGGCCTCGCGCGCTGGCCCAGCGCCTCGCCAAATCCAAGGCGATCGCCGCGCGGGAGCGCCTGGAGCGCGACCCCGAGCTCGCGGAGGCGTTCGTGCTCGCCGCCGACACCGTCGTCTCTGTGGGCCAGAAGGTTCTCGACAAGCCTGAATATCTGAACGAGGCCGCCGCCGCGCTAATGACGCTGTCGGGCCGCTCCCATCGCGTCTATTCCGCGGTGTGCCTCATCACCCCGGCTGGCGGCGTCCGCATGCGCACGGTTGAGACCCGCGTGCGCTTCAAACGCCTCAGCCGCGAGGAGATCGACAGCTATCTGGCGAGCGGCGAATGGCGCGGCAAAGCGGGCGGCTACGCCATCCAAGGCATCGCGGGGGCGTTCGTCGAGAAGATCATCGGGTCTTACACCAACGTGGTCGGAATGCCGTTGATCGAGGTCGTCAATCTGCTCGCCGGCGAGGGCTTCCCGATTTACTTCAACTGGCTCAATCGCGCCGAGGTAGAGGCGAGCTGAAGCGGATGGATGAAGCGCCGCCGCGCCGCAAGCTCTGCCCCATCTGCCGGGAGCGCGCGCCCGCCGACCAATACAAGCCGTTTTGCTCAAAACGGTGCGCCGACATAGACCTCGGGCGTTGGCTGACAGGCTCCTACGTCATCCCCGGGTCGGCGGCGGATGACGAGGACGGCGTCGGCGATGCGGAGCGCCGCGAAAAATCACACGACGCTTAAGCGCACGTCGAGCGAGCCTTTGGTCGCGTGGCTGTACGGGCAGACCACGTGAGCTTTCTGCACGAGATCTTCGACAATCGTGCGCTCGACGCCCGGCGCGTGAATGGCGAGCGCTGCGTCGATGCCGAAGCCCTGGCCATCGTCGCGCGGGCCGATCCCGACCGTCGCGGTGACGGTCGTATCCTGCGGCAGCGCGATCTTCTCCTTGCCCGCCACATATTTCAGCGCGCCGAGAAAACACGCGGAATAGCCTGTCGCGAAAAGCTGCTCCGGGTTTGTGCCCCGCGCGCCGTCGCCGCCCAGCTCTTTCGGCGTGGTGAGCTGCACGTCGAGCACGCCGTCTTCCGTCCGGCCGTGGCCGGTGCGGCCGCCGGTCGCGGTCGCTTTCGTCGTGTAGAGGATTTTCATGAACGCCTCCTGTTGGTCGCTGCTGCGTATGTAAAGCGCAGGGGCCGAGGCGCAATACGGCGTTAGTCTCCGGCGGGCCGCAGCGACAAGCCGGCCGCAGCCACCGGCCCCAGCAGATTGACCATGATGGCCGAGGCCTTGCCGGCGCCGATATTGGCGATGCGGTGCGGCCTGTCGGCGCGGTAGCGCGCGGTTTCGCCAGCCGAGAGCGCGAACCGCTCATCGCCGATGGCGACCTCAACCTGGCCCGCCATCATGGTCAGGTTCTCGATCGAGCCGGCGGGGTGCGGATCGCTTTCCAGCAAACCTCCGGCGTCCGCCTCGAAATAGTAGGTCTGCACAAGTTCGATCACCTTGACCCAGCCGACGATGCGCAACCGGCACTTGCCGTCGTCGCTGACGAGCAGCGGCGTCGCCGAGGTCGTCAGGCGATCGATGAGCGCGGGATCATCTCCGCCCTTCAGCATATCCTCGATGGGCGCGTTCAGCGCGCGCGACAGCTTGAACAGCGTCGATATGGTCGGGTTGGTCTCGTTTTTCTCGATCTGCGAGATGATTGATTTGGCCACGCCGGATTGCTCGGACAGGTCGCCCAGCGAGTAATTGTAGGCGTTACGCAGACGCTTGATGGTTTTGCCGAGCTTCTCGGTGACTTCCAACGGCTCCTCGCCGCTCGCCTGTTTTTTTATTGACATTTCACCGCCCGATCATCACATTCCGCTCGTTCTATAAAACGAACGCCGTTTCTATTACGCATTTTGCGGCGGCGTGGCAATCCGATTCTGACGCGGCGAACAGGCTTGCGGAGAGTTTCCACGTATGGGCGTTATCATCGTTACCGACAAAGCCGGCGTCACGCACGAGCTTGAAGCCGTTGAAGGCTGGCGCGTGATGGAGATCCTGCGCGATTACAAGATCGGCGTGGAGGGAACATGCGGCGGCGCCTGCTCGTGCGCCACGTGTCATGTCGTGATCGACGATGAATGGGTGTCCCGGCTGCATCCGGCGCGCGACGAGGAAACCGATTTGCTTGACACGCTGCCCATCCTGCATGACGCCTCCCGCCTCGCCTGCCAGATCATCTGGGACGAAAGCCTGAACGGATTAAAACTGACTGTTGCGCAAGCCTGATCGAGGAGCCGCCCGTGGCGAAAAAGAATAGCCTGAAGATACTCACGGCCAACCAGCTTCTGGGCGGCTATTCCGTGTTCTGGACGGGTGCGGATTGGAGCACGGATCATCGTCGCGCGCAGGTCGCCCACACCCCTGAAGATGCAGCCGCGCTCGAAAGGGTCGGCAAGGCGTCGGAAGCGGCGAACGAGGTTGTCGGCGTTTATCTGGTGGATGTAGACTTGGGCGCGGACGGGCTGCCGCACCCGACGCACTACCGCGAAAAGATGCGCGTGCGGGCGCGGCCCTCCTTCTGGCCTGACGCGGCGGACCCTTCGGGCGTGCGGCCGTTCAAGGCTTTCGTCGACCGCCACGCCGCCTAGGAGTTCGCGATGTATCAATACGACGCTTTCGACGCGCGTTTCGTGCGGGAGCGGGTCGCCCAGTTCCGTGGGCAGGTTGAGCGGCGGCTGACGGGCGCCCTCACCGAGGACGAATTCCGACCGCTGCGCCTGATGAATGGCCTGTATCTGCAGCTTCACGCCTATATGCTACGCGTCGCCATACCGTACGGCACGCTGTCGAGCCTGCAGATGCGCCAGCTCGCGATGATCGCGGACAAATACGACCGCGGCTACGGCCACTTCACCACACGCCAGAACATTCAATATAACTGGCCACTGCTGAAGGACGTGCCGGACATCCTCGACGATTTGGCGGATGTGGAGATGCACGCCATCCAGACCTCGGGCAACTGCATCCGCAACGTGACCGCCGACCCGTACTCCGGCGTCGCCGCCGATGAAGTCTCCGACCCGCGCCCGTTCGCCGAGCTGATCCGCCAATGGTCGAGCGCGCACCCGGAATTCTCTTTCCTGCCGCGCAAGTTCAAGATCGCCGTCACCGGCGCCCCCAACGACCGCGCCGTCATCAAATTCCACGATATCGGCCTGCGCGTGGTGCAAAACGCCGAGGGTCAGCGCGGCTGCGAGGTGTGGGCGGGAGGCGGCCTCGGGCGCACGCCCATGATCGGAGTCAAGGTGGCGGATTTCATCGGCGAGACCGACCTGCTGCCGTTCATCGAGGCCATCATGCGCGTCTACAACGCTGAGGGCCGGCGCGACAACAAGTTCAAGGCGCGCATCAAGATTCTGGTGCACGAGACCGGCGCGGACGAGTTTCGCCAAGCTGTTTACGACGAATATGCGCGTGTCGACCGGTCGAGCATGCCGCCGATCGACGAGGAGCTGAAACGGATCGAGGCGTTTTTCCGCCCGCCCTCCTACGACGCCCTGCCCGACGCGTCTCCCGAGCTGCAGGCCGCGATGATCGCCGATCCGGACTTCGCGCGCTGGGTGCGTGTGAACACGCGGGCTCACAAGCAGCCGGGCTATGCAATTGCGCTCATTTCGCTGAAACCGAAGGGCGGCGCGCCTGGAGACGCCACCGGCGCGGAGATGCGGGCCATGGCGGACATCGCGGACGCGCACAGCCTCTCCGAGCTGCGCGTAACCGCCGAGCAGAACATCGTGCTGCCCAATGTGAAAAAGTCGGAGCTGTTCGCGGTGTGGAGCAAGCTCCAGGCGGCGGGCCTCGCGGCGCCCAACGCGGAGCTGATCTCCGACGTGGTGTCGTGCCCCGGCCTCGACTATTGCTCACTGGCGACCGCCCGCTCCATCCCCATCGCGCAAGAGATCACCGAGCGCTTCGCCGACGCCGCGATGCAGGAGAGCATCGGCCCCATCCGCATCAAGATTTCCGGCTGCATCAACGCCTGCGGGCATCACCATGTCGGCGACATCGGCATCCTCGGCCTGGAGAAGACGGGCGCTGAGGCCTATCAGATCACGCTCGGCGGCGACCCGACCGACACCGCCGCCATCGGCGAGCGCTCCGGCCCCGGCTTCCCGGCGGAGGGCGTGACCGACGCCATCGAACGGCTCATCCACTTCTATCTGCGGGAGCGTCAGCCGGGCGAGACCTTCAAGGAAACCTACCATCGCCTCGGCCACGACGTGATGAAGGGCGCGCTCTATGCCCCTCATTAGGGACGGCGGCTTCACGGCGGACGATTGGCGGTGGCTCGGCGAGGGCGAAGCCTCTGCCCCGGGGCAGAATGCGGTGATCCCGCTGAAGCGGCTGTTGGACGAGGGCGAAGCGGCGGGCGCACGGGGCGTCGAAGTCCCAAACAACACGCAGCCGGAAAGCCTTGCGCCGCTGTTCGGGCGCCTTGACCTGATCGTGATCCCGTTCCCTGCCTTCAACGACGGACGCGGATTTTCGCTCGGGAAGCGGCTGCGGCGGCTCGGCTTTCAGGGTGAGTTGCGGGCGAAAGGGCACATCATCCCTGACCAGTACGCTTATGCGCGCGCCTGCGGCTTCGACACGATCGAAATCTCGGACGCGCTTGCCGCCCGCCAGCCCGAGGCGCATTGGCGCGAAGCCGCCGCCTCCATGAGCCTGGGATATCAGCCAGGCTATCCGGGCCCTCAGAACATCCTCATCGCCCGCTACCGAGCCCGCGACGCCGATAGGTAGCCGCGCTTCACAGCGCCGCCACGATGCGCTCGACCATCTCCTCCGGCGTCTGCGCGCCGCCATCGAGCCGCAGTTCCGGCGTTACCGGCGCTTCGTAGGCCGAAGAGATGCCGGTGAAGTTTGCGATCTGCCCGGCGCGGGCCTTCTTGTAGAGGCCTTTCACGTCGCGAGCTTCGCACACCTCCAGCGGCGTATCGACGAACACCTCGATAAACTCGCCTTCCGCGAACAGCTCGCGCGCCATGCGCCGCTCGGCGCGAAACGGCGAGATGAACGACACCATCACGATCAGCCCGGCGTCCACCATAAGCTTCGCCACCTCCGCGACGCGGCGGATGTTCTCCACGCGGTCGGCGTCGGTGAAGCCAAGGTCGCGGTTCAGCCCATGGCGGACGTTGTCGCCGTCGAGGATGTAGGTGTGGCGGCCGAGCGCGTGGAGCCGCTTTTCCAAAAGGTTGGCTACGGTCGATTTGCCCGAGCCGGAAAGCCCCGTGAACCACAGGCAGCGGGGTTTCTGCCCCAGCGCCGCGCCCCGCGCCTCCTTATTCAAGTCGAGCGCCTGCCAATGCACGTTGGCCGCGCGCCGCAGGGGAAACTGGATCAGCCCCGCCCCGACCGTGGCGTTCGACAGCTTGTCGATGAGGATGAAGCCGCCGGTCGCGCGGTTGGCCTCGTAAGCGTCGAACACGAGAGGGCGCGAGACGGACAGGTTGCAGAAGCCGATTTCATTCAGTTCGAGCTGCTTGCCGGCGATTTCGCTCGCGCTGTCCACGTCAATTTTATGCTTGAGCGCGCTGACGCTGACGTTCGCCGTCTGTCCGCCGAGCTTGATGAGATACGGCCGGCCGGGCAGCAGCGGCTCCTCGCTCATCCAGATGATCTTGGCGGCGAACTGGTCGGCGATCTCGGCGCGGTCGCCCGCCGCCACAATCACGTCGCCGCGGCTCACGTCCACCTCATCGGCGAGCGTCAACGTCACCGCGTCGCCAGCCTTCGCGTGCGGCTCGTCCCCGTCATAGGTGACGATGCGCGAGAGCGTCGTCGTCCGGCCGGAGGGCAGCACGGCGACCTTGTCGCCCGCCTTGATTGCGCCGCTCGCCACCGTGCCCGCAAAGCCGCGGAAATCGAGGTTCGGGCGGCTCACCCATTGCACAGGGAAGCGGAACGGAGCGGCGCTCGCGTCCGCGCGCACCTCGACGTCCTCCAGATAGCTCATGAGCGTCGGGCCGGAGTACCACGGCGTGCGCACGCTGCGGTTCAGCACGTTGTCGCCGGAGCGGGCGGCGACCGGCACGGCGACCACGTTCTCAAGGCCAAGCGCCTTGGCGAACGCCGCGTAATCCGCCGCGATGCGCTCAAAGACCTCGCGCGAAAAATCGACGAGATCCATTTTGTTAACGGCGAGCACGGCGTGCCGTATGCCGAGCAGATGCGCGATGGTCGAATGCCGCCGCGTCTGGGTCAGCACGCCTTTGCGCGCGTCGGCGAGGATCACGGCCACGTCCGACACGCTGGCGCCCGTCGCCATGTTGCGCGTGTACTGCTCATGACCTGGCGTGTCGGCGACGATGAACTTGCGGCGCGGCGTCGAGAAATAACGATACGCCACGTCGATGGTTATGCCCTGCTCGCGCTCGGCCTGCAGCCCGTCCACCAAGAGCGCCAGGTCGATGTCGCCGCCGGTGGTGCCAACCTTTTTGCTGTCCGCCTCCAGCGTGGTGAGCTGGTCGTCGTAGATCATTTGCGCGTCGTAGAGCATGCGTCCGATGAGCGTGCTCTTGCCGTCGTCCACGCTGCCGCAGGTGAGGAAGCACAGCAGGCCCTTTTCGGCGTGAGCGGGCGCGGCTTCGGGTTCGAAGACGGGGCGCGTTTGCGCGGCGGAGGCGACCATCAGAAATACCCTTCCTGCTTCTTCTTCTCCATCGCGGCGGACTCGTCCTTGTCGATCAGCCGCCCCTGCCGTTCCGAGGTGCGCGCGGAGACAAGTTCGGCGACGATTTCGTCGAGGTTCGAGGCGCTCGACTCGATGGCGGCGGTCAGCGGATAGCAGCCGAGGGTGCGGAAGCGAACAAGCTTCATCTCGGGCGTTGCGCCGTCAAGCGGCATGCGCTCGTCATCGACCATGATGAGCATGCCGCTGCGCTCCACGACCGGGCGCTCCTTGGCGTAATAGAGCGGCACGATGGGGATGTTTTCCTGAACGATGTATTGCCACACGTCGAGCTCCGTCCAGTTCGAGAGCGGGAACACGCGCATGCTCTCTCCCGGCGCGACGCGGCCGTTATAAAGCCGCCAAAGCTCGGGGCGCTGGTTTTTCGGATCCCAGCGGTGATTGGCCGACCGGTGCGAGAACACCCGCTCCTTGGCGCGCGACTTCTCCTCGTCGCGCCGGGCGCCGCCGATGGCCGCGTCGAATTTGTATTTGTCGAGCGCCTGGCGCAGCGCGACCGTCTTCATGACCTCGGTGTGCACGGCGCTGCCCGAGGCGAACGGGTTCACGCCGGCGGCCAAGCCCTCCTGGTTGGTGTGCACGATGAGGTCGAGGCCGAGCCGCCGCGCGGTGTCATCCCGAAAGGCGATCATCTCACGGAACTTCCACGTGGTGTCGATGTGGAGTAGGGGAAACGGCGGCTTGCCGGGGTAAAACGCTTTCAGCGCGAGGTGCAGCAGCACCGAGGAGTCCTTGCCGATGGAGTACATCAGCACCGGGTTCTGAAACTCGGCGGCGGTTTCGCGCAGAATGTAAATCGCCTCCGCTTCGAGCTGGCGGAGATGCTGGGAGCGCTGGGTATGTGAACTCAAGGCTTTACCTTTGGGTGAGAGAGGGCGAGCGCCGGCTTTTCCGTGCCACGCATTGAGCGCGGAAACGCCGTCCGGTCAAGCCGTGATTTATCGCATTTATTAAAAAGCTCGGGACTAGATCACGCCGGCAAAAGCGCTGCGTGACCCTCCGCGCTCCTAAAGCTTATAAGGGGTATAAGCGCTTTTCGGGCACCAGAGCGCCCCAGGAGTCACTTCCGCGATGTTGTCGCCGCGAAACTCGTATGCGGTGTACTGCAAGCCCGTATATGCGCCAAACCGGTTTTTCGGGTAGTGTATCAGGTGTTTTTCTTTGGCCGTCCAGCCTTGGGCGCGCGGGCCTCAATTAACTCCACAATAAACTCAAATCCGCGTGGCGCGTCCGCCAAACCAGCCGCAACCGCAGGCGTCGTTTTCAGCGTCTTATGAGTGCGGATGAAGTTATACCAGACGGTATAGAGCGCAACCATATGGCAGTGGCTTTCGAACTTTTTCGAGAAAGCGTTAGTCAGCCGAGTAAACCGGCGCATATGCATGCGCATCGTGAGGTTCTGGCGCTCGGCATAGCTCGTTGAAATCTTCTTTTTGTCCGGGCTACCGATCTTAACCTTTTTCTTGATGCCCGTGCATTCGGCTGGTGAGTAGCGGCTCTTGCTGGACTCTGGCGCTGCGCCGAACACTTTGACGAGCTGGGCGTAATCAATGTCCGCACCAAACGCGCCTTCGACCGCTTGGAGATACGCCTTGTGACCGTCGGTCGTCATCTGCACGCGGTTATTCAACCGCGATGCGAGGTCTTCCATAAACAGCTTGGCATAGTCCGCATCACGGCCACCGACGAACCAGTTCGGTATGATTTTGGTATCCGCGCAGATGCTCGTCCACGTCCACACGTCGCCAGCGAAGTCCGGGGCATCGGCGGTCACGTTCTTTTCCTTGGCGTATACGAAGCTCCAAATTTCATCGCATTCGATGCGAGTGCAGTTCAGGCCGCGCACGTTCTCATCGTGAAACTCAATACAGGCTTCGCCCGCTTCTTTAAGCAGCTTCACAACCGTGTTGATGCTGGCGCCGGTCACGCGGGACACAGACCGCATAGACGAACCTTCGCAAAGCAGCGAAAGGATTTGACAGCGTTGGGCGAGGGACAATTTGCTCATGTCCCTAATATATGATACGCAATGCTTAGCTTCAAGCATATTGCAAGCACCTTCCGAGAATCAGTGCTTGCATTGTGGCAGCAGAATCACATACAGTGCAAGCATCAACTAAATTGGAGTGCTTGCATGATCGAAGAGGATGAAAAACCATCTGGGCGTGCCCGAGGCGGAGTAGCTCGCGCGGAGGCCTTAACGCCCAAGGCACGCCGCGACATAGCGAAGAAGGCTGCTGCTGCGCGATGGGGATACAAAGCCACACACAAAGGCACGTTTATTGAGGACTTTGGTGTAGATGTGGACTGCTACGTCCTTGATGACGAGCAAAAAACCGCTGTCATCAGTCAACGTGGGATGGGCGCGGCTCTCGGCCTCGGTGAAGGAGGCAGCCGCCTGCCAGCGTTCATTAAGGGTGAAAAGATCGTGCCCTTCATCGGGCGCGAACTAGGAGAAAAATTAGAAAATCCTCTTGTTTTTCAATGGTCACCGGCGGGCGCGAACCAGCCGCCACCGTCTGTGGTGAATGGATACGACGTTACAATCCTCATTGATTTATGTAAGGCCATCATAAAGGCTGATGAAGAAGGAAAGCTACTCAAGCGGCAGGAGCACATCGCCAAGCAAGCTCAGATCATCGTAAATGCATCTGCAAAGTCTGGCATCAAGCACCTTGTCTATGCTCTTTCCGGCTATGACGCGACGCGAGAAGAGATTATTCGCGCGTTTAAATTTTATGTGCAGCAAGAGGCAAGGGATTACGAAAGGGAGTTTCCGAACCAACTCTACCGTGAATGGTATCGACTTTACGAGTTGCCCGAACCAGAACGAAATAAACCCTGGAAGTTCAAGCATTTAACCGTAAATCATGTTTATTGGCCATTAGCAAAAAGTAATGGAAAAATCCTTGAATTAACAAAAGTACAAAAAGCTGAAAGCGGAGAGCGGCACCGCCGGTTGCATCAATTTTTATCTGAGGTCGGCGTGAAAGCCCTTCGTCAACATCTAGGGCGGCTTCTCGGTATTGCAGAAATGTCAGACCACCGCGAACAATATGAGAGGAGCGTGCAACGGATATTTGGCGAGCAAAAAGAGTTTGAATTTTAGGTTGACCACCTTTTGCGGGCCGCCTTCCTAGCAATCTCCGCGCGCCGTTCGGGTGTCATGCCTTCGGCGCGCGCCTTACCGCCCCGCTTGCCCATAGACACGGCGGCGGGGTCTTTGCCTTGGGTTTCGGGGGTGTCGTATTGTTCGGGTTCCTCGCCGGTCGCGATCCGCATCACCTTAACAGCGTTGGCGATGACATCGGCGGGGCGCTTTTCGCCTTTAGGGCCTTTGGGCATCCTTGCAAATCCTCATGCTTTGCGCTAAGCATATCACATAATATAGATGTGCACCAGATGCCCCTTTGATGTTGGAGCAGAGTATGAAAATTAAATACTGGATTTTTGGATTAATTTTTTTAATTGCGATATTTTATGAGCCACTTGCCAATTCGTATACGTCCACGGCTCCTGATCCAAATATTGTGGAAATTGTCAGCTCTTACATCGGTCTAGTTTCGGGGCTCATACAATTGATCATATGGCTCGTTTATGGCGGACGATGGCTCAAAGGTTTCATGAAATCGGGCTAAACACCTGATACACTACCCATGGGGCAGGATTCAATGGGATACGTTTGGGAAAAAAGGGAACCCAGGTCGAGCAAATGAACTCCTTCGCCGTGCGAGTTTTTGGCAGCGGTGAAGACAAGCGCATGAACTGCTCCGGAGTTTTGATTCAAGAGCGCTTTGTCTTGACGGCTGCCCACTGTTTTGAAGGGGTCAGAAAATACGAGGTCCAACTGGCTTTGGACGCTTCGGGAAAACGCTTTGAGACCATCCCAGTTCTCGATGCGACGTCGCATATTAAGGCGACAATCCGAGGCGGGTTTGATTACACACAGTACGATTATGTCCAGAACCGAATCTCAGACCTGGGTCTTTTGTTGTTGGCCCGCAAACCCAAATGGGCTCAGCCCATCATGGTTTTAGGAGCTTACCCCGATCACCTGGAACATCATCTGTCCCAAACCACTTTTGTGGGCACCGAGCGGGACGTTGATTTTAAAGCGGGCTCCCGTTTGGTGGGCGTCTCCGCTCAAGCTGCTAATAGATTCAGTCTTGACGGAAAACACATGAGATACGAAGTTCCTGAAGGCCAAGGCGTTTGCCAAGGGGATTCCGGGGGACCTGTCATCATCAAAGTCGACGGCCACCATTTCCTGGCGGGAATTACGGTCAGTGTCCAGGCGCACGATTTTTCAACCCTCCCCAAATCGAAAGTCACTCTGCCCAGTGGGAAGCAGGTGTCCAAGTGCTCGCGATACCCGTTGATGCTGAACACGGGCTTCGAAGTTGGGTACATCCGGGATTGGTTGGCTTGGATGGCCGATTACTCGAGTGTGAACACTCCCGTCGAACTGAAGTCCTACATCCTTCCGGGACCTAAGCTGCAGGATCGGCTGGCCCACGAAGTATATGACACCACCGGCTCTGTAGAGTTTGCAAAAACTCGTCGATGAGGTTTTAGCCTAGGCCAGAATATAGCGCTTACCGCGCGTGTTAATCCAGTTAATTCAAAAGCAGAAAATCAATCGGCTCAAGGCCATCGGCCTGCTCATTGAGTTTTGAGGTCTAAACAGAAATCTGGTGTGCATATGCAGCGGCCTTCCGCAGCGCGGCGATGTTCGTGGCGTAGTCGGGCGTGCGGAACACGGCGGCGCCCGCGACAAGCACATCCGCGCCCGCCGCGACGACGAGCGGCGCGGTCTCCGCCGTCACGCCGCCGTCCACCTGCAGGTCGATGGGCCGCGCGCCGATCATCGCGCGCACGCGCCGCACTTTCTCCACCATCGCGGGGATGAACGCCTGCCCGCCGAAGCCGGGGTTGACCGTCATCACGCAGATGAGGTCGAGCCGGTCGAGCACGTGTTCGAGCGCGCTCTCGGGCGTCGCCGGGTTGATCGCCGCGCCAGCGCGTTTGCCGAGCGCACGGATGGCTTGGAGCGAGCGGTCAAGATGCGGCCCGGCCTCCGCGTGCACGGTGACGCCGTCGGCGCCCGCTTTCGCGAACGCTTCGAGGTATGGGTCGGCCGGGGCGATCATCAGGTGCACGTCGAGCGGCTTCCTGGTGTACGGCCGGATGGCGGCGACGACCTGCGGCCCGAAGGTGATGTTCGGTACGAAATGCCCGTCCATCACGTCCACGTGCAGCCAGTCGGCCCCGGCTGCGTCGAGCGCGCGCGCCTCCTCGCCGAACCGTGCGAAGTCGGCGGACAGGATCGACGGCGCGATGCGGACGCGAGCGGTCACAGCAGGCCCAGCCCCTGAAACACGCCTTTATAGTCCATGCTCGGGTATACGATCACGTCGCCGCTGGCGATCCGCCTCAGGGAAATCCATTCGGCGACCTCGGTCCGCCCTGGCTCGATGAACGGGATGCGCTCGCGCTCGTAAAAGGCGCGGTCGGCCAGCGAGGCGAGATAGACGAACACGATCTCGTGGCCCGCCTCGCCCTCGAAGGTGTAGATGTTCTCGATCACCGTGAGGAGCTGAAGGTTGGCGATCTCCGCGCCGATCTCCTCCCGCAGCTCGCGCCGCAGGGCCGCATCCGACACCTCGCCGAAGTCGACGCCGCCGCCCATCAGAAGCTGGAACGGCTGATCCTTCACGCGATCCACCGCGTCATGGGTGAGGACGCGCCCGTTGTGAATGAACAGCCCGACCGATTTGACGCGAATGGCGCGCGGCGCGAAGGTCACTTGCCCCTCCGCGCCGCTATGGCCCAAGGCGCGTCGCTCGCACGGTGCGAGAAACACGTCCTCATCTTGCTGGTGTGGAGCATGGGCGCCTCTCAAGGATCGCCCGCACAATAGCTTGCATTGGGCCGGCGCCCAACAAATATCCGCCGGTGAGCGGGCGTTAAGCCGTGATGCTGGAGGCGGCGACGACCACACCGGCCTTGAGGAGCAGCGCCACGGCCGCGCCGCTCTGCAAAAGCATCACCAGCGCCTCGTCCTGCGCCACGGGGATGACGCACACGCAGCTGGAGCAGCTGTCGTCGCCGCAGCTTGCTTTCGGGAAGAACATGGTGCAGCTAGAGCAATTGCTGTCGCCGCAGCCGCAGTTGATGAGAAACTGCACGAGCGTGGCTTGGGCCGGGATCATGATACGCCTCCATGGTTACGCGCCATGTAAAAGTGTAACCCACGACGTTATCGCCGCCAATCTCATACGGCTCACGCCGCGCGGCTTTCAGGCTGAAGAGCGTGCATCACAGCGGGCGAAGGGTTCATCGTGAAGTTTCTCGATCAGGCCAGGGTCTATATTTTCTCCGGCGCGGGCGGCAATGGCTGCGTCTCGTTTCGCCGTGAGAAGTTCATCGAGTTCGGCGGGCCGGACGGCGGCGACGGCGGCAAGGGCGGCGACGTGTGGGCGGAGTGCGTCGCCAACCTCAACACGCTCATTGACTTCCGCTATCAGCAGCATTTCAAGGCGCGCCCGGGTCAGCACGGCATGGGCTCGAATTGCGCGGGCCACAAAGGCGACGACGTGGTGCTCAAGGTGCCGCCCGGCACGCAGATTTTCGCCGAGGACAACGAAACCCTCATCGCCGATCTGACCGAGCCGGGCCAGCGCGCGCTCTTGGCCGAAGGCGGCAACGGCGGCTGGGGCAACGCGCGCTTCAAATCCTCGACCAACCGCGCGCCGCGACGCGCCAACCCGGGCGAACCGTCCATCGAGATGACTATCTGGCTGCGGCTGAAGCTGATCGCGGACGCAGGCGTCGTCGGGCTGCCGAACGCGGGCAAGTCCACGTTCCTTGCGGCGGTGAGCGCCGCCAAGCCGAAAATCGCCGACTATCCGTTCACGACGCTGCACCCCAATCTCGGCGTTGTGAAAGCGGGAGACGTGGATTTCGTGCTCGCCGATATCCCCGGTCTCATCGAAGGCGCGCACGAGGGGGCGGGCATCGGCGACCGCTTCCTCGGCCACATTGAGCGCTGCCGCGTGCTCCTGCATCTCGTCGATGTGAACGAGGAGGATGTGGCGGCCGCCTACAAGACCGTGCGGCGCGAACTGCGGCTCTACGGCGCCGAGTTGCACAAAAAGCCGGAGATCGTGGCGCTTTCCAAGTGCGACGCCGTCACGGCGGAGGTGGCGGCCGAGAAGGCGGCGGCGCTGCAAAAGGCCGCGCGCAAGAAGCCGCTGCTCATCTCCGCGGTCTCCGGCGAGGGCGTGAGCCAAGCGCTGTTCCGCCTTGCCCGCGCCATCAGAAACGCCGACGCCGACGAGCGCGAGGCGGAGGAGGCCGAGACGCTGCAGCCCTGGCGCCCCGACCTCACTTGACGTCACGCGGCCTGCGCCAGCGGAACAGCCGCGCGCGAAGGCGCCGGCTCTACTCGGAAGGCGAAGGCGTACAGCGCCGGCAAGAAGGTGAGCGTCAGCACCGTCGCGGCGATCAGCCCGCCCATCATGGCCACCGCCATCGCGCCCCAGAAAATGCTGGTCGAGAGCGGGATCATCGCGAGCACGGCCGCCGCCGCGGTCAGCACGATGGGCCGGAAGCGGCGCACCGCCGACTCCACGATCGCCTCGTGCGGGTGATGACCGGCTTTGATGTCCTGGTCAATCTGATCCACGAGGATGACGCTGTTGCGCATGATCATGCCGAGCAGCGCGATCACTCCGAGGATGGCGTTGAAGCCGAAGGGATAATCGAGCGCCAGCAGCGCCGCCGCCGCGCCAATGATCCCGAGCGGGGCGGTCGCGAACACCAGCATGGACTTGCCAAAGTGCTGAAGCTGGACCATGAGCAGCAGCATCACCGAAAGGCCCACCAACGGCAAATGCTTGAAAATCGAGGCCTGGCTGATGGCGGACTCCTCCACCGCGCCCTGCATTTCAATGAAGTAGCCGAGCGGCAGGCTGTCTCGTAGCGGCTGCAGTTGCGCGTAAAGCGCCATGGTCACGTCGGGCGACTGCACATCGTCAGGCGTGACGCCGCGCACCGTCACGGTCGGCAGACGGTTCCGCCGCCATTCGACGCCCGGCTCCAGCGCGAGCGAGACGTCGGCGATCTGTGAGAGCGGCACCGAGCGCCCGGCGCTTGTTTTCACATAGGCCGTCTGCACCGTGCTGACGAGACCGCGGTTGTCCTTGGGTTCGCGCACCACGATGTCGATGGTTTCGTCGCCCTCGCGGAACTCGCCGATTGTGAAGCCGGTCAGCACGGCCTGCAGCGTGCGGCGGATGTCCTGTGAAGTGACGCCGAGCGCGCGGGCCTTGTCCTGATCGACGGACAGCTTCAGCGTGGGGGTCGGCTCCAGCCAATCGGTGTGAACCGACGAGATCAGCGGGTTGGCGCGCATCGCCGCTTCGACCTGCGCCGCGATTTTCGCCGTCTCCGCCCTGTCAGGCCCCATGACGCGCAACTGCACGGGCCAGCCGACCGGCGGGCCTGAGAACAACCGCTCCACCTTGAAGCGCACCGCAGGGAACTGCTCCGCAAGCAGCGCCCGCGCCCGGGCGATCAACCGCTCCCGCGCTTCCAGATCCTTCGCGAGCAGCACCACCTGCGCAAAGTTCTGGTTCTGCAGTTGCTGATCGAGCGGCAGATAGAAGCGCGGCGACCCAACGCCCACATAGGTCGTGAGGGAGGCGACGTCGCCATCCTTCAAAAACGCCTGCTCGAAACGCTTGGCCTCGCGCTCCGTCTCGGCGAACGAGGCGCCCTCAGGCAGCCACATGTCCACCATCACCTCATCCCGGTTGGACGATGGGAAGAACTGCTGCGGGATGAAGGCAAAGCCGCCCACACCGGCCACAAACGCCGCGAGCGTAAAGGCCAGGGTGAGCCTCCGGCGGCGCACGCACCAGTCGATGACGCCGCGCAGTCGCGAGTAGAACGGGCCGGTGAAGACCTCATGATGTCCGCCGCCCGCATGCTTGCGCTCGCGCAGCAGCAGATGCCCGAGCCACGGCGTGAAGTAGACCGCCGCCAGCCACGACAGCACCAGCGAGACGCCCACAACCACGAACAGCGAGCGCACGTATTCGCCCGCCGTCGACTGCGCCAGCCCCACGGGCAGAAAGCCCGCGACGGTGATGAGCGTGCCGGTGAGCATGGGAAAGGCCGTCGAGGTGTAGGCGAAACTGGCGGCCTCCAGCTTCTCGAATCCCTCCTCCAGCTTGCGTTGCATCATCTCCACCGCGATCATGGCGTCGTCGACCAGCAGCCCGAGCGAGATGATGAGCGCGCCAAGCGAGATTTTCTGCAGGTCGATGCCGAGCAGCAGCATGATGGTGAAGGTGACGGCGAGCACCAGCGGTATCGTGAGCGCGACGACGAGGCCCGGCCGCCAGCCGAGCGAGAGGAAGCTCACCACGAGCACGATGGCGAGCGCCTCGCCAAGCGCGGTCAGAAACTCCGCGACGTATTTCTTGACGACGCCTGGCTGATCGGAGATCGGCGCGAAGCTCAAGCCCAGCGGCAGGTCGGCGCCGATACGCGCCAGCGCCGCCTTCAAGCCCTCGCCCACCTCGATGACGTTATAGCCTTGCGCCATGACGACGCCGAGCGCGACCGCCTCTTCGCCTCCAAAGCGCACCTTTTGCGTCGGGGGGTCCTCCACGCCTCGCGTCACCCTGGCGATGTCGCCCAGGCGAATGGTCTCGCCGCCGGAGCGTATGCGCAACTCCGCGATGTCGCTGACCTTGAGCGCCATGCCCTCGATGAACACGCGCACGCTGCGGTCGTCACGCTCGACGCGGCCGGCCGGCTCCATGCTGTTCTGGCCGGCGAGCGCGCTCTGGATGTCCTGAACGGTCACGCTGCGGTCGGCCAGGGTCTGGGATGCGATCTCGATGAAGATGCGCTCAGGCTGCGCGCCGATGATGTCCACCTTCTCGACGCCGGGCACGCGCAGCAGCACGTCGCGGGCGTTGCGGGCGGCGTCCTTCAGCTCCGGATAGCTGAAGCCCTGACCTGTGAGAGCGTATAGGGCGATGTAGGTGTCGCCGAACTCATCATTGAAAAACGGGCCGACGACCCCGTCCGGCAGGTCGCCCTGGATGTCGGCGACCTTCTTGCGAACCTGATAGAACGCGTCCTTTATCTCAGCGGGCTGCGCATCGCCCCGGATGTTAACGAAGATCGTGGCCTCGCCCGGCCGGGCGTAGCTGCGCAAATAGTCGAGCTTCGGCGTCTCCTGCAGCTTGGTCTCGATCTTGTCGACGACCTGATCCTGGATTTCGTGCACGGTCGCGCCAGGCCAGATGGCCCGCACCACCATGAGGCGGAAGGTGAAGTCGGGATCCTCCTTCTGGCCGATGCGCAAGAGCGAGAACGCCCCCGTGAACAGCAACAGCACAAGCAGGAAGCCGGTGAACGAGCTGTGGTGAATGGCCCAGCGCGACAGGTTGAAGGTGTGCATGGCAAGCTCCGGGCTTCGGGGTTAACGGCGTTCGGCGATGCTGGGATTGCTGGGCGCCGCGATGCGCACCTGCTGACCGGGCGTCAGGAATTGCACCCCGGCCGAGACGATGATCTCGCCTTCCGTCAGGTTCGAGAGCACCCGCACGCCGTCGTCGGCCAAATCGCCAAGCGTCACCTCGCGCGGGGCGACCGTGTTCGTCGCCGGATCGACGATCCACAACACCGGCTTGCCGTCGATTTGCGCAAGGGCGGTGAGCGGCGCCTTCAGCTCCGGCTTGGCCGGAGTTTTCAAGAGGACGGCGGCGGTCATCCCCAGCCGCATCTGCGGCGGCGGCGAGGGCAGGCCGATGCGGACGGCGTAGGTGCGCGTCGCGCTGTCGGCCGCGCCGGCGATCTCGCGGATGCGGCCCTCGGCCGAGACGGAGGCGTCGGCCCACAGCGTGGCGGTGGCGGGCGCGCCCACGCGGATGCTCGCCAGCTCGTTCTCCGGCACGGCGACCGCGACCTCCACCTCCTCGGTCTCAGCCATTGTGACGACAGCCTGGCCGGTCGAGACCACCTGCCCCGGCTCGGCGTTCACCGCTGTGATGACCCCGGCGGCATTGGCGCGCAATTCGGCGTAGCTCACCTGATTGGCGTTTTGCCGCAACTGCGCCTCGGCCGCCTCCAACGCTCCTTGCGCGCTGTCCACTTCGAGCTTGGCGCTGTCATAGGCCGCCTGGGAGGTGAAGTTGCTGGCGAGCAGCCGTTTCGACCGTTCGAGTGCGGATTTGGCGACGGCGAGGCGCGTTTTGGCGGCGTCCACGTTCGCCTGCTGGGCCGCCTCTGCAAGCTTGAGATCGACCGGGTCGATGCGCGCCAGAACCTGGCCTTGCTCGACGCGATCCCCCGTGTTGACCAGCCGTTCCATGAGCTTGCCGGACACGCGGAAGCCGAGCGCGCTCTCGATGCGCGGGCGGATGACGCCGGAGTAACGGAGGACGCGGGCCGGGCTGGAGTATTGCGCCACGGTGGTTTTCACGGCGCGCGGCGGCTCCGCTTGGCGGGCCTCCTCTTTGCAGCCGGCGACGGCCAGCGCCGCGGCTCCGATAAGGGCTAGGCGACTGAGGCTTGATAACTTTTGTTTTTTCTCACTCATTAGCAAAAAAATACGCATGAAGTCCTCTCGTGGCTAAGCTTTCAAGGCTGCAAGAATGAACGGGATGATTTCCTCCGGCATGGTGCGCTGCTGATACCGCAAGCACTGGGCCATGATCGTCGGATGGTTGAAGGCGATGAGGGTGGTCATCACGTTGCGCGCGGCCGTCACGGTGTCCTGCGGACGGAACTCCCCGCTTTTGACTCCGTCCGCGATCACGCGCTCGATGATCTCCGTCATGCGGTAGAGGTGCTCCTCGATGACGCTCCAATGCTCCTCGAGCGCCACAACCACCATCTCGTGCACCTTTTTCTCGTCCAGCAAGGTTTCGAGGGTGTAGCTGTAGAGATCGTGGGTGAGGGCAGCCATGCGGTCCGACGCGCTGGCGTCGCGCCCCGCGATGACGGCCATGCGGCGGACCTTCTCCAGCAGAATGCGTTCGCAGATGGCGCTGTTGATGTCCGCTTTGGTCGCGAAAAAGCGGTAGACGTTGGAGGGCGACATGGCGCATGCGGACGCGATGTCGGCCACGGTGGTCTTGGCGTAGCCATAAACGCGGAAAAGGCGCTCGGCTTCGTCGAGGATGCGGGTGCGGGTGTCGGCGGCGTCTGAGTTGGTCATTCTGATAAGTGATAAATTTCGTTTTTTATCACTTATCACTCAACGAACCACTCGTCAATGGCAAACCCGCGGCGCGGCGGCCGTGCGCGCCGGAGCGATCAGACCGCGCTCTGTTTGAGACGCAGATTCGGAAACATCGAGACCTTGCGCTTTATGTCGAAGGTCACCCCTCGCTCACTGCGAGCGTTTTGACGTTAGGCTCGATGTCGTCGGGCTGAGCCCCAACAGCCTGTCAGACCTTGGCGCCCTCGCGCGCCAAGAGCGCCGCCTTTCGCTCCACGCCCCAGCGATAGCCGCTCAAGCCGCCGTCCGCGCGGATCACCCGGTGGCATGGCGTCACCACCGCGAGACAGTTGCTGGCGCACGCGCGCGCAACTGCTCGGGCCGACCCCGGCGCGCCGATCGTAGCCGCCAATTCGGCGTAACTTCGCGTCTCGCCCGGCGGAATGGCGCGCAGAGCCTTCCACACACGCTCCTGAAAGGCGGCGCCGCGAATGTCGAGCGGCAGCGCTAGAGGCGCGCGCGGATCGTCGATATGGGCGATAACGACCGCCGCCAGTTCCTCAAACGCCGCATCGGCGCCAACCAACTCCGCCTGCGAGAACATGGAGCGCAGGTCGTCGACGAGGGTTTGCGGGTCGTCGCCGAGGAGGATCGCGCAGACGCCTTTGGCGGTCGCCGCGATGAGCGCATGCCCGAGCGAGCACGGCCCCACGGCGAAGCGGATCGTCTCGCCCTGCCCCCCCTTGGCGAAGGCTTTCGGCTTGACGCCAAGGCGTCGCGCCACCGCGTCATGGAACCGGCTGGACGAGGAGAAACCCGCCTCGTGCATGGCGCGCGTAACGCTTTCGCCGGAGGCCAGCCCGCGCAGGGCCCGTTGCGACCGGCGGGCGCGCGCATAAGCGCCGGGCGTGACGCCGAGCGATTCCTTAAAGATTCGATGCAGATGCCCGAGGCTCACGCCGAGCGTCGCGGCGACGGCCGCCGCATCGAGCGGGTCGTCCTCGTCGCTCAGCATGGCGCAAGCGCGCGCGACTAGCGCGGCGCGCCGTTCGCTTGCGGGAGCATCGGCCGGCCGGCATCGTTTGCACGCCCGAAATCCGGCGCGTTCGGCCGCCGCCGCGTCGGCGTAGAGCCGCACGTTTTCGGGGCGGGGCGGGCGTGCGGCGCAGGTCGGGCGGCAATAAATCCCGGTGGTGACGACGGCGTAGACGAACGCGTCGGCCGCCGCCGGATCGCGCTCCACCACGGCGCGCCATCGCGGGTCGGCGACAATGTCAAGCGGTGCGGGCATGGGTGCTGGCTCCCTGTTGCGCTCCCGTTATAGAGCGACGAGCGGCCCCGCGCACTCCGCCCATTGACGGCGCATTCGCGCTATTGCGAGACTTCGCCGCCGAGCAAAAACCACGACGGCGCGGCGCCTTGACGCCATTCCCGCCGCAGCCAGAACCGTTCGCCGCGCTCGTCGTCCACGGCGTAGAGTTCCGGCGGGCGGCTCGCGTCAGCCCCGTCATCGGCCCGAAACGGCCCTTCCGCCCGCACAACCTTGCGCGTCGCGCCGCGCCAGGTGAATACAAGCGGGCTCCAGTTGAAGGCGTCGGCGATGACAGCGACGGGCTCCGGGCGGCTGGGCTGAAGGCGAAAGTCGCGGGCCACGCTTGCGACGGGAGCTTTCGTCATGGCGGGAACAGCCTCGACTTGCACGCCGCAGCGCGCGCCGCCGCCGTGCAATCGAAGGCCGCCTTGAAACCGGCTTTCCAATTGGGTGACGAACCGCCGAATGTCGGCGCCGGCCAGCGCGAGCGCACGCTCGCCGCCTTGGGTCTCGATCCAGTCCACATCAAGCGAGACGCTGTCAAAAGCGTCCGCGGCGTCTAATTTTTCAAATACGCGCTCGACCCGCTCAAGCAGACGGTCGCGCATCACATCCTCGTCGGCCGTGGCTGCGACATGGTGCAGAATGATCTCCGAGGCGCGGCCATCGGCGTGGAACAATCGCAACACAAAGCGGCGGGCGCTTTCTTTTTCGGCGCGCAAAGACGAGGATACGGCCGCGCAGAGGGTCCGCACGGCGCCGATCGCTTCGGCGCGATCCGCTTGCGGTGCGTCGAAACCTGCGACCGCCATGTGCCGGGAGGTCGAAGGCCTTGGCGCAGCCGCGATGCGGCGGCCCAGCATCTCGTCGAGGCGACGCAATGCGCGCCGCCCAGCCAGATTCGCAGCCGTTTCGCGGGGCGCGGCGTCGATGTCGCCGAGGCGGTGAAATCCGGCTCGCTTCATCGCGCCAAGAGCCGGTTCGCCGATGCGGAGGGCGTCGATTGGCAAGGCCCGCACAGGAGCGTCGTCGCCGGCCCGCGCGATCGCGATGAAGCTTTCCGCAAACCGCGCGAGCGCCCAGGAAGCAGGGGCGTTGTCGGCGCAGCCTGCGGTCGCAGCGAAGCCGAAACGGTGCAGCCGTGCGAGCACCTCCCGCAGCAACCCCTCCTCACCCCCCACTGGGACCGCCCCGGACAGATCGAGCGACAGGCCGTCGTCGCCTTCAACGGCGGACGCAGCAACGAAACGGCGGCACCATACAGCCAGGCGACGCAACTCTTTGGATGCGGCGCCCCTACGCTCCGGAAGCGTAATGAGCCCTGGGGCGAGCGCTGTGGCCTCCGTTTCAGCAACGCCTTCGGCGACGCCGCGCAGCTCGGCGGCCCGGTTGACCGCAACGATGCGGCCGGCCTCGACGACGGCGATCGGCGACGCGCCGTCTACTCCGAGGACGCGCTCAAGCCTGTCGGTGCGGAAACGCGGCAGCCAGATTGAAGCATAACGGCGCATGACTCACCCATCCGTTGTTCTCTCTTTGTTCTTTAAAATAAGCGGAGAAGTGAGTCAAGCGGGCGAAGGCTCGCCGCCCGCGGAAAAAAGCGGACGGCGCATGGAGCGGCTCAGCAGTTGGGCGGCGTGTCGCGTCCGCGCCCCGGTTTGAAGTCATCCTCGATCTGCTCCACGATCGGCTCGTAGACAGGCTTTTCCTCGGTCGGAAAGCTGATCGCCAGCACGTTGATGACGCGGTCCCCGCAGGAAAACATGACCTTCTCGTAGAAGATCCGATCCCCCCGAAAGCCCGAGAGCACGAACCAGGTTTTGCCCCGCGGCTGGTAGTCGAGCAGGTTGTAGCCGTCGTAATTGGCGAGCAGCGTTCGCCGATACGTGCTGAGAGTGTAGGCCTGCGTGTTGAGGGCCGCGTAGGTGACGATCTTGGCGCGGCCGTCCTCGGTGATGAAGGTCTGGCCGTCGCCCGTTTCGGGAGGCGGCGCCGGCTCGAACAGCGCGGGATAGCGCAAAGTGAAGCCGAAACGCTCGTTTTGGTAAGTCTGAAGATCGGACGGCGCCTCCTGCGCCCGACCCGGCGAGCTGACGAACGCCAACGCCAGCGCCACGCCCGCCACGGCTTGCGCGAATGTTTTACCCATGAAACAAAACTCCGTTGCCCAACGCCAAAGCGTTAACCGCAAGCGTGCACGAAGTTGCAGTATTGCATGCAAAAAGCCGGTAAGATTCTTGTGAGGCGCGGACCGGCGTTCGTGTTGCGGCGCCAAAAAGCCACGTTGCTTCGCCGCCGCGCGTTCAGTATGAATAATTGTCGATTTTCCTGAACAATATCCTTCGGAGCTGCCCATGGCGCAGGCCAAATCAAAAGCCGCACGGCCGCTGTCGCCCCACCTACAGATTTTCCGCCCCTGGATGTCCATGATGATGTCGATCATGCACCGGGTGACGGGGGCGGCGGCGTATTTCGGCTTCGCGCTGCTCGCCTGGTGGCTGACGGCGGCGGCCTCCGGCCCAGAGCAACTGGATTTCGTGAACGGCGTTTTCCGCTCGGCGCTAGGTCAGGCGGCGTTGATCGGCCTCACCTGGGTTTATGTGCATCATGCTGTCGGCGGCGTGCGACACATGATTTGGGATTCGGGCCGAGGTTTCACGAAACCGTCCATCAATCTGCTCGCGCGGGCGTCGATCGTCTCTTCGGTGCTGATCACCGCCGCGATATGGGCCGGAATTTTCGCCAAAGCAGGGGTTATCTGATGTCGGGAAAAACGCCGCTGGCTAAAGCGCGCGGCCTGGGCTCGGCCAAGGGCGGCACGGATCATTTCTGGGCCATGCGGGTCTCGTCCATGGCGAGCCTGCTCTTGACCCTGTTCTTCTTTTACACGGTCTTCGCCCTTATCGGCGCGGATTACGCAGCCATCAAGGCGTATTTCGCCTCGCCTGTCGCCGCCGTGCTCGCCGCGCTGTTCGTGGCGGTCAACGCGCACCACATGATGATCGGCATGCAGGTCATCATCGAGGACTACATTCACGAAGACCCGGCGCGGCAATTGCTGCTTATGGCGAACACGTTTTTTTCGATCCTCATCGGCGCGGCGGGCGTACTAGCCATCGTCAAACTCAGTCTTGGAGCGTGAAGCCATGGCTTTGAACGGGTACAAAAACGGCGCGGGGCCAGCCCGCAACGGCGCGGCCTACCCATTCATCGACCACACCTTTGACGTGGTGGTGGTCGGCGCGGGCGGAGCGGGCCTTCGCGCCACGCTCGGATGCGCCGAAGCTGGGCTGAAGACGGCCTGCGTGACGAAAGTTTTCCCCACGCGCTCGCACACGGTCGCGGCGCAAGGCGGCATCGCGGCGGCGCTCGGCAACATGGGCCGCGATGACTGGCGCTGGCACATGTACGACACGGTGAAAGGCTCCGACTGGCTTGGCGACCAGGACGCCATCGAATATCTGTGCCGCAACGCGCCGGCGGCCGTGTATGAACTGGAGCATTACGGCCTTCCGTTCAGCCGCACCGAGGACGGCAAAATCTATCAGCGCCCGTTCGGCGGCATGACGACCGATTTCGGCGAAGGCCCGCCCGCGCAACGCACCTGCGCCGCCGCCGACCGCACCGGCCACGCCATGCTGCACACGCTCTACGGCCAATCCCTGCGCCACTCAGCGGAGTTTTTCATCGAGTACTTTGCGCTCGACCTTATGATGGACGACGAAGGGCGCTGCCTGGGCGTCGTCGCCTACTGCCTTGACGACGGCTCAATCCACCGTTTCCGCGCGCAGAAAACCATCCTCGCGACCGGGGGCTACGGCCGGGCCTATTTCTCCTGCACATCCGCCCACACTTGCACCGGCGACGGCAACGCCATGGTGCTGCGGGCCGGGCTGCCGCTGCAAGACATGGAGTTCGTGCAGTTCCACCCGACCGGCATTTACGGCGCGGGCGTCCTCATCACCGAAGGCTCGCGCGGCGAGGGCGGCTACCTGACCAACTCCGAGGGCGAACGCTTCATGGAGCGGTACGCCCCGCACGCGAAAGACTTGGCCAGCCGCGACGTCGTCTCCCGCTCCATGACCATCGAAATCCGCGAGGGGCGCGGAGTCGGGCCGAACAAGGATCACATCTTCCTGCACCTCGACCACCTTGACCCGAAAATCCTGCACGAGCGGCTGCCCGGCATCTCGGAGAGCGCCAAGGTCTTCGCCGGCGTTGACGTGACGCGTCAGCCGATCCCGGTGCTGCCGACGGTGCACTACAACATGGGCGGCATCCCCACCAACTATCTTGGCGAAGTGGTCAATCCGAAAGCCGGCGACCCTGACGCCATCGTGCCCGGTCTCATGGCTATCGGCGAGGCCTCCTGCGCGAGCGTTCACGGCGCCAACCGGCTAGGCTCGAACTCGCTCATCGACCTGGTGGTGTTCGGCCGCGCCGCCGCCGTGCGCTGCGGCGAGACCATCGAGGCCGGCGCGTCGCAGCCGCCGCTTCCCAAGAACGCCGGGGACGCCGCCGTGGCCCGTCTCGACCGCTTCCGCTACGCCAGCGGCGGCACGCCGACGGCCGTGCTCCGCGGCAAGATGCAGCGCACCATGCAGAACAATTGCGCCGTGTTCCGCACGCATGAGGTGCTCGCCGAGGGCGTCGCTGAGGTGCAGGAGGTGTGGGACGGCGTGAGCGACATCTCCGTGTCCGACCGCTCGATGATCTGGAACTCCGACCTCGTCGAGACCCTTGAGTTCGACAACATGATCGCGCAGGCCGCCGTGACGGTCGCGGGCGCGCTGAACCGCACCGAGAGCCGCGGCGCCCACGCCCGCGAGGACTATCCAAACCGCGACGACGCCGAGTGGATGAAGCACACCATCGCATTCGCCGACCCGGAGAAGCGCGCGGTGCGCTTGGATTATCGTCCGGTGCACACCCGCACGCTGACGAACGACGTAACCTATATCGAGCCGAAAGCCCGGGTTTATTGAACATGACAAGTGCTGACAACGATCAAATATATCTTGCTCTATTAGCTGTTATATTCTCAGCTTTGTTGAGCGTTCTGAATTCCGATGGAACTTTCACATGGCTTGAGATTATTGTTGGTTTTTCTATGGTAGTAATTTCTCTTGCGTATTGGAGAAATATAAAACGTAACTTTATTCACACATTGGCTTATTCAATGTTAGTTGGTGGTGGCGTATTGATAATGAGTGGTTTCTTTCTTGATAAGATTATTAAATCAGGGCAGGCTGCCATAAAAGCTCCAGAGTTTTTTACGGATTTTGCAGACTTTAGAACTTTTTTATTAGCTTCGATCTGGGTATTGTCATCGCTAGTGCTTTTTGCGCTAAAGCGCATGCTTCGCTAGGATTTTAATTGCCTTTGAAAGGTTTCAAGCCATGGTGCAACTCACGCTTCCCAAAAACTCGACCGTCCGCTCCGGCCAGGTCTGGAACGAGCCGGGCGACGAGGGCGATTGGAAAGCCTTCAAAATCTATCGCTGGTCGCCCGACGACGCGGAGAACCCGCGGGTGGACACCTATCACGTGAACCTGTCCGAGTGCGGGCCGATGGTGTTGGACGCGCTGTTCAAGATCAAGAACGAGATCGACCCAACGCTCACCTTCCGCCGGTCCTGCCGCGAGGGCATCTGCGGATCGTGCTCCATGAACATCGACGGCGTCAACGGGCTGGCCTGCACCACCGCCATCAAGGACGACACGAGCGCCGTCAACATCTATCCGCTGCCGCATATGAGCGTGATCAAAGACCTGGTGCCCGATCTCAGCCACTTCTTCGCGCAGCACCGCTCCATAGAACCGTGGCTGAAGACCGAGACCGCGACGCCTGAGCGCGAGTGGCGGCAGACGCCGGAGGAGCGTGAGGCGCTGGACGGCCTATACGAGTGCATCCTGTGCGCGTGCTGCACGACCGCGTGTCCGTCCTATTGGTGGAACGAGGATCGCTTCCTCGGCCCGGCGACCCTGTTGCAGGCGTATCGCTGGGTGATCGACAGCCGCGACGAGGCGACAGGCGAGCGGCTGGACGCGCTCGAAGACCCGTTCCGGCTCTATCGCTGCCACACGATCATGAACTGCGCGCAGACCTGCCCGAAGGGCCTCAGCCCCGCGAAGGCGATCGCAAACTTGAAAAACCTCATGGTCGAGCGCCGGCTTTAAATCCTTGCGCAGTCTTGGGGATGCTTTTGCCGCGGAGGTGGTCGCCCGGATCGACCAGCGTCTGGCTGCGATCCAAAAAACCGAGACCGTCGGCATTCTGCTTGCCGTGGAGAGCGGGAGTCGGGCTTGGGGTTTCCCGTCTCCCGATAGCGACTACGATTGCCGGTTTATGTTCGTCCGTTCGCTTTCGGCGTATCTCAGCCTGTTTCCGCACCGCGACGTCATTGAAAGTCCGCTCGATCCCGTTCTTGACGTAAACGGATGGGATTTGGCCAAAACGCTCAAGTTGCTCCTCAAGGGCAACGCGGTGGCGATTGAGTGGTTGACATCGCCTTATGTGTATGGAGGCGATCCGGCCTTCAAAGACGAGTGTCTCGCTCTTGCGCGCATGATCGCTCAGCGTCCGCTGATCGCGAACCACTATTATCATCTCGGCGAAAGCATCCGCCGCAAGTACCTCCAGGATGCGAAGTCCGTAAGGCTGAAAAAGCTGTTTTACGCCGTGCGCCCGGCGTTGGCTTTGCGATGGCTGCGACGCCATCCGGGCGAGACGGTTCCGCCCATGAACATTCAGGCTTTGATGAGCCAGACCGAACTGCCCGCGTCGCTCACCCACGCGCTGAACCAGCTTATCGTGGCCAAAGCGGCGACGCGCGAAATGGGCGTTGGCCCTGCGCCTCGTGAAATCGTGGAATTCCTTGAGGCGGAGTACGCCCTCGCCGCATCGGCGCCGCAACAGCCCGCGCCAACGCCGCAAAGCCACATGGATGCGGCGAACGCGTTCTTTCAACGGTGGGTTTGCAAACCCGAGGCTGCTTAGCTCAGCGGTTTGTTCCAGTCGGGCGCTGAAGCAGCGACACGCGCGCGGGTTTCATCATCGCATTTTCCCCGGGCGAGCAGCGGCCCGTAGGTCTGCCCCTGATACACCCCGTGCATCAGCGCGGCGATGGCGAGCTGGCGGTCGCTCCAATTCTCGCCCTCCCGCAGGCGGCTCATCATCGGCACAAAGATCGTCGCTTGCCAATCTATGCCGCACCACTGCGCGGCGCCGGACGACACGCCGGTCTGGATGATGCGCCGCGCCACGGCGAGCGGGATCGGCGGCGTGTCGTACTCCTCGGACGTCGCCGGCTCGCAGCGCTTGCCATCGCCGCACTGCGCCAGATGGATTTGCTTCAGCACGAGCATCAGGGCCCGGCGCACATGGGCGTCCGCCATCGCGCCCGGCCCCTCGGCCTGAGCGGCGGCCGCGCCGACAAAACTCAGGAACGCCAGAAGCGCTCCGCAAACAGCTTTCATCTGTCCCTCCCGAAACAAAAAAGGCCGGGCGGTTCCCCCGCCTCAGCCCCGTTATACTGGCGCACAGGCGCCGTGGATGACGCGCGCCTTACTCGGCCGCGTCCTCGACGCTCTCGGCCTCCTTGACCTCTTTGCCAGTCTTCTGGTCGATGTTGCGCATGGACAGCTTGACTTTGCCGCGGTCGTCGAAGCCGACCAGCTTGACATAGACCTCTTGGCCCTCCTTCACGACGTCCTTCACGTTCTGCGTGCGCTTGTTGGAGAGCTGCGAGACGTGCACGAGGCCGTCCTTCGGGCCGAAGAAGTTCACGAAGGCGCCGAACTCGACGACCTTCACCACCTTGCCCTTGTAGATCATGCCGACCTCAGGCTCGGAGGTGATGGCGCGGATGCGGTTGATGGCGTCCGTGATGGACGAAAGGTTCGCCGCCGCGATCTTCACAGTGCCGTCGTCCGAGATGTCGATCTTGGCGCCCGTCTCCTCCACCAGTCCGCGGATGACCGAGCCGCCGGAGCCGATGACCTCGCGGATTTTGTCGGTCGGGATCGTGATCGTCTCGATGCGCGGCGCGAACTCGCCAAGCTCCGCCCGGGCGCCGGTCAGCGCCTTCGACATTTCGCCAAGGATGTGCAGCCGCCCGCCCTTGGCCTGATCGAGCGCGGTTTTCATGATCTCGGTGGTGATGCCGGTGATCTTGATGTCCATCTGCAGCGAGGTTACGCCTTTCTCGGTGCCAGCCACCTTGAAGTCCATGTCGCCAAGGTGATCCTCATCGCCCAGGATGTCCGACAGCACGGCGAAGCTGTCGCCCTCCTTGATGAGACCCATGGCGATGCCGGCGACGGGCCTTGCAAGCGGCACGCCGGCGTCCATCAGCGCCAGCGACGAGCCGCACACCGTCGCCATCGAGGACGAGCCGTTCGACTCCGTGATTTCGGACACGACGCGCAGCGTGTAAGGGAACTGCTCCGCGCTGGGAAGCACCGGATGCAGCGCGCGCCAGGCGAGCTTGCCGTGGCCGATCTCGCGCCGCCCGGGGGAACCGACGCGGCCTGTCTCGCCGACCGAGAACGGCGGGAAGTTGTAGTGCAGCAGGAAGGTTTCCTTGTAGGTGCCCTCGAGGCTGTCGATCCATTGCTCGTCCTCGCCGGTGCCGAGCGTCGCCACGCAGATCGCCTGCGTCTCGCCACGCGTGAACAGCGCCGAACCGTGGGTGCGCGGGAGCACGCCCACCTCCGCAAGGATCGGCCGCACGGTGACGAGGTCGCGGCCGTCGATACGCTGACCGGTTTTCAGGATGTTGCCGCGCACCACGTTTTTTTCGAGGTTTTTGAAGGCTTCCGCGAGCTTCAGCTCGTCCGCGTCCTCGGCTTTGCCCAGCTCCTCCATCACCTTGGCTTTAGCCTCGGCGACCTTGTCCCGGCGCTCCTGTTTGCCCGAGATCTGATAGGCTTTCTTCAGGTCTTTCTCGGCGAGCTTCTTGACCTTGGCGTCGTACTCGTTCTTGCCAGCCTCGGCGAGCGCCCATGGCTCCTTCGCGGCCTGCTCGGCGAGCGCGATGATGGCGGCGATGACCGGCTGGAAATGCTCGTGGCCGAACGTCACGGCGCCGAGCATGATCTCCTCAGAAAGCTCCTTCGCCTCCGACTCCACCATGAGAACCGCGTCGTTAGTGCCGGCCACGACCAGCTCAAGATCGCTCTCCTTGGCCTGATCGACCGTGGGATTGAGAATATATGCGCCATTTTTATAGCCGACCTTGGCGGCGCCGATCGGCCCCATGAACGGCAGGCCGGAGATGGTCAGCGCGGCGGAGGCGGCGATGATCGAGACCACGTCCGGATCATTCTCCATATCGTGGCTTAGCACGGTGACGATGACCTGCGTCTCGTTTTTAAAGCCCTCGACGAACAGCGGGCGGATCGGCCGGTCGATGAGGCGGGAGACCAGCGTCTCTTTTTCGGACGGGCGGCCTTCGCGCTTGAAATATCCCCCTGGGATTTTGCCGGCCGCGTAGCTGCGCTCCTGATAGTTCACCGTGAGCGGAAAAAAATCGACGCCCGGCTTAACTTTGCGTTCGCCGACCACAGTGGCCAGCACGGAGGTTTCGCCATATTGCACCAGCACGGCGCCGTCGGCTTGGCGCGCCATACGTCCGGTTTCGAACTTGAGCGGCCGTCCGCCCCACTGGATTTCTTCCTTGCAGATATCGAACATTTCTTCTTTTTCCAATTCGGATGCGCCGGAGACCTTCTCCGGCGTTTGTCTTTGCGTCTTTGTGCGACAGCGAAGGATTAGCGCAAAACGCCCGGCGCGCCTAGCGCAAACCGGCCTTTGCAGACCGGCGCAAACGCACGCGCCAAAGGCCCAAACGAAAAGCGCGCCACAAGGGCGCGCTTCCATGGTCAGATGGGATCGCGTTTATTCACCTTTTTTCTTGGTGATCTCAAACTTTGTGTTCAGCTTGATGTCGGTTTGACCCGTCTTGCATTGGGCGTCGTCAACCTCGTAGCCGTCCTTTTCCTTTTCGATCTCGCCGATCTCGCAGCCGATGGCCTTCAACGCCTCGACGATTTTGGCCTCTTCTTCTTTGGAGACGTCGGCCGCATAGGCTGCGCCGCAAAGCTGCGCCAGAACGGCGCCGGCGATCAAAATCTTTTTCATTTTTACCTCCCGGTTGATTTGACACCGAGACCTTAGCGGAGTTTTGCTCCGCTGCTAGCAAGCGTGGCGCCCTTAAGAAAAAAATAAGCCGACGCCGCGCGATCCCTTAGCGACGGATGCCAAGACGCTCGATCAACCCACGATACCGCGCATCGTCCTTTGACTTCACATAGTCCAGCAACCGACGACGCTGGCTCACCATTTTGAGCAAGCCGCGGCGAGAGTGGTTGTCTTTTTTGTGCGTCTTGAAATGCTCGGTGAGGGCGTTGATGCGCGTGGTGAGGATGGCGACCTGCACTTCGGGCGACCCGGTGTCGTTCGGGGTCGTCGCATACTCCTTGATGAGCGCTTCCTTGCGCTCCGGCGTGATCGACATCGTCATCTCCTTTGGTTGGGATGGTTGCGGCCGGCGCCGGGATGTCGTCCAGCGCGGCTAAACCTTAACGATACTCGCAAGGCGGCACCTGTTCAAGCGAAAACCAGCGGTAAAAGCACCTTACCCGAATCGCACAACGCGCTACATAACTTGCATGGCGAGACCGACCCGCGTCGCCGCAAGCGCGACCATCCCCGTGTTGATGCCGCTGTGGCTCGACCAACCTTACGACTACCTCGCGCCGGAGGGCGTGGAGCTGGCGCCCGGCGATTTCGTGCTGGCGCCGATTGGCCCCATGCAGCGCATCGGCGTGGTGTGGGACGGCGCGCCCGGCGATCCGCCGCCGAAAAAGCTGAAAAGCGTCATCGAAAAGCTGGACGCGGCGCCGCTGCCGGAGGTGTCGCGCCGGTTCGCCGAGTGGGTCGCTCGGTACACGCTGACGCCGCTCGGCATGGCGCTGAAGATGATGATGAGCGCGTCCGAGGCGTTTGACGCCGAGGCGCAGCGCTGGGGCTATCGCCTCGCCGGGTCAGTCCCGCCGCGCATGACGCCTGGCCGCGCCCGCGTGCTGGAGGCGGCCGCGAATGGCCTCGTTTGGCCGAAATCGGCGCTCGCCGAAGCGGCGGGCGTGAGCTACTCAGTGATCGACGGGCTAGCGGATGCAGGCGCGCTCGTCCGGGTGGAATTGCCGCGCGCCCGAATGCGCGCGCCTTTGCCGGACTTCGCGCAAGTGGAGCTTGGCCCAAGCCAGGCCCGCGCTGCGCATTCCCTGCGCGAGGCCGTTGCGGCGGGGGCGTATTCCGTCAGCCTGCTCGATGGGGTCACCGGCTCCGGCAAGACGGAGGTCTATTTCGAGGCGGTGGCGGAGGCCATTGCGCGCGGGCGCCAGTCGCTCATTCTGCTGCCGGAGATCGCGCTGACCGGCCAGTTCCTCGCCCGTTTCGAAGCGCGCTTCGGCTGCCGCCCGGCGGAGTGGCATTCGGCCGTCTCGCCCGCCGAGCGGGGCCGCATCTGGCGCGCGGTCGCCTCAGGCGAGGCGAAGGCGGTGGCGGGCGCACGTTCCGCGCTGTTCCTGCCTTTCGCCGATCTCGGCCTGATCGTTGTCGATGAGGAGCACGACGCTTCGTATAAGCAGGAGGACAAAGCCAGTTATCAGGGCCGCGATATGGCTGTGGCGCGCGGCTGGCTCGGCAAATGCGCGGTCGTGCTCGCGTCCGCCACGCCCTCTATCGACTCGATCGTGAACGTGCGGCGCGGGCGCTACAACCACATCCGGCTCGAGGAGCGGTTCGCAGGCGCCGCGATGCCGAACATCGAGGCCATCGACATGCGCATCGACAAGCCGGAGCGTGGGCGGTGGCTGTCGCCGCGCCTCGTCGACGCCGTGAACGAGACGCTGGCGCGCGGCGAGCAGGCGCTCCTTTTCCTCAACCGCCGGGGCTACGCGCCGCTGACGCTGTGCCGCAAATGCGGCCACCGGCTCGACTGCCCGCAATGCACCGCGCATCTCGTGGAGCACCGCTTCCGCGACCGGCTCGCTTGCCATCACTGCGGCTTCATGCTGCCGACGCCGAAGACCTGTCCGAAATGCGGCGCCGAGGATCATCTCGCGCCGTGCGGCCCCGGGGTCGAGCGCGTCGCCGAGGAAGTGGCGGAGCGCTGGCCGGAGATGCGGACGGCGATCCTGTCGAGCGATCTGACGCCCACCATGAAAGCGCTGCGCGAGGTGATCGAGACGGTTGCCTCCGGTGAGGCGCGCATCGTCATCGGCACGCAGCTTGTGGCGAAGGGGCACCACTTCCCGCGTCTCGCGACCGTCGGCGTGGTGGATGGGGATTTGAGTTTGGCGACGGCCGACCCGCGCGCCGCCGAGCGCACCTTCCAGTTGCTGAACCAGGTGACGGGCCGCGCCGGGCGCTCAGGCACGGTCGGGCGCGGCTACATCCAGACCTATCTGCCCGAGCATCCGGTGATGCAGGCCATCGTCTCCGGCGACCGCGAGCAGTTCTATGAACGCGAGATCGCCGCGCGGGCGGAGGCGGGGATGCCGCCGTTCGGGCGCCTCGCCGCCGTGCTGGTGTCGGCCAAAACGCGGGAGGAGGCCCAAGCCTACGCCCGCGCCTTTGCGCTCGCGGCGCCGCGCGCGAGCCGCATCGAGGTGTTGGGGCCGGCCGAGGCGCCCATCGCCGTCATCCGCGGCCGCCACCGGTTCCGGCTGCTGGCGAAGGCGGCGCTGGAGGCGGACTTACAGGCCTACATGCGCGAGTGGCTCGCTTGCGCGCCGCAGGCCAAGGGCAGCGTGATGGCGCAGGTGGACATCGACCCCTACAGTTTTTTATGAAAGTTGTTTTTGCTTTTTACTCATGGCAGAAGCATAGGCTCGTGCATTGCCTAATGCAGTAAAAAACTGCCCATTCACCCAATATTCTTTTCCATTCGAATATACCGAAATGCCGGTTTTGTTTTCAATTTCCTTAAAATTTGAAGGGGGGAGTTTTGAAGCCTTGGTAGACTCTATTATGTCGCTCACGAGTGCAGGTATTATCTCTTTGTCTTGAAGCGTTAAATAAGCGTCTTTAAACTGAGCAATAGCGGAGTTTCCGAAAGGTGTTAATTGTCCAACTGCGGCGTTTATGTCTGGATCATACCTGACTAGAGTTTCCCACCGGCTGTCAGTTACGCCACCCCCCCCCCGCTTTCTCACGTTGCACGGATGAGGCTAACAGAAACAAAATAACTATAGGTAAAATGAAACAAACAATGCCCCAAAGAATACCATCTTTTCCTTTGCTGCGCGCGATATTGAAACCAATGAGGCCAGCGACAATAGCCACAACAAACCATACGGCAATATACATATGATCCTCACTGGTTGAGTTTAGACCGATCCTCTTTGTTCGTAGACGTGTAAGCTTTCACGTCACGGGAGTAAAGGCTTTGAAGGCAGTTTCTTTAAAGCGCGCTCGCATCACATCCGCATCCCAAGCCGCCTGAATCCGCAGCATCATATCCATGCTGACGCCGAACACCTTTTCCAGCCGCAGCGCCATTTCGGGCGATAGCCCCGAGCGCTCGTTGATGAGATCGGACAGCGTGGCGCGGCGCACGCCGAGCGCTTCGGCGGCCTGCGCGACCGTCAGTCCGTGGTGCTCCACAATGTCGTGGCGCACGAAACTACCCGGGTGGCTAGGCTTCATGCCCATTTGCAAAGGCTGGCCGCGCATTAGTGATAGTCCTCCAGATCCAGATCGAACACGCCGTTGTCTTCCACGCGAAAAGTTATGCGCCAGTTGCCGGAAACGCTGATTGACCAATAGCCTTGCCGGTCGCCCTTTAATGGATGCAGGCGCCAACCGGGCATGGTCGCTATTTCATCAACTCTACCGGCGTTGACAATCGCAGTTAAGACGCGCCGGATTTTGCCTATCAGTTCGGCCGGTAAGGCGCCGCCATCATCTTTTTCAAAAAGACGGCGCAAACCTTTATGACGGACAGAGTAAATATCCACCAGATATTATGTACGGTAACGCCGTTCAAAAATCAAGTTGCGGCCGCCACCGGTTCCGGCTGCTGGCGAAGGCGGCGCTGGAGGCGGACTTACAGGCCTACATGCGCGAGTGGCTCGCGCGCGCCCCGCAGGCCAAGGGCAGCGTGATGGCGCAGGTGGATATCGATCCTTACAGTTTCCTGTAGCTTTTGCGCCTCGGCGAACCTATTTTCAAGAATAATCCCGTCACCGCCCGAAGCCTACAGCCTGAGGACGCTCGATGCCGCTCGAAATGCCGCTGGTCACGACTTTCGTAGCCGCTTTCGTGCTCGCCTTTATACTTGGTTTTATCGCCAACAAGGCAAACGTTTCACCGATCATCGGCTATCTACTGGCCGGCATCGCGGTCGGCCCGTACACGCCCGGATTTGTCGCCGACATCGGCTTGTCAAAGCAACTGGCCGAGTTGGGTGTCATCCTGCTGATGTTCGGCGTGGGTCTGCATTTCTCCGTCGAAAAGCTCATCGAGGTGCGATGGGTTGCGCTGCCCGGCGCGCTTGGCCAGGTGGCCGCAGCAACGGCCATGGGGGCGGCGTTCGGCGCCTTCCTCGGCTGGTCGCTGACTGCGAGCCTCGTCTTCGGCGTGTCGCTGTCCGTAGCGAGCACCGTCGTCATGTTGCGGGCGCTGGAGGAGCAAGGGCTGATCGAGACCAAACGTGGGCGCATCGCAGTCGGCTGGCTTGTGGTTGAAGACCTGATCATGATCCTCGTGCTCGTGATCGTCCCGATCGTGGCCAGCCTGTCGGCCGACGCATCCGAACTCGCTTTCGGCGATGTGGCGCTGACGATCTCGACGACTGTTCTGAAGGTCACGGCGTTCATGGCGGCGATGATTGTGGTCGGGCCGCGGGTCGTGCCCTGGCTTCTCGACCGCGTGGCCATGACGGGATCGCGCGAGCTGTTCACGCTCTCGGTGCTCGCGCTGGCGCTCGGCATCGCCTACATCTCCGCAGAGGTCGCGGGCGCCTCCTTCGCGCTCGGGGCGTTTTTCGCCGGCATGATCCTCGCCGGATCGAAGCTCAGCCAAAACGCCGCCGAACGGTCGCTGCCTCTGCGCGACGCCTTCGCCGTGCTGTTTTTCGTTGCGGCGGGCATGCTGTTCAACCCGCAAATCCTGGTGACGCAGTGGCCCGCCGTGATCGGCGTCACGCTCATCATCGTGTTCGGCAAGTCGCTGGCGGCTTTTTTCATCGTGACGGCGTTCGGCTATCCAGGCTCCACGGCGGCGATGGTCGCGGTCAGCCTCGCGCAGGTGGGCGAGTTTTCCTTCATTCTGGCCGCTTTCTCGCTGAAGTTGAACGTGATCCCCCAAGACGCGCATGACCTGATCCTCGCCGGCGCCATCCTGTCCATCATGCTCAATCCGGCGCTGTTCTTTGTGGTGAATCGCTACGGCGGGATGTTCGACCGCCTCGCGCCGGGCCGCGCGGAAGCGCCGCCCCTCGTCTCCGAGGTCGCTTACGACCTCCGGGATCACGCAATCGTCGTGGGCTATGGACGGGTTGGCCAGCGGGTGGTGCAGCGACTGCGCGATGCGGGCGCCGCGTTCGTGGTGGTGGAGCCAGACCGCGACCGCTCCGACCTTCTCATTCGCTCCGGCCATCGGTCGGTGTGCGGCGCCGCCGACAGGCCGGAGGCGCTTCTCGCGGCAGGCGTCAAGGCGGCGAAAACCGCGCTCATCGCCGTACCGAGCTCCTATGACGCCGTCGGCGTTGTGCGGCAGGTGCGGACGCTGAACCCTGACATCCGCATCATCTCGCGCGCGGGCTTTGACGCCGAGCGGGAGCACCTGTTGGCGAGCGGCGCCGATCTCGCGCTCATTCCCGAGACGGAAATCGCCGACGCCATGGTCGCTGCGGCGGACGTTGTTCCGGGCGGCGAGCAAGGCTCAAACCACACAAGCGTTTAAGCACAAATTGCCGCGCCTTTCGCGACGGGTTGCCGCCCGAGAAACCGTGTGCTAGACAAACCTCGAAAGTTGTGATCCGGCCTTGCGCGCGATTTGCGACCAACGGAAAACGGCTTATCGTCAATGGCTTGCGCGCATTTTGGCGGCAGGTCTGCTCCCGATGAACTCAAGGGCCGCGCACGCGTCATGGCAAGCGAAACTCCTCTTGTTGCTGGAATGGCGGGCCGGTACGCCACTGCGCTGTTTGAGCTGGCGCGCGACGAGGGCAAACTGGACGTTGTAAACGCTGGCCTTGACGCCGTTGACGAAGCCCTGAAAGGCAGCGACGATCTGCAGCGTCTTGTGCGTAGCCCGGCCTTTTCAGCCGCCGAACAAGCCCGCGCCATGGACGCGGTGGCGAAGGCGCTGAACCTCGATCCGCTCACGGCGAACCTGCTCTCGCTCCTCGCCCGCAACCGGCGGCTTTTCGCCCTCTCCGATGCGATCTCCGGCTTCCGTTCGCTTCTGTCATCCCACCGCGAGGAGGTGGTGGCGCAGGTCACCTCCGCAACCCCGCTCAGCCCTGACCAGCTGTCCGAGCTTGGCGCGACCCTGCGGAATAAGCTCGGCAAAGAGGCGAAGATCGAGACGCGTGTCGACCCGCGCATCCTCGGCGGCCTGATCGTCAAGATCGGCAGCCGCATGATCGACACCTCGGTCAAAACCAAACTGAACTCCCTCAAATACGCCATGAAAGAGGTTGGCTAATGGAAATCCGCGCCTCGGAAATCTCCTCGATCCTCAAGGAGCAGATCAAGAATTTCGGCCAGGAGGCGGAAGTTTCGGAGATCGGGCAGGTGCTGTCGGTGGGCGACGGCATCGCGCGCGTCTACGGCCTCGACAATGTGCAGGCCGGCGAGATGGTGGAGTTTCCCGGCGGCGTTAAAGGCATGGCGCTGAACCTCGAAGTGGACAACGTCGGCGTCGTTATTTTCGGCGAGGACAGGAACATCCGCGAAGGCGACACGGTGAAGCGCACCGGCGCGATCGTTGAGGCGCCGGTCGGCAAAGGCCTGCTCGGACGCGTGGTGGACGGCCTCGGCGAGCCGATCGACGGCAAGGGGCCGATCAAATTCGAGAAGCGGGCCCGCGTGGACGTGAAAGCGCCGGGCATCCTGCCGCGCAAATCCGTGCACGAGCCGATGCAGACGGGCATCAAAGCCATCGACGCGCTCATCCCGATCGGCCGCGGCCAGCGCGAACTCATCATCGGCGACCGCCAGACCGGCAAGACCGCAGTGGCGCTCGACGCGATCCTGAACCAGAAATCCATCAACGCCGCCGGCAACGAGAGCGAAAAGCTCTATTGCGTGTATGTGGCGGTGGGCCAGAAGCGCTCGACGGTCGCCCAGTTCGTGAAGGTGCTGGAGGAGAACGGCGCGATGGAGTACTCCATCGTTGTCGCGGCGACCGCGTCCGATCCGGCGCCTATGCAGTTTCTGGCGCCCTACACCGGCTGCGCCATGGGCGAGTACTTCCGCGACAACGGCATGCATGCGTTGATCGTCTATGACGATCTGTCCAAGCAGGCCGTCGCGTACCGCCAGATGTCTCTGCTTCTGCGCCGTCCGCCGGGCCGCGAAGCTTACCCCGGCGACGTGTTCTATTTGCATTCCCGCCTGCTGGAGCGCGCCGCCAAGCTGAATGAGGAGAATGGCCTCGGCTCGCTCACCGCGCTACCCGTGGTCGAGACCCAGGCGAACGACGTGTCGGCCTACATTCCGACGAACGTCATTTCGATCACCGACGGCCAGATCTTCCTCGAAACCGACCTGTTCTATCAGGGCATCCGCCCGGCGGTGAACGTCGGCCTGTCGGTTTCGCGCGTGGGTTCGGCCGCACAGATCAAGGCGATGAAGCAGGTGGCCGGCGCCATCAAGGGCGAGCTGGCGCAATACCGCGAAATGGCGGCGTTCGCGCAGTTCGGCTCCGACCTCGACGCCGCCACGCAGAAGCTGCTCGCGCGCGGCGCGCGCCTCACCGAGCTGCTGAAACAACCGCAGTTTTCGCCTCTCAAGGTGGAGGAGCAGGTTGTCGTCATCTACGCGGGCACCAAGGGCTATCTGGACTCGATCCCCACCGCGTCGGTCGGCAAGTTTGAACGTGAGTTTTTGTCGTTCATGCGTAGCGAACACAAAGGCCTGCTCGACACCATCCGCACCAAGAAAGCGATGGACGCCGACGCCGAGAAGGCTTTGCGTGCGGCCCTCGACGCTTTCTCCAAGTCGTTCACGGCTTAAGCGGCGGCTTGATCCATGGCGAGCTTGAAAGACCTGCGCATGCGCATCGCCTCGGTGAAGGCGACGCGAAAGATCACAAAGGCCATGCAGATGGTCGCGGCGGCGAAACTGCGCCGCGCCCAGGATGCGGCGCTCGCCGCCAAGCCCTATGCCGAGCGCATGGACCGGGTGCTGCGCAACCTCAACGCCCGCATTGTGAAGACCGCGATGACCTCGAAGCTCCTCACCGGCACGGGGCAGGAGGAAACGTATCTCTTCATCGTGGCGACCGCCGAGCGCGGCCTAGCCGGAGCCTTCAACGCCAACATCGTCAAGCTCGCGCGGGAAAACATCCGGAGACGTCTGGCCGAGGGCAAGACGGTCAAAATTCTCTGCATCGGCCGCAAGGGCTTTGACGCGCTCAAGCGCGACTACGGCCGCCTCATCATCGACACCATTGACCTGAAGGGCGTGAAGCGGCTCGGCTACGACACGGCGCAGGATATCTCCGGCCGCGTGATGCGGATGTTCGGCGCGGGCGAGTTCGACGTGGCGGTGATCTTCTACTCCGAGTTCGTCAACGTGCTCACTCAGAAGCCTCGCGCGCACCAACTCATTCCGGCGCAACTGCCCGAGGGCGCGGAGGCGAAGGCCGCGAGCGGGCCGACAGCGGATTACGAGTTTGAGCCGGGCGAAGACGAAATCCTCGCCGACCTTTTACCGCGCAGCATCGGCACGCAAATCTTCCGCGCGCTCCTTGAGAATGCGGCGGGCGAACAGGGCGCGCGCATGACGGCTATGGACAACGCCACGCGCAATGCGGGCGACATGATCAAAAAACTGACCTTGAATTACAACCGCCAGCGGCAAGCCAACATCACGAAAGAACTGATCGAGATCATTTCCGGCGCCGAAGCGCTGTAAGCGGAAACCGGCGAAGACGAAAGAGGACGAACGATGAGCGAAATGAGCATGGGCCGGGTTCGGCAGGTGACGGGCGCCGTGGTGGACGTGCAATTCGACGGCGCGCTGCCCGCAATTTTGAATGCGCTGGAGACGCAGAACCAGGGCAGCCGCCTCGTTCTCGAGGTCGCCCAGCATCTCGGCGAGAACACGGTGCGCACCATCGCCATGGACACGACCGAAGGGCTGCAGCGCGGCCAAGAGGTGCGCGACACCGGCCAAGCCATCGCCGTGCCCGTGGGCGAGGACACGCTCGGCCGCATCATGAACGTGATCGGTGAGCCGATCGACGACGCCGGGCCGATCAAATCCAACCAGAAGCGCCCGATCCATGCGCAGGCGCCGGCGTTCATCGAGCAATCGACCGAAGTCGAAATCCTCGTGACCGGCATCAAGGTCGTTGATTTGCTGGCGCCATACTCCAAGGGCGGCAAGGTCGGCCTGTTCGGCGGCGCGGGCGTGGGCAAGACAGTGCTCATCCAGGAGCTGATCAACAACATCGCCAAGAAGCACGGCGGCTATTCGGTGTTCGCAGGCGTGGGCGAGCGCACCCGTGAGGGCAACGACCTCTATTGGGAGATGATCGAGGGCAAGGTCAACGTCGATCCGCAAAAGAACGGCGGCTCGGCGCAAGGCTCCAAATGTGCGCTGATCTACGGGCAGATGAACGAACCTCCGGGCGCTCGCGCTCGGGTCGGTCTCACTGGCTTGACGGTCGCTGAATATTTCCGCGACCAGGGGCAGGACGTGCTGTTCTTCGTGGACAACATCTTCCGCTTCACGCAAGCCGGCTCGGAAGTCTCGGCGCTGCTCGGCCGCATCCCCTCCGCCGTGGGCTATCAGCCGACGCTCGCGACCGACATGGGCGCGCTGCAGGAGCGGATCACGTCCACCTCGAAAGGCTCGATCACCTCGGTGCAGGCGATTTACGTGCCCGCCGACGACCTGACCGACCCGGCGCCCGCCACGTCCTTCGCCCACTTGGACGCAACGACCGTGCTCTCGCGCTCCATCGCGGAAAAAGGCATCTATCCGGCGGTTGACCCGCTCGACTCCACAAGCCGCGCACTTGAACCGCGCGTCGTCGGCGAGGAGCATTATCAGACCGCGCGCAAGGTGCAGTCCATCCTTCAGCGTTATAAGGCTCTGCAGGACATCATCGCCATCCTGGGCATGGACGAACTCTCGGAGGACGACAAGCTCGTCGTGTCGCGCGCACGCAAGATCGAGCGCTTCCTCAGCCAGCCGTTCCACGTAGCCGAGGTGTTCACCGGCAAGCCGGGCACGCTGGTCGACGTCGCCGACACGGTGAAAGGCTTCAAGGGACTGTGCAACGGCGATTACGATCATCTGCCTGAGCAGGCGTTCTATATGGTCGGCACCATCGACGAGGCCATCGCGAAAGCGGAAGAGCTGGCCGCCGCCGCGTAGGAGACAAAATGCGGTTTAGGATTGCGGTTGTCGCTCTGGTAGGCGCGCTGAGCGCCGGACCCGCTCGGGCGGGCGACGTCGTGGAAGGCTTGGTGCAGGCGTTGCTCCTTGTATGCCTGCCGAGCCAGGTCACGGCCACGCCCGTAGAAGCGTTCATGGGCGAGACCGGGCTATTGGCGAAGGGCAGCCCGCCTATCGCCACCGAAAGGCTAGCCGGCGCCGACGAGACACGGCTTCTGAGGGGCCGTCCGGGCCTCGCGTTCCGATGGGGGCCAGCCGAACAACAAGGCTTTGTGACGAGCCAAAACAGGTCTTGCTCTGTGGTGTCCACTTTCTCCGATGGCGCCGAGGTCGCAAAAGCCTGGGAGCGTTGGCTGGTTGGGCCGGACTTGCCGTTCAAGGTGACGCGGCGCGACGGCGACCATGTGCTCTCGATGACATACTACGAGGGAAAAGTCGGAGCTCGCTTCTTAAGCGCGGTGATAGCTCATCGAAATCCGCCTAGCAAAGACGGTGTAACTGCAACGATCGTGGTGGCCGGATTCAATGACTGAAACCTTTAAATTCGATCTGGTGTCTCCGGAAAGGCTCCTGATGTCGGCCAACGCCGACCAGGTCATCGTGCCAGGCGCGGAGGGCGACTTCACGGTGCTGCCCAAACACGCGCCGTTTATCTCCACCTTGCGCCCCGGCGTTTTGACGGCGTCGGCGGGCGGCGCTGAGACGCGCTATTTCGTGCGCGGCGGTTTCGCCGAGGTGGGGCCGGACGAGCTCACCGTGCTGGCCGAGACGGCGATGCCGCTGTCTGAACTCACCGACTCCGCTCTCGCCGAGCAGATCCGCGTGGCTCAAGACGATGTGGCGAACGCGGCCGATGACGACACGCGCTTCCACGCCATCGATGTGGTTGAGCGGCTTTCGAGCCTGCGGGATACGCTGAAGTTGGCGTGAACGCGGGTTAGTCGCCTAGGGGGAAGCGCGTCGAGTCCGGCCCTGAAGGATATCCGCGAACTCGGCCACCACGGCCTCATACACCAGCCGCTTGAACGGCACGACCATGGCGGCGAGCTCATTCGGCGCGACCCAGCGCCACGCGTCGAACTCCGGCGAGGTGTCGTTGATGCGGCTGATGTCGAACTCGGCCTCGTCGCCCGTGAAGCGCATGGCGAACCACTTCATGGTTTGACCGCGATATTTGCCTTTGAGCGCCACGCCAATCGCCGGCTCGGGCAGATCGTAGGTCAGCCAGCCGCCGCTCTCCGCGATGATCTCCGCTGAGCGCGCGCCCGTCTCCTCGAACAGCTCGCGAACCGCTGCGGCGCGCGGCTCCTCGCCGGGGTCGATCCCGCCTTGGGGCATTTGCCAGCGGAAAATAGTCTCCTCCACAATGAGGTTTTCGTGCCGCCGGCCCACCCACACATGGTTGTCCGCGTTGAGCAGCATCACGCCCACGCAGCGGCGATAAGGCATAGTATCGCGGAGGGACATGCGGCGGGTCAACCTCAGGGAAGGACGACAGCTGTCACGATCTGACTGGCCGGCACCAGCGACACGTTGCGGGCCTCAAGCCCCGCCGACCATATCACGATCTGGCGAAGCGTCTCCGCATCCGCATTGGCGATGGCGAGCGCGTCGCCTTTTTTGCAGGCCATTTCCTCGACAGCGGCAAGTTCGCGCTGGATGGCGGCGGGCGATGGCATGGCGCCGATCTTGGCGTCCGCGATGCGATAGCGCACGTCAAGTTGCGCGGCGAGCAATATGGCGTATGGGTGCGCCGCCGCGCCGTCATCGACATAGGCCAGGCCTCGGCGCTTGAGCGCCAGCATGAACGGCTTCACCGCCTCGGGCGTCTGCGCGAGCTTGCCGCCCATGATATTGATGACGCCGCTATGGCCATCGACGAGGGAAAGCACGGCATCGAGCCGCTTCATGTTCTCGTCGGTCGAGAGGCTGGCGAGCAGCATGTTGGGCGGGGCTGGCTCGGCGGACGGCGCAGACGGCTCCATAGGCACGCCGAGAAAAACCTCGTGCCCGGTCTGTAGCGCGCGCATGGCCCAGCCTTTCACATCACGCCCATGCGGGGTGAAGGCGAGGCTGACGGCCGGCTTCAACGAATTGATGGCGCTGTAGGTTTCGCGCTCGTCCTCGCCCAGGTCACGAACGATCAGGCCCACCTTGCACGCCCCCTCGCGGCGCAAAGCCGCTGCGGGCGCGACGGCGTTGGCCGCGAACAGCACGGATGTCTCGGCGGCGTTGCGCACCTCTGATCCGGCGGTGGCGACCACGGGCGCCGCCGGCGCGATGCTCGACGTGGCGTCGCGCGGGATCGGCGGCTGCGACTGCGCGCGTTTGCGAGGCAAGGGCGGCGTGGGGATTGTTGCGGCGCTGGAGCCGGAATTGCGCGGCGCTGCGGCGGGTTGCGGGGCAGGTTCGGTGGCCGCAAACGCGCTCGGAGCTGGATCGGACCCGGGCGTCGGCGTCGTGGCCGTGGTCGCCGCCCAATCGTTCGAAGGCGGCCTTGGCGATGGAGAAGCGTCAGCGCCGTCGCCGGACGTCGCGTCGGGCTGAGCCGGTTCGTTGTCAGCCGAAGCGGCGATGGCGGACGTGTCGACGACGCCATCCGGCGTCGCGGCGAACACCGTGTCGAACGGCGAGCGGGCGCGCGGCGCGGGGAAACGCTGGTCGAAGGGGGAGGCGGGCGGTTCGACCCGGGCGACAGGAGAGCGGGGGCCGCTGAAGGGCGCTTCATCGGGCGCGGGTGGCGGCGCCGCCGCCAGATCGGATGGCGTGGGCGCGGCGTCCAGCGGCGAGCGGTCGTCACCAGCGCGGTCGGCGTCGCGCGCGTCAGGCGGGGCCTCCGCACCCATCATCGGGCGAAAAGGCGGCTGGTCCGCGCGCGCGAACTCCGGCGCTGCTGCGGCTCGGTCATCGCGAGGGGCGCCCGCCGTCGCCGAGAACTCCGGCGGGTCGATTTTCACCACATAGCGCAGCGGCGGGCTTTGAGGCGCCGGAGTGTCGTAAACGACGAGCACGCCCCCCGCGAACAGAGCGATCGTCGCCGCAGCTGTGACGATTAAGGATTTCATGCGAATTCACCGTTCTAGGCGTTTGCGCCTGCCCCTCGGCGCATGCATACAGCATATCAGACCGGGTTGAGTATGGCTAAAATTTGGTGAGGCGTCGCTGAAACTGTTTTGGGGGATCGAACGATCCCCCAATTTATTATTGCGCCAGAGCGGAACAAACGTCTCGGTCAGCGTTCGTTAGTTGGCGGATACGTTCTTCCGCGCGAGGATGTCGGCTTTCTTCAACTCCTCCTTGAAGCCGCGGATATAATCCAAGGCGAACTTAAGCTGCTTGTCTTTCTCCTTGTCCTTGGGGACATAGGCCGAGCTGCCTGAGTTTTCCTTGCCTTCGCCCTCGTTTTTGAGATGACCGCGCAGGCTGGCCTCTCCCCGCGAAGTGACGGGCTTCACGCTGCCGTCCTCGGGCAAGTCCTGCTCGACCACATGGGTCGGCTCGATGCCTTTCGCCTGGATCGAGCGGCCGGAGGGCGTGTAATAGCGTGCGGTCGTCAACCGGATCGCGCCGTTCTTCGAGCCGAGCGGGATGATGGTTTGCACCGAACCCTTGCCGAACGAGCGCGTGCCCACGACGACCCCGCGCTTCTGATCCTGGATGGCGCCGGCGACGATCTCCGACGCGGAAGCCGAGCCGCCATTGATGAGCACGACCACCTCTTTGCCGTCCGTCAGGTCGCCGAGTTTGGCGTTCTGGCGTTGGGTCTCGCTCAAATTGCGGCCGCGCGTCAGTACGATGGCGCCCTGATCGAGAAATGCGTCGGACACGCCGACGGCCTGGTCGAGCAGACCGCCCGGGTTGTTGCGAAGGTCGATCACATAGCCCTTGAGCTTAGGACCAATTGTCTTCTTCATCTCCTCAATGGCGCGCTTCAGTTCCTCGGTCGTCTGTTCGCTGAACTGCTTAATGCGGATATATGCCACATCGTCCTCGGCGTTGAACCGCACCGGATTGATCCGCACCACGTCGCGCACGATCTTCACGTCGAACGGGTCGGCCACCCCTTTGCGCATCACGGTGAGCACGATGGGCGCATTGACCGGCCCGCGCATCTTTTCAACGGCTTCCTCGAGCGTGATGCCCTGGATGCTCTCATTGTCGAGATGCGTGATGTAGTCGTTGGGCAGGATGCCGGCTTTTTCCGCGGGCGTGTTCTCGATGGGGGAAACCACCTTGACGAACCCGTCCTCCATCGTGACCTCGATGCCCAGGCCGCCGAACTCGCCTTTCGTCTGAACCTGCATGTCGTCGAAGTTTTTCGCGTTCATAAACGACGAGTGCGGGTCGAGGCCGTTCAGCATGCCGTTGATCGCGTTGTCGATCAGCTTCGTGTCGTCAGGACGCTCCACATAGTCCGAGCGCACGCGCTCCAACACATCGGCGAACAGATCGAGCTGCCGATAAATCTCGGCGTTGCCGCCGGCGATCGCCGACTGGCCTCGCGTGGCGTGGAAGATCGAGGTCGTCGCCGCGGTCACGGTGACCACCAGCAACACCCACAGGAAAAACTCCGGTTTCCGCATGTAATTAACCTTTTTCAACCCCTGACGACCACCAGGGGTCTGGATCTATGGGCCGCTGGTCTTTACGGAATTCCACATAAAGCAGCGGCTTCGCGCTCTCGCTCGAACCGTCGGCGCCTTTCTGCGAACCCATTACGGCAATCGGTTCGCCCGCCAGCACAAACTGGTTCACGGTGACTTGGAACTGCTCCATTCCCGCTAAGAGAATATGATACCCACCACCTGCGTTGATAATCAAGAGCGGGCCATAATTTTTCAAATTATCGGCATACTGCACCCAGCCGTCGCACGGGGCCGTGATTTGCGCCCTGTCCCGCGTCTCGATGGCGATGCCCTTATACGTCCCGCCATAGCCGTCGGGCTGGCCGAAACTGCGCTTGCGCACGCCGTCGGCCGGAATGGGCAGCAGGCCTTTCGTCTCCTGGAACGGCAGCGCAGGCTTTAGGCGGGCGGGCTGAACGAAGGCGAGCTTTTTCGCCTCGGGCCGGATCTCCACTGCGGCGCCGCTTTTAAGCTCCGCCTCGTAGACGCCGAGATTCGTCTGCATCGCCAGCTCCTTGTCGAGCTTGACGAGCAGCTCTCCCAGATTGGAAATGGCCTGCGCGTGTTTGACCGAGGCGGCGGCCAGCATGTCGAGCCGCGCCTGCCCCACCTTCAACTGTTCGCGCTGGGCGGCGAGCACCGGCTCGATCTCCTGGCGCCGGCGGGCCAAGTCGGCGAGGAGCACCCGCTGCCGGCCCTTGCGTCGCTCCAACTCCGCGCTCAGCGTCTCCAAACGTTCGAGGTCGCCTGCCAGCTTTTCGGCCATCGGGCGGATCGTCTTGAACGAGTGCGCCAGAAGCATGCCGCTGCGCACCATCTCCAAGGCGTCCTCGCGTTTCGTCACCATCACCGGCGGCGGTTGCCGCCCAAGCCGCTGCAGCACGGCCAGCAGTTGCGCCATTTCCTTTTGACGGCCGGCGAGATCGGCGCGCATGGCCGCCTCGCGCTCGCGCAGACTGTTGACCTCGGACTCCACGGCGGAGACGCGCCGCTCGGTCGCTTTAATCTTCTGCGCCTTCTCGATGAGCTCAGACTTCAGTCTCGCGCGCTCGAAGGCCAAAGCCTCCACCTCGCGGGAGACGTTTTCTTTCTCGCCCTCGACCTGCTGAAGCTGGTCCCTGTGCTGCTCCACCAGCCGGGCGGCCTCTTCGGGCGTGAGCTTGGGCGGCGCGGCCTTGGGCGACGCGGGCGGCTTGGGGGACTGCGCGGCGGCCCTATCCGGCGCGAACGCGGCCAGTACCGCAACGGCAAAGGCGGCCCAAACGGCGCAGCGGGCGGCGCAAACGGTTTTTACTGATGATGAGGGGAGAAATCTCAGGCGGTTCATGGCTCTGAAGTTAGCATGTCCGGGTCATGTGTCAAAAGCTCCAGAGTGTCGGATTGCCGGTCGGGGTTAACATCGCGGAGGATCAAGGCGGAGGTGGGGCGGGGAGCGGGTTCGGGCGGCGGCGCTCAGGCGCGGTGATAGGGGTGGCCGGCGATGATCGTCGCCGCGCGGTAGAGTTGCTCGGCCAAAACGGCGCGGGCGAGGCCGTGGGGCAGTGTGATCCGTCCGAGGGAGATGGAGCGTCGAGCCGCGGCGATCACCTCGGCCGCGTGGCCATCCGCGCCGCCAATGGCGAACGCCAACCCCGCGCAGCCGTCGTCGCGAAGCCTGCGCAGCCATTGCGCCAACTCCTCGCTTGTGAGCGCTTCGCCGCCCTCATCCAGCGCCACAATGGGAATGCCGCCCGAGAGGCGCATGATCTCCGCGCCCTCCGCCCGCTTGCGCAACGCAGGCTCGCCGCGGGCCTCAGCGATCTCCGTGATGGTCAGCGGCCCGATGCCGATGGCGCGGGCGAACGGCTCCAGCCGCTCCGCATACCGCCGCACGAGCACGGCCTCGGCGTCCTCCTTGAGACGGCCGACCGCGATGATGCGCAGCTTCACGCCCGCAGCGCGCTAATCGGCGGCGTCGAGGGGCGCGGGACGCTCGCCCGACCACATCTTTTCGAGCTTGTAAAACTCCCGCACCTCGGGCCGGAAAATGTGGACGATGATGTCCCCGGTGTCGATCAGCACCCAATCGCTTTGCGGTAGGCCCTCCACGCGGGCGGAGCCTTCGCCGATGTCTTTGAATTTGCGCAGGAGCTGATCCGCGACGGCGCCGACATGGCGGTTTGACCGCCCCGAGGCGATAACCATGAAATCCCCGAGCGGAGAGCGGCCGCGGAGGTCGATGGTGACGACGTCTTCGGCTTTAGCGTCCTCGAGGGCGATGAGCGCGGCGTCGAGGATCTCAACGGAGCGGTCCTCCGTCGGCGCGTCTTTGACGCTGTTGGCCGCCGCGCTGGGCGCTTTCTGTGCCAGGTTTTGCATCCTTTTCAAGAGCGGCGAAAACCGCGAACCGGAATGCCGTTAGAGTGCCCCACGCGAGACCGGTTTTCAACCCCTGCGCAAGGTCTGCTCCCGCAGCGCGGTCGAGGATATGGCGATAGGCGGCTGCGAGACGAAAACCCATCGCGGCGGCGCGCTTCCCGGCAGGGCGGCGGCGCGCGACTCCGCGGCTTGCGCGGACCGAAACGCAACGGCGGCGGGCGACGAAAGCGCGCGGCGACGCCACCCCGGACGGTCGAACACGGCGATGGGCATTAGCCGCATGAGCGCCCGCCACCCCCGCCAGCGGTGGAAGCCCGCGAGATTGTCCGCGCCCATGATCCACACAAAGCGAGCCCCTGGGGCGCGGCGCCTCAGAAAGCTTAGCGTTTCCAGGGTGTAGGTGGATGACAGGCTCGCCTCAAAGGCGGTCACCACGATGCGCGGATGCCGCGCCGCCGCGCGAGCGCTCGCCAGCCTTGCGTTGAAGTTCGACGCGGCGCCGGCGCTTTTCAGCGGATTCTGCGGCGTCACGATCCACCACACCTGATGAAGCCGCAACCGCTTCAACGCCTCGACCGCGATATGCCGGTGGCCGTCATGCGCGGGGTTGAACGTGCCGCCCATCAGGCCAATGCGCATGCGCGGATAGGCGGGCGGCGGCTGCGTCATAGCGGGCGGGTCTGCCCGCGCCCGCGCACCACATATTTGAATGTCGTCAACTGTTCCACGCCCACAGGCCCGCGCGCGTGGAACTTGCCGGTGGCGATGCCGATCTCGGCGCCCATGCCGAACTCGCCGCCGTCGGCGAACTGGGTCGAGGCGTTCCACAGCACGATGGCGCTGTCCACCTCGCGCAGGAAGCGCTCGGCGGCGGCGGCAGCGTCAGTCACGATGGCGTCGGTGTGCCGGGATCCGTGAGCCGCGATGTGCGCGATCGCCTCGTCCAGGTCGGAGACCACCCGCACCGAGATGATCGCGTCCAGATACTCCGTCCCCCAATCCTCGGCCGTGGCGGGCGTCGCGCGTGCGTCCGCCGCCGTCACGGCTGCATCGCCGCGCACCTCGCAGCCCGCGTCGATGAGCGCGGAGACTAGAGGCGCCAGATGCGTTGCGGCGCACGCGGCGTCCACTAGAAGGGTTTCGGCGGAGCCGCATACGCCGGTGCGCCGCAGCTTCGCGTTCAGCACGATGTCGCGCGCCATTGAGAGGTCGGCGGCCGCGTGCACATAGACATGGTTGACGCCGTCGAGATGCGCGAAAACGGGCACGCGCGCCTCTGCCTGTACGCGGGCCACAAGGCTTTTGCCGCCGCGCGGAACGATCACGTCGATAGCGCCGCCGAGCCCGCCCAGCATCAGGCCCACCGCGTCCCGGTCCGGCGTGTCGATCAGCTGGATCGCCGCGCTCGGTAGCCCAGCCTCGTCGAGGCCCTTGGCGAGACACGCTCGGATGGCTCGGTTGGAGTTCAAGCTTTCCGAGCCGCCGCGCAAGATCACCGCGTTGCCCGATTTGAGGCACAGCGCGCCGGCGTCCGCCGTCACATTGGGCCGGCTTTCATAGATCACGGCGAGCACGCCCAAAGGCGCCGCGACGCGCGCGATGCGCAGGCCGTTGGGCCGTTCCCATTCCGCCAGGACGCGGCCCACAGGGTCTGGCAGCGCCGCGACTTCGTCCAATCCCTTCGCCATAGCCTCGATGCGGGCGTGCGACAATTCCAAACGGTCGATGAACGACGCGGGGCGTCCTGCGCCTCGCGCCGCTGCGATGTCGGCTGCGTTGGCGGCGATGATGGCGTCCGCGCTCTCGCGGATCGCGCCTGCGGCGGCGCGAAGGGCGTGATTTTTCGCCGCGGTGGAGGCCAAAGCCAGATCGCCGGCCGCCAGCCGGGCAGCCGCGCCGATCGCCGCCATCTTTTGCGTCAGCCCGCCGCGCGTTTTCTCTCTCGCTGAATGAACCATGATCCCCCGCACTGAACAACACGCGCAGTGCTAACGCAAAATCGGCCCTTTGCGAAGCGGCCCGCGTGAAAGTTTAGGCGCCGAAGCGATCGCAGAAGCCTTCCACGTCGCCCGAGAGGAGCAGCGGCGCGCGCTCGGCCACCACCTCGTCCGGCCAATCCCACCAGGCGATGGCGACGAGCCGCTCAATGAGCCGGGCGTCGAACCGCATGCGCACGACGCGCGCCGGGTTGCCGGCGACGATGGCGTAGGGCGGCGCGTCGCGGGAGACAACGGCGCGGGCGCCGACGACCGCCCCATGGCCGATGCTGACGCCCGAGAGGATGAAGGCCTCGGCGCCGATCCAGACATCGCTGCCGATGACCACGTCGCCTTTCGTGGCTGGGTGCCCCTCGATGCCCCGCGCCTGCGGCCAACGCTGATGCAGCGCGGAGAACGGATAGGTGCTGACCCAATCGGGCCGGTGGTTGCCGCCGAGGAAGATGCGGCAGCCGGCGGCGATGGATGTGTATTTGCCGAGACGCAGCTTCGCGCCGGAATTCGCCCACATCACCTCAGGGGCGCCGTAAGTGTGCGCGCCGACCTCGGCGACGCCGCGCCGGATCAGATCGGCCAGCGCGTCTTGCGTGTAAAATGGGGCCGGGGTCGCATTCATCGCCGCCGTCAACCGCTGAGCGCCATGTCGTCTCGGTGGATCAGCTCCGCCCGGCCCTTGTGCCCGAGAATGGCTTCGATTTCACCCGTGTTGCGCCCCGCGATGCGCTCAGCCTCGGCGCGGCCGTAGGCGATGAGGCCGCGTCCCAGCTCCGCGCCGCTTAGATCGCGGATGATGACCGCGTCGCCGCGCCCGAAGTCGCCTGTCACCTCGCGCACGCCAGCGGGCAGCAGGCTGCGCCCCGTCGCCAGCGCCGCCTTCGCGCCGTCATCCACGGTCACGCTGCCCCGCGGCTCTAAGCTCCCCGCGATCCAGCGCTTACGGGCCATCACCGGGTTGGCGCGGGCGAGGAACCACGTGCAGTTCGCGCCCTCGGCGATGGCGCGCAGCGGGTGCAGCACCTTGCCGGACGCGATAACCATGTTCGCGCCAGCCGCCACCGCGATTTTCGCCGCCATAATTTTCGTCACCATGCCGCCGCGCGAAAGCTCGGTGCCGGCGCCGCCAGCCATCGCCTCGATCTCCGGCGTGATCGCCTCGACGACATCCAGGCGGCGGGCGTTCGGGTCGGCGTGCGGCGGCGCGGTGTAAAGCCCGTCGATGTCGGACAGCAGCACGAGGCAGTCGGCGCTCGCCATGGAGGCGACGCGCGCGGCCAGCCGGTCGTTGTCGCCGTAGCGGATTTCGGCGGTCGCCACCGTATCGTTCTCGTTCACGACCGGCACGGCGCCGAGGGCAAGCAGCGTCGAGACGGTGTTGCGCGCGTTCAAATAGCGGCGGCGCTCTTCCGTATCTCCCAAGGTCAATAGGATTTGCGCCGCCGTCACCCCGCGTTCCTTAAGCATGGACTGGTAAGCATGCGCGAGGCTGATCTGCCCGACGGCGGCGGCGGCCTGGCTTTCCTCCAGTTTCAGCGCGCCGCGCGGCAAGCCGAGCGCGCGCCGGCCAAGCGCGATGGCGCCGGACGACACCAGAATCACCTCTTTGCTGGAAGCTTTGAGCGCAGCGACGTCGGCGCAGAGCGCGGCGAGCCACTCGGCCTTCAGCGCGCCGGTCTCGCGATCAGCCAGCAGCGCTGAGCCGATCTTCACAACGATGCGCCGCGCCTCGCCGAGCAGGGGGCGCCGCTGCGCGCCCGGTAAGCCGTCCGTGTCCGTCATCGGCGCCTCCTTCATATTCGAAGACCGTTAGCGCGTGAACGCAAGGTTGAAAAGCGCCGCGCGTTAGGCCCCATTGAGCGTCTTGTCGGCGCGCAGGGCGTCAACGGCGAAATCAACGAAAGCGCGCACCTTGGCCGAGGCGCGGCGGCCCTCCTGATGCGCCACGTGCACCGGCGCAGGGGGCGGTTCGGCATCCGCCAGCACAACGCGCAGACGCCCGTCAGCCAAATGATCGGCGACCTGATACGACAGAACCCGGGCGATAGCCCAACCGGCCGCGGCTACGTCGATAAGGGCATCTAGGTTGTTGATGGAAAGGACTGGCCGCACCCGCACGGTGTGAGCGGCGGCGCCCACGCCAAAGCGCCAGTCGAGCATGGTCGCCGCGCTCTGCGACGAGACAAGCCTGTGAGCCGCGAGATCGGACGGGAAGCGCAGCTCGCCATGGGCGTCCAGATAGCTCGGCGAAGCGACGAGCATCACCCGCACGCGCCCGACGCGGACCGCGGCGAGCGAGGAGTCCGGCATCTCGCCGATGCGCACCGCCACGTCCAGCCCCTCCTCTGCGATGTTCACGATGCGGTCGACGAACAGGGCGCTCGCCTCAATATGAGGATAGGCGTCGATAAACCGACGCAGGATCGGCGTCACATGCATGCGGCCAAGCAAAACGGGCGCGGTCACACTGAGCAAACCGCGCGGGGCGACGTGCAGGCCGGCCGCCGCGTCTTCGGCCTCTTGCACCTCATGTAGGATGCGGCTCGCATCGGCGAGAAAGCGGGCGCCGGCGTCGGTCAGCCGCAGGCTTCGAGTGGTGCGCACAAGCAGTCGGGCGCCAAGACGCTCCTCAAGCGCCATGACCGCGCGCGTGACGGCGGCCGGTGAGACGCGCAGCTTGCGCGCGGCCGCGGCGAAGCTGCCCGCCTCCGCCACGGCGGCGAACACCGCCATCGTCTCAAGTCTGTCCATCGCGCCTTGCTCCGCGCGCAGATTGGCGTCGGCTCGGCCTCCCGGCAAGCGTTTTGCGACCTAACGGCGCCCGCGCTCGCGCTTGATCAACTCGCGCAGAGGCGCGGCGGGGTTGCCCGCGACCTTGGCGCCATCGGCGACCGATTTCGTGATCACGGCACCGGCGAACACATAAGCGCCGCGCCCGATGACGATCGGTCTGCCCGGTTTGCCCGGCACGACGACAGCCCCCGCGCCGAGAAACGCGCCCTCCCGCACGACGACATAGCCGGAAATGCAAACCATCGGGCATAGAGTGACAAAGTCCTCGATGACCGTGTCATGCCCGACATGCGCCATGCTCATGACGTGAACCTGCCGGCCTATCGCCGAGTTGCCATCGACATACGCGAGGTTGCTCAAATACGAACCATCGCCGACCATGAGCCGCTTGGGCGTGGCGTCAGGCACATAGGTGACGAAACATCCCCCAGCCGCCGCAACGCGCTCGGCAAGCATTTGCCGCAGTCTTGGATCGCCCAACGTGATGCAGACCGGAATAGGCAAAAGTCGCTCGGCATATTGCTCGAACGTTATCAACGGAACGCCGTCCAAAACCTGACCGTCGCCGCCCTTGAAGTCGTCGATGAAAGCACGAACGACTGAAGCGCCGCGATGGCCGTGCCCTGTTTCCACAAGATGACGTATGGTCCGAGCGGTTCCCGCGCTGCCATATAAGACGACTTCCGCAGCGTTGATGTTCATTTTTCTTACACCTCGTGGCGATGACCGCCCTTCATCGCTTCGCTACTAACATTTTTAGCAAAAGTCGTATGCGGCTTTTTGCGCTAATTGTATTACTTTTTGAAATAATCTAACGTCCGACAATAACAAAAATCAGGGGTGGATGATGACGGCGCAGCCACAAATGCAGAGCATGGACGCCGTCTCGCCGCTGTTTCCGGATTTGCCTGTCGCAGCGGAGGACTTGCAGCCGCCGCCTTTGCCCTTGCAGCGCCCGCTGCTTCCATCGGCCGATGCGCTTTTGCCATATTTGCGCCGCCTCGACGAAAGCCGCTGGTACTCGAACCACGGCGCCCTCGCCCGCACGCTATCGGCCCGGCTCACCGAACGATTCGCGCTCGCGCCCAGCTACGCCGTCACCGCAAGCAGCGGCACATGCGCGCTCGCCGGCGCCATCCTCGGCAAAGCTGGGCGAGCGCGGCCGGACAAACCGCTATGCCTGATGCCGTCCTACACATTCGCAGGCACCGCCGCGGCCGTGCGCCAGGCCGGCTACACGCCGCACTTCGTCGACATCGACCCGAGCGTTTGGATGCTCACGGCTGCGCGCCTCAAGACTCACCCAAGGCTGCGTGAGGCTGGGCTCGTCGTGGTCGTCGCGCCTTACGGTCGGCCCGTCCCACAGCCGCAATGGATCGAGTTTGAAAAATCGTGCGGCGTGCCTGTCGTGATCGACGGAGCGGGTTGCTTCGATTCAATCTTAACGGAACCGTACCGCTTTTTAGGCCCGTTGCCCGTCGCGCTCAGCTTTCACGCCACAAAAGTGTTCGGCTGCGGCGAAGGGGGGGCGGTGCTCACCAAACAGGCGAACTTGGCCACCGCCATTTTTCGCGCGCTCAACTTCGGCTTCCTCGCCACGCGGGAGAGCCGAGGCCCCAGCATCAACGGCAAAATGAGCGAGTATCACGCGGCCGTCGCGCTCGCCGAACTGGACCGGTGGCCGGAGAAGCGCATGGCTTTCATCCGCGCGGCCTCGCATTATCACCAGTCGGTCCCGCCGGCGTTGAGGCCCCGCTTAGCGGCGTCGGTGAGCCATGCCTCCAGCTATTGCCTGTTCATGGCGGACAGCGCCGATGCGGCGCGCGAGATCATGGCGCGGATGGATGAGCACGACATCGAAACGCGGCTTTGGTACGGCGAGGGGCTGCACACGCAGGACGGTTTCGCCGATTGTGGGAGGGACGATCTGCCGGCGACGCGCGACGTGGCCTCGCGCCTTATAGGGCTTCCGATGTTTCACGATCTGACCGCGCGGGAGGCCGAGCGCATTGCGGCGGCCCTCGCAGGCCAACCGGCGCCGGCCGCGCGCCTTGCATCGCCCCAGCCTGCATACCTGCACGAGGCGCGGCAAACGAGCCTCGCGCCGCCCGCCATCCTGTCCGGCCGCCGGGAAATCGTCGCCAGCGTCGGCGTATACGACGAGGCCGAGCTGATACGAGACAACATCCGACACCTGCGCGAAATTGGCGCCGATCACATCATCGTCACCGACAACGGCTCGACCGACGGCACACTTGACATCCTGTCCGAGCTTGAGGCGGAGGGCGAGATGACCGTGATCCGCCAATCGCTCCAACTGGGCGGGACCTTCGACTACCTAAACGCGGCGGCCATTCACGCGCGCGACGTTCTTAAAGCGGAGTGGGTGCTGTTCGGCGACGCGGACGAATTCTGGGTTCCCCGCGGCGGCGACATCAAGGCGCTAGCGCGGGCTGGAGGGCCGGTCATTCTGGCGGACAGATTCAACGGCTGCATCACGGGGCGTAAGCCGGACTTCAGCGCGACGCCGGTGCGGGACTGGCCGCTTCTGGTGCCGATCGCGCCCATCTTCATGGACACCATCGACGAGAACCCCGATCTGCCCTGGATCTGGGGCTACGATGGGCCGAAGGCCATGGCGAGGCTCAGCGTCATCGAGAAGGTGCTCATGGGGGGGCATGGGGTCTCCGCCGCCGAAGGACTGAAAACGACGTCGAACAGATCGCGGGATGTGGTGATCTTGCACCTGCCGTTCACGACCTATGAAAGGTTCCGCCGCAAAGTGGAGAACATCAAAACGGTGTTCCGGCATTTTGGCGAGAAGTTCACGGGGCCGCTCGCCTGGCACTGGCGCCGGTGGATCGAGGTGAGCGAGCGCGGCGAACTGGAGGCGGAGTTCGCGCGGCAGATTGTTCCGCGTTCGCGCATGGCGAGCCTAGAGCAGCAGGGTCTCGTCACCACATCGGCGAAGCTGCTCAGCGACGCGCCTTAGCGCCGCCCCAGCCTACCGTTTGCAAGGCCGCGCCCGGACACTGCACGTCCAGCCGCCGGAGGCTTGGCACTCCATGACCTTGCCGGCCGCGAGCGTGTATCGGCCCCAGGTCGAACCATATTCGAACACCGTGAAGGACGACCATGCCGCAATCGCGCTCGCTTTGGCGGCCTTTTCGGTCGATCCAGTCCCCGAGCCGTAATGGAAATGATCGACCATGCACGTCCGTCCGCCCTCCCGGCGCCAGTCGTGTATCGCGGCGAACCCGGTTTCAGAGGCGGCCGCCGGCGCAACGCCTGCGAAGGCCATCGTCACGAAAAGAACGTGTGAAAGCTTCATGGAGCAGTAGAGCCTTTTTTTGGCTGAAGGCGATCGCCTCGGCCGATGAGGATAAGCATGTGTTAACAGCGCCGCAGAAGCGCCGCAAAGATCTAATTCGCCGCGCCGGCGGAATATGAACATGTGTGGCGCGGGGACAAAGGCGCGGCCGTTGTGGATTTGTTCGGCCTTCGTTTCGATTGAGGCCGGCGGGGATCAAATCTCGGGAAAATTTTTAACCAAACATCCATGATGGGGAACTAAACGTGGAGGTCGTGCGTTCGACCGATCGCGGCCGAAATCTCGGCCTTAAATCGAGCAGAATTGAACCGCATTGCATTCACCCTACAAGCCTCGGGCGTAATCTCCTGGCGGTTCGCTTCGAACAGCGCGACAGCGTCTTTTACGGCGGCGACCGTCTGACGCCGAAACAGAACCCCGGTCGGATGGTTCTGAATGCCAAAAGCCCTCACAATATCCGCAGCGCCGCCCCGGCCGAGAGCGATCAACGGCGTGCCGGCGGCTTGCGCTTCGGCGAGAGCGATGCCGAAATCCTCGCATCCGGCGAACACCAGCGCGCGCGCTTCGGCGACCGCCTTCACATACGCGGCGCGGGACAGGAACCCGGCGAAGGTGATGTTCGGCCCCGCCAGCTTGCGCAGCTGCTTGGACTGCTGCCCGTCGCCCACCACCAGAAGCCGCTTTTCGGGCATCTCGCGGAAAGCTTCGATCACGAGATCCGTGCGTTTGTACGGCGCAAGGAATGAGGCGGTGATGTAGTAATCGTCTTTCGTCTCGGTGAGCGCGAACTCGTCCACCTCAACGGGCGGGAAGATCACCAGGGCGTCGCGCCCGTAAATGCGCTTGATGCGGCGTCGGATGAAATTCGAATTGGCCGCCATCACGTCAGGCCCGTGCGAAGTGCGCACGTCCCAGGTGCGCAGCTTGTGCAGGAAATGCCGGAACAGCAAACCTTTCGGCCCGTAGCCGAGGCGCCCCTGCTCCATGTAGGAGAACTGCTCGTCCCATGCGTAGCGCACCGGGCTGTGCACATAGCAGAAGTGCGGCTGGTCCGGCCGTGTAATCACGCCGCGCGCAAATGCGGCCGAGGACGAGATGACCAGATCGGCGTGGGTGACGTCGAACTGCTCGATGAAGAACGGGCAAAGGAAAAACAAGCTGCGGTAATATCGCTCGACGCCCGGCAGCCGGTTCATGGGCGAGATGTGGAACGTCGCGTGTAGGAAATGCCGCGCTTTAACGTCCGCCGGGAGAAAGTCGAACAGCGTGTAAATGTTCGCGCCCGGGTGCATGTCCGCCAAATGCGCAAGGACGCGCTCGCCGCCGCGAAACGACGGGCACCAATCATGCACGATGGCGACCGCGCCCCTGTCGGCCGTGGGCGGCGCGCCGGAGTCCGCCAAGAGATCGGCCGCAGAAATATCCATGATGCGTCTAAAATCCCATCGCCAAACTTCATCTAAAGTGCATACAACCAAACAATAACAAGTAAACAGCTGCGAAAGAGTTTTCTTGTATAACCGGCGGGCGGCGTGTGCCGCGTTCGAGCGTGGGCGACATGAAGGTTGGCGTCATCATTCCAACGGTGAACCGCAGCAAGCTTGTGACGCGGCTCTTGAGCCTGCTGGAGGAGCAAAGCCGCGCGCCCGACGAGGTCATCGTCTCGGCGCCGGACGAAAGCCACGTGGAGCCGTACGCACCCTCGCGCTTCGCGCTATCGTTCTGTTACGGGCCGCCGGGGCTGTGTGCGCAACGCAACCGCGCCATGGAGATCATGCTGCCGCGGGCGGATGTGATCTCTTTTTTCGACGATGACTTTCTTCCCGGCCGGGACTATCTGGCCCATATCGAGGCCGCCTTAACCGCCAATCCGGACTGGGCGGTCATCAACGGCTACCTGATCGCGGATGGCGCGCATAGTCCCACCGGGTACACCTTCGAGGAAGGCCTGGCGCTTCTGCGCGCGGCGGAGGCGAAAGGGGGATGCCCCAATCCCGGCTATGCGCGCACGCAGCCGGGCGCTTATGGCTGCAACATGTCCATCCGCGCCCGCCATGTGGGCGCTCTCCGCTTCGACGAACGGCTTCCGCTCTATGGCTGGCAGGAGGACATCGACTTCACGAGCCAGCTTGGCGCCTTTGGCCGCATCGTCAGCATTGGCGAGCCGATGGGCGTGCATCTGGCGGAGAAATCCGGCCGGGTGAGCGGGGTGAAGTTCGGCTATTCTCAGGTGAGCAATCCGGTCTACCTCATGCGCAAGGGCACCATGCCCATATGGTTCGGCCTGGAGCTTATGTTCCGGAACATCGCGGCGAACCTGGTCAAAAGCATCCGACCCGAAGCGCTGATCGACAGGCGCGGGCGGCTCAACGGCAATCTCCGGGCGCTGGCGCATCTGGCGCGCGGGCGCATCGAACCAGAGTATATTCTAAAGTTGTAATGGAGGGTCGCGTGCCACGCTATCGCCTCGCATTTTATCGAAAGGCCGGCGCTCGGGCGCTGTTCATCGCCGCCTTCGCCGCGCTTTTGGGCGCTCCCGCCCAGGCCGAGGTCTACAGGCTCGCCGCGCAGGATAAGGTCAGCCTGCGCGTTTATGAGTACCGCGCGTCCATTGGCGACGTGTATGAATGGAAGTCGCTGACCGGTGAGTTCACGCTGGGCGCGGGCGGCGAGATATCGCTGCCGCTCGTCGGCTTCATTCAGGCGTCGGGGCTGACCACGGGCGAGCTTGGCGCCGCCATCGCCACGCAAATGAGCCAGACGATCGGCCTCGCGGCCCCGCCCTTCGTCGCGGTGGAGGTGACGCAGTACAGACCGTATTACATCGTCGGCGGCGTCGACAAACCCGGCGAATATCCCTATCGGCCGGGTCTCACCGTTCTCAAGGCGCTCGGCATCGCGGGCGGTCTGCCTCGCCTGAGCGACACGGGCGTTTTGCGCATCCGCCGCGAGCTCATCGCCCAACGCGGCGACGTGCAGCAGCTCGGAGCGGACCTGCAATCGCTCACCGTGCGGCGGGCGCGCCTCCTTGCCGAGATCGGCGACGCGGAAGCGATCACACTGCCGCCCGAGTTGGACAAGCGCAAGACCGAGCCGGGGCTGGCGCGCGTGATCCAGCAGGAGACCTCCATCTTCAACGCGCGGCGCACCGCGCTCCGCACCGAGCTTGCGGCCCTCAACGGCTTGAAGGACTATCTGGCGAAAGAGGTCGTCTCGCTGCAGTCGCAGATCGAAGCGCAGAAGAAAGAGCGCAGCCTCGTGCAAAAGGAGCTGGACAACATCTCCTCGCTGGTCGAGCGCGGCCTCGCCGTATCGCCGCGCCAACTCGGCTTGGAGCGCACGATGGCGCAGCTTGAGGGCGAGCGGCTGCGCATGGAAACGACGCTGCTGAAGGCCCAGCAGGACATCAGCCGCACTGAAATCTCCATTTTGGAGGCGAGCAACCGCCGGGCGACCGAACTCACCATCGACCTGCGCGAAACGGAGGCGAAGCTGGAGCAGACGCGCAGCAAATTCTCCGTTGCCGACAAACTGCTCTACGACGCCCAGGCGACGGCGCCGGCGCTGGCGGGCGGGCGGCGCTCCGACGAGGCGCAACCGGTGTTCACCATCCTGCGCGGCGACGGTGCGGCGGCGAAGGAGTTCAACGCGGCGGAGGGCGACCCCGTTCAGCCGGGCGACACGGTCAAGGTCACGATCCCGGCGCCGGAAGACGCGCTGACGGAGCTTCTTGGAACGCCAAATTGATACGGCCTAGTTGGCGTAAGCCGCATAGTTGTACGCAGATTGCTTGCGCCACGGGATGCTGACGAGCGACGGATCGACCTTGCTCAGCACAACGCCAATAACCTCGGCCTGTGCGGTGTAAAGCCCGGCGGCCACGTCTTCGAGGATATCGAGCGGGGTCTCTCCCCACTCCGCCACAAGCAGCACGCCGTCGAGGAGCGAGCTGATCGACAGGCCGTCCACCACAGGGCGCAGCGGCGGCATGTCGATGATGACGAAATCGTAGGTCTGCTTGAGCAAGGTGAGCGCGTCGCGCATCTTGGCCGACCCCAGCATTTCGTAAGACGGGGCGGGCGTCCCCTTTAGCGCAAGCGGCAGCACGTCTGGCCCACGGCCCTGCCCGCTCACCACCGTTTTGTGCAGCGGGGCGTCGCCGCGCAACAGCTCCAGTAGCCCGACCGTGGCGTTCGGCGCGAATGCTTGGCTGATGGTTGCGTGATGGATGTCGGCGTCTACGAGAAGCACCCGGCTTTTCGACATGGAGAACAGAAGCGCCAGATTGCCCGAGATGGTCGTCTTGCCTTCGCCCGGCAGCGCGGAGGTGACGCCGACAACCCGCATGGGCGTCTTGCCGCCCGCGTTCACCACGGCCGTGCGGAGCTTCTTCATGGAGCCGCTGAAAGGCGAGAACGGCGCGATCGCCACTTCACGGAACATCTGCTCGGCCGCCAGTGGGTCATCCTTGCCAAGCGTCTTGGGTTTCGTCAGGCGCGGGATGAGGCTGAGGCAGGTGAGGCCTAGAAGGTCGCGAACCTGCTTGGCCGAACGCACGCTGTTGTCCATGCTGTGGCGCAAAAAGGCGAGGCCGAGGCCCAAAAGCGATCCCGTCAGCACGCCGAGCACGGCGATAAGCTTCGATTTCGGATGGCTCTTCACAAGCGGCCGCGTCGCGGGGGTGATAATCCTCGCGTTGGCGACGGAGAACGACTGCTTTTGCACCGTTTCCGTAAGGGCTTGCAGATACGTCTCGTACACCTTCTTGTAGTTCTGCGCTCGGGATTCCAGCTCCGCCAGAGTGACGAGCGGTTGGGCGAGCGCAGGCGGTTGGGCGAGCGGCGGGCCGGGCGTGTAGGGCGGACGCAGGACGGCGGGCGGCGCGGTCACTGGCGCGGTGCGCAGGTCTGGCGGCGGCGCGACGGATGGCGCCAGGTTCTGCCCGCTCTTGAACAATTGCACGTCGCGGGCGGCGTCGCTGAACTGGCCGCGAAGCTCCTCGATGCGCTGCTCCAGCCATGCGGCGCTTTGTTTGGCGGCCTCGGTTTTGGTCCTGATCTGATCTTGCACGTAAGCGTCGGCGACGGCGTTGGCGACGCGGGCGGCCAACTCGGGATCGCGCGACGAATAGGCGATGTCGACCGCGTAGGACTGACCCACGCGCCGCACGTCGAGACTGCCCTGGAATTGTGCGACAGCCACCCGCATCTGAATGAAGTTGTCCGGCGGCCCCTCCGGCGGAGCGCCCATCAGCAGGCGGCGCAGGTCGTCGACCCGGCGCTTGAAGAATCCCGGCGGGTCGCCTTTAAAGTCGGACGTGTTGAGCAAATCCAATTGCTCGATCACCCGCTGCGCGATTGTTTCCGAGCGCAGCACGGCCATCTGACCCTCCACGCGGGGCGCATCGAGCGTCGAGTCGGACGCAAGCGCGGTGTCGCGCGGCGCCTGGGCCACAGTTGGGTCGATCAGCAACTGCGCGCGGGCTGTGTATGTGGGCGGGGTCGTCACCACATAGGCCACCGCCGCGGCGCCGCCCAAAACCGCCGACAGCGCCAGCGTAAGAAAGTATTTCCGCAAAAAGCGCAAGATATCCGCATGGTCGAGATACTCGGTCTCGATGGGCGCACGGCCCAGCTCTTTTTGCATCAGCAATCTCTGCGACGATTGAGGCAGGATAAATCTGTCAGTCATGCGACGCGCCGCTTGTTTGTTGCATAGGTTTATCCTCCGCTCTAGCGGAAACGCATTGCCTCAGGCTGTCAGACGCGGCCCAAACGCCGCCCGTTTCGGCGCCTCACGCCTCATACACACGACGCGACGACGCGGACGGCGCCCGCTTAGAAAAACGCTGGATGCAGCCGCTGAAATTCCTCGGACTCAACCAAGGCGCGAATAAGGCCAGCGCGCGTTAAGCTTCCGGTTGCAAGCTGTTGCTCGAAGTCTGCGAGGCCCTTGCCGTCCGGTTCGCGGTTGAGCACAAGCCGGTAAGCGGTCGCGACATACTCAGCATGCGTCGTCGTGGCCGCGAAGTAGCGCCCTTGCGCCTCGCTCGACAACAGCATCCCGATGAGCATGTCCGTCGCCTTCTGGCCGCTGCGGCGGTTGGCGGACCAGGTCAGCATCCCGACGTTGTCGGCGGGGCGGCCCACCGCCAGGCAAAACGCGTAGTTAACCTGATTTGGGATGTTGCGCTCGCGGCCGGCGTGCGCGGCCAGATCGCATTTGCGCGCGATGACGCTGCTCGCAGCGAAGGCGGGCGGAACTAACAACCCTTTGACCGCGCCATAGGCGAGCTTCTTGTCGGCGATGCGCCAACCGCCGGCCCCGTCCGAGGCGAGCTTCGCCAGCCCCATGATGGCCTCGAAGGTCTCCCCCCAGTAGGGTTCGTCCAGCAGTTCGTAAATGTGGGCGGCGCGCACGTTATAGGCGTCCTTTAGCTCCAGCAGCCGCTTCATCTGCTTGGTGAGGCCGTCGGCCTGGGCGGCTTCGCCGTCGCGGCTGCCATAAGGGTGGTTCAACTCGGTGACCCAGATCGGCTTGCCGAACTCCGCCAGCTTCTTGAACGCCCATTCGGGGTCCTCGCCATACATGTGCCAGACGGAGATCTCCCATTCGATCCCGTCCTTTTTCATGCGGGTGAAAGCCCCTGTGTGGCCCCAGCCCGCTGTGCCCATCGCGCGCACGATCGTGGGGTCGGCGGCGCGTGCGCCCTCAGACAGGCCCTTTAACACGGCGCTCGATTTGGCCCAGCGCGGCCCGTAATACTCCATCTCGCCGACGCCGCCCGCCGGGCCCCATGCGCAGTTGTACTGCACGCCGTCGTCCTGCATTTCGCACGCGCGGATGATGGCGTAGACCTCCAACTCGTTGCCCAGCTCCCAGATGCGAATATCGTACTTGAAAATTGTGACGAGCGCCTTCGCCAGTTCGTAGGATTTGCGGTGGAGATCCTCGACGCTCTCTTTCTCCAGATCGACACGGGGCGTGACCACAGGCAGAATGTCGACGCCGTAGCGCTTGCCGATTCGAACGAGATCGAGCAGCGTTGGAACGTGGCTCAAATCGACGACGTTCACGCGGTAGGACGTCATGCCGAGGTCGCGCACCAGGGCGATCTGTTGTTCCAGACTCACGCCCGGATAAGCCGTCATCGGATGGCCGTTGACGCCCCAAACAAAGCCCGACTGCGCCTTAACTGGCGCAAGCCCAACTAAAAACGCGGCGGCTGCGAGGACGAAAACTCGTAACATGGGGCCTCCGGGGCGCAAAAAAGCACCGTTACATATATCGCCGGAGCGCAAATAAATGGTGTAAATGTGACGCAACTTTGCAAATTGTTCGCGCGTCTTGTGTCAGGCTCGCTCCCAGCGAGGATTTAGAAGCGCGCATCGGCTCGAAAGGATTGAACATGACAGTGCTCGTCATCGGCGGCGCCGGATATGTCGGCTCGCATATGGTCAAGCGGCTTCTGGAGCACGGCGAGACGGTCGTCACTCTCGACGACTTCTCAAAGGGCTTTCCCGACGCGATCCTCGGCGGCCCGGTTGTGCGCGGCGACTATGGCGACGCCGCCGTGCTGAACGCCGCGTTCGCCGAACACAAGCCGGACGCGGTGATGCTGTTCGCATCCTTCATCGAGGTCGGCGAGTCCGTCGCCCATCCAGCCAAGTATTACGTCAACAACGTCGCCAAATGCTTCACGCTGCTGGAGGCGATGGTGCGCCACGGGGTGCGCAACCTAGTGTTCTCGTCGTCCGCCGCCGTCTACGGCTCCCACGACGGGGTCATTCGCGAGGACGCGGCGTGCCGGCCGCTCAGCCCCTACGGCCGCACCAAGTGGATCGTCGAGCAGGCGCTGCGCGATTTCTCGGCCGCTTACAAAATCTCGTTCTTCGCACTGCGCTATTTCAACGCCTCGGGCGCGAGCCCCGACGGCCGCATCGGCGAGCGCCACGACCCGGAGACGCATCTCATCCCGCTGGTGCTGCAAGCCGCCTCCAAGCGCCGCGCGGACATCAAGGTGTTCGGCCGCGACTATCCGACGCCAGACGGCACGTGCCTGCGCGATTACGTGCATGTGGAGGATTTGTGCCACGCGCATCTGCTCGCTTTGCGGGCGCTGCGCGCGGGGGCGAAGGGCGGCTTCTACAATCTCGGCAACGCGCGCGGCTACAGCGTGGCGGAGGTCATTGACGTGGCCCGCGAGGTGACGGGCCGCGACATCACGGTCGTCGACGCGCCGCGGCGCCCGGGCGACCCGGCCATGCTGGTGGCGGATTCGACCCTCATTCGCGAAGAGCTGGGGTGGCGGCCGCAATACGGCGACCTGCGCGTCATCGTCGAGCACGCCTGGGCCTGGGAGCGCCTCAAGGGCGAGCGCTGGTGACAATCGCCAAGGCCGATGCTCCGCTCGCCGTTGCGCCGGACCGGATCGCCACGGCGTTCTGGCGGCTGGATGTGACGGACGCCCGCTTCGACGACTTGGCGGCGCTGCTTTCGCCCGACGAACGAGTGCGCGCCGACCGCTTCTATTACGATTTGCACCGCCGCCGTTTCATCGCGGCGCGCGGGCTGTTGCGCGAAGCGCTCGGGGCCCATCTGCGCGTTTCGCCGGGCGGTCTGCGCTTTCGTGTGAACGCCCACGGCAAACCGGCCGTCGCGGCGCCGGTCGATTTCCCGCATTTCAGCCTCAGCCACTCGGGCGACGGCGCGCTGCTGGCGATCGCCGACAGCCCGGTGGGGGCCGACATTGAGGCGATCAGACCCTATCCGGCCGATGTGGCGGGCGCCATGTTCTCGAAAGGGGAGAACGCCGTGATCGACGCCGCGCCGCCAGGCCCCGCCCGCGACGCCGCCTTCTGCCGCGTCTGGACGTGTCGCGAGGCGGTGTGCAAGGCCGAAGGCCTCGGCTTCGCCCTCGACCAGGCCGCATTCGAGGTGAGCTTTTCCGCCGCAGAGAGGCCGCAAATTGTGCTCAATCGCGCCGCGAAAGCCTCCGTTAAGCCTTGGCTGCTACAGGTGTGGGAGCCGGCGCCAGGCTTCTGCGCCGCCATCGCCTGGCTGGAGTGACCCCCGCGGCCCTTGTTTGCGCTGGTGCGCCGTGGTATTTGCCTACAAATTTTTGCGTGTCGAGCTTTGGGTGATCCACAGTGATGCCGCGTGCTATTCTGGAACGCCGTCCACGTTGCTTTAGCTCTGTAACTGAGTTGGATTGGTCAGGGCTTTCATACGGTGTAAATACATTGGAAATTCAGGCGCAACATCGCAGAGCGTGATCTTTTACTAGGCCCGCATTATGGAACAAAATTTGTGGCGCGCCTTCGAGACCGCAGCCATGAGGGCGCCCGAGAAACTCGCCCTCCATTTTCCCGCTGAGCGCGTCACATTCTCCGACCTTCACCTCCTCGCGCGGCGGGCCCACGCCTTTTTGGCGGCGAAAGGGCTAAAATGCGGCGACGTTCTCACGCTGCAAACGCCGAAATGCGTCGAGGTCTACGCGCTCATGCTTGGCGCGCTGCGCATGGGCGCGATTTACGCGCATATTGATCCGAAGAATCCAGAGCCGCGCACGGCTAAAATGCTCTCGCGCCTTGAACCGCAGCTGCTAGTCAGCGTATGCGACGGCGCGGCGAACGCGTTTGGCCACGTGGAGCGCATGCAGCCGGGCGCGATGTTCCGCGACGCATGGCCTGACGCCGCCAGCGACGCGCCGGCCGACGTCACGCATTCGCACCCGGCCTATGTGATGTTCACGTCAGGCTCCACCGGCGAGCCGAAGGGAGCGGTGATGCCGCAGTACGGCGTGCTCAGCCTGATGCGGTGGGCGGACGAACTGCTCGGCGGCGCGGCCGCGCGCACATTCTCGGCCGTCAATCCGACCCATTTCGACAATTCGGTTTTCGACTTTTACTGCGGGCTAGTGAATGGGGCGACCCTGGCTCCCGTCGATGTGGGGCATGAGACAAATCCGCGCCAATGGGTTGAGACGTTGCGCGCGTCTCGCGCGTCCATGATCTTCGCGGTGCCGACGTTTTTCCTGCTGCTCGACGACATGGGCCTCCTGACGCCGGAAAACCTGCCGGACGCCCGCGTCTTCATGTTCGGCGGCGAAGGCTTCCCCCTCGAGCGGCTGCGGCGCTTTGAAGCTGCGTTCCGCGGCCGCGCGCGCTTCGTCAATGTCTATGGCCCGACGGAGACAAGCTGCATATGCTCCAGCATAGAGATCACTCCGGCGGAGTTGGCCGATTGCAAGGGGCCGTTCGCCTCCATCGGACGCATGCACCGAGATTTCTCGCACGCGGTTCTTGATGAAGACCTTCGCGAGGTCCCGCTCGGCGAGAAGGGTGAGTTGTGGATCGGCGGCCCCTGCGTCGGCCTCGGCTACATGCGCAACCCGGACGAGACCGCGCGCCGCTTCGTCCAAGACCCGCGCCAGAACGCCTACCGCTCCGTCATGTACCGAACCGGCGACCTGGTCAGCCAGGACACGGATGGTCGTTTGTGGTTCGCGGGCCGCGCCGACAACCAGGTCAAAGTCAGCGGTCACCGCATCGAGTTGGAGGAGATCGACCGCACCGCGCAGGGCGCGCCGGGCGTGCGCCGCGCCGTAACGGCCCTGGTGCGCAGTCCCTACGGCGACCGGCTGTGCCTCGCTTTCGCGGGCGACGGCGAACTGGACGAGGCGGGCATGACGCGTTTCTGCCGCGACGCGCTGCCGCCCTACATGCAGCCGCAGACCATCATGCGGCTCGACGACATCCCGCTGAACGCCAACGGCAAGGCCGACCGGCTCGCGGTGCGCGCGCTGTTCGAGCAAGGCGGCGCCGCCCAACCGGGCGCGCCGGACGCCGCGACCGTGGCGGCGCCGACCCCACCCCAATCAGCGATAGAATGGGAGCGAGCGCTCGCCGCCATCTTCACCCGGGTGTTGTCCACGCCGCATCTCCCGCCGGAGGATAATTTTTTTGACCGCGGCGGCACGTCGATGCTGTTGCGCCAAGCCCATGCGGCGATCCAGCGCGAACTGTACGCCGAGGTGCAGGTGATCGACCTGTTCAGCCGGCCCAATCTGCGCAGCCTGGCGGCGCACCTGCATGCCGCCGCATCATCGGCGTCAGAGAAGCGTCACGGCGCCGGGCCGTCGAGCCACGCCTCCCGCCAGGCCGAAGCGCTGCGGGCGCTTGCCGCCGCGCGCCAAAACGGACGGGCCGGGTCATGAGCGCGCCCCTCAACGCCATCGCGATCGTCGGCATGGCGGGCCGCTTCCCTGGCGCCTCCACGCCTGAGGAGATGTGGGCGAATGTGAAGGCCGGGCGCGACTGCATTCGCCATTTCACGGACGCCGAGCTGACCGACGCCCACGCCGACGATGTGCGCCGCGCACCCAATTTTGTGCGCGCTCGGCCCGTGCTCGACGACGTGGACAAGTTCGACGCGGAGTTTTTCGGCGTCCATCCGCGCGAGGCGGCGCTCATGGACCCGCAGCATCGCATTTTCCTCGAATGCGCATGGGAGGCGCTGGAGGACGCGGGCTGCGACCCAAGCCGTTACAAGGGCGCCGTCGGGGTTTTCGCCGGCTGCAGCCTGAGCACCTATTTCCTCCATCACGTCTGCGGCGACCGCGAAACCATCGAGCGCTTCACCTCCGGCTTTCAAGTCGACAACTACGCGATGCTGACCGGGGCCGGCGCCGACTTCCTCGCCACGCGCGCCGCCTACAAGCTCGATCTGCGCGGGCCGGCGATCAACATCGCGACGGCATGCTCGACCTCGCTGCTCGCCGTCGCGCAAGCCTGCCAGAGCCTGCTGCTCTATCAATCGGACCTGGCGCTCGCCGGCGCAGCGTCGATCAGTTTTCCGCAGGAGCGCGGCTATCTGGCGCAGGAGGGCGGCATGGTCTCGCCTGACGGCCGCTGCCGGCCCTTCGACGCCGAGGCCGCGGGCACGGTGTTCGGCTCCGGTTGCGGCGTGGTGGCGCTGAAGCGGCTGGAGGATGCGCTGGCCGACCGGGACGACATCTACGCCGTCATCCGCGCAACCGCCGTAAACAACGACGGCGCGGGCAAGGTCGGCTACACCGCCCCGAGCGTGGACGGCCAGGCGGCCGTCATCGCCGCGGCGCACGCCATCGCCGGGGTGTCGGCGCGCTCCATCGGCTATGTGGAGGCGCATGGCACGGCGACGCCGCTCGGCGACCCGATCGAGTTCGCCGGGCTGACGAAGGCGTTCCGGGAGACCACCGGCGAGCGCGGCTTTTGCCGCATCGGCTCCACCAAAGCCAATCTCGGACATCTGGACGCCGCCGCCGGCGTGACCGGCCTGATGCGCGCGGCGCTGTCCCTGCGCGACGGCGTCATCCCGCCGCTGTTGCACTTCAGCGCGCCGAACCCGGCGCTCAATCTTGGCGACAGCCCGTTCCGCATCAACGCCGCCGAAGAAGAGTGGACGCGAGGCCCTGGCGGCGAACCCCGGCGCGCGGGCGTCAGCTCATTCGGCGTGGGCGGCACCAATGTGCACGCCGTGCTGGAGGAGGCGCCGGTCGTCACGCCGCGCGTCATGCCCGCCCGTCCGGTCGTCATCCGGGCGTCGGCGCGCACCGAAGCCGACCTCGCGCGCGTGCGCGATCGCTTGGCCAGCCACATAGAAACATCCCCCGCGCCCATTGCAGACATCGCCTTCACGCTGAACGGGCGGAAAGCGTTCCCGTGGCGCAGCGCCATCGTGGCGGCCGACGCGGCCGAGGCGGCGGCCAAGCTGCGCGCGGCCGTCGGCGCGCAGGCGCCCGCGTCGCCGCCGCCGGTCGTGTTCATGTTTCCCGGCCAAGGCTCGCAATATCCCGGCATGGGCCGCGCGCTTTATGACGCCGAGCCTGTCTTCCGCCGCGCCATGATCGAGGGCGCAGAGATCGTGCGCGACCGTCTCGGCGAAGACCTCATCGCGCTTTTGTATGACAGCGCGCCCGCCGCCGACGATGCGCCGCACCCGATCCGCTCCACGATCTTCGCGCAGCCGGCCTTGTTCCTTGTAGAGCATGCGCTGGCGCGGCTGTGGATGAGCCGCGGCGTAACGCCGGCTGCGATGATGGGGCACAGCGTCGGCGAGCTCGTCGCCGCCTGCCTAAGCGGCGTGATCCGCTTTGAGGACGCCGTCGCGGCGATCTGCTTCCGCGCGCGCCTCATGCAGGATTTACCGACGGGCGCCATGCTTGGCGTGCGGATGAGCGAGTCCGCGCTCCGGCCCATGCTGCCGCCCCAGGTGAACATCGCCGCCGTGAACGCGCCGCAGCTCTGCGTCGCGTCCGGCCCGTTCGACGCGATCGCCGAGTTGGAGGCGCGATTGACGGCGGCGGACGGCGCGCATCGGCGGCTGCACACGTCGCACGCCTTTCACAGCGCCATGGTCGAGACGGCCGTCGCGCCCTTCGAGGCGCATTTGCGGACAATTCGCCTTGGCCCGCCGCAAATTCCGTTCGTGTCGTGCGTCACCGGCCAGTGGATCGCCGAGGCCGACGCCGTGTCCCCGGCCTATTGGGCCCGGCACGCCCGCGAAACTGTGCGCTTCGCCGACGCGCTCGCAACGGCGGCGTCGCTGGGCGCGCCCGCACTGCTCGAGGTCGGCCCGGGGCGCACGCTCACGACCTTCGCGCTCCAAACGCTTGCCCGGGACGCCGCACGATGCGTGGCCGCGTCCCTTCCGGACGCCGCGAGCGACGTCAACGCCGCGCACGCAATGCTTGAGGCCGAGGCCGCGCTCTGGACGGCGAACGCGCCTATGGACGAGCGCCCCGATCCGATGGCGCGCCGCACACGCCTGCCCACCTATCCCTTCGCCCGCAAACGTCATTGGATTGACGCGCCCGCCCCGCGCCGCAGCAGCCTGCCCGCGCTCGCCCCCGCGCCGTTAACGCCCGCGCCTGTCATGGAGGTCGTCATGCCGCAAAACACCGCGCCTGCAGCCGCGCCCGACGCTCTCGCAGCGGAACTCGCCGTTATGCTTGAGAGCCTCTCTGGAGCGGCCATGAGCGAGGGCGATCGCGCCGCGTCGTTTTTGGAGCTCGGTTTCGACTCGCTGTTTCTGGCGCAGTTCGCGACGCAGGTGCAGAAGGAGTATGGGGTCAAGATCACTTTCCGCCAGCTTCTGAACGACATTCCGAGCATCGCGGCGCTGGAGCGACACCTGGCGAAAAGCGGCGCGGCGGCCAAACGCGCGGCCACGCCTGCGCTGACCGCGATCGCCACGCCCACGCCGATGGCGGGACCGAGCGGGTCTGCGCCTGGCGGCGACATGCAGGAGCTGTTCCGCGCGCAGATCCAAGCCATGCCGGCGCTGTTCCAGCAACAGCAGGCGATGCTGGGCGGCGGCGCGGCGGTGGCCATGCCCTCTCCCCAGCCGACGCCGAAACCCGCCGTGACGCTGCCGGAGCCGAGCGAGACCCCGTCCCGCTTCCAGGTCTATCGCAGCGGCGGCCAAACCGCCTCCGTCACGGACGAGCAGAGGCGCTTCATCGCCGAGCTGACGGCGCGCGCCGAAGCCCGCACCCCGACCGCGAAACGGGCGACCCAGGCAAACCGCGCGACGCTGGCCGACCCGCGCACCGCGTCCGGCTTCCGCGCCGAGTGGAAAGAGCTGGTCTACCCTATCGTCGCGGCGCGCTCGAAAGGCTCGAAAATCTGGGATTTGGACGGCAACGAGTATATCGACCTGGTGAACGGCTACGGGCAGACCATGTTCGGCCACGCCCCCGACTTCGTGCTGGAGGCGATTGCCGAGCAGATGGGAAAAGGCTTCGCCATCGGCCCACAAAGCCCGCTCGCCGGGGAGGTCGCTAGCCTGTTCAGCGAGATGACCGGCAATGAGCGGGTCACCTTCTGCAACACCGGTTCCGAGGCGGTGATGGCGGCGATGCGCGTGGCGCGGGCGGTCACCGGGCGCGACAAGGTGGCCGTGTTCACTGGCGCCTATCACGGCCAGTTCGACGAGGTGCTGGTGCGCCCCGGCCGGCGCGCTCAGGCCCCCATCGCGCTGCCCGTCGCCCCCGGCATCCCGCAAGACTCGGTCTCCAACATCGTGGTGCTGCCCTACGCTGCGCCTGAAAGCCTTGAATGGGTGCGCCAAAGCATCGGCGACTTGGCCGCAGTCATCGTCGAACCCGTGCAGAGCCGCAATCCCGGCCTTCAACCGCGCGACTTCGCGGCGGAGCTGCGCCGCATCACGGAAGCCGACGAAACAGCGCTTGTCTTCGACGAGGTGGTGACGGGCTTCCGCGCCCATCCCGGCGGCATGCAAGCGTTGTGGGGCGTACGCGCCGACCTCGCGACCTACGGCAAGGTGGTGGGCGGCGGCATGCCCATCGGCGTGCTGGCGGGCAAGCCGCGCTTCATGGACGCGCTCGACGGCGGCTTCTGGTCTTACGGCGACGACAGCGTGCCTGAAACGGCGCCCACGTTTTTCGCCGGCACGTTCGTGCGGCATCCTCTCGTGCTAGCCGCCGCCCGCGCCGTGCTCCTGCATCTGAAGGCCGAGGGCCCGGCGCTGCAGGAGCGGCTTGCGGCGCGCACCGCGGCGCTCACCGCGCGCATGAACGCGCATCTGGCCCGGCGCGGCGTTGAAACCCGCATCGCGTCGTTCAGCAGCTGGAGCTATCTGAATTTCATCGGCGAGGACAAACTCAGCAGCCTGCTTTTCCAACATATGCGGGTGCTGGGCGTGAACGCGCAGGAAGGTTTTCCGTGCTTCCTCACCACGGCGCATTCCGACGCCGACATCGAGCATGTGGCCGCCTCCTTCGAACAGTCCATCGACGCGCTGCAAAGCGTCGGCATCCTGGCGGACAAACGCAGCACGGACGGCGCGCCCGCGGCCATCGCGGAGACGCGCGCCCCGGCTGACTGCCCCGCCACGGAGGGCCAGCGCGAAATCTGGCTCGCCGCCCAGCTTGGGGACGAGGCCTCCTGCGCATTCAACGAGTCCGTCAGCCTGGAGTTGGACGGCCCACTTGACGCGGACGCGCTGTTCCGCGCCTTGAACGGCGTCGTCGCGCGCCGGGACGCCCTTCGCGGCAGCTTCCCCGGCGGCGGCGAGCGCATGCGCATCGCCCCCAACCTCGACCTGCCGCCGCGCATTGAGGACATTGGCGAGGACGGCGAGGCCTTCGCAGGCGTGCTGCGCGAGGAGGCTGAGACGCCCTTCGATCTGGAGCGCGGGCCGCTCATTCGCGCGCGGCTCCTGCGCCGGAGCCCGCAGCGGCATACGCTCGTCATCACCGCCCATCACATCGTCTGCGACGGCTGGTCGTTTAACGTGGTTATCGACGAGCTTGCCGCGCTTTACAACCAGGAGACGGGCCAGGGTCGCGCCGATCTGCCCGCCCCGCTGCCATTTGCGGAGTACGCTGGCCGACGCACGGGCGGCGCCGGGGACGAAGCCTTCTGGCTCGGCGAATATCAGCGGCTGCCCGCTCCGCTCGATCTGCCGACCGACCGGCCGCGGCCCGCCGTCAAGACCTTCCGCGGGTCAACCGTCAACGTGGCGCTCAGCGCGGATGTGGCGGCGGCTGCGAAAAAGGCCGGGGCGAGGCACGGCGCGACGCTTTTCGGCACGCTGCTCGGCGTTCTTCATGCGCTCATCGCGCGGCTGGCGCAGCAGAACGACGTGGTGATCGGCGTGCCCATGGCGGGGCAAGCCGCCCTCGACGAGGAGAGTCTGGTCGGCCACTGCGTGAATTTTCTGCCCATCCGGGCCGATTATGCGTCCGAGCGATCGCTCAGCGACCATGTGCGCTCCGTCAACAATCGTCTCCGCGCGGCGCTCGACCATCAGGGCTACACCTTCGGGACGCTGGTGCGCAAACTGAACGTGCCGCGCACGCCCAACCGCACGCCGCTCACCGACGTGCAGTTCAACCTGGAGCGCATGTCCGCCTCGGCGTCTTTCAATGGCCTGCGCGCATCCTACGGGCCAAACCCGAAAGCGTTCGTAAATTTCGATCTGTTCTTCAACATGATCGAGCATGCCGACGGCCTGCGCATCGACGTGGATTACAGCACCGATCTGTATGACGAGGCGACGATCCGGCGCTGGCTCGCCGCGTTCGAGACGCTGCTGAAGGCGTTCGCGGAGGACGCCGCGCAGCCCGCCGGCGCGCCCGCGCTGTTGTCGGCGGCGGAGAAGGAGCGCATCACGGGGGCCGCTTCTCCGGCGCCGGCGCGCAAAAGCATCCATGCGCTGTTCGCGGACGTTGCGGCGGGCGCGCCGCATCTCGTTGCGCTGAAATCCGGTTCGAGCTCGATCAGCTATGGCGAACTGGACGCGCAGGCGAACAGGCTCGCCCGGCGCTTGCAGGCGCTCGGCGTGCGACCGGGCGACCGGGTGGCGATGACCTGCGGCCGTTCGGCGGATGCGATCGTAGCGATCCTTGCAATCCTGAAGGCGGGCGCGGCCTACGCCCCGTTCGACCCGTCCCACCCCGTCGAGCGCTTGCGCCTCATGATCGCGGATTGCGAGCCTCGGCTGGTGCTGACCGACACAGGGGTGGCGCTGAGCGACGCGGGGGGCGGATCACAGGTCCTAACCTTGAGCGCGGCTATGGCTGACGCCGCGGCGGCCTCCTCCGAGCCAGTCGTCGTGGAGCGCGGCGCCAACGACCTGGCCTACGTCATGTACACGTCCGGGTCGACGGGCCGGCCCAAAGGCGCTCTCATCCCGCACCGCGCCGTCGTTCGGCTCGTGCGCGCCCAGACCTATGCGCACTTCGGGCCGGGCGAAACGATCCTGCATCTGGCCCCGTTGGCGTTCGACGCCAGCACCTTCGAGATCTGGGGCGCGCTGCTGAATGGCGGCGCTCTCGCGGTCGTCTCGACGCCCAAGCCCTCGCTCGCGGAAATCGCGGCCGCCATCGCCGGGCATCAGGCGACCACGGCTTGGTTCACGGCTGGGCTCTTCCACGCCATCGTCGATGAAAATGTGGGAGCGCTCGCCCCGCTGCGGCAAATCCTGGCCGGCGGCGACGTGCTCTCCCCGCCGCACGTGGCCAAGGCCATGGCCGCGCTGCCCCATTGCCGTTTCATCAACGGCTACGGGCCGACCGAGAACACGACCTTCACCTGCTGCTACGACATCCCGCGCGATCACCCGGCCGGGCAGCCGATCCCCATCGGGCGGCCTATTGCGGGCACTCAGGTCTACATCTGCGCGGCGGACGGCGGTCTGGCGCCCATCGGCGTGATGGGCGAACTGTTTGCGGGCGGAGACGGCGTGGCGCTCGGCTATCTGAACCGACCCGACCTTACGGCGGAGAAATTCACGCCGGACCGTTTCGGGCAAAAGCCTGGCGCGCTGCTGTATCGCACAGGAGACCTCGCACGGTGGCGGGCCGACGGCGTCATCGAGTTTCTCGGTCGCGGCGACGAGCAGGTGAAGATCAACGGCTTCCGGGTTGAGCCTGGCGAGATCGAGGCTGCGATCGCAGCACACCCGGGCGTCGCCGAGGCGGTCGTGATCGTCAAAACCGCTGCGAACGGTTCGAAATCGCTGCATGCGTTCATCAAACCCGTCGCCGGGGCGGATTCGTCCACCCTGCCGGACGCCATCGCCGCGCGCTGCGCGCAGACGCTGCCCGCCCATATGGTTCCCCGCACGTTCGCCATGACAACGGCGATGCCCATCACCGCCAACGGCAAGGTCGACCGCAAGGCGTTGGCCGCCATGACCGAAGACCGCCAATCGGCGCCGCCGGAGGTTGCAACGCTGTCGCCGGTCGAAGAAACGCTGAGCCGCATCTGGCGCGACGTGCTGGGCGCCCCCAGCGTCGGCGTCGGCGACCGCCTGTTCGCGCTCGGCGCCGACTCCCTCCACATCTTCCGCATCGTGGCGCGCGCCAAGGAGGCCGGGCTGAACCTGGAGGCGCGCCAATTGATGAGCAACCCGACCATCGCCGATCTGGCGAAAGCCATCGCGGGCGCCGCTCCGGCGAAAGCTCCGTCGGCCGCGCCGTCACTGAGCGATTTCAGGCACGGAGCGCGGCGCTAGGCATGGCCATGAAAGACGCCCTCACCATCACCGACGGCGAGGCGACACCCGCTTTCCCCTGCACGCCCTCCCAGCGCCGCTACTGGCGCGAGCATCGACTGGAGCGCGGCGGCGCGGCGCTGAATGTGGGCATGCGGTGGCGGCTGCAAGGCGCGGTGCGCGACGCCTCCATCGAGCGGGCGTTGCAGTCGCTCGTGGCGCGCCACGAGATTTTGCGCACCGGATTTCCCGAGGTCTCCGGCGAACCCGTCCAGCACATCCACAAAACTGCGCCGCTCAAGCTCTCAGTCATCGATCTGAGCCGCCTCCCCCCCGAAAAGCGCGACGCCGAAGCGGTGACGCTCGGTGAGAACGAGGCGCGCCGGCCGTTCGATCTTTCCAACCCGCCGCTGCTGCGGGCGACCCTGCTGCGGCTTGACGAAAGCGCGGCGATCCTGATGCTCACGCTGCATCATCTGGTGGTGGACGGATGGTCGATCGGCGTGCTTATCCGCGAGTTCGGCGCGCTGGTGGAGGCCTTCGAGGCCGGGCGCGCCGCGCAGCTGCCCGAGATCGATCTGCAATACGCCGACTACGCGCTTTGGCAGCGCGAGATGCTGGAGAGCGGCGCCCTTGCCCCGGAGGCCGACTATTGGCGTAAACAGCTTCGGGGCCTGCCCGATTTCACGGTGAAGCCCGATCGGCCCCGGACGCCATGGGCTGGCAACCCAGGACTCATCCGCTCCATCCTTCTGCCGAAGCCGTTGACCGACGCGCTGGAAGCCAGGGCGCGCGCCGAGAGCGGCACGCTGTTTCATTCGGCCGTCGCCACCCTCGCGGCCATGCTGCGGCGCCTGACCGGGGCGGAGGAGATCGTGATGTCCACGCCGCTGGCCGGGCGCAGCGACAAGGCGCTCGAGGCGCTCGTCGGGCCGGTGCTCAACACGGCGCTGCTGCGTTTGCCCGCCGGGGACGACCCGAGTTTCGCGGAGTTCGAAAAGCGGTGCGCCAGCGTGGTGCAGTACGCGCTCGACCATCAGCGCATCCCGTTCGAGGTCGTGGTTGACGACGTGGCCCCCGATTGGAACCACGAGCGCACGCCGCTGCACTCCGTCAATTTTTCGTTCCAGCGCGCCTATATCGACAGTGCACGCATCGCCGACGACCGTTACGGCGACGTCGCGATCGTGTCGATGCCCTCGCACTCGACAGGCGCGCTGTGGGATCTGAACTTTTATATGGTCGGGCGGGAGGAAGGCTGGCGGCTCTCCTGCGAGGCGAACGCGGCGCTGTTCGATCCCGCCAGCGTCGAGCATTTCCTGAAGCTGTGGCGCCAGACCATGGAGGCCGCTGTCGCTGCGCCGCATGCCCGCCTGTCGCAAATGGCGCCGTTCGACGATGCGGGCGAGCGGGTCGAGAGGCGCCGGAGCAGCGCCGCGAACCGTCGCGAGGCGGTGGCGCGCGCGGCCGCTCAGGAGGCGGAACGGCTTGAACGGCGCATCCTGCGCATCCATCCGCAAGGCCGCCTCACGCCAATCGTCGCCATCAACAACGTGGCGGTCTATTACCCGCTGGCGCGCCGCATCGGAGCGGACAGGCCGTTCATCGACATCCAAATCCTCGACCCGGACTTGCCGCGCAAGCTTCCGTTGCGCGCATTCGAGGACATCGCCGCCGACGTGGTGCGCATGATCCGGGCCGCGCAGACGGAAGGGCCTTACATCCTGTTCGGACTGTGCGTGCACGGGGCGCTCGCTTTCGAGGCGGCTCAACAGCTTCGCCGCGCCGGAGAAACCGTGTCATTGCTCGTGATGAACGACACCTGGGCGCCCGGCTATCGCGAGACCATGCCGTTTTGGGATCGGGTGCAGCGCCGTTGGCAGGTGCGCTATTACAACATCCTGCGCGACATCGGCAAAGTCTCAAGGGGCCAGAAGCCGTTTGCCGAATTCCTGGCCGGGTTCCGCGTCGTGCGCGCGCTCCGGCTGATGGCTTTGGCGAAACGACTCCGGCTGATCTCGGAAATCCCGTTCGAGACCGTCGACATAGAAAACCGGTGGTATACGGACTATTTGCTGGAGGCGCAGAACCGCTACGCGTGCGCGCCTTATGACGGCGACGTGGTGCTGTTCCGCAGCGAGGAGCCGCTGAAAGGCCGGCTATTCGACCGCGCTTTCGGATGGCGACCCTATCTCCGGGGCCGCGTGGAGGTTCACGACGTGCCGGGCATGCATGGGGAGATGTTTCGCGAGGCCGGCTCGGCGGTGATCGCGGCCCATCTCAACCGCATTTTGGCGGAGATCGAAAGCGCGGATGGCGACGACGTGCGGCCGTAGATAGCCGCGCGGCGCAACGCTTTAGCTGGCGTTCCGCGCTGGGGCGTCGTATGAGCATCGCGCATAAGGGGTGGGCTATGACGGATTTACGGGCGGCGCGGCATAACACGGTTGGCGTGCGGGTGGGCGGCGTGACGGTTGGCGGCGCGGCCCCCATCGTCGTGCAGTCGATGACGAACACTGACACGGCGGATGTGGATGCGACCGTGCGGCAGGTAGCGGAGCTGGCGCAGGCCGGGTCGGAGCTGGTGCGCATCACCGTAGATCGCGACGAGTCCGCCGCCGCCGTGCCCCGCATTCGCGACCGGCTCGCCCGCATCGGCGTGCACGTGCCGCTCATCGGCGACTTCCACTACATCGGCCACAAGCTGCTCGCCGACCACCCGGCCTGCGCGGAGGCGCTCGCCAAATACCGCATCAACCCCGGCAATGTCGGCTTCAAGGACAAGCGCGACAAACAATTCGCCGACATCATCGAGATGGCGATGCGCTACGGCAAGCCGGTGCGCATCGGCGTGAACTGGGGCAGCCTAGATCAGGAGCTGCTGACGCGGCTGATGGACGAGAACGCGGCGAGCGCCGAGCCGAAAGACGCCCGCGCCGTGATGCACGAGGCCATCGTGCAATCCGCGCTGCTGTCCGCTGAACTCGCCGAGAGCCTCGGCATGCCGCGCGACCGCATCATCCTCTCGGCGAAGGTGTCGGCCGTGCAGGACTTGATCGCCTGCTACACCATGCTCGCCGCGCGCTCGAACTACGCGCTGCATCTCGGCCTCACCGAGGCGGGCATGGGGTCGAAGGGCATCGTGGCGTCGGCCGCCGCGATCGGCATCCTGCTGCAGCAGGGCATCGGCGACACAATCCGCGTGAGCCTGACCCCGGCGCCCGGCGGCGCACGCACCACCGAGGTGGAGGTCGCCCAGCAAATCCTCCAGACGATGGGCTTCCGCACCTTCGTGCCTGTCGTGGCGGCGTGCCCCGGCTGCGGCCGCACCACCTCAACGGTGTTCCAGGAACTGGCGCAGGACATTCAGGCGCATCTCATCGCCTCGATGCCGGAGTGGCGCAAGACTTACCCCGGCGTCGAGACCCTGAACGTCGCGGTGATGGGCTGCATCGTGAACGGCCCCGGCGAGAGCAAGCACGCGGACATCGGCATCAGCCTGCCCGGCACCGGCGAGGCGCCGGCCGCGCCCGTGTTCATCGACGGCAAGAAGGCGGCGACCTTGCGCGGTCCCAACATCGCGAACGAGTTCAAGCAGATGGTGGCCGACTACATCGAGCGCCGCTTCGGGCAGGGCGCGCGCACCGCAGCCGAGTGACTCACACAACCCGCGTTGGGCGCTTTGCGGGCAGGCGAGCGTTGCGGGAGGCTTCGAGCATCATCAGCTCGCCCAGGTTCTCCGAGTTGATATAGCCCACGAGCCGGCCGTCGCCGGGATCGAGCACGCCGATGCAGGGCGGGCGCTTTTCGTTGAGCAGCAGCATCGCGGCCTCAAGCGGCTCATAGCTGAGCACGGTCGGCACGTCCTGCGTCATGATGTCGAGCGCCGCCGCGGCGCCGCCCTTTTCCCTGAGGCCGTCGATGATGGATTTGCGCGTCACAACGCCGCGAAAGCGTTGCGCGCCGTCGAGCACGGGAAACTCCTGTTGAGTGGTCTGTAAGAGCAGCGCGGCAGCGTCGTCGATGGACGCCATCGGTCCGAGCGGCTGAAACGACGTCACCGCCGCGTCGATCGCCCGCCGCCCGCGCGTCACGTCCCGCGTCTGCACGAAATTCGCCTCGCTGGCGGCCGCCAGAAACACGAACACGGCCACGAGCACCAGCAGCGGGTTGCCGAACAGCCCGACAAAGCCAAGCCCCACCGCGAAAATTTGCCCGATCAGCGCCGCCGTCTGCGTCGCCCGCACATAGCCGAGGCGCAGGGCCAACAGCGCGCGCAGCACCCGGCCGCCGTCAAGCGGGAATGCGGGGATGAGGTTGAACAGCAACAGCGTCACATTCGCCCAAGCCACCTGCGTCAGCAGCGAGGATTGCAACTCGCGCAGCTGCTCGCGTTGGGCCTGAGGATCCTGGATGGATGCGATCTCGCCGAGGTTGAACTGCGCGCCCGCCAGCCACAGCACGATAGCGATGACGAGGTTCACCGCGGGGCCGGCCAGCGCTACGACGATCTCCTGGCTCGGCTTCTCGGGCATGCGTTCGAGCGCGGCGACGCCGCCGATGGGCAGCAGCGTCACGTCCTTGGTGCGGATGCCGTACATGCGCGCAGCGTAAACATGGCCGAACTCGTGCAGCAGCACGCTCAGGAACAGCAGCGAAATGAATGAGACGCCCCAGATGGCGCGGTCAACCCCGCCCTGGCTGTAGTAGAACGCGGCGATCCACGCGAGCAGCAGAAAAAACGTGAGATGAATGCGCACCTCGGCGCCCGCCAGGTTGAACAGCCGTATCGACCAACTCATGCGCGACCCCCATGCCAAAGCTGCGCCGATTGCGCGGGTATGTAATGTCCGGACGGCAGAATAGTTTTCAAATGCGACGAATTAACATTCGCTTAAGCCTGCGCCGCAGGGGGGGGGCAGCGCGGCGTGAATGTCGCGTGTCCGGGTCGGGGACTTTATGATTTCCGCTCGGCGACGAACGCCGCAGCTTCGTTCAAGACGGCCGCGCGCTCGCCGAAAGGCTCCAACGCGGCCTGCGCCCGCGCCACCAGCTCGGCCAAATGCTCACGCGCCTTCGCCACGCCCATCAGCGAGACGAGCGTCGCCTTGCCCGCTCCGGCGTCTTTGGCGGCGGCCTTGCCCATCACGGCGGCGTCGCCCTCCACATCGAGAAGATCGTCGGCCAGTTGGAAAGCGCGGCCGAGATCATCGCCGAAGGCGCGCAGCGCGGCCCGCTCCCGTTCGCCAGCCTGGCCGAGCACGGCGCCCGCCTCGCAGGCGAAGGTGATGAGCGCGCCTGTTTTCATGGCCTGCAGGCGGCGGATCTGCGCCGCGTCCAGCGGGCGCTCGGCCGTCTCAGCCTCAAGGTCAAGTTGCTGGCCCCCGGCCATGCCGGCCCATCCGGAGGCTTTGGCGAGCGCCAGCCCAAGCGCCGCGCGCACGCCTGCGTCCGCGTGGGTGGCCTCCGAAAGCATGATCTCGAAGGCGAGGGTCAGAAGGCTGTCGCCGGCAAGAATGGCCGTCGCCTCGTCGAAGGCCTTGTGCACCGTGGGCCGGCCGCGCCGCACGTCGTCGTCGTCCATGGCGGGCAGGTCGTCATGGATGAGCGAATAGCAGTGCACGCATTCGAGCGCCGCGGCGGCGTTGAGAGCGGCCTCGGCCGGCGTGTGGAACAGCCGCGCGCTTTCGATGAGGAGGAACGGCCGCAACCTTTTGCCGCCGGACAGCGTTCCGTGAGCCATGGCGGCGGCCAGCCGCGGCGGGACCCCGTCGTGCGCGGCCAACAGACCCTTGAGCCGGGCCTCCATCAGCCTTGCGCAGCTCTCCAGTCGCTGATTAAAGATGTCGCGCGGTCCTGGCTTCAACACATCCCACATCATGATCACTGTCGCAGAAAACTGGCGGTATCTGAAAGCGCGCCTAAAGTCTATCTGGAGCGCCCGCGGCGATCCCATCTCGCAAGCCGGAGCGGACAATAATGCAACAGTTCGCGGATATCTTCGCGCCTGGCGCCTGCGTCATCCGACCGCCGACCGCGTCGCGCGCATCGCGGCCATATCGCTCGCCGCGTTCCTCGTCGCGCCGTATGTGTTTGTGCTCATCTACCGGTTCGTCGATCCGCCGTTCTCATCGCTGATGCTGCGGCAGGCGCTGACGGGCGTCTCTATCGACCGGCGTTGGGTGGACATCGAGGATATCTCGAAAAATCTCCCGCGCGCTGTGATCGTGTCGGAGGACTCCGCCTTCTGCGACCATTGGGGCGTGGATTGGCGCGCGGTTGGCGAAGCGATCGAGGACGCCAAGGACGGCGACATCCCGCGCGGGGCCTCGACCATCCCCATGCAGACGGCGAAAAACCTGTTCCTATGGCCCGAGCAAACTTATCTGCGAAAGGTGCTGGAGTTGCCGCTCGCCTACTGGATTTCCGTCGTCTGGCCGAAGTGGCGGGTGGCCGAGGTGTATCTCAACATCGCCGAGTGGGGGCCGGGCGTGTTCGGCGCGGAGGCCGCCGCGCAGCGCTATTTCGGCAAGCCGGCCGCCGACCTCACCCAAAGCGAGGCGCTGGTGATGGCGGCGGCGCTTCCCAACCCCATCCGCAACAGCGTGGCGAAGCCGGGGCCGCGTCTGCGCAACCGCGCCGCGCGCCTGCGGGTGCGGGTGAGCCGGGAGGGCGCCTCTGCGGCGTGCGTGCTCCAGTAAACCGCTGGCGCCGCGCGGCGTCGCAAGCTATACAAACGGCCCAACTGGCGTGACCGCCGCGCCGGCATCCATCGCATCGCCCGGGCTTTTTAGCGAAAATGGCATTTGCCCCCGCTTAAAAACCGGGCTATTCGTCGTGCCGATCAAGGAGTTCAATATGGCTGTTCCTAAGCGAAAAACGTCGCGTATGAAGCGCGGCAACCGGCGCTCCGCCGACGCACTCGTGTCGCCGGTGTATGTCGAGGACAAGGACTCGGGGGAGTTGCGCCGTCCCCATCATATCGACATGAAGACGGGGCAATATCGCGGCCGGCAAATTTTGGAGCCGAAGCAGGACGCGTAAGCGGTTTGGGGGGCTGGCATGCTGTGGAACATCCCGTGGATCGTGCTCCCGTTCATCGTTTACAACCTGATCGCGCTCGCCTTCGGCACGGACGCCTTGAACGCCACGGTTGGCGACTTCACGCTGCTGTCCACTGCGGTGTGGACGCTGCGGGTCGGGGACGCCATGATCGCGTTCACGCTCGTCATGCTGTTCGTGGAAATCATGAAAGCGTCGCGCCACAGCGCCATATCGCTGGTCGATCACGGTCTGTCGATGCTGCTGTTCGTTGTTTGCCTCATCGAGTTCCTTGCCGCGCCGATCGCGGCGACCTCGGTGTTTTTTGTGATCCTGGCGGTGGCGCTGATCGACGTGATGGCGGGTTTCGTCATCTCGATCCGGTTCGCGCGCCGCGATTTGTCACTCGGCGCGGAGACCGCTTAAGCCCGCGCCGCATCGTGGAATGCCGCACACTCATCGAAGGGAACCGTCATGATCTCGAACTTTCCGTGGCTGCTCGTCGCCGTCATCCTTTACAACGTCATCGCCTTTAGCCTCGGCATCGACCCGACGCCGGACGCCACTGGCCGCATCACGACCGCCTTCGACGATCCACTCATGTCGTTCACGATGATATCCGGCGCCGTGTGGCAGCTTACGCTCGGCGACCTCATGATCATCCTGACGCTCGCTTTCCTGTTTGTGGAGCTGATCAAGGCGACGCGCACCAGCAGCTATTCGATTGTCGACCATGCGCTATCCATGGTCGTGTTCATCATCTGTATCGTCGAGTTCCTGGCGGTTCGTCAGGCGGCGACCTCGGTCTTTTTCGTGATCATCGTGGTGGTTCTGATCGACGTGATCGCCGGCTTCACCATCACCATCCGCGCGGCGAAGCGCGACGTGGCGTTCGGCCCGGGCGCCGACGGCCACTAAGCCCGACGCGCGGGAGCGCGGACATCGGCGACGCGATGAGGGCCGCCCGCGACGCGGCCCTTTTTGTTTTGGGGAAGGCCACGGGCCGCCCAAGCTGCGATATGAACAGGCATGGATAAGCGCGACACTCCCACGCTCAACCTGGAGCGGCCGCCGGACCCCAAGGCCACGGCCATCAATATCGGGCTGAACGCCGCCATCATCGCGATGCGCGACGGCGATCCGCATATACTCGTCGTCCGCCAAGGCGAGCACGGACCGCACAACAGCCTGCCCTCCGGCCCGTTCGCGCCGCTCTCGCACCGCACGCTGGAAATCGGTCTGCGCGCCTGGGTGCAGGAGCAGACAGGGCTCGACCTGGGCTACGTGGAGCAATTGTATTCGTTCGGGGATCGGGGCCGCCACGCCGAGCCAGGCGACTCCAGCCCGCATGTGGTCTCGATCGGCTATCTCGCCCTGACGCGAGCCGAAGGGCAGCCGAAAGCGGGCGGCGCCTGGATCAACTGGTATCGGTTTTTCCCCTGGGAAGATTGGCGTTGCGGCAAGCCTCCGGTGCTCTCGGCGGAGATCGAGCCACGGCTCGCAGAATGGGCCCGGCGCCCCGAGCCGCCACACAGGCCCGTGCGTCCGCTGACGCGCTCCGAGCGGCTGCGCATCTGCTTTTCCACCGACGGCGGCCGCTGGGACGAAGAGAAGACGCTTGAGCGCTACGAGCTTCTGTATGAGGCGGGGCTTGTCGCCGAGGCGATGCGCGATGGGCGCGAGGCGGCCGCCATGTGGGATGCTCCGCCCGAGTTCGGCGCGCCCATGACGTTCGACCACCGCCGCATTCTGGCGACGGCCATCAGCCGTCTGCGCGGCAAAATCAAATACCGCCCCGTTGTCTTCGAGCTGATGACCGAGGCGTTCACGCTCTACGAACTGCAGAAAACCGTGGAAGCCATCACCGGCGACGTTGTGCATAAACAGAATTTTCGCCGGCTCGTGGAAACAACGCGGCTCGTGGAGCCGACCGGGCGCATGCGCGCATCGACCGGCGGACGCCCGGCGCGAGTGTATCGCTTCCGCCGCGAGGTGTTGCTGGAGCGCCCGTCGCCCGGCGTTCGCGTCCGCCCGATTAAATAAATGCCCGCCCGTTCATCACCACAATTAACAGCGTTGCTCAAATCACTAGGTTGGCGTGATAAATTTGGGGCGCCAATTCATCGGCGCCATTTTCTTTCTCCTAAAATTGTGTTATCACACACTCAGCTGATAGCGACAGACTGCGTTCACCTGACATAAAACGCATATTCAGCCGAAACATCTCAGATCGCTGCGATATGGGACACCTGCTGCGCGGGAGTCGCAACGCTTTCGATTTTTCGGCCGTCGCCATCGCGCAAAAAGAAGCGCGTCTTCCGGTTTGGGGGCAGGCCGGGAGCACGCGCGAGGGCATCGGCGCAAGCGTTGCTCATGCCTATGGATGATTCGTCGGTTGGGGTGCTGACACGGCGCAACTGGTCTTTTGGCCAGCAACAAGTGAGAAGCGAGTATGATGGATAAGAAGAAATCGCTGCAGCGGAACGGCTTCAAGACAAACGAATACATTGTCTATCCGACTCACGGCGTGGGCCGCATCGTCGCGATTGAAGATCAAGAGATCGCAGGCCACAAGCTCGAGCTTTTCGTCATCACCTTCGACAAAGATAAAATGACGCTCCGCGTGCCCACATCGAAATCGACCGCCGCCGGCATGCGCAAACTTGCCGACGATGGCCTGGTGGAAAAAGCGCTTGAGACGCTTAAAGGCCGCGCCCGCGTGAAACGCACCATGTGGAGCCGCCGCGCGCAGGAATACGAGGCCAAGATTAATTCCGGCGATCTCATCGCGATTTCGGAGGTTGTGCGCGACCTGTACCGCTCAGAGAGCCAGCCGGAGCAGTCCTATTCCGAACGCCAGCTTTACGAGTCCGCCCTCGACCGGGTGGTGCGCGAACTGGCCGCCGTGCAAGATGTGGACGAATCGGTGGCGCTCCAGCGCGTGATCGAGGCTCTCTCGAAGAGCAAGCACCTCCGCCGCGTGATCGAGGACGACGAGACCCAGGACGAGGCCGCTTAAACCCCGACAGGCCCGGCCGTCATTCGGCCGCGGCCGCGACAACCTCGATTTGCTCCATATTCGTCACGGTGATCGCGGGGCCGGCGCGGTACTCGATCCAGCCGCGCACCCTGATGCGCCGTCCTGCGAGATCGGCCGCGCTCATGACGCCCGCTTCGGCGCCCCGGGCGCGGCGTTTTGGCAAAATCACCTTGACGCCGGCGCTCCCGCGCGCGCCGACCGTCAACATCGCGCCGCGCGATTTGGCTTCGTCAACGGCGGTCACCTCACCCTCGACAATCTGGAACGCGCCGATAAGCTGGCGCAGCCGCTGCGCATCCTCAGCACTCCGAACAGCGAACAGGCCTGCCCCCCAAAAGCCGGCGCCGAACTTGCGCGCCTTGTCCTCCGCGGCGAGAAGCTGGCCAGCGCACGCCCCACCGTCGCCCGACGTGTCCGCCACGGCGACGCCGCGCTCCACCAGCCACGCCTGCAGCAGAGCCTCGCCGCCCGGAGACACGCGCACATAGGCGATGTGGCGCCCGTAGCGGTCCGTTTTGCGAAGCCCCCGCCGCAGTTCGACGCGCCGCCCCAGGATCGCGTTCACCAGCGCCGCCCGCACCGCGCCGCGCACATCCAGGCTCACGCCGCCGAGGGGCGCGAAATGGGGAAAGCGAACACCGGCAAGAGTGATCACCCGGCCATCGTCGAGGCCGAGCAGGCCGTCTTGAGCGATCTCGACCACAACCCCGGCGCCCGCGTCCTCAAGCACGCATTTATCGAGCGCGAAAGCCTGCCGCGGGACGGTTGCGCAAAGCATGAAAAGGAAGGCGATGGCCCGTCGCATGCGTCCGTTTTAGCTGTGTGGCGCAACGCCGCCAAGCCATCAAAGGCCGCGCCTGAATGCGTGACGCGGAGATTTTCGCGGATTCCGGCGCGGCGCTATGGTAAGACAAGCGGCGATGTCCTCGTAGCTCAGCAGGATAGAGCACCAGATTCCTAATCTGGGGGCCACAGGTTCGAATCCTGTCGGGGACGCCAATAAAAACAAGGTGTTGTATAGTTTCTAGGCTTTCCGGTAAGTCCCTTAGCAACCAACTAGCAACCACAGGAATGGGGTTTGTTGGGGGCTGCTGCGTGTTTTCGGGCTTACTTCGAGGCTTAGACTATAGGTCTGAGTCGTCCGGGACGTTCGCGGCACATCAGGCAAAACGAACGGAGCTAGAGAAAGGAGTGCGGTAGCCTCGTCTCTCTCGTTGGTGTTTGTTCTAAAGCGACATTGAGACGGCGTCGCAAGCCGGGCGACGCAACACAATAAGACGTGCTGGGCACTTTTTTAATTTTCATTTGGGAATTGCTAGATAATGTGTTTGCATTATCAATGGGACGTTAACAGGTGCTATGCGTGAACGCTTTTATAGTTTTTATATATCTTATAAATTATTTCATCATTTTGGCGGGAGTTGCGGTTAGTTTTTTCTATCCGCGTTTTGACTGGCTGCTGGCGATAGTTTTGATCGTAGGGCTGGTTTCTTGTTCTCTCCTCAGGCATGTCCTTGAGTACCCGCGTCACTGGCGGGTACGCAATGTCCGTGGCGCATTCGGCATGGCCATCTCCCAGGTGGCGGCAGCAATCTTTTTGACCGTCTTCGTTCATGGGGCTGGTGTGGCAGCAGGAAGGGTGGCAGGCGCCACTGGGATTACGCCGCCTGCCGAGAGTATGGCTTGGTGGCTTGCGATGCGGAAGGTGCTTGCCGAAAGCGTGAGGCTTTCTTCTGGGGCACTGTGAGGCGTTAAGAACACAGCAAGGGAGGCGTCGTGGATGCGATTGAACTTATCCGGGATGAAGATTTAAGGACGCAGCTCGCGCGCGTTTCGCCCGGGCCTGGGTATCAGACGCTTGTCGAGATGCTCGTTAAAACCCAACATGAGCGCGATGCTGAAGCGCAGCTTGGCGCTATTGCGCGGAGGAGGTTGCGGGTCCGCAATGAGTTAAAGCAAGACTGCTTCGAGCACGACGACCGGCATCACATCCACAGCGTTCTGGCTTTGTGTGGGCTGCCTTACCGGGAACCGGGCGACGCCCGCGAGTACGTGCGTGAGTATGGCAAGAACTCGCTGGCGGTTCAGGCGGGGTTTCTGAAGGATCCTGAAACAGGAAGGATGGTACAGCAAGGCCTGCCCTATGGTCCGAAGGCGCGGCTTTTGCTTCTGCATATTTGTACGATGGCGGTTCGCCAAAAATCCCCCGAAATCGCGATTGCGGATAGTATGAGCGCATTCATTCGCGATCTCGGTTTTGCCGTCACCGGGGGGAAGCGGGGCACCATTGTGCAGTTCAAGGAGCAGTTGAACCGTTTGGCTGCGGCGCGCATGCAGATCGGTCTTTGGCATGGATCGCGGACAACGACGATCAACGCGCAACCGATCCGAAGCCTCGACATTTGGCTTCCGACCGATCCGGGGCAGAGGGTGTTATGGAGTTCAAGCCTCAAGCTTGATAAGGAGTTTTACGAGAGCTTACGTGAGCATGCCCTGCCGGTCGACATTCGCCTGCTCAGGGCGTTTTCTCAATCAGCGAAGCAGATCGACATCGTGCTCTGGCTTGGGTACCGGTTGCAGAATGTGAAGCGGCGTTACACCATTAGCTGGGAAGCGCTGCAGGAGCAGTTCGGCACCAATGTCAAAGAAACGTGGAAGTTCAAGCAGGGGTTTGTCGAGGATCTCAGGGCGATCCTTGAGGTGATCCCTCATTTGCCTTTGATTCTTGCCGAAGAGGGCGTGACGCTGCTGCCGAACGATGGTCGGGCGCTGCTGGAGAAGGAAGTCCGCAAGTTGCCGACTTGAGGCCGTTGCCAGTCCTTTGGCGCGACGCAGAGTTGGGTAGAGACACCGTGTTATGGTCATCGTTTGCCGCTCCTCAATTTACGCAGAGCTGGGTAGCCAAACCGCATACAAGTCGCGCAGAGTTGGGTAGAAAAAGGAGCTTGCCGATACGCAGAGCTGGGTAGGCAGGCGATGTTAAAAGACACGCTGAGTGGGGTAGGATCTGTGGATAATCTCGAGTCGTTAAATCAAACACTTATACGGTAACCACGCAGAGGCGGGTAGCGCGTCACGCAGACTCGGGTAGACTTGACAGTTCGGTTGACGCAGAGTTCGGTAGGACGGCACGCAGAGCTGGGTAGGAAACTACGCAGAGTTCGGTAGACGAATAGGTCTCAACACCGCTCTGGGCTTGCGTTTGCGGCTCTTGCATATAATAACATAAGAGGTACTGAAGAGTAGATACTTATAATCTTCCTAACTTTACATAAAAAGGGTCTTTTGGATTTTGACAAAGGTGTCAGCATGGGTTTGGCCGGAGCATGGTAAGCGAGATCCGCAAGCAGCAGTTGCGCGACAGCGCCCGGGTGCAGCTTGAGCGCCGTTGGGGATCGACACGTCCGGAGGCCTTGCAGGCCCTGATTGAAGAGCTGCGGGTCCAGGTTGCCGAGGAACGGCTGCTCGGCCGCACCGAAGCAGCAATCGACCTTATCCGGCAGCGGCTGGCTGACAGTGTTGGGTTTGGGGCGGAGCGGCAGGCGCCGAGAGAACGCAATGCGGCCGAACAGGAATTCGACGCGGGCCGTTAGGGGCTGCCTTGCGCCAGCGGCCGTCATCACAGAGAAAGCGCAAGGACCAGGCCAGCGGTCGCCAGGACGAGCGCGCCGCTCAATGCAAAGGCGCGCAGCCAGATTCCCCGCACGAGTTCTGGTGGGATTGTCCCTTTTGAGGCGACTTGGGTTTTTTGTAGTTCCGCGATGGTTTCGGCGAGCAGACGCAGCTCGCTGGCTTGGGCTTCGATCGCGGCCCGTTGCTCATCGCCCCGACCTTTGATTTCGACCAAGAGTTCGGCGAACAGGATCAGGGTGTCTATCCCGGCATTCTCGGGCTGTGTGGTCTCGCGCAGGCCTCCGCTGGCGTTAAGATGTTTCATGTAACGCGAAAGCGTTCCGGGCGTGGTTCGGAGGCGAAACTGGTCGTAAAGGTAATTTGCGATCTGGCTGAAGGATCGTTGGTCGGGTCCAGGCGTGCGTAGTTTCAGGATTTCCGCACGGTATGGATCAAGGCTCTCAAAAGCCATGGCGTCTTTGCAAGGTTGGTTCGAAGCGCCCTGGAGTTAGCATAACAAATTTCTCTCTTGCACGTAACATTTCCCTACGTTTTATCTCGGTTTCGGTTATGGCCGCTACTGGGGACACAGATGGAGCTACGGCTTTGGCGGGAAGATGGTCTTGATAGTGTTCGAGTTGTTCTGTCGGTACTGTGTGCACAATGGGTGCTTTTTGCACTCGGATTCCAAGCGGTTTCATTTTGGATCGCGCTTCCTTTTGCTGCTGTAGCGGTCTACGCGTTGTTTGTCACGAGGGGGCCTGTTGTTGCTCGGCCGGAGACGAGGCGTATTTGGTCGGACGACGACCTTGGTTTGTTAATCGCATATGTTATTGGATCGGTGGCCTTCTGCGTAGGCGTGTCCTGGTATGGTGGCTGGAAGTCGCCTATCCTTACTTACGCCGTCGCCCTGTCCTACCTGTTTTGGGTTTGGGTGGTCGAAGGCGGCTCAGATCTACTTCTGACCGGGCACAAGGACGGCGAGCCTGGCTCCTTTTCGATTGAATTAGAGGTTACGGGTTGGTTTGTTCTTTTGTTTCTTTTGCTGCAGAGCCGTTACACCTTCGATGCGACGGGCCCGCAGGCGGCCTTCTGGCTTGTCGTGCCCTATGTTTGGACCGTGTCGCATTTCCGAAAGCGTGAGGCGGAGCGCCGCAAAGATCTTGTTCCTGAGCATGGTAACATTGCCCCCCTGATTGGGGTCTGGCGCGGCCTGGACCTACCTACGGCTCCTCCAGTCTTCGTTGAAAACGAGTTGCGGAGTGAGGAGGCGATGAAGAGTTTCGCGGCTGGCCTCGTTGCGCGGACCGATCAACTGACGGCGATAGCCAGTGAGATCGAGGCGCGTTTCAATGGCGTTGTAATGCGCGCGTTGCGTCAAAAGCAGGCGGAGCTGCGCCGGCATGTCGAGGCGCACGAAGCGGTGTTGAGGCTCAAGGGCATCGTTATTGATCCTTCGGAAGTGGCGAAAGTGGGGGAAGCGCGTCAGCTTGCGATTGCATTCCAGCCTCCGAAATTCGCCCGACCCCAGAACATCGAGAACGTCCGGAAGTTCGCCGATAAGGTCGCGACGGCAGGGGTTCTCGGGGTTATTTTCTTTTTCCTGTTGCGGCTGAACCCGATTGGGATCGTCGTCTCCATTGTCCTGTTGGTGCTGGGCGGGGTGTGGGAGGAGCGTAAGTTCTCGAAGTTCAGACGCCAGCTTGAAGAGGCGCGTGGCGAGATCGGGTTGTACGGTGAGCGGGTCAGGGATGCGCGAATGGTGGCGATTGCGGGTGCGGAAGAGGCCGCGCGCCTTATCAGCCTTTATGACGAGACGGTTGCCGGATTGGAGCAGAGCTTTGGCGATCTTGAGCGGCTTCGCTATCATGTCGCCGTTGGCAAGGCCGCGCTGCAGATGAAGGGGATCGCGCGAATATGACGGATTTCAAGGATCGGGCGGTTGCGCGGTACCAGGAGGCGATCGGACGCGGTCGCGCGGCTACCCCCCTGAGCTTTCACCCGAACAACACGCTCAATCTGTATGCGGGATTGTTCAAGGATTTGTCCGATCTTGCGAAACTCAATGCGACGGAAGAGGGGGATCGGGAGGCGATCCGGGCGCACTTCGAGCTTGCCCGCCTTGAGATCGAGCGTCGGATGCGGGAGGTGGAACTTGCCATCGAAAGCGACCGGGAAGCGTTCGACGCGCTTCGGGCGGACAACACGGCGATTGTGAACAAGCTGATTGAGCTCGGCCATGTCGACGCGGCAATTGCGCTGCAAACCCGCTTTCTCGAGATTTACGGCGGCAGCACGCTCGACAAGTTGATGGCCGGCCGCAAGCGCTGAAGCGCTCGCCAGGCAAACCTTGCATCAGTGTTACTTCCTGTTATGAAATACCATAACGTCGGAGGCTTCGTGAATTTCGATACCGATTTACCTTTCGGTCTGCCGCAGTATCGCCGGATGCAGCTGGCGGTCCTAGGGCCTCAACGTATTTTACCGGTTGGTGCTTTGAGCATTCGCATTCGCGAGTGGGTGCCGAAAATAGTGCTCATTGAGCGCCTTGCGGATTGCCGCATTGTTGGTCCGGTTTGCGTACTTCTTCAGCGCATCACCGTCCTTCCAATGGAAATTGACGTTTGGCTGCGGCTCTGGCTGAGTTTTCAACCATTCGATGGCGTCATCCGCAAAGGGACCGTTAGACCAAATCTCAAATGTAAATTGCTTTCCTTGCAGGCGGCTGTCCGTCTGCAAAATGGAGTATAGCAACGGTATTCGGTCGCCGTGCCACTTCTGAACTTCCTGGAGGTTTACTCTTGCGCCGGGAATTTTCGATTTGCACTCGATAATGAGGACGCCCTTATCATCGGGCCGGTCGAGCAGCACGTCAATTTCGGCCGAACGACCGTCTATGTTTCTCCATTTATCCCCGGCGCGGAGGTATCCGCCCTCTACGCCTTTGACCAGGGCACCAACGACGAATTCAAACAATGCGCCACGCAGGTTGTTGGCCGCGCCTTCAATCTTAGTGAGGCTGGTGAGCACGCGTTCTATGTGCTCAGGCTTCACCGACGCCGTTCTGCCGGTATCGCTTAGAAGGCCGATGAGGTCCCGCAAGGCTTTGGCGACATCTTCTCCAAACAATTGACCGGTAGTCGTCGCCAGCACGCCTTTGGTTTTCGCCAGACTGAACGCGGTGGGTGCGAACCCATCTGCAATCAGGAACGGCATGATTGGCGGTACGTTCTGCGGCGCAGATGCGAGGTCGTGTTTACGGACGAACAAAGCGACGTCATTTTCCGAAAGCGCATTTCTCAGATTCACGTCACAAACAACAAACCCGGGCTTAGCGGCTGAAGTCGTGGCTTTAACGAGCGGGCGCGCGTAGCAGGGCGCCGACATATCCCAGGCAATGGATGATACAACCGGCGTTTCGTCATCATCTCGGATGCGCACACGGTCGAAACTTCCAAAGCCGGTGCGACGGCACCAATCTTTCATGCCGTGCAACACGACGTTTTCCGCGATCATACGCGCTCTCACAATTTCTACGCGCTCGCTACGGTAATGCGCGGGCTTGAACCTTACGAATGTTTGGTTGGTTGCCTCGTCGACAAACTCTTCCATGAGGTTGATGGCTATGAGGCGTTCCAGTACGCGCTGAGGTGATAGCTGGCGCTTGCGGGCGGCCGGAGTTCCGCAAACGGATGCGAAATGCTTTTTGGGGAAGCATCCGCCACGCGCCTTCAGCCCCGTGACGGCGGACCAGTAGGATTTTCCGTGGTCTTGAAACACGCGCTCGAGCGCGTTCCAGTACACTGCATCCCCAAACTGATCAGGCAAATACAGGAAGCGGGCATTGTACGGGAAGCGTAGGCCCGCAAGCCGCTTAATCGTATCATTCGCGCGCGCGATTCGCTGTCGAGCGGAGGTGCTTGAAACTCCTCGTTTGGCGAACTCGGCGATGAGCTCTGTCGTTAGGGACGGCCCAATTCGTCCAAGTAACGCAGCCACCGATTCCATGCACCCCCCCACATGTCACACTGCGCTATTTATAAAAACTTCTCTATGCGCGGGTTTATTTTTTGCCATTCGCGATCGAACGGAAAATCCGCCATAAATTTCAACGCTTCGCGACAGCAGGGACGACAAGTGAAATCGCCGCTCTGTCACAGCGGCCATGACGCAACCCGTGTGTGGCCGACTCCGAACTTCGCACGCCTCTTATATCGATCGCTCATATCCAGCCAGTTACCGCGCACTTCGAGGCGTAAGCGCTGTGAGGGGTCGTTATGCCTTGGGGTCCCTCCGCGATGCGAGGGCTTTAAGTTCTGGGGCTCGCCGCTGGATGATACCGGGAAGACCACCGCCGCCGCCTTTTGCCTTTGCGATCGCGACCTGAGATAGGCGTTGGGGTGCGCTTTTTCGTAGTGGTTCGACATCGCTTCCATCGTGGAACCACGGGATCACGCCGTCGGGTTCCGCCAGCGCGAGAACCAGGTAATAGGCCGCTAAAACCGGTGCGAAGTGGAACGGATCGTCAATGGCTTGGCTAGGTGTCCGAGGAAAGACATAAAGAACCGCAAGGAGCGCAGGGGCGGCGATCACATCGATGCGTAGGAGCGCGCCTTGACCAAAGCTCATCCAGGGACGGCCGATGCTGCCCAAGGGTGGTTTCGTTGTGTCGAACACGTAGCCGGCAAGGGTGAGCGGGATGTGCAGGCACAGGAGCGGGACGCCCCATAGAACGATTTGGAGGAGGCTCTCTGTTGCGTAGAGGCCGAAGAGAGCGTGGGAGTTATTGAGCTCAAAAAAGCCGTCAACGAGGCCCAGGAAGAAAAGGCCCCCTGGAACTGCAAGCCATAGCCATAGTCCGAAGCCGATGCCGTAGCCGGTGCGCAAGGCGAGAATGAGCGGTGCGGCGTAGAATAGTATCAGAAGCGTGCAGAGCTGCTGGATGCGGCGGGCGCTCATCGCTGGGGGAACTCTGCGTAGAGGCAAGTCGACCCGTGCGACCAGGTGGTTCCGGTTTTGAAACAGAAGGCCCCAACTCGGTTGCCGGTTTCGGGACCGCCGGTTTTAAGCGCGGTGAAATCTTCTGGCCGGAGGGTGTCTTCGACCGCATGCTGCAAACCCCAGCCGGTGGTGCGGCTTCTGGACGTGCCGGTATTTGTTGTTGTGCCGTGGCCGGAGTTGACGGACCAGCTTTTCTCCCCGCTCGACGAGCCGAAGTTATAGCTGCGAGAGGAACCATCGTTAGTGCCGTAGGTCGTCGAGCCTTGACTGCTTTCGCGGAAGCGGTCTGTCTTGCCGAACAGAAACTGCGCGTGCTGGATCGTGGTGGGATCTGAGAGGGCGTGAAAGACCTGCGTCTGGAAATACCCCATGAACGCTGCGGTCATGGCCTGAGCGTTTCGTGACGGCAGCCGCTGATGGTAGGCGGAGAGGTTTTGGGTCATATAGACCGTGCAGGCCCTCCGGTCGCGGGCGAGAGACTGGAAATCGGTGTCATAGGGTGTGACGAAGAAATGGGCCTCGTCGGCCCAGAGGAAGACTGGCCGCGTCGCCTGTGTCATTGTGCGCCGCAGGGTCGCCTGCTGCCAGACCGTTTTAAACAGGGTTTGCGCCATGCGGTTGGTCCGAGAGGCGACGGCCGGCAGGTCGAGGATGATGATGGCCCCCTCGTGGGTGTCTTCGGGGAAGATGTTTGTCGCGGTACAGAACAACTCGCGGATGGTGCCCGTCTGCACGTCCTGAAGCATGGTTCCGAGGGTGAAGATCACGCTGCCGCGCGTACGTTCCGGAAGGCTTGGATACTGCATCAGCCAGTAATTTGCGATGACCCGGAAGTCATCCTCCCTTCCGGCCGCTTGATAGGCGGCGCGTGCGGCGTTCAATGCCTGTGCGCACGGGGTACTGTCGAAGGATGGGTCGCGAGCGTCGTCACGCGAGCGAGGCGCGGTGTCGATGAAAAGCTGGAGATCGAAGAGGGTGAAGTTTGGGTGAGCGGGGGCGAGCACGAGGAGCGCGTTGCGCAGAAGCAGTTCGGCGGCCCCGATCCAGAATTGACTTTCCTCCCCGCCTTGATCGCGCCCCGATTGCTCCATGATGTTCAGGAGAGTTGACAGCAGGTTTTCAACTCGGCTTGCGGGATCGATCGCCGGGCGTTGCATTTCGTAATCGAGAAAATTGAAGCGCCAATGCTGGTGGGGCGTGAACCAGACGACATCGTCGAGGCGGTTTGTGGCCCGGGCGTACTCGATCCAGCGCTGCGCCTCGTCGGGCTTGGCGCAGAGTACGACGCCGCCAAAGCCGTGTGAAAGAAAGGACAAGGCGAAAGCTCTTCCGGATCCGGTGGTTTTGCCAGAGCCGTTCGCGCCGAAGATATGGGTGCCCGCGCAGGCATGGCGCAGCGTCCAGGGGTCGGCGTTTGTGAAGTGCAAAAGCGGCGTATCAAGATGCGCGGTGTAACGGTTGGGTGTCGTTACCCAATCCGCCTTTGGCGCCGCAGCCGCGGTATCTGTCCCGGACAGTGTTGCAAGCATGCGGTCGAGAAGGCGCATCGACACGAGATCCTGTTTATGATATCTGACGGGCATGCTAACGCCGGACCAACGCCGACAATTCGAGATGCAGGAGGCCGAGCGGATGCGGCAGGCCTGGGGCGGACCGGTGGCCTACACGATCCGCAACATCCTGGACGACATCCGCGCGAAGGTTGTCGAAGAACCATGGTTCGGCAAGCCGGTGACGGAGCAGCTGAATGATGTTCGCCGGTTTTACGGGACACATACCTCGACGCGGACCGAGCGGATGCGCATGGAGGAAGAGCGGGGCCGTGAAGCCGAACGCGAACAGGACGCGGAGCACGGTCTATAATCTCCCGAGTAGAAAGCCGATGCCGCCTGCGAGGGGCGCGAGGATAAGCGTCGCGCGCAACCAAACTTGGCGCAATAGCTGAGGAGAAATGCTCCCTGCCTGCTTATCGGGTGTCAGGTTGCGAAGCTGTGTAAGAAGAAGGGCTTCGAGTTCGCCGATGCTCGATGTGTTAGAGCCGAGTTGTCCCGCAAGAGACTCGATCGCGCGCCGTTGTTCTTCCGAGCGCGCGCGAAGCTCAACGAGGATTTCTGTGTAAAGCGCGATGGACTCGAACCTTTGGCTTTCCTCGGGCGTCAGCTCACGCGGCTTCGGTTCGGCACCGAGCGAGCGGAAGTAGCGCGACAAGGTGCCGGGGGTGGTCTCCACGCCGCGCGTCGCAAGCAGATCCATAATCTGGGTTAGAGTTTTGCCCTTCTGGCGAAGCGCTTTGAGTTCGTCAGCAAACGGCTGCAGATTTTCGAAGGCCATCAGAAACTCTGCTTTAGATCCGCGCTTTGCCTATTCTTTTTTCCGGGAAAGTGCAACGGGCTCGTCGCGGCGATTGTTTGCAGTCGGCAAACTTGGCGGAATTTAACAGAGCAGTCCCAGGCGTTACTCTTGCAATTCACCATGCGCCCTTGCTGGGTTGCGCATCACCCATTAAAAAGCGAGCCCGCACGTGCTTTTCACACAAATTAATGCTTTTCACACGTTTTTCGGATGGTACACTCATTTTTCACAAGGTAAGGCGATCTGCACCCCCCAACCACCATGCGCACAGGAATTTCGTGGATCGAGCAGTTCCCATCAATTTTTCAGGTCCAGCACTCATATTTCATGAGCGCAGGCTGCCCGTGCGCGCGCGGCCGGCAGGATACGCGGCCTTGATTGATGCTTACGGGCTGAAGGCGCCGTGGCCACGGACGCTTTTCGGCATCGGAGAAAAGCATAAGATCCTGCGCGATGGGGGCTGGGAGATTCTGTCGCCCAGGCATGCGCCGGCCCCGACATTGGAGGGTCATCTCACCTTCGCTCTGAAGAACGAAGGCTTGGATCTGGCCGTTCTGAAGGCGCTCTTTCGCGCCGTCGGCGGTGAAGGGATAAAACAGGTGGTGGGATCTAAGCCATCTGGCAGCTACGCCCGCCGGATCTGGTTCCTCTATGAATGGCTGCTGGGTGACACGCTGGATCTGCCCGAAGCAAAAACTCGCACATATGTGGACGTCGTTGATGTGGCGCATCAGTATGGCGTAGCGGGGACGCCGGTGAGGCGGCAGCGCGTTCGCAATAATTTGCCTGGAACGCCAGCATTCTGCCCACTTGTTTTCAGGACCGAGGCGCTGGAAGCTCTCATCGCCCAGAACTTATCCGAGCGCGCGCGCGATATCGTACGAGCTGTGCCGCGCGATCTCTTGGCGCGGACAGCCGCTTTTTTGTTGCTCAAGGATTCCCGGTCATCGTTTGCAATCGAGGGGGAAGCGTCTTCACATGACCGGATCCAAAGGTGGGGTCGGGCCATCGCTCAGGCCGGAACGGCGAACCTTGATCTGGCCGAATTGCTTCGCCTACAGGCGGTTGTTATCGGCGACAATCGGTTCGTGAAATTGGGACTTCGCAACGAGGGCGGGTTCATTGGAGAACATGACCGCCAGACAGGCGCGCCCATCCCCGACCATATCGATGCGCGTCATGAAGACCTCCCAGCGCTTATCGAGGGTTTAATCGCATTCGATAACGGTCCGGGTCGACAGCTGGATCCGGTGATTGCAGCCGCCGTGCTCGCTTTCGGCTTTATCTACATCCATCCCTTTCAGGATGGGAACGGTCGAATTCACCGCTATCTGGTTCACCATGTGCTGGCGCAGCGGGGTTTTAATCCTCCGGGATTGGTGTTTCCGGTCTCCGCTGCCATTCTAGAGCGCATCGACGACTACCGGCAGGTGCTTGAAAGTTACTCCGCACGATTACTTCCGCTGATTGAATGGCGGGCGACCGACAACGGTAATGTCGAGGTGTTGAACGATACCGCTGATTTTTATCGTTTCTTTGACGCCACCCCACAGGCCGAGTTCTTGTTCGAGTGCGTCCGCAAGACGATTGAGGTCGATTTACCCGAGGAGACGCGTTTTTTGCGTGCGTTCGATCAATTCACGGCGCTGGTTAGTGCCGTCGTGGATATGCCTGCTCGTACGATAGATTTGCTCTTTCGCTTTCTGCATCAGAATGGAGGGCGGTTGTCAAAGCGAGCACAGAACAAAGAATTCGATGCGTTAAGCGACTATGAGGTTATTCGGATAGAAGCAATTTACGCCGAATCTTTTCATTATGACGCAGACTCGGACGCAGATGTAGACCAGTGACCATGTACAACAACAGGAATTAAAAGGTGCGGGAAGCGATCTTCATTAGTCATGCGAGTCCGGAAGATAACGTCTTTACGCTATGGCTCGGCGCCAAGCTCACAAACATGGGATTTGAGGTGTGGGCTGATGTTCTGAGTCTTCAAGGGGGCGATGACTGGCAGCGGAAGCTCGAGGATGCCATTAGGTTTCGCGCCTGCAAGGTTCTGCTCGTCGCGAACGAGATTAGCGTCGGCAAGCAAGGGGTGCGTAACGAGATTCAAATCGCCAGTGATACAGGGCGCCGGATCGGGGATGGTGAGTTCATCATTCCACTGCGCTTGCGAAACTTTGATGCGCCGTTTTTAATTGCGCACGCGCAATACATTGATTTCAGCTCATCTTGGGCAAAGGGTCTGGTAGAATTGTTGGAGGTATTGGAAGAGCGGGCTGTACCGCGATCATCACAGCCCAACCACGAAATGTGGAAGAGCCGGCAACTGTTAAACGCACAGAGCGTCGCCCGAACGCCGGAACCGGTTGTTTCAAACTGGTTTGCATTGAAGACCGCGCCCACAGCGATGAGTTTGTTCGTTCCGGGCACGGGCGTCTCCGCGGGCCGCATCATAGTCGCGACGGAGCAATCACGCATTCCGTTTCGAAGTTACGGCGATGGGTATCTGACATTCGCTCGGCAAGAAAGCGTGCAGGTCGCCTTTGACTTCCCTATGCGGCGTAGAGCGGTACTCGCGACCAGCGAATTTATCAACGAGGGGTGGCCCGAGCAGAACATCCGGCGCGGAGATGCACGCAACATCGCGAACCATCTCCTGCGCGCGGGTCTGGAAAAAGCGATTGAGGCACGGGGATGCGCCGCGGCGCAGATGGCGAACGACAATCGGGCCTGGTATTTTCCTCTTGCAGAAAACCTTAGAAATCAGGTGGTCTTTGATTGGGGTCGCGGCCTTTCCGGCCGCAGGCAGATTATCGGTCATTCTGAAAAACGTGAGGTCTGGTGGCATTACGGCATTAGCCCTCAAGTTGTAATGAACCCAACGCCGCATCTGAAGCTGCGCGGACGGCTTGTATTCACCAGCGATGGGAATACGCCGCTTGACAGCACCAGCCGCATGCATCGGCTAAGGCGCTCATTCCCAAAGGCATGGCGAAATGCGAGATGGCGTGACATGCTTCTCGCTTTTATGTGGCATCTGACAGAAGGGAACCCGGATTGGCGAGTGCCTTTTGGAGAAAATTCGGAGGCGGTATTCTCGTCCGTACCTTTGGTGTTCGAGGCTCCGATCAGCATGGCGCATGGTGACTCAGATCCCGACGATGTCGATGATCCCGATATCGAGGATAATCAGGAGCCGTGCGATAAGGATGCGATATGAGCACGCTGAGCGTCAAATACTACGAAGAGCCGCTACTTGATTTCCGGTACGGCCAGCAGCTCGCCTATCCGCGGGATGGACTATTTCTTTACGGTCCAGTGGATGGCGCAAATGCGATGCCGATGATCAGATATGCCGCTGTCGGGACGACCGAAGGTTTAGAGCATCTTCGGAGTTGGTCCAAGTCTCTTAATGGCTTCATTGCGCCGCCGTCCAAAAGAGCTGGCGCCAAAGACGTCGAACCGCAGCATGTGCCATTTCCCGGGTTTGCAGAGGCTTTTGGCTCTGAATGGCCTGCGAGGCCGCTTATCGAGCGGGCGACTGTGGATCGCCAGCGACTGAGAGAGGCGCTCAACATTGGCAATCGGAACGAGGCCGTAAAGAAAGCTGTGGACTTATTCATTGAGCCAATACTGGATGCGACTAACAAACAGGAAGCGACGCCCGACTTTTGGTTCGTTGTTATTCCGGAAGAGGTGTACGAGCTCGGCCGCCCTCTCAGTAGAGTTAAACCCTCCGAACGCGTAAGGGGCGAGATCGCAGTCACGAAACAGCGGGCTGCATTTATAAAGACCAATCCAACTTTGTGGGGGGATGAGGAAGAAGAGGCTGAGGTGTATCGTTATGCCCCGCATTTTCGCAGGCAGTTAAAGGCTCGGCTGCTCGATCATCGAGTTGTTACGCAGTTGGTCCGTGAAACGACGCTCAGTCCAAAGGCTTTCATCAACGCGAAGGGAGTTCCGCTACGCAAGCTAGAAGACCCAGCAACAATCGCTTGGAAGCTCGCCACCGCCTGTTACTACAAGGCGGGCGGTCGTCCCTGGCAATTATCCAACGTGCGCGACGGCGTCTGCTATGTCGGGCTTGTCTATAAGCGAGACGATGATCATCCCGATCAAAGGTACTCGGTTTGCGCGGCGCAGATGTTCTTGGCGAACGGAGAGGGTGTGGTTTTCCGAGGGGCGCTTGGACCGTGGTATCGTCCGGAGTCTAAAGAATTCCATCTCGATGCAGCCTCAGCGAAGGATCTTATTTCTAAGGTTGTGGCTGAGTACAAGTACTCATTTGGTGGGAAGGCGCCGCGAGAGCTTTTTATTCATGCTGGCGCGGCTTTCTCGGATGAGGAATGGACGGGATTTCAAGAAGCGAGCAGTGAGGTTGCAAATATTGTCGGTGTTCAGATTCACGATCCTCGCGACGGGCTAAAGCTGTTCCGGCCGGGTGAGTACCCGGTCATAAGGGGAACCGCGCTGCACTTGAACGAGCGGGACGCCTATCTCTGGACTGCAGGTTACGCGCCACGGCTTGACACCTATCTTGGCCCTGAGACGCCGAACCCTATTTTTGTTTCCATCCGCCGCGGCGAAGCTTCGCTAAATCAGGTACTTCGAGACATTCTCGGCCTTACGAAGGTCAATTTCAATTCATGTTTATTGTACAACCGACTCCCGGTGACAATCAAATTCGCGAACGCCATAGGAGACGTGCTTCTCGCCGCGCCTACTTCTGGAGAGCCTAAGCTGCCCTTCAAGTTCTATATATGAGCACAGCAACGTAGATGATTGTTGTCGTGTCATCCCTCATGCCTTGGAAGCAAACAGCATCGCACGCTTGTTAATCAGGGCTACCTGTCCGAGTATCATTCGGCTTGAACGCAGGGCTCGGATGGGAAGCAACTTTTAGTTGGTTTGGCCTCGTCTAAGCAAGGTGGGAATTAGGTAAGTTTCCGGCCTAACGGTCGCCCTTGAGAAGTATCCTTCCCGGTCGTCATGGATCAGCATGACGGGGTCAGAACTGCACCTTCAACGGTTTTGCTGTTCGGAACGGGCTATAATCGATCAACCGCTGGCGTCGACGCCGTCTTGGCGCCGGCGATTAGGTGTCGCAAACGGTTTCGATTTATCGATATTGGGAGGTCTCCGAATGTCGAAATTCGAGACGTCGATGATGTGGTTGCGTTGCAATCTCATGCTGCAACATCTGTCGCCGCGTTAACAATTTCGTGGCGAAATTGCAAGGCGGGATTTTAAGGCTTTGCAGAAATCGCATAGGATATTGAACGAGTTACGGCCTTTTTGCAATCCTAAGCTCGGCTTAGGGGAGACGTCTGAGAAAAAAGACATTAACTGAATTTTCAACATATCCGATTAGGGTGATCTTGTAAATGTTAAGGATCACGCAGTCGATTTCGGCACCCGCGGCGAAACAGTATTTCGACAAGGCGCTTCGGCACGCCGATTATTACCGTCAGGGCTCCGAGACCGTGGGAACGTGGTACGGGCTTGCGGCGGCTCGCCTTGGCATGACGGGGGAAGTGAGGCGTTCTGACTTCGGAAAGCTCATCGACAATATTCACCCGTTGACGGGTGAAAAGCTTACGCCCCGGACGAAGTCCGACCGGCGGGTTGGAGCGGACTTTACTTTCAACGCACCGAAATCGGTGTCGCTTTTGCATGCTGTAACGGGTGATGAGCGCATTGTGGACGCCTTCCGCAAGGCGGTGATCGCGACCATGCGCGACATCGAGCGCGAGGTGAAGACGCGGGTGCGGGCTGGGGGTAAAAATGAAGACCGCGCCACAGGCAATATGATCTGGGCAGGGTTCCTGCATGATACGACCCGTCCGGTCGACGGTGTGCCGGATCCGCATCTGCATATGCATGCCTATGCGTTGAACCTGACCTTTGATCCGCAAGAGCGGCGCTGGAAGGCGGCGCAGATCGGCGATATCAAAGGTGAGGGGTCTTATTACGAAGCTTTATTCCTGTCGCGCCTTGCCCGCTATATGCGCGGCCTCGGCTTCGAGGTGGAGCGCCACGGTCGGTACTGGGACTTGCAGGGTTTTGAGCGCGTAACGCTTGAGAAGTATTCGCGCCGCACCGCCGAGATCGAAGAGGCGGCGGCCAAGCGCAATATTACCGATCCCCACCGCAAGAGCGAGCTCGGCAAGCGTACGCGAAGATCAAAGCGGGTCGATTTTTCGGAGGCCGAGCTGAGAGGTCAGTGGCTGAAACGGCTCGATGCGCGTGAGCGGGCGAGCCTTGACGGCGCGGTTGCGAAGGCGCGGCTTGGGGGGCTCTCTCTAACCCGTGGCGCTGCTCGCGAAGCCGCCCAACGGGCGGTCGAGCACGCCTTTGAGCGTGCGTCGGTGGTGGCCGAGCGGCGGCTTTTGGCCGAAGCGCTGATCGCGTCCTACGGCCATGCAACGCCTGAGGAGGTCTTGGCTGAGGCGGGACGGATGCGGTTCGTGCGCGGCGAGGTTGAGGGAAGGCGGGTGGTGACGACCCGTGCGGTTCTTGCCGAGGAGGAGGCTCTCGTGCGCTTAGCGCGCGAGAGCCGTATGACTTGCCCGCCGCTCGCCAAGAGCCTGTCGGTGACACTGGGATTTCTCAACGAGCAGCAGCGCACGGCGATTGAGCATCTCTGGCATTCAAGTGATCGGGTGCTGGTGGTGAGGGGTGGGGCCGGGACCGGCAAGACGACGCTGATGCAGGAGGCCGTCCGCGGGATTGCCGCCGGCGGGCGGCAGACGCGCGTCTTTGCGCCCACGGCGGCAGCGCGCGATGTGCTGAAGGCGGAGGGTTTTGGCGGCGCTGAGACGTTGCAGCGCCTCCTCGTTGATGACGCCATGCAAAAGCAGCTACCCCAGGGGAGCGTGCTCTGGGTGGACGAAGCGGGTCTTATTTCCGTGCCGGAAATGCTGAAGCTTCTCAAGCTAGCCGCTACCTGCCATGTGCGTGTGATCCTCTCTGGCGACAGTCGTCAGCATGGGTCTGTCACGCGCGGGGACGCGCTTCGCATCCTTGAGGAGCGCGCCGGGATTCGGGCGGCGGAAGTGAACGTGATCGTGCGCCAGAAAGGGGCTTACCGGGACGCGGTGGAGGCGATCGCGCAGGGACAGCTTGCGAGAAGTTGGAAGGTGCTCGAAGGGATGGGTTCGGTGAAATGCTATGCCGACGAGATCGAGCGGCTTGAGGCATTATCGCGGGCCTATTTGCAGGCGCGTGAGGCGGGAAAAAGCGTCTTGATTGTTGCCCCCACCCATCTTGAGAAGGACAGGGTGACGGCTGCGCTGCGTCACCGGTTGATGATGAAGGGCTTGCTCGACGCAGAGCAGGGGCTTCCGGTGCTCAAGGACACACGTTGGACGGAGGCGGAGCGGGGCGAGGCTCGGCGCTATCGTCCGGGGATGGTCGTGAAGTTTGCGCAGAATATGCCGGGCATTGTGCGGGGCGACCGCTTTCTCGTCCGAGAGGCGGGCCGCGAGGGGGTGGTGATCGAGGATGCAGAGGGAAGGGCCCGGCCGCTCGATTTGAGCGCCACGTCCCGGTTCAAGGTCTATGAGCTCACGCGCAAAGCCTTTGCCCCGGGAGATGTGATCCGCATCACGGAGCAGGGGGAGACGCCCGAAGGGCAAAAGCTTGTGAACGGGGCGTTCCACGAGATCGCGCGCTTCACGAAACAGGGTGATGTCGTGTTGCGCAATGGGTGGCGGCTGCCGCGCGCCTTCGGCCATATCGATCATGGCTATGTGACGACGAGCGTCTCAAGCCAGGGCCGCACCGTCGATAAGGTAATCATTGCGATGTCGGGCCAATCGACTGCGGCGACGTTCCATGAGCAGTTTTACGTTTCGGCGAGCCGGGCGCGTGATGGCATTGAGATCTTCACCGACGATGTCGACGCCATGAAACGCGCGGTTGCGCGCACGGGGGCGCGCGGGGCGGCGCTTGAGCTGATTGAGGGCGGTCTCGACAGGATGCTCAAACCGCGCACTCGCTCCTCGCGCTTCCGGGATCCGGAGCGCGAGCTCGATGTCGATCGCGCGCGCGCGATCCGGGATCATCGCCGGGCGGTGGCGGACCGGGAGGTCGCCGATCCGGGTCGGATTAGCGGTATCGATTATCAGGGAAGGATTGAAGAACGTGCGGCGGACGCTGGTCGGTAAAGAGGGTGGCATCGAGGCCTACAAGCTCTTCAACATGAAAGAGCGCGGGGGACGGCTTGGCCTCGTGTTTGCCGATGGCGGCCGCTGCTCGCTGCCCTATCAGCGTTTGGTTGAAACCGAACTTGATTTGGCGATGGGCGCAATTGTGTTGCATTTTTACGAGCATCGCGTGACGATCGAGGGACGCAATCTCATCAAGCTTTATGAGGGGCTGGAAGATGAGGACGTGGGCGAGATCACCGAACGCCACGCGCATGAGAATGACCTTGGACCCGAGACGCCGTATGTTGTCGAACTGATATGTGTTCGTTTGAAGGATGAACAGTCTTTGGATGTGGCGCGGGGTTAGGGATGAAGCTGGTTTCGGCCGGAGACAGAGCGCCGTGTCAAGCGTGAGCGATACGTTGGAAGCGGGAGGCGCGACGCCTCCCGCCGGTTGAGGTCAGTATTCGCTCGGCAGCAGGATCATGTTGTCGGTGACATAGAACGTGATCTCGGGTAGGGGGAAGTCGGTATACTCGATAGGTTTCTCCAAGATCGCGGTTCCATTGCCGTCGGCGCAGGTGAGCGTTGCGGTATGGTCGTCGCGCACCTTTAGCGTCCACAGCTGGAAAGGCTGAGTCGCGACGCTCGGCTCGGCTTTTTGCGCGAAGGCCATCTCGTCGAGAAGCCAGTAGGCGCCGCCTGTCTCGGCGACGTACTGCGCGCCTTCGGTGTAGAGCATGGAGCGCACGAGCGGGTGGCGGTACCAGGTTTCGGTGCCGGTGAATTGTCTCAAATCAGCTTTCGTCAGGGTCTTTGCCATCACGGCCTCCTTGGGCTTCAAGGCCGCCGGGATTGACGGCCTCGGTGCCGGGGCGATCCGGCCTGGCGCACAAGCGGGCGGGTCAACAGGGCTTTAGCCCCTAAAGCCGTAATGGGGGGACCCGCGTGTCCACGCGGGGGGAGGCCGTTCGGTGTTGACGCGGCCGCGCGCGAGGCCAGAACCGGCGGATGAGAGGCCGGCCCGGGCGCCGGCGAGTGGAAGGTGGTGGGTTTGTCCTGCCCTGAGGCTTAACGAATTCTTAAGATGGCGACAGTACAGTGAACAGAGAAAGCTCGAATCGAGAACATGCGATGCGCGCGGGAACACTGCGAGGAGGGTCACGGGGATGGAAGAGGTGAGCGAGATGCCGCGATCTCAGAATGGGTCGCTGTTCACCGCGGGTGAGGCGTTAACCGAACTCGCGAACCGTGCGCCTCAGATTGTGCTGCGGGAGGACGGCATTCCGCGCCGGCCTGGCGAGATGGGGCGTCGGTTGGTCGATGAGACGGTTGTCGTCTGCGGCATCGATCCTGAGGTTTTGCGGCCCGGCGTGATCGGCGTCCGCAGTGTCCAGTACCTCGGACGCATGGTGCACGGGATGATGCCATCGATTGCGGAGTGAAGGCTTATGGGGGATCAATCAGAGAAACGCTACCGCGGGCCGAGCGCCTGGTTCTCCGCGGTCAAAAGCTGGGTGTTCTGGTCGGGGGTTGCGTCGGCGCCCGCGTCCCTCATCGCGTTCATACCCCTTACGGACAAGCCCAAAGCGGGCGAGCCAACGCTGAAAGCCGCGCTGATCAAGCGTTCTGCGGTGGGATCAGGCATCGCCATGTTGGCCGGCGTCATCGGCGCTTACAAAGCGTATAACAAGGTGTCGGCGGTGAAGGAGGAGCATGCGCAAACCGCGTTGGAGCTGACTCGGTTGCACCAGGAAAATGCGGAGCTAAAGGACGATGGCCGCTGGGCGCGCCGCGAACTCGCGCGCCGGTATTCGTCGCAGGAAGAGCGCGGCCTGTGAAGGCGACGCGCCGCGCTATTTGCGGGAGGATAGAGCGCCGCCTTGATGCGGGCGAAGCGCTCTGCGGGCGGGGAGGCTTGCGCCTCCCCGGAAGCCTGGATCTCCTCCTAGACTTCTCCCTGCTCATCGGCCGGGGTTTTCACCTTTGGCGTGCGCAGGATGATCTGCTGGCCTTGCAGCGGCATGAGGTCGAGCTTCACATTAAAGCCTTCGCCGTCTTCATGCGCCCACGCAGCGCCGATTTCGCGCCAGACCTTGTTGCGGCCTTCGCCGAACGTGACGAATGCGCGGTGAGTCGGACGGTTGTTGGATTGCGCCATGATACTTCTCCTTCTTTGTCATGTGTGAGGCCGCGCCCATCGCGGCTTCTGGGCCAAAGAAAGCGCCCGCCGGTCTCGCGCGCGCATCCGAAGGAGCGAAACGCATGTGGAGCACGGGGGGACTAAGCCCCCCGTTGTGCGTAAAAGCGAGCCAAGGCGCTAAGGCCCAGAAAAAGAAGCCGCTACGGACGGGGCCATGACAAAAGGAGAGGTCATTCGTCCGGCAAGCCAACAGGGCCGCCTTCCCCTTTCGGTCACTTGCGGCGGGCCGTGTAAGGCGAGAGAATGTAGGCAGCAAGGGGGATGCGGCGAGGAGGCTCGTGAATTGGGCCTCGCGTTATCAGGGAGCGTTCGCTTCGGAGGTACAGTAACGCCTGCCGGGAGCAGGGGCTTAGGCGAGGCGTCGCAGGAGGTGCTCCCGGGGAGAGTGCGCTCGTTCTTTGTCGGTTTCGTCTGAAATAGCCGTGGAGGTGATGCTTTCCAGCGTCGAGTTTCTTAAGTGGCCGCGCAGGACGAGGGCCGGGAGCACTTTGCGTTCATAGAGGAGACGCTCGCGAACGGTGAGCGTGTGGGGACCGTAATAGGCGGCGCGAAGCGCTGTGATCAGCTCGCGCGAATGTTCCTGAAGAACCCCTTTCAGCCGGAGGTCCCGGATACTGTCGAGCAAATCGAAATTGATCGCGAGTTCCGGTTCTGGCTTGGCCATGGGTGTCTTCCACAACTCGAAGGCTTGGCATCTCTCATTTGCACAACCGGAGCGTACAACAGAACAGTACAATGGCAACAAATATTTCGATAATGCGCCTAATGTCGCCAATTATACTGGCTTCATTAGTGTCAGGTATTTTCGGTTAGCGACTTTATGCATTCTGGCCGGTTATAGGCTGGCTTCCCGACTTCTCGCGCTACTGGCCAGTAGTTTATCTGCGCTTCGATCGCGTCGGATGGGATGGGATCGCCCCCGGCCAACCACGCGGCCATCCCGACATCATCCAGCATCACCGGCATTCGATCATGAAGGGCGGCAGTCGCTGTGCCTGCCGCCGTCGTCAAGATCGTAAAGCTCAGCATGTCGTCCTTCCAGCGTTCCCACAGCCCCGCGAAAGTCAGCGGAACACCATCGGCGCGCGTGATATGAAAGGGCTGTTTCTGCGTTTTGCCGTCGATATTTACCGTCTGCCATTCATAGTAACCGGATGCGGGGATCAGGCAGCGCCGGGCCTTCCAAGCGGCTCTGAATGCGGGTTTCGTCGCCGCCGTCTCGAGCCGGGCGTTGATGCATTGCGCCCCGATCTTGGTGTCCTTGGCCCAGACCGGCACAAGGCCCCAGCGCATCGTGGTATAGACCAATCCCTGCGGCTCCGGGACGATGACGCCGACATCTTGCGTCGGCGCGACGTTCCAGGACGGCCGCAGGTTCAGCGCCAGCGGGTTGGTGGGATTGTAAAGGGCTGCGAGTTCAGCCCATGTGAAGAATTGAGTGAATCGTCCACACATTCACGTTCTATAACGCGCAATTATGCACGGCGTAAGCCGGACCTTCCTGAATCGAATGGGGGAAGCGCGCAGCGTGAGTCTTGGCACACGTGAACCCAAGCGCCTCCGATTGCAAATATCCGTTTGCCATTTGTACGGTAATAGCGTACAATTCTGTTATATGAAGATCATTAGTATTCGCCACCGTGGCCTGAGGCGGCTTCTTCTAGAGAACAACCCGCGCGAGGTGCGCCCCGATCAGGTGGCTAGATTGAGACGGATACTGACGGAGCTGCTAGCGGCGGACAGCCTGGAGGATATCCGGGACCGGCCGGGCTGGCGCATCCATCGACTGGTTGGCGACCGGGCGGGGACATGGAGCATCTCGGTTTCGGCGAACTGGCGGCTGACGTTCCGGCGCGATGACGATACGATTAGCGACTTGGATTTGGAGGATTACCACTGATGCAGGAGGAACCGCTCAGAGTGCGCATGAAGCCGGCCCATCCCGGGGAAATTCTGCGCGAGGACGTACTGGCGCCCCTCGATTTGTCGGTGACGCAGGCGGCTGAGATCCTTGGCGTGCGCCGGGCCACGTTGTCCGATTTGCTCAACGGCCATGCGGCGCTCTCCCCTGAGATGGCGCTCAGGGTCGAGAAGGCGTTTGGTATCAAGATGGAGACGCTGTTGCGCATTCAGGCCTGGCATGATGCCTACACCATGCGCGAACAGGAAGATGAGATCGCAGTCGCACCCTACCCGATCCCGGATCATCTGCGCCGCGACCCGGCGGAGCGCTAAAAGCGTGGAGGAAGGCCCCGTTACGGGGCCTTCCGGTGATCGGCGACGCGTATGCCCATCTGCTTCGCCTTGTCGACGAGATTGTCGGTGATGCCATTGCCGGGGAAAGCGATGAGGCCTTTGGGTATGACGGCGAGCAGCCGGTCGTTGCGCTTGAACGGCGCGGCTTTTCCGTCTTTCTTCCAGTCGGGCTTGAAGGCGATCTGTGTCACGCCCCGGTTTTTGGCCCAGAGGCCGGCGATATGATCGGCGCCCGTGGGAGTGCCGCCATGCAGCAGCACGAGGTCCGGGTATTTGGCGCGCGCCTTATCGAGCGTCTCGAAGATGCGATGGTGATCCTGATAGCTGGGTCCGCCGGCGACGGCGATCTTGGTGCCTTTGGGCACGAGCAGCTCGTTTTTCGCGGATTTCTCGGCGGCGAGGAAATCCCGGCTGTCGATGAGGCTGGCGGTCAAGGTCGCGCGTGAGATATGCGATCCGGCGCGGGGCCGCCAGGCGGAGCCGGTGCGGGCTTCAAAGAGCTCGGCGGCTTTATCGCGCATGCCCTCAAAGATGCTGCGGCGCTCGAGAATCGTCTGACCCTGATCCAGGAGGCGTTCGAGCTTGACGGACTGGACTTCGGAGCCGTCCTGCTCCCGCTGGCACTCGCGTTGGCGGTCTTCATTATTCCCGAGCTGGCGTTCCACGCGCTCGAGTTTGCGGTGGAAGAGGTCGGCTACGGCGCGCAGCAGGTCTTCGATGTCGCGTTCGAGCTTGGTGCCGGCGAAGCCGTCCTCGAGGAGTTCGAAGATGGTCTCGAGGCTGGCGGCGAGATCATCGGGCTCGGGCAGGGGGCGGTGGTCCGGCTCGCCGTCTTGCGGCTCATAGCCGTAGAGATTAAGCGCTTCGACGACGCGGCCGGTGGCGGATGTGCGGGAGAGCCCGTTCGGGCCAGTTGCTGTGCGGATCATGGAAGTCCTCCTCGTTCGGGATGAAGCGGCCGCCGATAGCGGCCTGACGGCGATCCACACGCCGGGGCCTCTCGCGGGCCTGCACCCGAAGGGCCGAAGCGCCAGCGGAGGACGGGAAGCCCTACGCCTATTTTGCTTCGCGATGCAAAGCGGGCGGTACGCCCGCGGCGGAAAATAGGCGTCAGGCCCCGTTGCGGATCCCGCGATGCCCTGGCGCCATCGCCGCTCAGACAGGCCGCGCGCGGTCCGCTTGCAACGAGCGCTGGGGGCGGCATCCGCCGAGCGGCTGTCCGGGCGCGCATGCGCAGCTGTTATGGTCAGTCTTCAGGGTGCGTTCGAGGCGTTCTGTGAGCCGTTTAAGCCCCACCGCCCTCAGATCGGTGTTGAAATCGTCCGCTTCGGCGATGGCGATCGCGGTCTCTATCCCGGCCGCCTGGGCCCGTTCGGACAGGGCGAGAGCCGACTTGCGCCCGGCCGCGTCGTTATCGGCGAAAATAAAGAGGCGGGTGACGGTCTCAGGGAGAAGAAGCGCCGCAAGATGCGGGGCGGAGAGCGCGGCCCAGAGGGGCAGGCCCGGGAGCGCCATGCGGATCGACAGGACGGTTTCGAGGCCTTCGCCGACGCCGAGGACCTCGCCGGCGCGATCGAGATGGACGGCGTGGCCGTGAAGCCTGCCCATGGAGCGGCGGGGATCGGACACAGGGGCTTTGCCAGCGCCATCGCCGGCGAGATAGGTGCGGTGCAAGCCGACTAGACGGCCCGAGAGGTCTGACACGGCGGCAATCAGCGCAGGCCAAGCTTCACGGTTGCCGTCATCATTCAGAAAGTAACAGGCGGGATGGAAGCGCAGCACGGGCATCGCCGAGGCTGCCGCGATCTTTCGCGCGCGCAGATAGGTTTCAGCAAGCGTCCCGGGGAGGGGAGCCGTCAGGCGCCAGAGACGCCGAACCCGCTCGGCGTCACTCAAGGCCGGAGGCGATTGGCTTGGCGTCGTCGCGGAAGGCGGGTCGTTAAGAAACTGGGTCGCCTCCAGGATCGCGGCCTTAAGGGTGGGCAGATTGCGGTTCATCTGGATGAGGTCGAGGAGATCGCCGCGCTCGCCGGTCGCCGCATCGAGCCAACGGCCGGGGGTGCGGCCGCGCAGACCGACAAACAGGCTGCGTCCTTTGGCGCCTGTGACGTCGCCCGCGATCCAGTAGCGGCCGGATTTGCGCCCCTGAGGCAGGTAGGCTCGGCAGACGGCTTCGGCGTGAAGCGCGAGGCGCCGGGATACATCACGGGCGGTGTTGGTCATATGCAGTCTCCAAAATGGTCAGGGGAATATGGCGCGCCCGGCCTCTCAGCCTCAGGCAAAGCTGCGGAACGCGCGCTAAAAAAATCAGGATGCGAGCGCCAGCGGCGGGTGTTGGCGGAAGAGCTTTTCGAGCGCCGGGTGGCCGCGAGCTTGATCGAGCGGCAGGAACAGCCTCAGCTTCCAGCTGATGATTTCGGAGAAAAAGCCGAAGCTCTTGAGCTGCTCGAGCTCATGCGCTGCAAAACCTATCAGCTCGATCCGCACTTCGCCCATGAGGCGCACGGGCTTTAGCGCCCTGTCGCCGGTGAGCATGACGCCCTTTCGCTCGACCAGGATAAGGCGGGTTGCTTCCTCGGGTTTTAAGCGCTCGGTGGCCAGCCCGAAGGTTTCGCAGATCGCCGGCAACGATTCCGGGTTGATGAGGCGACCGAGGAGGCGTTGGCCATCGTCCGTCTCCAGGCGATAGATTTTCATGTTACCGGCGGGGAGCGATTTCCAGATGGGCAGCAGAAGCCCCGTAACGAGATGAATGGTCTCCTCTTGGAATTCGGCGAGTTCGGCGATCTCCGCCTTCCAAAGAGCGGAGAAACGGGCAGCGTCGGCGTCTTCCCAGGAACTCTCGGCGAGAAAATCCAGGGGGATGGTTTTTTGCGACATCGGCCTTAGAAGCATGGCGCGTTCTTCGACCTCGCCGGCGGCGGTGGTCCGTGACGCGGCGGGCAGAAGTAGAGCTGCTCGTTTCGAATGGGTGTTGATGAGCAGACGCGAGCGGCCAAGCGCTGCTTTCTCGAGCGCTTCCTCGAGCGTCAGCGGCCGCGTACGGGTTTTCTTGGCGATGGTCACAAGGTTGGAGGTTGCGCCGCTCTGGTGTGTCGAGAGCGTTTCGGCGCGGATGATGGTGAGGCTATCGGCGGACAGGGTTTCAAGCCCCACATCGTAGAGGCCGCTTGCGATCGCGCCTTCAATCCGCGCTTCCAGCAGATCCTCGAAGGCGGCGAAGATCGCGTTCTGAAGGCTGATCTTGAGCGCGAGCAGCCGATTTAGAAACGTGGTGATGGGAGGCGGGTTCTCGAGGAGGGCTCCTGATTCCGAGGTCAGGCGAAGGCCGGTTTGTGTTTCAAATGCCTCAAGCGAACAGGCTTCGAGCTTGCCGTGGACAATAAGCTCGTAAAGTTCTTTGAGCGCGTGTTTCGCATAGACGCTTTCGAGATTGTCTTCGGGGCGGAACAATCCTTGGCCTCCGGTTTGGCGCTGCCCCCTGGTGATGGCGCCGAGACTGTCGAGCCGTCTGGCGATGGTCGAGAGAAAGCGCTTTTCGCCGCGGACGTCGGTTGCGACGGGGCGAAAAAGCGGCGGTTGGGCCTGGTTGGTGCGGTTGGAGCGGCCGAGCCCCTGAATGGCGGCGTCGGCCCGCCAGCCGGGTTCGAGGAGGTAATGGACACGGAGGCGCTGGTTGCGCGCGCTTAAATCCGCATGATAGGAGCGCCCCGTGCCGCCCGCATCCGAGAAGACGAGGATGCGCTTCTTGTCGTCCATGAAGGCCTGGGCTTCTGCGAGGTTCGCCGAGCCGGGTCGTGTGTCGACCTGGAGTTTCGAGCCTTCGGGCGTCCTTTGGCGCAGGATGCGGCGGGTTCGGCCGGTGACTTCGGCGACAGTCTCGGCCCCGAAATGATGCAACAGCTGGTCGAGGGCGGAGGACACAGGCGGCAGCGCCGCCAGATGCTCGATGAGCCGGTCGCGGGCTGCGAGCGCTTCCTGGCAATGCACGGGCTGGCCGTCCTTGAGAACAGGCCGGGAGAGAAGCGTGCCATCTTCGCCCTCGTAGCGTTCGAAGAGCGTCGTCGGGAAGCCATGGGCGAGGTAGTCGAGCACATATTCGCGCGGGGTCACGTCGATTGAGAGATCGGACCATTCTTCCGTTGGAATGTCCTTAAGCCGCCGCTCCATCAGGCTTTCGCCGGTTGAGACGAGCTGCACGATGGCCGAATGGCCCGCCGCGAGGTCGCCCTTGATGGCGGCGATCAGGCTCGGCATTTTCATGGCTGTGATGAGGTGGTTGAAGAAACGCTGCTTGTTGCTCTCGAAGGCGCTTCTGGCGGCCGATTTCGCGCGTGCGTTGAGGGTGCCGCTGTCGGATGTGATGTTGGCGGCCTTGAGTGCGGCGTCGAGGTTGCAGTGGATGATGGCGAAGGCCTCGGCATAGGCGTCGTAGATCGCGATCTGAGCGGGCGTGAGGCTATGCTGGAGCATGTCGACCTCAACGCCGTCATAGGAAAGGGAGCGGGCCATGTAGAGGCCGAGGCTCTTGAGGTCACGGGCGAGCACTTCCATGGCGGCAATGCCGCCGCCCTCAACCGCGCTCACGAAATCCGTGCGCGAGGCGAAGGGAAAGTCCGAGCCGCCCCAGAGACCGAGGCGCTGGGCGTAGGCGAGATGGTGAACGCTTGTGGCGCCGGTGGCCGAGATATAGACGATGCGGGCGTCAGCCAGCGCATGTTGCAGTCGCAGGCCTGAGCGGCCTTGCTGGGAGGCGGGTTTCGCGCCGCGTTCGCCTGCGGTCTCGCCGACGGCGTTCGAAAGCGCGTGCGCCTCATCGAGAATGATGACGCCGTCGAAATGTGCGCCGGTCCAGTCGAGCAGCTGTTTCAGGCGCGAGGCGCCGGCTTTGTCCTCGGCGCGCAGCGTTGCGTAGGTGGTGAAAATGATGCCTTCGGCGAGCCGGATCGGGGCTGCGGGCTTGTAGCGGGATTGGGGGACGATCAGGAGTTTCTCCTGGCCGAGGGCGCTCCAGTCGCGCTGGGCGTCTTCGATGAGCTTGTCGGATTTCGAGATCCAGATAGCGCGGCGGCGGCCCTTCAGCCAATTGTCGAGAAGGATGCCCGCCGCCTGCCGGCCCTTGCCGCAGCCCGTGCCGTCGCCAAGAAAGAAGCCCTTGCGGTAACAGACGGCGTTTGCGTCGCCGTCGGGCGCAAGCGTGATCGTATCGAAGGTCTCGTCCCTGAGGTAGCGGCCGGAGAGATGCTGGCTGTGCGCTTCACCCGCATAGATGATGGTCTCGAGCTGGGCGTCAGAGAGGGTGCCCTGGTCAACGAGATGCCGAGGCAGTGTGGGGCGGTAGGACGGCACAGGCGGGATCACCGACGCCATGGCCGCCGACTGTACCAGCGGTGTCGGGTGGGGTTTAGCCCCCGCTATCTCGATGGCCTGCAGACGGTAAGGGTCGTAGAGCCCTTGGCCTTGCGTGATGGTCGTCGTGTGTGTCGCACGCGGGCTGTACGTCAGATCGGCTGCTGCCTGATCAGGCTCTGCTTTCCGGGGAGCGGACTGGTTTGCGAGCGTCGGAGCTTGCCGGGAAGCCTTGTGCGAGCGGAAGGTCGGGGTGGCGCCGGTGGCGAGGGGCTGGCGCGGAGGACATTGCGCCGCGAGCAGTGCGATGAGTTCCGCCGCAGAAGCCGCGTGCAAGGCGTGGGGCGCTCGTGGCTCAAGCCCAGGGGCTTTGTCGATTACGCTCAAGCGGGTTTCGATGGTGGTGCCGTGACGGGCATAGATCTGGCCGACAAGGGTCGCGGTGAACACGAGGCTTGCCTCGCCTGAGGCGAGATAGGCCGGCTGGTCTGCGCCTGCCGGATCGTGGTTCGCGCCGGTGATGGCGACGAGCCTCCCCCCAGGGACGAGCCGTGCGACGCTTGAGCGGATGTGGCGTTCCGTGGTGTCGGCCATGCGTCGCGCGATGCTGGCGGATGCCGAGAATGGCGGGTTCATGAGGACGATGGACGGGCGGATCGCGCCGTCGAGAAGGTCGTGGATCGCTTCGGCGTCATGGGAGGTCACGGGGCATTCGGGGAAGAGACGGCCGAGGAGGCCCGCGCGTTTCGGCGCAAGCTCGTTCAGGACGAGCGCCGCCCCCCGGTTCGCGGCATGAACCGCGAGAAGGCCGGTGCCGGCGGAGGGCTCGAGCACCCGATCGGCGGGCGTGATGGCGGCGGCGGAGGCTGCCGCGAAGCCGAGCTCGAGGGGGCTTGAGAATTGTTGGTAGGTCTCGGTGTCTTCGGAGCGGCGCGTGTGGGATGGCAGGAGCATTGCGAGCGACGCGAGCATCTGCCCCATCCGCTCCGGCGTGCCGGATTTCTGCAGCATGGTTACGCCATGTCGCTTGAGGAATAGGACCGCCGCCCCTTCCGCCGCGTCATAGGCGTCTTTCCAGACCCAGCACCCCTCCGCGTCCGAGCCGCCCGAGGCTTCCGTGAGGGCCGTGCGCAGCCTGACCGCATCGAGCGGTTCGCCGCGTGAAAGGTGCGCAAGCAGGGTGTAGGCGGCGCTGGCGAGAAAGGCGGCTGGGTCCGGGCTGACAGGCGCGGGCGATGTTACGGGATTAAGCTTCAGCATGGGTCGTCTCCGTCGTTGAGGTGGATGGGGCCTGTGTGGTGCGCCGGCGGACCGCGCGGGCTGCGGGATGGGGGCAGTAGGGCGAGCCGGGCTTCGCGGGGCGGCCGCAGAAGTGGAAATCCCAGTGTTTCGGGTCGCCCTCCGGCCAGCGGCAGCTTGTGGCGGTAAGCGTTACCAGCCGGATCCGGTCGGTGGGCGGCGGCGAGAGCTCCGGTAGCCGCAGGCGTGGTTCGCGAGTAGGTGCAGGCGGCGTGGGCCGGCTCCGCGGCGGGGGTTGGCGCTGCAGATTGAGGCGCGGTCCTGCGCTTTTGCGTCTGCCTGCGAGGCGACCGCGGTTCAGACCGAGGCGATGCAGCTTGCCGATGACGGCGTTGCGGGAGACGCTGCCGAGCTCGGCTGCGATCTGGGCGGCGCTCAAGCCTTTGGTCCAGGCGGATTTCAGTTGTTCGATACGTTCTGGGGTCCAGCTCATGGGTTGCTCCGGGCAAAGAAAAAGCCCGCGGGAAGCGCGGGCTTGGGATCAGGACGGGAGCGCGGCTTTCAAACCGGCCCGCTCAACCGGAGGGCCATGCCCTCTCACTCTTCTGGATCGCCGTCACATGGGGATTGCGGGTTGGGCAGACGGTTTTCTTGCTGCATGAGGGCATATTGGGCTTCGATGTCGTCTTTGCGCGCGGCAAGGCTCGGGAGGATGTGGAGCGCGCGCGGGCGAGAACTGACGCGGTTCTCGGCGGATACAGCGCGACAGCTTCGACCCCAGCGACCGCGCCGATGGCGCGCGTCGCGTTTGGCATTACGTGCTGTCTGAAGGAGTTCCTGCGGCCTGTATCGTGGAGCGGCTACCACTGCAATCTTCAGGTGTCGAGTTGGCGTTGGCATCAAGGCCAGCGAGCCGACGGGTCCCAGACGAAAGTGTCGGAGCGTCTCGCTTGCCCCGTTATCGGCTAGCCGCGTTAGACGCAACGTTGGCAGCTGGAAATGCGTTTTGACTTTATCGTTCGCATAAAAGGAACTAAGTGGAAAGCTCGTGGAAAAAACGATGGCCGCCTTATCTAGTTAAATTGTTGGCAACCGCCAGCTGCCTCATCGAAGCGCTTCGAGGATCGAAATTCCTCGTAGTTTGTCGTATACTTTACGGCCTCCTCAGGGCTTAGAGTTGTTGCTAAGCGCTGCTCCAGACAATTACAAAATTTTAGCACCCGGTCGGAGAAATTCGCATTACTCATAAATAGACGATCGAAGTAGCACGCCTCACCAATGCTTCCGAAATGACCTTGCAAAAAGGCACGATCCGACCACTTCATTGCTTCGGCAATGACCACTCGATCGTCTTGGACAGAGGAACGCCCTTCCAGCGCTCGAACTAGATTCTCTTCGAATTGATAAGAGGCGGCGCCTTGGCAACCCAAAAGGCGCACGATTTTACCCGCGTCAAAGTGAGAATTTGTATATTTCCCGAGGGTACCTTTAAAGAACTGCTGCGATATTGCGGATAGGTCGTTGATCGACTGAAGCTCGCTGTACGCTTTTGCAAAATCTTCTAAGGGCAATCCAGAGTTGAAATGCAGCTGAAACAGATCAGCAAATCGGTCCTCAATTCCCAGTATTCTCCGATTACTATCAATATCGACAACTCGACCATAGTGTCGCTTTGTCGTTGTTGCAGTAATTTCAAAATATCTTACCTCGCCCCGCAGGCTAGCTTTGCAAGATGCCCACCTTTCATAAACATACCGCGAAAGAAGTTCAAGCAAGTAATTTTTATCGATTAGCCCGCCGAGTTCGAAACGACCGTTAAAAACTGCCTCTATTCGCTCGGGGTCGTTAAAGTAGTACCAAAAGTATGGAGTTTTGTAGACTTGCTGAGCTTTATCGGCGCGTTCAAGATCTCGTGCAAAAGCACGCATCACTCTTTTTCTCTGTGCTGCCCGCTCCCGCGGATCATATTGCGTAGCCAATCCCGTATCTTGGGCTGCGGCTTCGTAGTTGGCTAAACCAAAAACAACGCAACCTATGAACAACGATAGGAGTGTCATCGTGACAACAATCACGACCCTACGATTTTGGAAAGCTGTCAACATTTAGATTTTTCGTGGACCTTGCAACCGGGAACAAATTCAATTTTCTCAGTCACGTCAATGCTTCCGTCGAGCAGCGTTCTGCTCGAGATCAACAAATAGTCTGCCGGATTGTCTGACTGTGTGTCGGATTCAAATACATAGACAAGGGCTATGTAATTGGAGTCTTTGTTTTCCGCCCATCGCATCCGATCGCGCAGGTTCTGCGGTGAATTCACCGCCGGTACATAATCAGGATCCGGATACGCTTCGGGAGCTCCTATAAAAATATGTCCTGGTTTAAGTGATACTGCGAATGGGCTATCTGAATCAATTTCCACAACACGCAAAAAACATGGATGCCCATCATAAGATTTATGGACAAACACAACAGGTTCAACTGTCATACCTGCTTCCTCGACTCGTTCGGGAGCAGCCCACGGTTTAATTGCTGGCTTTAGTCCCAGTGGAGGAAGTTGTCCTTGTCGCATTGGATCTTTACTTTCGCATTTATGATCGTCCCATGCCGCTAACTCCACGTTGTTCTCGCGTTCAGAAATAAGGACAAGAAATTCGCTGAGCACTTTGTTGCCAGTTATAGATTTGGGATCGCTGTAGAGATATAAAGTCCCCTTTCCAGGCACATCTATCTTTTTTTCCGAAATCGAGGAGCCTACGCATCCCATTAGCCGCGCAAGTTCAAGTTGACGAGTCACCAAAATCAGCAACTCTTTCGAAGGATCGTTGCAATACTGCGATGCTGCGTTCTGCGCGCCAGTACTTTCTAGCGCTATTGAGTTTTGCAAAGTCAGATTACGTAAGAGAACCGATTTGGCATATTCAAAACCTCCTGAGTCCACAAAAACTTTTGAATATGTTTTAGCAATCGCCGCGCTTGACGATGTTGCCAAAATAAGCATGATAACTAATATAACATTAAATTGCATTAGCGGAAACTCTATAAGGTTAATGAACTTCTGGGAGATGGACTGCGGACTAAACTAAGCAAACATATTAACGTGTAAAAATTGTGACAGTTTAGGCGCGTCAACCCAATTCGTGGGCATCCAGCGCCTTCGAGGATCGGGGTTTACCGGCGCGGCCGATGTTACGGTTTTAGGCTTCAACATGGGTTGTCTCCGTCGGTTGGGTGGATGGTGTCGTTGTCTAGCGTGCGTGGATCGCGCGGGCCGCGTGATGGGGGCAGTAGGGGCAGCGGGGTCTTGCGGACCGGCCGCAGAAGTGGAAATCGACGCGCTTGGGGTCGCCTTCGGGCGAGCGGCAGCGGGTGGCGCTTAGTATGAGGAGGCGGACGCGCTCCGGCGGCGGCGCGAGCTCGGGGAGGTGTGAGGGAAGCCGCAGGCGCGGTTCGCAAACGCGGGCGGGAACGAACGGGCTCTGCGGCAGGAGCCGGTGCGGCGGCCTCTGGCGCGGGCTTACGCTTCGGTGCGTTCGCGTGAGGTGAGCGCGCTTGAGGCCGAGGCGATGGAGCTTGCCGATGACGGCGTTGCGGGAGACATCGCCGAGTTGAGCGGCGATCTGGGCCGCGCTCAAGCCTGTGGTCCAGGCGGATTTCAGTTGTTCGACACGTTCTGCTGTCCAGCACATGGGATACTCCGGGCAAAGAAAAAGCCCGCTTCTGAGCGGGCTTGGGACAAGGCGGGGCGCGGCTCTTAGGCCGGTGCCTTCAACCGGAGGGCCATGCCCTCTCACTCTTCCTGATCGCTGTCACATCGGGATTGTGGGTCGGGCACACGGTTTTCTTGCTGCATGAGGGCGTATTGGGCTTCGATGTGGCTCTTTCGGGCGGCAAGGCTCGGGAAGCGTTCGAGGGCGGCCGGTGTTACAGCGTTGTCTTCGATCAATCCGGGCCACGATAGGCGGCTCAGCGCTTCCTGAAACAGCCGGTATTCGAGGGGGCTTAAGCGCTGAACATAGGCAAAGGTGAGCGCTGAGTATTTTCGGACGTAGGAGTGGCGCCAGTCCGACGTGTACTCCTGCAACATGCTGAGGAACTGGTCCTGCGGTTCATCCCACCAGTTGTTTTCGGTCTCGAGATAAATCAGGACCGGGGTGGGAATGACAGCAATCGCTTGATCGAGCATTTCCTGCCGGAAACGGCAGGCCTCGTTGAGGATAGTGGAGGGCGATGTCAGATCGCCCGCCCACAATTCATGCTCAGTATGACGCAGCGGCAGAATCGTCAGATAGTAGGGTGGCTTGAGGCCTTGTGCGGCAAGATACTGGTCCTCAACGGGATGAAAATCCGCCTGGTAAAGGCCTTTGAGCTGTTCTTTCTGGCGTTGTTTCCAGCGCTTTAGATAATCGTTATTTGTTCTGTATTGCCTGAAAAAAGAGATCGGCATGCAGTCCTCTTGGTAAAAATGTATAAATTTGATTCTTCTGTAGCGTGTTGCGAAGGTTTGTCACGCTGTTGTTGCCGGATTTGCCTTTGAGGGATCGTTTTGTTCGTCCTCTGACAGCCAGTCTTCAAGCATATCGGCGGTCGAGGTGAAGCGGACACCCTTGGCGCGGATGAGCGTGATGCTCCCGCCGAATGCGCCGGGGCGCATCTTCGAGCAGGTATAGGCTTTCGTGATGGCGAGATGGGTTAGCGTCTCGGACCGCTTCAGGATCGTCTGGAGAAGGTCTTCGAGTTCGTCTTCTTCGAGCGTGCATTCGAGGTCTGTACTGTGGTGATCGGCTTCAGCCTCGAGCGCTATCCGCACGCGCTCGGCAATGAGGCTTGGGTCCTGGGCGGGGTCTCGAAGAAGCGCTTGGAGGGGCTCTTTCTCCAGCCAGAAAAAGCTGTTCGCGCCGTCCCAGGAGTAAAAATAGGTTCGCTCGCCATCCTCCTCGTGATCGTAGATCCGGGTGAGGATGAAGCGCTCGAACGGCGTCATGTCCCTGTTGGGAATGCTCGGCTCAAGGGTGGTGGGCGTGTAATAATCGGCCATGGGAAACTCCATTCAAAAATCTGGGAAAGGGACTGCGCCCGGAGCTGCCGGTCGCAGTGAGATGGGATGCGTGGTTCAGCCGTCGTGTGCGGAGGCGCCGGTGACCTTGTCGAACCAGGTGTGTGCGTCGTCGAAGCTCTTGAACCAGCGGCCGTGGCGGATGCCGTCGCGGTCGGAAATCACGCCGAACGCGCCATTGTCCCAGCGCAGCATCGATCCGGCTGGCACCCAGCCGCCGATCCGCGCAAGGAGCTTGACCTCATGGCCGAATGGGTTGCGGCCAGTATCGAGGCAGATTTCCTGCGCCATCTCCGAGGCGGGAACGGCGCCGCCCTCGGCGAGGAGGACTTTGCGCGGCGGGATGATGCGGTCGCGGATGGTGACATCGGGGATATTCATGGGTTGTTCTCTTAGAGCTTGAGGTTCGGGAGGGTGCGGCGGATCAGGGCGGCAAGCGCTTCTGGATCGTCCAGCCGGTCGAGCGGCGCGAAATGGTTGTGCCCGCCCCTGTAATCCTTTCGGCCTTGGCAGCTACGGTAGAGGATTCCTGGCACTCCCGCGCCCGGCTGCGAGACCTGCACATAAAGGCGCTCGTGATGGAGGGTGATCTCGCCGGATACGGCGATGCCGCCGTGGTTCGAGCGCAGATCGTAGGTGTTGGGATCAAGGTCCAAGGCGTTGGCGAGTTGCTTCAGCCTTTTGCGTGCTTGCGCGTGAAACACGGATTTGCGTTCCGGGCTGTAGGCGCAATCGTTTGTCCAGTTCACGAGGGTCTCCCTGAAAAAGCAAAGCCCGCCTTGAGGGCGGGCGGTTACGGGGTTGGATGCAGAAAGATGGTCAGGCGCGGCGCGCGTCTTTCAGGATGCGCAGGGCGATGATGGGCCGCCATTCTTTGTTGAGGATGATGAGCTCCCCTTCCCTGAAGCGGCATAACCGGGCAGGGGGCCAGTACAGCCAGGAGGCGTATTTCTGCGGGTTGGCTTCGGCGCTCGCAATGTGCTCGGCCGTTAAAACGTGAGCGGGCAGAAGCGCGATCGCATTGGTCTGCGAATGCACGATGAGCCGCTCTTCGCTGCGGCGGGGTTCGCCCGGAAAGCGCCGTTCGACCACCGCGCCTTTGACCGCGCGGCGTTTGAACTCGGCGAGGGTTGTCATAGGTTTCGTCATAACATCTCTGGGAAAGAGGATTAGGATACAAGGGTATGATGATCGCCCACGTCGTTCCGCCGGGTTAGCTTGTCTGGTCGGGGGCAGGCTTACGCGACAGGCCTTGGCCGTCGATCTGGATTTCGACGAGGGGGCCTTCCCCGACGTAATTCGGATTGATGCGTTCAATGGCCCAGCCGCGGATGCCCCTTGCGGCGAGGGTCAGAAAATCGAGCTCCCGGGCTTCGGCGAGATGGCCGAGGTCGATGATCAGGTTTTCAATCGCCGTCTCAAGATCGGCTTCAGCGTCGGGTTTGGCGGCTTTGAGCGCGGCGAGGGCGGCGTCCGCGTTGGCTTTCTGAAAGACGGTTGTCATGCGATGTGCTCCGTGTTGGGGTGAACGGAGCCGGCGGTGTTGATACCTTGCGGCTCCAGCACGAAAGCGCCGCCCTCGAGCGGGAGGGCGGCGTCGGCTGGCAGGTTCTGCTAGGCGGCTTCGCGCGCGGCCTCATCGAGGAAGGCCGGCAGGTCGTCGGCGCCCGCATCCGTCTCGGGCTCTGTGAGAGACGCGGTTCGCAGGAACGGGGGGAGCCAGTCCGTCTCGCGTACCAGCCGTTCGGCTTCGGTCGCCATGTCACCCTTCTTGAGCTCGAGGAGGAGATCCGCGGTTGCGTCGCCTTTGGCTTCGCGCACGGCGTCGATGATCGCGACCTTGGTCACGCGCTTGAAGTAGTTCTCGGCTGTCGTGATCCACCCGAGCGCGGACATATCGAGGGCGAGCTCGCTGGCGAGGTGATCGCCGGCTTCGACGCTTGATTTGTCGTGGGCATGGGGCTGGTAGACCGCATTCACGCTCATCGCGACGCAATGGGCGAAGAGGTCGGTGCGCTCCTCCGGAGTCAAGGCTTTCAGCCGATGCCAGAGCGCGGACGGCTCCTCGGGCAAGCGTTCCGCCCAGGCTTTATGTGCAGCTTCGAGGGCGCGCGCGAAGGGGGTGTCCTTCAGGCCCGGGAAAGGCGGGATGAGCGAATCGCTTGCGGTGATTTGGAGGCAGCTTTCCGCGCCCCAGCGGTAGAAGAGCCTGCGCGCGATGGCGTGCAGGGCGGCGAGATGGGCCGTCACCGGATCCAGAGACAGCGCGTAGCGGAGCGCCAGCGTCCGGTGTGCGGTCAGCTCGGTCTTGAGCCTCTCTGGAATAGCAGGCCCGATGTCGTCCTCTTGCGCCGCCTGTGGTGGTGGTGAGCCGCACCCAAAGGCGGAAGGCTCTTCGCCCATATCCTCCGAAGGCTCAAGGATCGGCCGGTCGCCGGCTACGGGGGCGGTTGCAATGTCCTGCGGACGAGCCCAACCCTCGTCGATGGCGAGGTTGCCCTCGTAATCGAGGCTCAGGAAGACGCCGGCGCGGGCCTTGTCCTCCGGGCTGTAAACGGGGCGTTTCGCTTCGAGTTCGCCGATACGGGCATTGAGCGCATCATAACGCGCGCGTGCATCCTGATCGAGATCGTCTTCCTCGTCAGTCCCGTTCGTCAGCTCATCGAGTTCGTCTCGCAGGCGGTCGAGTTCTTGCGTTTCGGCCTCGTTGAGGGCCGGTTCGATGGCGCGGATGGGCCGGTAATCGCGGGTGTGTCCATAGGCGAACTCGGTTGAGGCGACAACCCAGGACCAGCCATCGTTTCGGAAAGTCTGTGCGGCAGAAGCGAGTTTTTCCTCAACAAGGCGGTTCAGGAGATCTGCATCCTGCAGATAGCCCTGGCTTTCCTCGTCGAAGAGGTCGCGCGCGATGAAGCCGCCGGCGGCTTCATAGGCCTCAAGGCTCACGAAGATGACCCGTCTGTCATTGGCGGGCACGGCGTGCTCGTTCAGCTTGCGGCGGATGGTGCGGGGCGTCTTATCCCAGGAGGACAGACCGTCCCACACCGCTTCCTGACGGGCGTGGTCGTCGGAAACGGCAAAGGCCATCAGTTGTTCGAGCGTCATTTCTTCCTTTTGATAGGCTCCAAGCAGGACGGGGCTCACGCTCATGAGCTTGAGGCGCTGCTTGACGACGAGGGAAGACACCGCGAAAGCGGCGGCGATATCCTCGACGGGCATGCCTTTCTCGGCGAGCTGCGCGAAGGCGCGGAACTGATCGAGCGGATGGAGGGCTTCGCGCTCCGAGTTTTCGACAAGGGAGTCGACCTCGGCGTAACCGGTCGAGCGGACGAGGCAAGGGATTGGCGCGGTTTTGGCGACAAGGCCGCGTTTTACGAGGAGCTGGAGCGCGCGGTAGCGGCGGCCACCGGCTTGCACCTCATACATGCCTGTCTCATTGCCCTCGCCGTCGAGGACAGCTCGCACAGAGAGGCTTTGTAGGAGCCCACCCACATGGGCGATCGATTGCGCCAGGCTCTCGATCGTACTCTCCTTGAGGATCTTGCGGACGTTGCGCTCGGATAGGACAAGCTTGTCGAGCGGGATCATCGCTTGGGTTGCGGGGGGAAGTTTTTTTGTTCTGGACATAAAGCGCTCCGTCGAAAAAGGTTGATCGGGAACGCGACGCCTCTCTCGCGAAGCCTCGCATCCTCACCTTTTCCGACCAGGCGCTCTGTCTCTCTTGCGCCGCAAACTGCGCGCGGGTAGTACACCGGCTGGAAGCGCCCCTATCCCCGCGTCAAGCGCCCGATTCGCCGGCGTGTTAGCGGGTCGCTTGAGGGGTCTCTAGGGCGCTTGTGTTGCGGCTGAGGCGCTGGAGATCGTGGACGCCGAGACCGACAAGCGCTCCGATCGCTGCGGAGAGGGCGATGGTTCTGAAGCGGCCGTCTCTTGCATCAACGATCGAGGAGAGACGGGCGTGCTCTAGGCCGTGCGCTTTCGCATAGGCTTCGATGGAGGTGAGGGCTGCTTTGCCCGTAGCCTGGGCCGATTGAAGCCGGTCGAGAAGCGTCTCGAACTCCCGGAGCGCATCTTCGCCTCCCGTTGAGCGTATGGCGGCGCGGACTTGATCGAGAAGGAGGGTGAAGCCCTCCTTACTCGCAACCAAGCCGAGGAACGCGGCGCCAGTGCCGCCTGCCGCCAGCGCTTTCAGCCGTTCTGACCGGTAGCTGTCGGCGTCATTCATGCTGCGCTGTCGGTGGAGTGTGGTTGGTTGGTGGTGGCACGCAGGATAATGGGCAGTCCTGCCGTGGGGATCAGATCCAGCTTAAGGGTAAAGCCCTGGCCATCGTTATGGGGCCATGCGGCGCCCACCTCGCGCCAAACTTTTTGATCCTCGTTGCCCAGATTGACGAGGGCGCGGTGCGACGGCAGGTTGGACGAAGTAGTCATAAAGTATCCTTTCGCGATTAATAGAACCCAGATTACGTCTGAAGTCTTAAAACATTGTTAAAGAGACGACATTATATGCATTGCAGACCGGATGCATCCGGATTTGCCTCCGTATTAATACGAAATATCTCCGAAAGCTGAATATTCTTCCCGTAAATGTCACATGATAAATTTCTGTCTGATGTTATATTGGTCTTAGAAACCCGTGAAGGAGGCTTTATGGACGATACACTTGGCACCTCAAGGGGTGTTCATATGGGTCTTACGACCCAAAAGACGGTCGACAACGCGAGCGCAGAGTTGCTGTCTCGTGGTGGCGGAAAAACCCGGTATGTGGTGTCCGGAGGGATCGTCGCAGATGAATCGAGGGATAAAGATCATATCGCAGCGTATGGTGTTTCGAACGAGGTCCATCTTGGCGTGTTCAAGTGTCCTGATCGGAGCGGGGAGGTGGATCGTGTGAAAGCCGATGTTGGCGTCGTCAACTCGGTCCTCATGGAGCACAGTGCTATGTTAGTTGGTGCGGGTCGTAAGCTGCTGGATGTCAATGCGGCGAGCGTAGAAGAGGTTCTGGACGCCTGCGCTGGCACTACACCTGGCAAGGCTGAGAATTCGGGGAAAGCCCAGCATAAATAAAGGCAGGCCGGAGCGTTTCATGGATGTGTCGTCGAAAAGGCGATTTATGAAACGTCTTATAGGCATGCTCGCGCGGGCAAGCGGTCGGAGGAAACCCAAAGCAGTTCTTGGATGATGGTTACGCCGGGATCGGTTCGTCAGCGTCCACGCTCGACATTCGGTTTTACCCCTGGAGCGTGATGGGTTGTCTGTTCGCTGGTGTGTGCAACGGGAGTGGTTGGTTTGGCTGCCTCGATCTGAGGCGTCAGCGCGGCGTAGCGATTGGCTCGCTGGGTTAAATCGTCTGGATCGGCGAGAACAAGATCTTCGTCTTGCAAAACTCGATTTGCATCCGCAGCGCCTTTGCGCGCGGCTTCGGCGGTTCTTTTCAGCGTGTCGTTGTAGGTCTGCTGCTTGAGTGCTTCCGCTTCTTCGGGGCTCATGCCACTGGCGATATCCACTTTCTTGGCGAAGTCCAGTAGGCGTGCTGTTTGATTTTGTAGCTCTTTGAGTGTTTTTCCGGCCGATGGATCTCCTCGGCCGTAGGCGTAAGCGACATCGGCCATACGCGCGGTGTGAAGTTCGAGTTGCGCACGGGCGATCACCGCAGGATCGCCGGTCTTAAGGGCGGCCTGGTAGGCGTGTTCGGCTTTCACGAGGTCGTCGCCCAGCTCAGGATCTTGCGGTGTCTTCCGGCGCTCCCGGAAGTCCTGGTAGATCGATTTGCTTTGCGTTTCCTGTTTTTGCAACGCCGTTTTGAGCGCGAAGCTTTCTGCGGCGCGGAGGGCTGCAGATGTGAAAGATGCGCCTTGGAACGTGGCGGCCGCAGATACGGCGGTGCCTGCGCGGGCAAGAAGATGGGCTGTGTTGGGCGCCATCGGAGATGATCCCCTTAGCAGGGATCGAAGTTGTTGTTCGATGCTCTCGAGTTCATCTTTTTGTGCGCGCAGCCCCGGGTCGGTATCCGGCATTTGAGCCAGGCGGGCGAGGGCCTCGGATACCTCCGCATGGCGTTGTTGCGCCTCGACCGCCTGCTCAGGATCGAGTTTGTCTGCCAAGGCGCTTGACTGTACTGCGGTAGGTTGCATAAGCGCAGTATATCTTAAATGTTTTGTTTTGATTGTGAAGGTTTTGTTACCATTCGCCTTCGCGCCCCGCAGGGTATAACTTGGCCAGGCGGTCCAGGTCGGCCTTGGCTCGGATCGCCTGTAGAGCGCCGGAGATTTCGCATTCTTTATGCCCGCCTTTGCCCACGACGCAATCTGCGCTCACCGAGTCCATGAGTTGAGGATCCGCGGCGAGGTACGTTGCATAACGTTCTGGCATACTGAGGCCGAAGCCGAAGCCCACGGCGAACGCAAACGCGGGATTATTACCGGCCGATTCCTTTCTGCGGTAAAGGTTTGTACGCATAAGGCCAGTTGCAGCGGCAGCGGCGTGTATTGTTATGCAAAATTCAACAGCGGTGAAGGGACGCTTGGGCGGGGCGGCTTTGGTATGTATCGGAATCACGCCATCGGGCCGGCCGAGCAGGCAGGCGTCCATCAGGCCTACAAGGGCGGTGAATAGCTTTCCATTAGTGTAGTATTGGTAGACATCTTCCACAATTCTCGAGTGGGACGTTTGCGCTTTAGCGGGGAGTGTCTGATATATAACGACCGTTGGTAAAAGTGCCGCGATAACAATACAGCGGCGGCTCAAAATCTTTAACAGCATACTCACGGCGTATCCTTTTCATTGCTGGTGTAGAACAGTTCAAAGTCGGTGGGTCACCGGCGCCATTGCTCGCTCGTGACTCGGCCCACCATGCCCCGCATACATCGCCCTTTCGCTCGCGCACAAACTATCGCCCGCCGGAACACATCAGTTGGGTCACCCCGGTAGCATTCACCCGTCGAGCGCGTTGATGCGGCGTGCTACTGTGGTGTGATGCGGGCGCTACTGTTTGATCGCCCATCTTGCTGAAACCCCGAGATAAATCCGTCTGGGGCACCGACAGTGAGGTCGATCGTTTGGCTTTTTACTGAAGTTTCACACGGCTTTGTCTCGTGTTATTTGAGCTGAAACGCGCTCATGCAAAAGCAACGAGACGACACTTTGCTGCGTTTTGTTGCGTTTCCGTGTGATTTTTGTTATGATTTCGAGACTACAAGGTCTATTTGGGCGTTTGCAAGAAACGAAACAATGTGGTAAAACCTTCCCAGATATTTAAAAATGACGGCGACAAAACGCAGCATACTGTTGTTTCCTTGTTAGAGGGTTTTGTGAACATGGAAACGGCACCGTTTAGCCTTTACGATGCGAGTGGCGCGCGCAAATACCTGAATGCCGCGGAGCGGGCGGCGTTTCTTGACGCGGCTCAGAAGATGGAACCGCGTATCTGCGCTTTTTGCGAGGTGCTGGCGTTGACCGGCTGCCGGGTGTCGGAGGCGCTGGAGTTGTGCCGCGAGCGGGTCGACCTCGCCCAGGCCTCCCTGATTTTCCGGACGTTGAAGCGGCGCGCGGAGCATTTCCGTTCGGTTCCGGTACCTCGTCAGCTGATCGACCGTCTCTTAGCCTTGCCGCCGGGTGTAGGCCAGGGCCGCACCCCACGCGCGCGTTTTTTCCCCGAGTGCCGTCAAACCTATTGGGAATATGTGAAGCTCGTGATGGATGCGGCGGGGATAAAAGGTCCGCAGGCCTGCCCGAAGGGTTTGCGGCACGGGTTTGGGATGCGGGCGGTTGAGCGCGGGGTGCCGGAAGGGCTCTTGCAACGCTGGCTCGGTCATGCGCGCCGTGAGACGACGGATGTGTATCTCCAAGCGGTTGGCCCCGAAGAGCGCGCGTTTGCCGAGCGAACCTGGTAAAAAGAGCCCTGTTTATTGGCGGGGCGTTCCAGTAAGGGTTAATCCTTAATTTTAGCGAGCACCGGATGGTCCGCAGCCGCACCCTGACGAGCTGCTTACCTGACCGCCGATGCCCGATCCACTGCCGGTCAATACCTTGCCTTTGTAGGTGTCGCCTTTGAGGCCGTGGTGCGAATCCCCTTCTCTGCCGGTGACGTCCTGGAAGGTGATGTGATCGATATTTATGAGCATCCCGTCCGGGTCTGTATGGCCGAAGCGGGCTTCTGCTGGTTCATGGATGCTGCCATGGCGGCCAACCGCGATGCCGCAGCGCTGAATACTGCCAAGCTTGATGCTGTCCCGCTGGAGGGATGCTTCCAGGCTTGGGCGGCTTCCCGGGCGACCAAAAGTGAGATGCGGTTATACGGGGCGCTGGTCATGAAGTCGAATTCGTTGCGCTGGATGGCAGGGCCAAAGTGGGAGGCACCCCCCACAAAGCGCATTCGAAGGGTTCGCGCCATTGCGCGCACAAGGCGACAAACTGTTATGAAAACTGCCCGAAAATGTATTGCCCGATGCAAACAGAAAATCCTGCGGCAATTTTTAAATATTTTTTGACTCGCGCTATTCCTCATGTGTTTTGGATTTGCGCGCATGCAATAAAACAGGTGTACGCACAAATTATACTGATTGCATGCGGCCAAAAGCGGTGGAAGATTCTCAAAATGTTGCAGATCGCTTGGCTTTAATTTTATTTTAAGATTTCCAGGCGATTCTACATTTGTGACTTTATTTAATTTTAGGAGATTACGATGCCCAAAGATTTTCCGGAGAGCGCCAAAGGAAGCGCAAAACAAGCGGTTGAGGGACTTGGAGGTTCGGTCAGCCCTGCAACGCCTGTCGATACCAGGGATGAGATGCCTAAGGATTCTGCCAGGAGGTCACCAGCGAACGACCCTGCGACGGTGGAGGATCTTTCCGAGACCGTAAAAGGAGATGCTAAAGACGCGGTCAACCAGCTTAAGGGTTTTGATCCCGCGGTGCCGAGTATTAAGTATTGGCGGTTCAAGAGCGGGGCGGGGCAGGAGCCTGGGCCGGACGGCGGTGGGTCTAACCAGGGGCCGAGCCACAGCAACAAAGGCTGGGAACGTTAAGTCGTCTGCTTTCGCTGTTAAGTTCACGACGGTAGCTTCGACCTGCCGGCTCTGCCGCGATGGCGAAGCATATGTTGCGTCATGGCGTAAAGCCTGGCCCGGGTGCGGTATAGCGTCATGCTGCTACACCGCTGCGCCCCTACGCGGTTTGAGCCAATAGCGCGCCCGGCTTAGGGATCAACGCCCGAGAGGGTGAAGACCGCGCAGCGGGCTTCATTCACGCGAGCCCGGCCCCCGGCAGGGGGAAGCCCCATAACCGTCTAGAGCGACGTGAACGTGATCCAAATCGCACATGTCGTCTCGATCAAACCCTCCGCATCTGCATGAGCAGACAAAATGGATGATCCCTGTCCCGTCCTCAACTTGGAGTAGGGTTGCGGCTGAAGTTCGGCATTTGGGTGTAGGGGAAGTCGGACCGAGAACGACGTTATCCTACGGCGCTGGGTGAGGTCGGAGGATGAAGCGAATTTAACGGCAGGCGCCAGCAGCATGCGACCATTTGCTGTAAAACGGTTGCGAAGACAACTCACCCAGATCACCCTGGCAAGCGTTTGCAACGGCAGAGGCGCTTTGATAGAGGCGCCGCTGGGCGGCTATGGTTGTGGATCCGCCGCGTTTGTGGGCAGCTCCCTCGTCATCGACTGCAGATGAAGCTTTTTTCGGATCGCTATTCCTGCGTTCGTCGTGTGATGATCATTGTTTCGGGGCGCGCAACTGGGCTGGAAGCCGCTGGAACTGTACGTTGGCTTTGTATTGGGGAAGATTTCTGTCGCTGCCCCCACTAAATGATTGTGGCTCGAAGATCCCTGAGGGGCGCCATACAGGTTAGAGGAGGAGCGGCGGCGGATCGAGGCCGAGTTTGAGATAGGATCCCTTGGCGTCGTCTCGAGCGCATGAACCAGCAGACCGCGAATGCTGATGCTGTCGGACACAAGCAGGATACGCCGAACGGCGTTCTGAAACAGCGCGCGGCCGATGCCCCGGTCCTGCTGAGAAGATGGCGACGGGGATTGGGGCTCGGCATGTTGCAGCGAAAGCGGCCTGAGGTCGCCTCCGATGCAACCGTGCCTGTGGCAAGGGCCTAATAGGCGACGTGTGCGGCGTCTGTGACGACGAACGTGCGGGACGCGCGCGGTGCCTAACTCGCGAGAGCGCTTTTTCAGCCAGTCATCGAGCAATTGAACGCCGCAACATCATGCCCGGGGACAAGGGTGCAAGGTGCGCGAAGGCTCACGCATCTTCCCGGGGCGGCGGCGTCTGCATGGTCTTGCGCAACTGGCCGTTCGGTTGCGGCGGCGCGTCGAGACCGGTCAGAAAGGCGTCGTAGGCTTCGGGACCGACGCGCAGCAGGCTTTGATCGAGTAAAGCTTCCTCCGCCGCACGGCGGGCCGCTTCAAGCATGAAATGGGTGCGCCTTTGGCCACTGGGTCTATGGCAGGCTGCCGGGTATGGCTCATAGGTTGCCAGCGACATGGTCGCACTGTCATGATATGGTTAAGCACAAATTGTATCGTATTCGGTGAATTTATGGGCGGAATGTACCTTGTTTCGTCCAAATACGCGTAGCCCTGCTACCATTGGTTATTGTTCTGGTGCGTGAAGCAAAAAACAGCCGTCGCGCGGTGCGGGCAGCACTTCAACGCAGCCGGATGGCTTTTCGCGGCGTTGCGTTGTTTACCGCGATGGTTAACGTTCTTGCGCTAACCGGCTCACTTTACATGCTCCAGATCTATGATCGGGTCATCCCATCGCGGAGCTTACCGACTTTGGTCGGTCTTACGATTATCATGATCGGATTGTTCTGCGCCCATGGGCTTCTCGATCTTGTGCGAGGCAGGGTCTTAGCCCGAATCGGCGCGCGTTTCGACGAAGAGCTGCGGCAGAAAACGCTCGACATTGTCTTGGCTATGCCTTTTGCAGGGCGGTCTGGATCGGACGCTTCGCAAGCGGTCCGTGATCTCGATTCCATTCGGAACTTTCTCTGGAGCCCAGGTCCTACCGCGTTCTTTGATATTCCGTGGGTACCTCTGTACTTAGGTCTTATTTTCGCCCTCCATCCTATGCTCGGCTCTTTGGCGGCAGGAGGCGCCATCTTCCTCGTTATTCTCACTTTGTTGACTGAGTTTAGAACGGCCGCGCCGTTGAAGGCCGCCGCAGCCAGCGGCGCCGAGCGTGCCCAGTTTTTTGAAATGTGCCGGAGAAACGCGGAGTTGGTCCGGGCCCATGGCATGGCCCACCATCTCGGTACTGTTTGGCACTCCATTGCCGGCAAACATCTTGACGATCAGCTCAAGTCATCGGATGCAGCGTCCGGATTAGGCACAATCTCTAAGATTGTCCGAATGCTCCTGCAATCGGCAATCCTTGGTTTGGGCGCTTATCTGGTGATCGAAGAACAAGCCTCAGCTGGGGTGATCATCGCCGCATCGATCATGACGTCCCGCGCCTTAGCACCGATCGAGATCGTGATCGGCAACTGGAAGAATTTCGTGGGAGCCCGGCAAGCCCGCACGCGCTTAGAAGACCTTTGCGATGCCCTACCCGATTGTGAAGCAGCGGTTGACTTGCCGCCGCCAAATCGCAAGCTGTCGGTGCAAGATTTAAGCGTGGCGTCCCCCGGAGACCAGAAGCTTCTCATTCATAACATTAATTTTGAAGCGTCCGCAGGCGATGTCGTCGGTATCATTGGCCCGAGCGCCTCCGGCAAGTCTACGCTCGTCCGCGCTCTTGTTGGTGCATGGCGTCCTGCGACTGGGCGCGGGTTCGTGCGTCTCGACGGCGCTCCGTTGGATCAGTGGAACCCGCTTAAACTCGGTCGTCACATTGGCTATCTCCCCCAGGAGATCGAGCTATTTTACGGAACGATTGCTCAAAACATTTGCCGGTTTGATCCCGAGGCCGAAAGTGAGCGGATCATTGCCGCAGCTCAAAATGCCGGCGTCCACGACATGATACTTAACTTGCCGGATGGCTACGGGACCCGGGTCGGCGATCGCGGCAATACGTTGTCTGCGGGACAACGGCAAAGAATAGCGCTCGCCCGCGCCGTTTACGGCGAGCCTTTTCTGATTGTGCTGGACGAGCCTAATTCCAATTTGGATGCCGAAGGCGATAACGCGCTGTCGGAGACCATCAAAACCTTCAAATCTAAGGGGCGCATTGTCATCGTGGTGGCTCATCGGCCGTCCGCCTTGTTGCATGTGGACAAAGTTTTGGCTCTCGCCAACGGGCAAGTGGCGGCGTTCGGATCCAAAGAAGAGGTTCTGCGAAAGGTCATTCGCAACGTCGCCCAACGCTCGGAACCGATGGCGGCGGCTGAATAAACATCGAAAATCTCAGGAGCGGCGGTGCAGGAAGCAGGTAAACGGGACGATACGCATGGGCCTCGCACCACGGTTTCACCAGAGTTTTATGTGCCCAAACGCCATCCGGTATGGCCGCATGTACTCTTAGGCTTCGCCGTGATCGTTTTCTTGTGCGGCGGCGCGGGGTATTGGGCCGGTGCGACAGTGCTCGCCGGCGCGGTCATCGCGCCTGGCGTGGTGGTCGTTGATACCAACGTCAAGAAAGTGCAACATCCGGAAGGCGGCGTCGTGGGCCAAATTCTGGTGAAAGACGGTGATCGGGTGTCCGCCGGCGATCTTCTCATTCGTTTGGACGACACAATCCCCCGCGTCAATCTTCAGGTTATCGTCAAACAGCTCCATGACCAGATTGCCCGGAAACAGCGACTGCTGGCTGAACGCGATGGAGCAAGTGGGATCGACCTAAAAGAGGAGGCCGCCGCACTTCTGGGAGATCCCGAATTTGTTGCGCGTCTCGATAGCGAGCGCTCACTTTTTGAAAGCCGCCGCTTGGAAATTGAGGGCCAAAAGTCACGGCTTACAGAGCGCATCGAACAACTCCGCAAGCAAATAAGCGGTTTGACCGCCCAAGCGGAGGCGAAAGTGATGGAAATCGAGCTTATCGCCAAAGAAATTTCCGGTCTGGAGAAACTCGAGGCTAAGCAACTGGTGACCATTGAGAAAATGACGGCTAAACGCCGCGAGGCGACCCGCTTAAGTGGAGACCGCGGTCAGCTCGAGGCGTCCATTGCGGAGGCGCGCGGGAAAATCAGCGAGACCGAACTTCAGCTCATCGGCCTTGATCAGGAGCGGCGCACGGAAGTGCTAAGTGACCTGCGTGAAACCGAGGCGAAGGAAGCGGAACTGATCGAAAAGCGGGTGGCCGCCGAAGACCAGCTCAAGCGCGTCGAGATCCGGGCGCCGCAAGCCGGCATTGTGCATCAACTGACCGCCCACACGGTAGGCGGCGTCGTGGACGCAAGTCAGCCGATCATGCTCATCGTGCCGCAGGACGATACCCTCGTCGTGGAGGCTCATGTCGCCCCTGAAAATATCGAGAGCCTCCACGTGGGGCAGAGCGCTTTCTTGCGCTTTACATCGTTCAATAGCTCCACCACGCCGGAACTCGTTGGCCGGGTCACGCGGGTTTCCGGAGATATTATCCGTGAGAATGCGTCTACGCCCGCCTATTTCGCCGTTCGCGTCAGTCTTTCGCCGGAGGAGATCAAGCGGCTTGGGGAGGCGAAACTGGTCCCTGGTATGCCGGCGGATGTCCACATCAGAACGGCGGATCGCACCGTAGTCTCCTTCCTTATCAAGCCCTTGCAAGATCAGCTCGCCCGTGCGTTCCGGGAACGGTGACATTCCTCAATGGCGCGAATAATCGGATCAATCAAAAATATTTTCATTTCTGCGCTCCACCGCGAAAGTGTGTCATCTCTCGGTCACATTAATAAGCGTTAATTTTTTATCAAGACAGGATTTGAGCGCATGTTGTTTCGTAAGCGTGACGATGGCTCCGCGTCGGTGAGCCAGAAAGTTCCTGCAGACGTTACCCAAGGCTCGGGTCACAGTGATACCTCCTCACAGACAACCGCGTCCCCAGAACTAGATTCAAACACACACGAAAAGGCCAAGTCCGGTGAGGCCATCTCGTTAGCACCACTGACCGCCGGGACGGACGGGGAACAGGCAGCGCAAACGCAACCGCATGGGATCCAAGCTACGCCGCCGCCCTCCACCGAGGAGGTTAAGTTCGCGATTACCTTTGCGCGTCTTGTTTCGGTGCTCATGCGTTCGCCGCACTACAAGCACTACACACTTGCTGATCTTGAATGGCTTGTCGCTCCACCGGCGTTGCTGGGCCAATGCGTGATCATGGACGCGAATGCAAACGGTCGCTCGACGCCGGTAGCGGCCGCTTTTTGGGCGCTCGTGTCAGAGGACGTAGACAAAAAAATTCGCGAGAGCACGACGGTTCCGATCAAACTGCGTCCAGACGAATGGCGCTCGGGCGACATCATCTGGCTTGTAGATGTTATAGGCGATCAACACGCCTTACCTACGTTTCTTAGACATTTGCAAGAAAACGTGTTTAAGGGACGTCGCGTATACACTAAAATCACCAAGTAATAATCGATGATTTTCTACTAGTGGTAACCTTAGGTGTATTGATCTGTAAATTGCAGTGAAATTTATGAATTATAGGCTTATCGTGACAGATAGTCCAAAAATCAAAAACTTTCTGCTTGCTGCAAAACTTGGACTATCTATTTCTGCGTTTCTTTTTGTGTTAACGCTTCTGTTTTCAATTATCATATTTTATTTGATTTCTAATAAAGTGTGCAGGTCGTTGGTGCTGAATAGTGGGATTTTTTCTACATTTGAAGCTGCGCTATTCCCTGTTTTATTTAATTTATTTATATTTGCATCACTCTGGCGACTCAGTTTGGCGCTTCCAAAGTCGGCCCATTTAAAGACACTGGCATCAACTCGGGAGATAAATTTTAAAGTACTCGGAATGGAAATGAATTATTCTTATGTTGTGTTTTATCTACCGGTAGGGACTTTTCTATTTGGGGCGTTTGCGGTTCTGATTTGGTCCTTATTAAATCTCTACTATGTATACAAGGTATGCGTCTTAGTATAGTTAAAGGTGGAAAATGACAGAGCTTTCCGGGAAATTCTCCTTAGGCGAGGGACAGGTTTATGGAGTCGGACCTTTTGGAGTAAGTGGCTTTATAGGTATTAGTCCGTACAACGGTGACGTTACAATAAATTTTCAAGGTGTAGTTTTTGGAGCGTCAGTTAAGTATAACTATTCGGACGCCGACGGATCGACTATAGCTATCGGTCAGGGCGTTATATTTGGTATTGGCAGAGGTGTGTCTGAGTTCGCCGGGATTCAGTATAATACAAATAGTGAAACTTTTGGCTTGACAGGCAGTTTAAGTGTTACTGCTCCGGCGGGTTTCTCAATTCGGGGAGCCGCAGTTCTTGATTTTGGTCCTTTAGCTGACTTGCTGAGCGCTTCAGAAACTACCTCGGTCGATCCACTTGGCAATTCCACAGGTACATTCTACGGCTTTGGCGTCGATAGCGGATCGCTGGTCAATCCTGGGGTGAGCGGCGTCAGCGCAGCCGAGTTCTCGTCTCTCTCGGGCTACTATAGTTCGGTTGGTCTTGGTGATTTCAGCACGAACCCATTTGATTTCAGTAACGCCACTTACATCGACGCGGGTGAGTTTAGCGGCGTGCCTGGGATCGGCCTGTCCTACCCGAGCCTCGGGTATAACGGCGCATACGACACCGAGGCTTATGACTTCTCCGGCAATTTCGCCCAGTCCGCCTCGCAGCTTGCGGGCATCGGCCTGTCGCTGACCTCCGACCTGGGCGGTGGCGGTTTCACGTCCTACGCCGACTATGATTTTACACCGGGACAAACCAGCAACTCCGTGTTCGACTATTTCGGAGGTGTTGGCTACTCTCCATCATTCGACTATAGCGGCAATGGCTACGTCAGCTATGACTATTCGAACTACGACTTTTCCAACTATTCTGCCTATGACTTTTCCGGGTCGGGTTTCTCCAGCGACTATTTTGGAGGGTCGCTCTATGGCGGCAATCTATATGGCGGGTATGGCGGCTCTGCTTTCGACTACGACCCGTTTCAGTCATTCGGCCAAAGCTACTCGGATTTTGTTAGTTCCGATTTCGACTTCGGCTTCCCCGTCGTTCTGGATCTCGCCGGAACCGGTATCAAGATCGACCCGCTGACCTCGTCGAACTTTTTCTACGACATGGCGGGCGACGGCTATAGGCACCGCACTGCCTGGGCGGGCGCGGGCAATGGCGTGTTGGTTCTCGACCTCGCTGGCACGGGTGAAATTACCGAGCGCAATCAGGTCATCTTCACCGATTGGGATCCGACGGCTACCTCCGACATGGAGGCGCTCGCTAATGTCTTCGACACCAACCGCGACGGTGTACTCGACGCCTCGGACACCCAGTTCTCCGCCTTCAAGATCCTAGTCACCAACGCGGACGGCACCACAACCCTGCAGACTTTGGCGCAAGCCGGTGTCGCCTCCATCAACCTGAACGCCAACGCGGTCGCAACGGTGCTGCCCGACGGCTCGCAAATCCAGGGGCAAACGACCTTCACGAAGATTGGCGGCGGAACAGGTACTGCGGCGACGGTGTCTTTGACGTACGACGGGCAAGGCTACGCGGTCACTCAGACCGTCACGAACAATCCGGATGGCTCCACCACCATAAACAACAAGGCGCTCGACGCCGACGGGCGCCTGGCCAACGAAACCACGACCGTCACCAGCGCCGACGGCCTTAGCCGCACCGTCACGTTCGACGCGGATGGCGATGGTGTCGCCGACCAGATCCAGACCATCGTCACAGTCCTCAATGGAAATGGGTCAACCACCGAGACCTTGACGAATAAGACCGCTGCGAATGTTGTGCTTGATAGCACCATCACAACGATTAGCGCCGACCGGGCGCAGACGTCGATCACCCGCGACAGCAACGGGAACGGCGTCGCCGACCAATCGGAAACCCGGGTCAACAACGCCAACGGCAGCACATCCATCGTCATCAACGACCTCAATGCTAACGGCTCGGTCAGGGCCAGTTCCACGACGACTACGAGTATCGACGGGCTGACGCGCACGGCAAACCTCGATCTCGATGGCGACAGCGATACGGATCAAACGAGTATCGATTCAACCGTGGTGGCAGGGGCAACCCGCACCCGGACGGTCACCTCGCAGTCGCCCACTGGCGCGCTTCTATCCCGCACGGTGACCACGACCACCAACGGCCAGACCACCAGCATTACCCGTGATTACAACGGCGACGCACTGAATGACCTGCTTCAAGCCTTCGCCTTCACTGTTGGCATGGGCGGCAGTAAGGTCACAACAGAGACCGATACCAGCCGTAACGGCACGACCCTTGCCACAGTGGTCACCACCATCGCCGCCGACGGGTTGAGCACGACGGTTGCGACCGATAACAATGGCGACGGCCAAACGGACCGTACAACCAGTGATGTTACGGTTGTCGCAAATGGTGTCCGTACACAAACGGTGTCCGAGAACAATGGTGACGGCTCACTACGCGCTCAGACGGTGACCGTTAAAGGCGCTGACGGGCGGTCGCGTACGATTGAAATTGACGCGAACGGCGATGGTGATCTCGATCAAACAGAGACCATTGTCATTAATGGCAGCGGCGTCAGTGTGGATACCCTATCGAACCTGAACGCTGATGGATCGCTGATTGACAAAAGCGTGGTGACTACAAGCGCCGACGGTTTGTCGGTCGCAACCCAGCGTGACTTTGATGGGGACGGCGTGTTCGACCTTCTCGACACGAACGTGACCGTCAAGAATGGCGACGGCAGTTCGAAGGTTACCTCCGCAGCATACGCGGCGAGCGGCGCAATAATTGAAAAATCGGTCACTGCGACGAGCGCCGACGGCCTTTCTATTACAACGCAAAATGATACGAATGGTGACGGTGTTTATGAGGTGGCTACCTCCGACATTACCGTCGTTAACGGCGATCAAAGTCGCGTCCAAACCGTAACCTCTAACAATACGAATGGCTCGTTGCGGGCGCAGACGGTTACCTCCATCAGCGCGGACCGGCAAACTGTCGTCGTCACGAGCGATGCGAATGGCGACGGTAATCTCGACCTGCGAAGAGAGACGGTAATTCAGGCTGATGGAACCACTATCGACACAACCACGAACCTTAACCCTGACAAATCCATTACCAGCCAACTTAAGACGACAACAAGTGCGAATGGCTTATCTCGGACCATTCAGTCGGATCTGAACGGCGATGCGGTATTCGATACAACTCAGTCCGATGTTACGGTGCTGAACGCGGATGGCAGCAAAACCACGACCGTGTCGCAAACCAATGCAAACGGTTCGCTACGCAGTCAGGTGGTCGCCTCGGTTAGCGCCGACGGTTACGCCACGACCACCCAGACCGACGCGGATGGCAATTCCCTTTATGAACTCACGTCGATAAACACGACGGTGTTCAGCGCCGACGGCAGCCAGACAGTGAGCGCTATCAATAAGAACGCTGACGCGACGGTACGCAACGCGTCGACTGTCACGACCAGCTTTAACGGGCTGTCCACAACCACGACAACGGATATCAATGGGGACGGGACGAACGACCGGCTTGGTTCCGACGTCACCGTACTGAACGCGAACGGCAGTACTGTACGTACGGTGAGTGAGCGTAATGGCGACAACTCGCTGCGGACGCAATCGGTCACCACGACTAGCGCGGATCAGCTTACGCTTACAATCGTCATCGACTCTAACGGTGATGGCTTTACCGATCAGTCACAGACGGTATCGACCGCAGCCAACGGAATCATTAGTGAGACCGTGGTCAACTTAAATTCTGACGGATCGCGGAAAGACTCCACACAAACACAAACCTCCGCGAACGGTCTTGTGGTGACGACTGCCATCGACCGCAATGGGGACCTCGTTACTGACCTCCAAACGGTCGAACGGACGACGCTGAACACCGACGGGTCAGCGACGAAGAGGACTGACACCTATTCGGGAACCACCCTTGTACAATCACAGTCGGTGCTAACCTCCGCCGACGGCCGTTCAGTCACCACGACAACCGATATCGACGGCGACGGCAAGATAGATCTCACGACGACAGACGTGACAGTCTACAATGCCGACGGCAGCACGATCAAAACCGTGACCAGCCTGAACCAGGATGGATCACAGCGCGATAAGACAATTACGACTACAAGCGCGGATGCGCGCAGCACAACGATAGTTGGCTACATCGATAACAGCGGGCTGCCAAAGTACCAGAAAACCATCCTAAGTCAGAATGATGGCAGCGCCCTCACAACGGTGACGTACCCTAACGAAACTAAGCCGATCCTTGCCAGCGAAACCGACACACGGCTGGTCAGTGCGGACGGTCTGAATGAGACCACCCGAATTGTAAACAGTTCTGCGACCTATCTGGATGTCGCGAGCAACACCGGCCTTAACGCCGATGGCAGCCGTACCACCACATTCCTCAACCAGAAGTCATTTCAATACGACGCCGTTGAGACCGTAAGCGATGATGGGCTTTCGAAGACCATCCAATGGACAGGCCCGGCACTCCAGGACATTCCCGAGCTGACTTTGGATGGCACAGAAACGACTGTGTTTAACGCTGACGGATCAACCACCAAGACAATCCTCAACACGATCACCCAGGAAACTGCCAATTCAGCCTCGGCCACGGCTCGCTCGGTAACAAACGTCAGCGATGATGGGTTGTCGACGACCCGGCAGTTGGATATTGACCATAATGGCTCATACGATCAGGCCGACTCGCTGATCACGGCGCTCGACGGAAGCACTGTACGCACGACGTCTACTTTCAATCCCGGAACCGGCGTCCTTCTGCAGAAGGATGTCATATCGACCAGCTTTGACGGACGGCAGCAGACCGTTCAACGGGATGATGACGGCGACGGGATTTATGAACATAGTGAAAGTTCAGTCACGAACTCAAATGGCAGCGTGACCCGAACCATCTCTGAAACCGCGGCGGGCGGGGCCTTGCTCGCGCAGATCGTCGAAGCCACAGCAGCAAATGGTTTCAGCAAAGCGGTATCAATGGATGTGGACGGTGATGGAACCATTGATTTTACCCAGCTAACGACAACGACCATCAACGCCGACGGGAGCCGCCGGACTACCGTCTCCGATCTTTTCGGCAACGGCGCACTGCGCGACCTCACGGTGACAACAGTCAGCGCCAATGGGCTTAGCACGACCACGCAATACGACCTTAACGGCGACGGGGTCATTGACGAAACTCAGACCGACGTCACCGCTTATCTAAGCACGGGAGTTAAGACGCAGACGATCACCACCCGCTACGCCGACGGCACCCTAAAGGACAGCGCCACCACCACCACGACGCAGAATGGGTATAAGTCGGTTGAAAACACGGATTACGATGTCAACGGAGACGGCGTCGTCGACCGCTACCTTGGCGTTGGTTTGGATCAGGACGGGTATCGTTTGTCGACCACGCAATGGTATCCAAACGGCCCTGGTAATGGCGGGCCGCGGATTGACACCGGCACGGACCCGGATGGCACCACGACATTCTTTGTCACCTATGGTGCGGATGGAACGCGGATCGCGCAGGACAGCCTGTTTCTTCTACCGAATGCCAACGGAAGCTATATCTATCAGACCAAGGATAACCTTACTGGCGTCATACAGACTTTCACTCATACAATCGACGAGAACAATGTCGATAACTGGGTATGGACAATTCCTGGAACGGCGACCTACCAGACGGTTCGCCTTGATCTCGCGACAGAGGAACGGTTGTTTGAGATTGCACGGCGTGTTTACGACACCGTCTTTGATCGTTCCATTTCTCAAGGGGAGACTCAGCAGCTCATCAAGTACATCTCTAACAGTGATCTTGATGCGACGGCGCTGATTAACGACTTGCTGGGCTCAAGCGAGTTTGCCCTCAGGTACGGTACGCTCACCAACATTCAGTACATCGAACGGGTTTATCAGAACGCGCTTAACCGCTTTGCCACGCTCGGGGAGGTCACCGATCTCCTTACCCAGCTGAACAATGGCACGCTGAGCCGCGCTGCGGTGGCGCTCCAGGTTTCTGAAAGCAGCGAGCATATTTTCGTCGGCAACGGCCATGCGGTGACCAACAACACCAGTAAGAACCCTTTCACCGCGATTACGCTCGACCACAGTACGGACAAACAGATCGTCTCGGCGCTGGTGCAGGCCATCTACGATGTTGTCCTAGATCGGCAAGCGACCGCCGCGGAGGCTACAACTGAGTCAAACGAAATTCTGGCTCTCACCAACGCCAGGACGGAATATCAGGTCGCGAGTGATATTCTTGCTTCGAACGAGTTCGCGGCGAAATATGGAACGCTCGATAACGGCGCTTTTGTCAGCCAGATGTTCCAGAATGCGTTCGGCCGCCTCCCGAACGGCGCCGAGCTAACGTTCTGGACGTCAGTTCTGGACGCGGGAACCGTTTCGCGCTCGGATCTCGTTGTTGCTTTGGCACAGAGTCCGGAGCATCTGGCGATCCTAGCCAAACCCATCGCAAGCGCCAGCGACGACGTGATTTATTCCCGGGATGGCGCTGACGTCATTGATGGCCTAGCTGGGGCGGACACCGTCGATTACAGCTCGCTCTCCGTTTCCGGCGTCAACGCCGATCTGACTTTGGGCACCGGCATTCAGGCAAACGGGCAAATCGACCAACTCTTAAATGTCGAGAATCTGACGGGCTCCTCGGGGGCGGACGCCCTAACGGGCTCGGCCAGCAGTAACGCCCTGAAGGGTGGCGCCGGGGACGACGTTATCGACGGCGGAGACGGTAACGACACCCTGGACGGCGGAGCCGGAAATGACACTTTGATCGGGGGGCTGGCGACTGACACAGTCAGTTACGCCTCCGCAGCATCCGGCGTCACGGTCTCGCTGGCCTTGACGGGAGCGCAGGCGACCGGCGGTTCGGGCACGGATACGCTGAGCGGCTTTGAGAACCTCACGGGCAGCGCCTTCAACGACATCCTGACGGGCGCGGCGGGCGTGAACACGCTGGCCGGCGGCAAGGGCGACGACACCTACTATGTGCAGGACACCACCGACATCGTGACCGAGGCGGCAGGCGAGGGCGCCGACACCGTCCATTCCTCGGTGACGTTCACGCTGGGGGCCAACGTCGAGAACCTCACCCTCACCGGCGCGGCCGCCATCAACGGCACCGGGAATGCGCTTGATAACATTCTTTCGGGCAATGCCGGTGTAAACACGCTGACGGGCGGAGCGGGCAACGATACGTACATCGTCCAGAACGCCACGGATGTGGTGACCGAGGCCTCGAGCGCGGGGACGGACACTGTACTCTCGTCGGTCAGCTTTACCCTTGGCTCTAATGTCGAGAACCTGACGCTCACGGGCGCGGACGCGATAAACGCGACCGGCAATGCGCTTGACAACCTGCTCACCGGTAATGCCGCCGTCAACACGCTGACAGGCGGGGCGGGCAATGACACCTATGTCGTTCAAAACACGGACGACGTGGTCTCTGAGGCGGCAAGCGCTGGAACCGATACGGTGGTGTCTTCCGTCACCTACACGCTGTCCACCAATGTCGAGAACCTCACCCTGACAGGGCAGGGGGCCATCAACGCCACGGGCAATACTGCCAACAACGTTATTACGGCTAACGCCGGAGACAATGCCCTCGACGGTGGGGCGGGGACGGACACGGTGAGCTATGCCGCAGCGTTATCTGCGGTCACGGTCTCGCTGGCCTTGACGGGGGCGCAGGCGACCGGCGGTTCGGGCACGGATACGCTGAGCGGCTTTGAGAACCTCACGGGCAGCGCCTTCAACGATATCCTGACGGGCGCGGCGGGCGTGAACACGCTGACCGGCGGCAAGGGCGACGACACCTACTATGTGCAGGACACCACCGACATCGTGACCGAGGCGGCAGGCGAGGGTACCGACACCGTCCATTCCTCGGTGACGTTCACGCTGGGGGCCAATGTCGAGAACCTCACCCTCACCGGCGCGGCCGCCATCAACGGCACCGGCAATGCCTCGAACAATGTGATTGTGGCGAATGCTGGCAACAACGTTCTCGGCGGCGGCACCGGTACGGATACCGTTAATTACGCAACGGCCACCTCGGGTGTCACCGTCAATCTGGGCGTTACTACCGCCCAGGCAACCGGCGGCTCGGGATCCGATACACTCACCGGTTTCGAGAATATCATCGGCAGTGCGTTCGCCGACACGCTCACGGGTTCTGCAAGTGTCGCGAACAGGCTCACGGGCGGCGCGGGGAATGACACTTATGTTATACAAGACGCCAGCGACCGCGTCGTTGAGCTCTTGGACGAAGGCGTCGACACGGTCAGTTCGTCTGTCTCCTACTTTCTCGATGCAAACGTCGAGAACCTGACCTTGACCGGCACAGCGGCCATTAACGCCACGGGCAACGGGTTGAACAATACCATCACCGGAAACTCGGGCGCTAATACTCTTGATGGCGGCGCGGGTGACGATACGTTGGCTGGCGGTTTAGGCGACGACATTTATATCGTCGACAGCGTGCTCGATACCGTTACAGAAAACGCAAGTGCTGGCACAGACACCGTTAGGTCCTCCGTTACGTTCATACTCGGCGACAATATCGAAAACTTAACACTTCTTGGTCGAAACGCCGCGAACGGATCGGGTAACGCTCTCGCGAATACAATTATTGCCAATGATGGCGACAACATCTTGGATGGCGGCGCTGGTTCGGACACTTTGAGCTATGCCAACGCGGTTGCCGCGGTGAATATATCGCTGGCGTTAACAACTGTGCAGGCAACGGGCGGATCCGGCGTAGACACTGTGAACGGCTTCGAGAACCTGACCGGGAGCGCCTTTAATGATGTCCTGACAGGGTCAGCCGGGGCGAACACGCTGACTGGCGGCAGAGGCGACGACACGTATTATATTCAGGACTTAACAGACCTTGTCACCGAAGCCGCCGGCGAGGGCATCGATACCGTCCATTCCTCGGTCTCGTATACGCTCGGCGTAAACGTGGAAAACCTGACCTTAACAGGCTCTGCGGCCATCAACGGGACAGGAAACGCCTCCGATAACACGATCACCGCGAACGCGGGAAATAATATACTTGGCGGTGGATCAGGCACAGACAGCGTTAGCTACGCGAACTCAACCGCTGGGGTGACGGTGTCGCTGGCGCTGACGACGGCGCAAATAACTGGTGGATCGGGCACGGACACACTCACCGGGTTTGAAAACCTTATCGGCAGCGCCTTTAATGACATTCTAACCGGCTCCTCCGCTGCAAATATTTTGACCGGTGGACGCGGGGATGACCTTTATGTCCTTCAAAACGGCGCGGATAGTGTCGTAGAGGCAGCCAATGAAGGTATTGACACGGTGGAGTCATCGGTAACGCACACACTTTCGGCATATGTCGAAAACCTGACGTTGACCGGAAGCAATTCGATCAACGGCACCGGCAACGGGCTGGCTAACTTCCTTATTGGCAATACGGCGGCAAACACGTTGGCCGGGGGTGGAGGAAATGACACGTACATCATCCAGAACTCCGGTGACATTGTTTCGGAGAACGCGAATGACGGTATGGACACCGTCCAATCCTCGGTGACGCACACACTAGGGGCAAATGTCGAAAATCTGACTTTGACGGGTGCAAGCGTTATTAACGGAACTGGCAATACCCTGAATAACGCCTTAACCGGCAACGCGGCTAACAACTCGTTGACAGGCGGCGCCGGCCTTGATCAGTTTATTTTCAACACTACACTAAACTCGACAACCAATGTTGATACGGTGACCGATTTCAGCGTCGCAGATGACACGATTGTGCTTGAAAACGCGATTTTCATAGCGTTCGGCACCACAGGCGGGGTTAGTGCGGGCAATTTCGTCATCGGCGCCGCCGCAGACGCCGACGATTTCCTGATCTACAACGCTACAACTGGCGCGCTGTCGTATGACGCTGACGGCAATGGCGCCGGATCCGCGACAACATTTGCGACCCTGTCCGCAAGTCTTGCCCTGACCAATGCAGATTTCATAGTTATCTAGGCCGCCCCGCGCGGGCAACGGGGTCAGGCACTTTCCATGTTTCAGCAAGCCGTGAGGCGTCAGTGGATCAGCACGCCTTTTGCGGCGGCTGCGCGGGCAAGCGCGGCATCCAGCGTGACAAGCGGAACACCCCGGCGGAGCGCGAGTTCGAGATATGCTGCGTCATAGATGGTGAGGCGGTAGGTTCGTGCCAGGGCGATTGTAGCGGCGGTTTCGGGTGTGTGGTCGAGGGTGATGGGGAGGGCCGTAGCGCGGCTCAGCGCGGTGTCCGCCTGCTCCTTTGAGAGACGGCCTCGCTTCTCGTTGCTGATGAGCAGGTTGCGAACCTCGTACCAGAGGATTGCCGGTGCGAACGCGCCGGAGTGCTCAAGCCGCGCCAAGGCATCGAGTGCAGCGGGAGGCATTTCGTCGGGAAGGAGCCAAGCCGCGAGGACGGAGGTGTCGATGACGAAGGCCATCAATAGCGGTGGCCTTCGTGGCGGCCTTCGAGAAACTCATCGAGGGACAGATGCGGCATGGTCGCGCGGAACGCCTTGAGCTGCTCGATGGCAACCCGGCGCGCTTCCAGAGCGGGCGCAGCTTCAGGCTCGATGCGTGCTATCGCACGTCCGTGGCGGGTGATGATGATGGTTTCGCCACGCTCCACATCGTTCAGCAGCTCGGCGAGGCGAGTTTTAGCCTCGGATGCAGGGATCGTACGCATGGTTTTCGACCAGTTGCTGACTAGCCGACTATAGGTTCGTTTGAGTGCAATGTAAAGTGGTGATAGACGGGTGTTCACACGTTATAAGGCCACACGTAGGTTATGGGCCCGAACTCGCGAGGCGCGGTAACTCGGTTAGGTATTTTCCATAATTTCGAAAAACAGGTAAGTCTATTTTCTATGTTTTTCAGCGGTTTATTTTCCCGCGTTTTTCAAAGTCTACTCAGAGGGGCGGAAATATCCATATAAATCATTGGTCATGCGTAAAAGTCGCATAATATACGTTATGGAAACTGCGCACCTAATTGACATAGCTTTTCCAAGAATACATACCCTGGCCACGGCCGAAGATAAGGTAATTGAGCACCAGGTTGTCGAGCGTGTTGAGCGGCGCTCCGGCGGATGCCATGCGCAGACGTTTGGTCAGGTCCTGATCCTTCGCCGGCATAGCTTTGAGTATCGTGTCGTCGTTCCCGGCAAAATAGATGTAACTCCCGGAAACCGCCCTTACACCGACATGAGGAAACACGGCCTGCAGCGTCGCATACACGGTATGTGCTACCGGGTCCTCCAGCGATCCGCCCTCGTTCCACAGGGCAAACACACCTCCGGGCTTAAGGGTTTGGCGGATTTTCGTGAAAAATTCATAGGCGAACAGATGGGTCAGGGTCGCATCGCGCATCCAGGTAATATCGACAATAACCGCGTCGTGTGTCCCCTCCCTTCCCTCGCCCTGCATGAAGAACTTAAACCCGTCCTGAATCACCAACGTCACGCGAGGATCGGCCAGGGGATCGCCTGTAACAGGGGCGAAATGCGCCCTCATTTTCGGCATATCCGGGTTGACTTCAACCATTGTGACGGCGGCGTCTGGCGGTAATTCCCGTAAGGCTCCGGCAAGGGTGAGGCCGCAACCGAGCCCCACCACCACAACACGGGGCGCGGCCGCGCCGTTGTGCGCGACGAATTCGGCGGGAAAGCGCCCGATTTCATACTCACTCCAGCTTTTAAGATCGCTGCCATCCATCGCGAGCGAGCAAAGCGGCATATTGTCGATATGCAGCATCTGGCTCTGCCCCTTCCGGTCCCGCACGACCGAGAGAACACCCATGGGAGAATGCTGGCTCGCCACCAGCTCGGCGTAACTTGTGTTATGATACATCAGCGGAAACCCCTCGGCGCGCAACCGGGCATTGGCTCGGTCTAGTGAGGGCAGTAAGAACAGCGCTCCGCAGAACGCACATGCGCCCGGCACCAGAAAACGCCCGCGCGGCAGGGCGAACAGCGCAAGGAGTGCCGCCAACCCGGCAAAAACAAGGAACGAGACATTGAGCCCATAATAGGGAAGCAGCCAGAACCCGGCAAGCACGGCCCCGAAAACGGAGCCCGCCGTGTCGGCGATCAGAATAAAGGTCGAGCGCGCGCCCGTCTCCTGCCCCGCCATCAGCCGGGCGATGATATACCCGCCAAGCAGCGCAATCGTGAATGCAGAAAGTCCGAGCACCGAGAGCACGCCTAGAATAGGCAGGAGATCCAGGCCGTAGCGCCATGTCACGGTGTAGGAAAGCATCACCAGCGGGGGCAGTAAGGCAAGCGCCACCACAGGCATGGCAGGCGCATGGCTTTTCCTTTCAGGCCTTGCGGGCGTTTCCCTATATCGCCGCCATCGCAATGGCGCTTTGCCCGCCAACAGCGCGCCGACCAGAAACCCGATTAGATGCAGGCTGATCACGCTCACTGTCGCATAATCAGTATTCACGACGTAGAAGAATATCAGCCGGTTGAAAACGAACTGTAGGCCCAGGGTGATGAGGCCCGTGATGAATGATAAGGCAATATTGGGCATTCCGAGATACGCGGTGGAAGAATAGATGATCATAACTGTTGTTGCGGGGCCGGCAGGCGGTGGACGCCAGGCCCTTGAACTCCCTGACGTTGCCCCGGCGTTTAACGTTCGTTACATGTTTGCAGTACAACCTCTAGTGCCGCATGCTCCCGTCGTCAGATCCCACTTTGCAGTCACCCCACCTACCGTTACTGTTGTTGAAACTGTGGTGTTATTTGAGCTTGAGCTGTTTGTGCGCAATTGCAGATATTGGTTGTTGCTAATGGTACCGCCGCCGGTCGTAAAGGATGGGTCTGTGGAGCAAAACCGATCCGCGCAAACACGGTAGCTTGCGGTCGGGCCGTTGTTACCACGGGGACCATAGCCGCCGGGGCCCCCGCCCGAGATGCTAATGGCGGCCGGGGCGCTGATCCCAGTGATTTGCACGATACCGCTGTTGGTTTGGGTCGAGCGTTCGACATTCTTGGTATGCGCGAAGGTAAACGCATCAGGGGCCGTGTCGCCAGTTACCGTCGTCACGCTCCACACGTCCGTCACGCCGTTGACGCTCATGGTTGTCGACACCGTAGCCGAGTCGCTCGCCGCGCTTGTCAAGCGAAGTTGCAGGTATTGGTTGTGAGTGATCGCGCCGCTGCTCGTTGTGAACTCTGGGTTTGTTGAGCAGGTCGCATCGGCGCAGATCCGGTAGCTTGCGGAACCACCGCTGATGCCGGTCGGCGTCGACGCGTTGATGCCCGTAATCTGCACGATATTGGAGGTGGTAAGCGTCGAAGCGGCTGCCGCCGTCACATCATTAAAGGTGAAAGCATCAGGCGTGGCATCGTTCGGGATGCAGCTTGCGGCGGCGTATTGGTATGCGCCGTTTTTGCAGGTCACCGTCGCCGAGCCTGTGTAACCGGCGGCTGTATTCGTGGCCTCGCCGCTCTCGTTATGTGTCATTGCGACAAGGGCAGCTGAGCAAGTGCTGGCGCCGTCCGCCCAGTTCGCGGTTCCGGCGGGGCAGTTCGCCGGGGGGTTACAGTCCATATTCGTGAAGGTCACCCCTGGCACCTGCCCCGCCTCGGCCTTGCCAACGAAGTTTTGCCAGTCGGCGTCTTTCAGCGGGATGAAATAATCCCGGTCGGGTAAGCTGTTGGTGACCGTGCCGCATTGCCGGCCTGCGTTGGGGGTGACGCCGCGGATGATGCGGGACGAGCTGCGTTGGACTTTGGATTTATCATTTTGGACGGCCCAGACCCCGGTCGGGTCGGTGTTGTCGATATCCCAGGTCTGCGCATGGATGCCGGAGGACCAGAGGATCGCCACCGCGATCCCTGCGACCACGACGAGCGCCGCAAAACGGCTTATTTGCCGTCCTTTCCGTGTCAATCGCCTGCGACTGCTTACGCCCACAACCCTCCGTTTGCGCCGCTCCGGACGCTGGACCAGTTTTCGGTTTCTTCTCTTTCAGTATCGCACGTAGGCGTTAAGAATTCATTAATGTCTGCGGCGTGAAATATCATGTTATTACTGCAGACTTTCTTCCTGTTCACCGTAGAATATTATATTGTACTTGAACGCGCAAGAATTGACCCCTATTTCATTGCGGTCTTTGAACTCAAGCCATATCTTGGCGTCGGCGACAGGGATCATCACCGGGGTTTTCTTGAGCCGGTTGATGATTGTCTTGCAGTGTCCGTGTGCGTGGATGTCCGCGGAAGACGCCGGCCCCAATACCACATAGGTCAAAGCGGGGCTTTCCGGCGTTTCTTTTGCATTTTTCGCGAGGGCGGGCACCATAGCGAACAAGTTGCTGAAAACCACCAGAAGCACAAGTCTCGACATAAACATCCCCTTTTTTGGCCGAGAGTGGGGTGGATCGGCTGCGGGGTCGATCATTATCAGCATATCCGGTCGGTTGAGGCCTATGCTCCGCTCAGGATGTGTTTTTCGCGACACAGCGGCAAGAAGGGTGTTCTTCCCCGCCCCTCGCCCCGCCTGCGCGCGACGGACGCCGCAGGAGCGTTTACCCCACGGGGGAAAGGCGCGGATCAAGCGAGATAAAGTCTGCCGTCGGATGGGTTAAAGAGGCGAGGTAGATGGCGGAGAGCGCCTTGAGGTATTCTGTGAGGCTGAGCTCAAGCCCGCGGTCCATCAGCTCGTGGAGGCCCTCGATGGCGGTTTGCATGCGCAACCGATGGACGGGGCGCGACGGGTCGAGGGCATGATCGGTGTGCGGCTCGTCCAGCCAATATCCCGGAAGGCGCAGCCGCGCTTCGATGCGGCGCGCGGCCCTTGCCGTCATCGCTTTGCGCCCTGCCCTGAGCGCCGCCAGATAATGAGGGCTGTACCCGAGTTTTCGCGCCAGACGCTCCAGGTCCGCCTCTTCGGCAGCCAAGCGCTGAAAGTTTTTGCGCCGAATGTTGTTTAAACAATCGCTCATCGCACGGGCCTATTTCATATTTTTTGCTTAAAGAGAATGACGTTATTGTCCAACAAAAAGTTTTGCGCACGAAAAATTAGGCGATTATCAGGTGATACACCCAATCTGATTTCTTGTATTAGAGGCATAAGGTTGAAGGATATGCCTTATATCTATTTTGAGCAAAGCACACTTTCACGATGAAGCGGCGGCCTTTAAGAAGCTGGAAGAGCTTCTTTGGCCGAACGGCCCGGTTTGCCCTCACTGCCAAGGCAAAGAGCGCATCTATGCGTTGGAAGGCGTCCGTTCCGAGCCTTCCAAGAAAAACCCGGAAGGCGTTGTCCGCCACGGTTTGAAAAAGTGCGGCCGTTGCCGAAAGCAATTCACGGTTCGCGTCGGCACGGTTTTCGGGTCCAGCCACGTTCCGCTGCACAAGTGGTTCCAAGCCGCTCACTTGCTCTGCGCTTCCAAGAAGGGCATCAGCGCCCACCAGCTCCACCGCGTTCTGGAAATCAGCTACGAGGCCGCGTGGTTCATGGGACACCGCCTGCGCGAAGCGATGGCGTCCAAGAATTTCACTCCTATGGGCGGCCACGGTAATCCTGTGGAGATCGACGAAACTTTCATCGGCAAAAGGGACGGCGCCATGACCCCAAAAGCATCAAGCAAATCACAGGCAAATCTTTGGACGACACATAACGTATTGATTTTGCAGGGTTATGAATATGCCATAGGAGACATATCGGGCCGCAAGCAAATCACCAGCAAATCCTACCCCGCCTTGAAATCAGGAACGTATCCGCCCTTAGGGGCGGCGGGATCGGCCAGCTTAATGCAACCTTCCTTCAGCGCATCTTTGAAGATACGGGACACTTGGGCTGACTGAGTATCTTCCAACATTAAACGCGCCCTGAGACTAGCGTTAGTAGCCCTCTTCCCATTTTGAACCAACAAGCAAGCATGCTGGAAGCACGCTCTCACCAAGTCAGATTTAGCCCACGCAGTAACCGGCTGCGGTCCATAAAGGACAACTCTTGTCATGCCGTCTTGGCGGCTAAACTCTGGGGGCGGCAGATTATTTTCTTCTGCAATCGATACGATACGATCAATGCCGCTACCACGCTCCTCGCATATATCCATACGCCTCATCAGTGAAGCGATATCTTCGTTACGCGATTGCGGAGGCGCATTGATAAATCGCGCTGTCTCGATAAGCGGCTCGCCAGGGTTCCTGATTTCCACCCGGTTTGGAAATACTTCAACCATCGGAACCGATGCCGTGATCAGCATGTCTTGGTGAATCATTGCGTTCGCGACCGCTTCACGTATCGCTACCCGTGGCACAAGTTCGCGCTTCAGCCGCAACGTACCTATGTCCTCTCGGCTGACCATTGCGACAACGGCGTCAATTAGACTCTCAAACGACAACGCATATCCAGCCGGAATCGGCAGTTCCTTAATTGCATTCACGCGCCCCTCGTCGCCGTACTGGATTAGCCGAATTTGACGCCGTTCCAAAGACTGGAAGTCAGACAGACGTCTTGCGAACAGTACCGCGCACTTGTTCGTGACATTCCATTTCGAACCCACGTCCGGAAGGATTAGTCTGTTGTCAGACAAGAAGGATATTGCATCTTCAATGTCGCGCGGCTGGGGCTCACCCATAAGCTTACAGCACTGATCAACGTCGATAAGATCAACAACCCGGTCTGCACTCAAGTACGTCGCCGCCGGAGCTTTTTCCCACGAGAAGGTCTGAAGCTTGCGCCAAAGCGCCTTCTCTTTTTCCGGATGGTCGGACAGCTTTGGGGTCGCCTCCCCAATCCGGAGGTATGCGACGGACTTAAATTTCGTCGGAACGCCAACAGCGGGCGCAATCTCAATGAGAACGACACGTTTTTGAGAGTGGACAACTTCCAAATATTGGATTTCTGGACATGGATCGAGTTCTTTGGAGAGCCAGAATTGAAGCTGCTGCCCCTTCACTTTCTATGTTGCACCCTTGAATTTCGTTCCAACAACGTCCCTCGTCGTGTCGGCAATGCCGTAGACGAGATAGGCCCTCTGCTTGTCCATTAACCTAGCCCCGTTCGACAGGGCGGACACGCGCCTTCCTATCACATCAGGGTCACTGTTGCTGCACTTCAGCTCGGACCATTCGCATTCGTCCGGCAGCTTACGAAGGTCATCCACAAGATCAATCAGACGTTCCGTCATAGAAGCCCGCCCCACCGGGTCTTGATCGGTTATCAGGTATCGCAGTCCCGCATCAAGGCGCAGATACTATTGTGCAATACAAATTAGCTATGTCTAGCAAGATCGGTGAAATAACGTAAGTTCTCGAAATGTCCAAGAATATTGCGCGTAACACTCAATACGAGAAGTTCAAGGAAGCCGCCCGCGAGCTAGGCTGCGACGAATCCGAAGACGCGACAGACGCGCTCATGAAGCGCGTTGCGAAGTCGCCACCGCCTCGGAAACACGAAAAACAGAAACCGAAAAAACCCGCCACATAGGCGGGTTTTTTGTTGGAGAAAGATATGAAATCAGGATCGAACCAAGTGCGTTTCCAGCCAATGTGGGGACTTCGCGGTTTGCGACGCGACGGAAGTCGCCAACCCCGGTAATCTCCAAACGACGGTGCCGTCGTTGTCATCCAAGATGCCGCTCGACACCAAGACGTTTATGACCCCGCTTGGGGTAAGCGGTGTCTCGATGATCCAGATCGACTCCAAGGGCTAGCAATAATCCGCGCCCTTCAAGGCCGTGTACAACTTGTACCAGTCGGTTCTTGTGACCTCGCGTCTGAGATCGTAGCTAACAACCTACCAAGCCATAAAGAAAACCTTTCGCATCCGGTTCGAATGCCAAAAGCGAATGGCTAATTCTTGGTGGGTTTGCCAACCTGATAATCCCCAAAAATTAGCTCAGTGTTCGCGGTCTTTCGACCGAACCAAAAAAGGCGTTACTCACTGCCTTTACTGACGTTCGGAGCTTCGGCAGCGGCTTGGAGATAAATCACTGTGGTCGGCGACCATGAGTGTCAGCTTTGGCCTGGTTTGCGGCGGCGGAGCCGCCGTTCGAGGGATTTCAGATCAACACTGCCGGTCACGCGGAGGTCCTGATAAAGCGCTTCGATGGCGCTGAGATAGTCGCGCAGGCTGAAGTCGATCCCCCGTGACGCAAGCGTGAATAGCGCATCCGAGGCGCGGCGAAGGGCTGCGAGGTCGAGCGGCTCTGGGGGCGGCGGTGGTTCGCCTGTGTGCGGCAGATCCAACCAGAGCGGAGGAAGGCCAAGCGCTTCTTCAAAGCGGCGTGCGCGCACTCCGCCCATTTCAATACGGCCGTTCTTGAGATTGGAGATATGCGGAACGGCAACGCCGGTTAGCGATGCAAAGCGCGTGACCCCGCCCGCGTCTTGAACCAGCTTTTGAAGATTACCTTGGCGTATTCTGTGTAAAGACATAAAAAGCAGGCGTTGCACGAGATCGCACAACGCCTAGTAGTATACACATGGGCTTATGAATAAAGCAACTGTCCTGCGCGACTACCGTTCGCGGTCTTTGTTATGTTCGCGGGCTTCTTTTTCCTTTCGGATTTTTTCGCTCCAATCCTCCGGTTCGATGCCGTGCTCGGCGGCGACGAGGCCTGCTGCGACACCACGGGCGATGATCTTCTGCTCGCGGCGTTCCTTGGCCGTCATGTCCGCGTCGCCCGACCAGGCCGACACGAACGAGGCGGTGCGGGTTTGTTCCAGCGCCTCATCGAGCGGTATGTCCTGGCGGGCCTTGCGGCGGCGGGGTTTGTTCTCAGGGGCATCGGTGCGGCGCGGCGCCCGTTTCGGTTTTTCGTCTTCAGTCATCTTTCTCTCCTTTCAAAGGTTATTGACATGCGTTTGCCACATGTCTTGATACGAAGGGTCCGTTATAAAGTTTAAAATAGTATTAATTTCGCAACAATACTTGCAATGATCGCCCCATAATGGTGTAGTGGTATGCCGTTATACCGCCAATACGCATCCTTTAATTCAGTCGCTTACATATGCATACTGTTTGACGGACTATTGCGGACAAGCGTTATGCTTCCTTACTGTCGCCGAAAGTGTCGCCAAATTTGAAATTCCTCGTAAAGCGCCCCCTGCCCTTCTACAAAATCTGAACAGCGCACCACGCGCCAGCGTTTACTAACTAGCCGCACTCGGAGGTTGCCCTCCCCGACCCCTGTACTGGGCGTGATTGCTATTGGCGTTGTCGCTGATCTCTAGGCTCAGTGCTGGCGCAGCTTCGTTCATGCCCATCGAAACTGCCAGCAAAACATCGGGGCAATACCCTTGACTGGTCTTGGCGCACCTCCGTATTTATGTCGGGCAGCGGCGGCTCAATGCACGATCTGAAGGTCTCACGACACCGCCCGTTTTTTTGATGGTGCTTTTAAGCGAGCGCCCTCTCCCCTCTTAAGGGGAGAGTCGTTGGTTGCCGCGCCTTTTCGGGATGATGGGTCAGGTGCGGCCTAACCGACAAGCAATGGCTGGTGGTTCGCCCGGCTGTACGGATTTAAAATGCCGGAGTGCTTGGCGCCCGGGCTATGGTCGAGCACCGGCACATCGCCATTGCGGCATGGCGGTTTAACGGTGCAGGGTTATGGCCGCTGGCATTTGAGAATGCGGCTAAGGCCGCCGACATTTCTTCTCGCCCGGGTCGACGTGTTTCAAAGGCGCGGACGTCCCCAACAGCGAGGCTTGAGGGAATTTTGCCGCTCACGGGCGCTTAATGTGTGCGGATCCATGAGACACCGCAGAAGCGGCGTCGCGGCAATGTGGTACCGCGGGAAAGCGCCTGAGCGGTGGTGCGGTTTAATGGTGTAACGGCGAACTGAGATGCGGTTATACCGCAGGTGCGGAAAAGCGCATTGCCGCAACACCGCGCAACGGCGCTGCGGATCTGCGGCGCGCTATCACGGTATGGCGCGCTTCAGGTATAACGCTGTCATAGCACACCGTTTCGGCGCTTAAGCGCTTGAGCGTTGTAACGGGGCGGGGGAACACCGCACTACCGCAAGACCGCACCTCCGCAGAACCCCTAAAGCGTTGCAGAGATGCAACGGGGTGGCGCCGTGGCGGCGCAGCGGTTATCCGTTATTGCGGTTTCGCTGTACAGCGCTGGCGTGGAAGGCATGCTCCGCGTAGGAGGTGCTTATGAAAGTGATAACTTTGGCGACCCAAAAGGGCGGCAGCGGCAAATCGACGGTGCTCGTATCCTGTGCGGTTGCAGCGCTCGAGTGCGGAGAGCGTGTATATATTCTCGAGATGGATCGTCAGGGGACGGTCTCGCAGTGGGCGAAGGCGAGGGAGGCAGAAACGCCGGACGTTGATTGTATTGACGGGCCTCGGCTGGAAGCAGCGCTTTCGGCGCTGAAGCGCGAAGGGTACAGCCTGGTGCTGATAGACACGCCCGGAGTGGATACGCCGGGAACGCGGCCCGCCATGAAGGCCGCAGACCTCTGTGTTTTACCAGTGCGGCCTACGGGTGCGGATGTTCAGGGCTGCCTGCCCACCGCGCGGGCGCTGGTGCAGATGGGCGTGCCGTTTGTGTTTCTGTTAAATCAGACCCAGCCGCAGTTGCTTAACAGCCGAGCCGTCGAGACGTCATCCTTGCTCGCCCATGTGGGGGAGGTGCTCGAGGTGAGCTTAGCCTCGCGGACGGACTACCAGGATGCGTTGGCGTCGGGTTTGGGCGTGACGGAGTTCGATAGCAAGGGGAAGGCCGCAAAAGAGGTGCGCGCCCTTTGGCGTGAACTGGCGCGGCGTCTTCAGGTAGGAGGCCATCATGTCGAAGCCGCGTAAATCGCTGTCCGCTTTGTTAAGCGGTGATGTGGAAGCAACGGTTAACGCACCGCGCGAGAAGTTACGCGTGCAGGTCGCCGCGGAGCGCCCGCGCAACGTCCATGTCAAGTCGTCGTTATACCTTGACCCGGCGGTGCACCGGGTGCTCCAGGAAATCGCTTTCGAGCAGCGGGTCCGCATCCATGATCTTTTCCTTGATGGTATTGATCTGCTGCTGCGAGAACTCGGCCAACGCTCAATTAGCGAAATTATCGCGCAATCGCGGAAGGCGTCGTAAGGGCAGGGGCGACAGCGCCCAAACACCTGTATGGAACGGGCGCCCAGCCTGCTCACCCGGCCAGACTGGCTTCGATGAACGTCCGAGCGCCCGCGTCGATGTCCGCGCCGTAGCGGCTCTCCGGCCAGCCACTGGCGATGTCCAGCTCGCGCCCGATCAGCAACCCGCGCTCGTTCGCCTCGTATGCCGCGCGAGTCTTGGCCGTGCGGTCGCGCCAGACGAGGAAGTCCCCATCCTCAGCCTCGATCTCGGCGGCGAAGAGCTCCTTCGCGTGGTCGATGGCGATGAGGAGCGCCGGCGGTCTTGCGGTTTCATCCGCGCGCCTCGTGGGCAAGCGCCGCGCCCTCGGCGAACAGATCGCCGAGGGCTTCGGCCGCGTCGCCCTCGTCCGCCGCGGTGACGGCTGCTGTTCGGCGAGCTCAACGTCACGTGGGTGCGGAAAAGATCAGAACGCTTGCAAACTGCCCTGATCTGCAACTAAGAGATGCGCGGCGCACCTTTGAGTCCGTCACCAACTCAGCGGGGAAAAGCTTGGAAGACGTGAGCCGCATGCTGCACCACACCAGCGCAACCACGACGCGAAGGTACGCCTTTTTGTTTGATGAAGTACAAAAAGTGCACGTCGCCGAGACGGCGCGCGAGATGCAGAAGCTCATGGGCGGAAAGGCGGCGTGATGGCGTTCTTCGATGAAGTGAACACGCAGATCAGCCACGACCTGCAGCCGTCTGCAGGCCCGGCGCCGTGGTACGGCAAGCCCGCCGTTGTCGGCGCGGTGGAAGGCGCTGCAGGCCTCATGCTGTTCGCGGCCATCATCGCCGGCGGGTGGAGGCTTCGGCGAGCCTTACGCAAAGCTCTGGCCCCGCAGCCCGTCCACCCGCGCCGTCGCCCGAAAAAGCGGCGCGTGAATAAGCGCGTCATCCTGGCGGTGCAGAAGTCGAACGCAAAGCTCGGGCGCCCAGCGCCGCCGCCAGCGGCTTAAGGCTTAGGTTGGCGGAGTTCGGCGAGTTGAGCGCAGGGTTAGAACCTCGGCCTGCAGCGACCTAATGGCGTCGCGTGGCGTGTATACGCTCGTGCTGGCGCGGACAAGTTGATCAAGCTGGCGCTGGATGCTACGGAGCCGCTCGGCTTAGTCCCCAAACGCGGGCGTGCCCGCGGGGCACGACGCCCTCGGTGATCTTGGTAATGGGGTTGGTAAGCCCGTCGATCTGCTTCGCAAGCCGCGTCTCGATCCGCGTGCGCTCATTATCGCTGCGCAGCTTGAGAAGCAGATCCTCATTTTTACGACAGCAAACTCTAGCTATAGCTTAATATCCTTTTGCTGTTTTTAAATCAATTTCAGCTTGCATGAGTGCCTTCAAGGCCGCATTCACCTGTGTTTCTAAGCTTTTCCTTTGCGTGACAATCTGGGCTTTGATTTGGGCGAGTTCCGCTGGTCCTCGCGTAAGTAGTTGCTCAATGTCGAGCCGAGCCTTCCGCATTTCTCGATCTAGTGCTGCGATAGCTTGTGGATCGACGCCCTGGGAAGGGTCGAAGCGGAATCCTCGCTCCACCCCTTGTCGCCATTCTTTAAGCTTCTCCGTAAGAGCAGGCCCGAAGCCAGGCACACGAGCCACGTTATGATCGGTTATATCCCATGCGGTTTCCACGTTGTAAGACTCGAGCATAACCTTGCGACCTGGCCCAATCCCGGGGATCTTCGCCTTATCTATTGAAAATCGCTCAAGATATTTTCTACGCTGCTGTTGCTCTCTCGCTTGCTCAAGCTCGCGATAACGCCTTTGTCGGAGGCTTGGGACCTTCTGCCATTTGTTTCGAAGCGTCTGCAATTCCCGGAGTTTTTCTTGAAATTTCGCGTCATCCGCTTCTCGCTGCCAACGTTGCTGCAGGCTGTTGTAACTTGCCTGCGCGCCGCTGTGCTTCACGACAAACGTATTCACGGCCGGTGACGCTGTGTCTTGGGTCAGGATGTGTCTGCCGAGAAAGTACCCGCCGATCATCCATAACCACCACACCGAGGGAACCGCACCGCACAGCCCGAGGACGGCCAAGATGACGACAAAGACTCCAAGCCCTCTGAGCGTCCCATTCGCTCGCGCGTTCACTGCTTCACTGCTCGGCTGGACGTTTCCCAATTGGCGCCGGGTTAGCAATTGTGGAGCGGGGCCAGGAGGCTGCACTCCCTCTATCAGTTTCCAAACCCGGTCAAGCTCAAATGCGGTAGCGTTTGTGCCTTCGACGGCAACACGAACGTTGAAAAGAAGAACACCTGTGGCCGCTTCCAAAGCGCACCAAGGACAAGACTGCAGCGCGCCGAAATGATAATGCGATGTATTGATCCGGCATTGCTTAAGCTGTTTTTCCAGTGCGTCGAGGGCTATCGCCCATTCCGATGCCGTCGGTCGTGAACCGCTGACGCCCTCTCGAGAGAAGGCCCTTTCCAACAGTTTTGCGATCGGCTCAGAAGCAACCGCCAATGCAGGTACATTGGGAGGTGGCTCCATCTGGGCTGCGGCCTTCTGAGTTCCGTAGGGAAATCGCAGCTCTTCAATCGCTTTCTCGATCGACATGTCGCCGCGCCCGAGAAATCGACCTGCGAAGGGATGCCGTCCCATAAACAAAAGATGGAAGAGCAGGACGGCTAACCCAAAATTGTCGTGATTAGGGTTCCGAAGCAGGCCCCTGAAAGATTTTCCTTGCAGTTCCGGCGGAGTAAATGTTGGCGTGCCGACCTCGCAGAGGAATTTTCCGTTTGGTGTCACGACCTGAAAACTGTCGCAGTCGATAAGCTTTACGGTTGCCTTATCGGAGACAACAACACCGCCGTGATTGACATCCCCAATGACACATCCCGCTTCATGGATAGTTCCAAAGGCGCGCGCCGTATTCAGCGCTACCCGCAAAAGAAAACGCCAATCCGCCGTTGGGAACTCCTGCTTTCGGCTTCGTGGACTATAAAGATTGTGGATGTCTTTGTGACCCACGACCCGGGGCATTAGGAGTCCCCGAGGTTCGCCGCTTGGCGATCTGAGCAGTTCTGCAGGCCAAGCGGTGAGCGCAGCCAACTTCTCGGTTCTCATTGAAGTCATTGCTTCAACTTTGGCCGCTTTTTCGGCAGCCATCGGCTTATGGTATAGCTTCACGACGCGATCTGGGCTGTTCGCAACCTCGTAGACGGCCCCTTCACCTCCCCGACCGATAATAGCGCCAAGGGGGATAGCTCCCGATCGACCTTGGACTTGCAGATTAATCTTCGTGTCCATGATCGCGCGCTTCTCCTGACACCACACCAAATGTCGGCGTCGTGGCCGCTTTAATCTCCACGGGAGCGCGCCGGGTGGCTAACACAAGCGTCTTATCATCGTCAGTCTTCTCGCAAATCATCGGCGAATTAAGGTACTGCTCCAGATCTGTCGACAACTTGCGATCCAGGCCCGGCGCTGCCAACCGGCGCACGGCAGGAAGCATGCGATTGAAGAAGGGCGCAAACACGGTCTTGGACGCTTCATGAAGGACAAGCCGTTCAATCCCGTCGGTGAATAAGGCGATCTCATCGATACGACGCGTGCAAAGTTCGAACATCATTCGCTCGTCGACTCGTTCATCAGTAACGAAATAGGTGGTATTGGCGAATTCGCCGTGTTGGGGCCAATGCACCCAGCTCCAGCCGACATCGTCCGAGACGGTGATGTCATCCGGCACCACAACTGCTCCGTCGCCTACCTGAAAGATTGCGGCAGCGTCTTCGCCGACAACCGCGACCAAAAGCGTACACGCATAATCGCGACGGGTTGCGCCCTCGTTCTCGGCTCGGATATCGATGGCCGCTTGAGCCATACGTATCCAATCGGCCGCCGTTTCGCGCCGGATATCACCCACCAAGCCGCCGTCAGCGAGAAAAATCTCTGCGGCCTCAACGATCGTGGCGCAGGTGAGCCATGATCCCTGTTCTGCCTTCTTGGCACTGCCAGCACCGTCCGAAACAGCTGCAACCAAAACGTCTCCGCCAACCCGATCACGAAACAGCTTGGTGGAGAACGAGTCCTGGCAGGGGGTTTCGATTTTGGCGTGCGAGGTGCCTAGTGCTGATGCAGCGGCAATCTTCCACCCCAGGCCAGTCATCCAACAGTGGCCCAACCACTGGGAGTGACTGGATTGACCAGGGCGGTTTCATCGTTGGGTTGCGAACGAGAAACGGAACCCAGAGAATTTGATAGCCAAGAAAATAAATCGCGGAACCGCAGCCCCTTGAGCTTTAGCGGCTCGCGCATCGATATTTGCGCTAACTTGCTAAAATCTGCGCCGTCGACCCCGACAGCAAAGAATTGGAATGCCTTTGACTGTTCACCTTCGCGTACTAAGGCGGCGGCGTGCTGCCAGCTGTCAGTTGGTCCGCCGTCGGTAATGAGGAAGATCCACGGCCGATAATAGCTCACGCCATTTGCTTTATATACTTCTTTACGCTGACGCACGAGTTCGATGCCCTGAGTTATCGCTGCACCCATCGGGGTATCGTGAGCAGCAGATAGGTTTGGTGGGGTGAAATAATCCGCTGTTGTAAAATCGGTGACGACGCTAACTGGCCCGAAAGTAACGATACCCACCTCGACCCGTTTTGCCGCGAGCGAGTCCGCCATTAGCTCGTCCTTAAAACCAATCAAACCCGCATTCAGCTCACTGATTGGTTGACCTTGCATCGAGCCGGAAGTGTCGAGCAGAAGGAGGCATGGACAACGCGGCTCCGGGTTGTCTGCAAACTCGGCCGCACCAAAAGGAATCTGTTCTAATTCACCCATAATCATTTCCCAAGAACTCGGAATGTCAATGATGTATCCGCACCGAAATCTGATCGCAAGCGACCTAAAAAGTTAGCAGCAAGAAAATTTCTCATTTAGAAAACCTTATCATTTTTCGAAGAGATGGGGTGCGCGCGTTCATTCAATGTATTCATGGGCACGCGTTGCAATTTTGAAGTCTTGGTGCGGAAGCATGAAATTAGAGATGCAAAAACAAGCCGTGGCGAGAGCTTCGCGGCGCGACATTAGTTTAGCGGCCTCGCGGCATTCTCGGGGACCTAAGACGCCTCGGGACTGGGGACCGCTGAGAAATCGTGACCCTCTCGCAGAGCCGGGGCGGTTTGGGCAGACGATCCATCAGGAAAAGCGATGTGAAGGCGAGTAGCGACGCTCGGGAGGAGCATCCGTTCCCGCTTACGATGTCTGCGCCCAGCCGAGACCAGCAGCGACTTGCTGCTTCCGTGCTGGTCATCCTGGTTGTCGCGCTACTGATCACGGCGCCGTTTGCTCGCATCCCGCTCAAGAACACCGAGGTGCTGGTGCCGGCATATGCCGCCGCCGTATTTGTTAACGAGCTGATTACCGCGGCGCTGCTGCTAGCGCTATACTCTGTTCAGCGTTCGCGCGCCCTGCTTGCGCTCTCGATCGGTTATCTCTTCTCAGGAATGATGGTGCTCCCGTGGGCGCTCACATTCCCCGGAGTGTTTACATCGCTCGGTCTCCCTGATACGGGACTACAAAGCACCGCTGCGATCGCCACGCTGCGGCGCCTCGGGTTTCCGATTTTTGTGCTCGCCTATGCTCTGCTACAAGATTCCGGCCCGTCAGTCCGCAGTTCTTATGGCTCGGTGCGAAGCTCGATTCTTGGCAGTGTTGCCGGGGTCGTCGCCATTGGGTGCGCTTTAACCTGGCTCATCGTCACCAGCGATGACGTATTGCCCAGGTTTATGAAAGACGCGAGGAATGTTGCACCCGTTTGGCAGTATGTTCCAGGTATAGCGGTCTCTCTCTACCTTGTCGGACTGGTTCTTTTATGGACCCGGTCACGCTCGGTGCTCAACCTTTGGCTGATGGTTGTCCTTTGTACGCTGCTTGTCGAGATTATCATGCTCTCCTACCTGAGCGGAGGCCTTCGCCTTAGTGTTGGCTGGTGGGCAGGACGGCTTTATGGGTTTATCTCTGCAAGCATAGTCTTGCTGGTTCTGCTTTCGGAGATGACGACGCTGTACGCACGGATCGTTCGGTCGGTTTCAGCGGAACGCCGCGCACGCGAGGCGAGGCTCATGGCAATGGAGGCCTTGTCGGCCTCGATTGCCCATGAGGTCAATCAGCCATTGGCAAGCATGGTGACAAATGCAGATGCCGGCTTGCGTTGGCTCGGAAGGCAGAGCCCTAATGTCGATGAGGCATCCATGGCGCTGCAGCGTATCGTCCACGATGGCCATCGCGCGGGTAAAGTGATCGAGGGCATCAGGACGATGTTCAAGAAAAGTGCGCAGGAACGCGTTCCGCTTAACTTGAATTTACTTATAAGCGATGAACTAAGCCGCAGCCAGAGCGAAATACAACTTCGTCGCATATCCATCCAGGTTGCACTCCATGAGCAATTGCCGTTGGTGACGGGGAGTTCCGTGCAGCTTCAGCAGGTGATCTCCAATCTGGTGTTGAACGCCATCGACGCTATGAGCGGCGTCACCGGTAGGGATCGTGTTCTATGCATCAAGTCCGCGCTTCAGGACTCCGGTAGTATTCTGGTTTCGGTGGAAGATTCAGGTACTGGAATAGCGCCGAACTACAAGGAGCGGATCTTCGAGCCTTTCTTCACGACTAAACCCGATGGAATGGGCATGGGTCTCATGTTTTGCCGGTCGATTATCGAGGCCCATGGCGGACGGCTTTGGACGATGGACAAAGAACCGCAAGGCGCGATCTTTCAGTTCACGCTTCCGAGCGCCGGGGATGCTATCTCCATTACTGCGGAGACTGCACCATGAGCACGGACCAATCGATAGTCTTCATTATAGATGACGACCCGTTTGTGCGCGCATCGATTGAGAGCTTGCTACGCTCCGTCGGTTACACGGTTCGCCCGTTCGCATCGACTCAGGAGTTCATGCTCAATGAGCGGCTTGATGCGCCGAGCTGCTTGGTCCTCGACGTTCGATTGCCTGGGCGGAGCGGGCTCGAGTTCCAGCGGGAATTGAACGAGTCTGACATCCGACGCCCCATCGTCTTCATCACCGGCCATGGCGATGTTCCCATGTCCGTGACAGCGATGAAAGCGGGGGCGATCGAGTTTCTTACAAAGCCGTTTCGCGATCAGGACCTTCTCGATGCGGTTCACAGAGGTCTTGAGATGGACCGTGGCCGCAGAGCAGAGGCGGCGATGCTTGCGGAGTTGAGGAAACGCTTCCACGCCATGACTCCGCGCGAACGCGAAGTCATGGCCCTCGTCGCCACGGGCCGGTTGAACAAGCAGATTGCCGCACAACTCGATCTCAGCGAGATCACGGTCAAGGTCCATCGCTCGCACGTGATGCGAAAGATGGATGCCAAGTCCTTGCCGGACTTGGTGCGTTTTGCTGACAGGTTGGCTATCAATACCAAAAAGCCTTAAGCGGTCGAAACCACAGTATAATTGTTCCCACTCACCTAATTCACCTATTCATCGCGCAAATACCTGCCTTCTTTGAGCAACACGGCGCCAGGCCTTGGGGGCGGCTGATTGAGCTGGTGGAACACACAGCAATGTCTGAGAACATTCTCATCTCGATTGTAGACGACGATGAGACAACCCGTGAGGCGGTCGCCAGCCTCGGGCGTTACCAACTCCAGTCAAGCGAACCTGAAAGGAAACCGACATGACCAAAGGGCAAACCCTCGCCGCTGCCGTCGCCGCAGCAACCATTCTAACAGGCACCGCCCAGGCGGAACCGGTGAAAAATATTGTCCTGGTCCACGGCGCCTTCGCCGACGGGTCTGGCTGGCGCGGTGTCTACAACGAACTCACCGCGCGCGGCTATAGCGTCAGTATCGTCCAGAACCCGCTAACCTCCTTCGCCGACGACGTGGCGGCCACGCGCCGCGTCCTGAACCGGCAAAACGGCCCCGCGATCCTCGTCGGCCACTCCTATGGCGGTAGCGTCATCACTGAGGCGGGCGGCGACGCCAAGGTCGCGGGTCTCGTTTATGTCGCGGCCTTCGCGCCGGAGGTGGGGCAATCGACGCTAGACCAATACGCCGAAGTTCCGCCGCCGCCGAACTTCGTGCCAGAGGAGCAGGCCGATGGCTTCGCCTATCTCAACGGTGACAAGTTCCGCGCCGGGTTCGCGGCGGATACGGGCGAAAAAGACGCCGCTTTCTTGCGCGATTCGCAGGTTCCTATCGCCATGGCTGCGCTGAAAGCCAAGGTCACCGCCGCCGCCTGGAAGACAAAACCGAGCTGGTATGTGGTCGCGACCGAGGACGGCGCCATCGCGCCGGAGCTGCTGCGCAGCACCGCGCGCCGCATCGGCGCCGTGACGACCGAGGTGCAAGGCAGCCACGTCGTGTTCCTCACCCAGCCGAAAGCGGTGGCGGACGTCATCGAGCAAGCAGCCAAGTCCGCCGCCACGGTGAAAGCCGCCGCCCGTTAAGGCGCAGTAACAGCCGAAAACATTCAACCAGGAGACTACCGATGACCGATCCAAAACTCGACCTGCTGAAACCAGGCAATTGTCAGCTGATTTTTATCGACCAGCAGCCGCAGATGGCCTTTGGGGTGCAGTCGATTGACCGGCAGACCCTCAAGAACAACACCGTCGCCCTAGCGAAGTCAGCGAAAGTTTTTGGCATCCCGGTAACGATCACCACAGTTGAGACCCAAAGCTTCTCCGGTCATACCTATCCCGAGCTCCTCGCCGTGTTCCCGGAAACGCCGTTGCTTGAGCGCACCTCGATGAACTCGTGGGACGACCAGAAGGTTCGCGACGCATTGGCCAGGAATGGCCAGAAGAAAGTGGTCGTCTCCGGGCTTTGGACCGAGGTCTGCAACAATAGCTTCGCCTTTTCGGCGATGAGCGAGGGCGGCTACGAGATATACATGGTTGCGGACGCCTCCGGCGGCACGACGAAGGAGGCGCATGACTATTCGATGCAGCGCATGATCCAAGCGGGCGTCGTCCCTGTTACCTGGCAGCAGGTGATGCTGGAGTGGCAGCGCGACTGGGCCCATCGCGACACCTATAACGCGGTGATGGACATCGTTCGCGAACATTCGGGCGCCTACGGCATGGGCGTCGATTACGCCTACACGATGATTCACAAGGCCGACGAGCGGGTGAAGCACGGGCCGAGGCTCGAGCCGGTCCCCGCAGTGAGCAAGTGACCGCATCCCGACCGTCTCGGCGCCAGAGTCGCCGCTCACACCAAGAGGAGCTTCAATGCCCAAGACCGGCCTCGACGCCCCCCTGCGTCCCCAAAAGAGAGAACAAATATGACGAAGACAAACTTCAAAAAAGTCGCAAACTTTGGCGTCGCATGGGAAAGCGCCTTCGGCTACGTGCAAGCGGTCCAAGTCAAGGATACAATTTACCTATCGGGACAATTGAGCCATGACAGTGAAGGAAACTTTGTTGCGCCTGCGCAACTCGACAAGTCAGGAAGACCAGTCGACTACTCCCAGATGGAGCCGCAAATTCGTCAAACATACGTCAACGCTAAAAAGATACTCTCTGAATTTGGCGCTACGTTGGATGATGTTGTTGAGGAAGACATATTTGTTTTGGATGTACCTGCCGGCTTCTCCGCCGCTGCAAAGGTACGCAAAGAAATGTATGGCACAGATATACCTCAATGCGCCAGCAGCATCTTTGGAGTGTCTGGGCTTGCTCAAGCGGTGCAACTCGTTGAGATCAAGTTCCGTGCGGTGATCGACGGTTAGCCCACGGGTTATACCCTTGCGCACAACAAAGGACCCCCGCCATGAGCTCCGATCGCAACCCACCCGCACCGACCCGGCGCGAGGTCATCGCCGGACTAACCGGCCTCTCCGTGCTTCCCCTACTACTTGAATCAACGAAAGCGCAGACCTTGTCGTTTACACCCGCGATGATCGTCAAAAATGCCAAGATCACGACATTTGATCGATCGCGGCCGGAGGCGGAGGCGCTGGCAATCGCCGGAGAGCGCATCGTCGCTGTCGGGACTGAAGCCGAAATCCTGCCCCTCGCAAGTCCCGAGACGCGGGTGATCGATGTCAAAGGCCGCCGTGTGATACCTGGGCTGAACGATACGCATACGCACACTGTGCGCGAGGGGCTGCAATATGCGCTGGAACTGCGCTGGGACGGTGTGCCCACCTTCGCCGAGGCCATGGAGCGGCTGCGCGTGATGGTGCGCAAGACGCCGCCGGGGCATTGGGTGCGCGTCGTCGGCGGGTTCTCGCCCGCACAGTTCTCCGACGAACCGCGCATGCCGACGCTGGACGAGATCAACGCCATCGCGCCCAACACGCCGGTCTACATCCTGTTCGTCTACACCAGCGCCCTCGTTAACCGCGCCGCCTTGCGCGCGCTCGGCGTCGACAAGAACACGCCCGACAACCGCTGGCCGGCCGCCAAACTCGAACGCGACAGCGCGGGCAACCCGACCGGCCTCTTGATGGCGAACCCGGCGCCCGTGGTGCTTTACGCCACGCTGTTCGACGCGCCGCGCTTGTCTTTTGACGACGCGCTGCTCTCCACCCGCCACTTCATGCGCGAGCAGAACCGGCTCGGCGTCACCTCCACGCTCGACTGCGGCGGCGGCTTCCAGAATTGGCCGGACGATTACGAGGTAATCCGCGAGCTAAACCGGCGCGGCGAGATCACCGTGCGCATCGGCGCCTCCACGTTCATCCAGCGCCCCGGCAAGGAACTGGAGGATTTCAAAAAGTGGACGAGCGAATACAAGGCGGGCGAGGGCGACGCCTGGTTCCGGCTCATCGGCGGCGGCGAGATGCTCGTGCTCTCCGCCTATGACTATGAGATTTTCTCGGGCGCGCGCGTCATCCCGCCTGCAAAGGCCGAGGCCGAACTGGAGGCGGTTCTTCGCCTGCTGGTCGAGAAGAAGTGGCCGTTCCGCTTCCACGCAACCTACGGTGAGACGATTACCCGGCACCTCGACGTGATCGAGAAGGTGCACCGCGACATGCCGGTGAACGGCCTGCGCTGGATCGTCGATCACGGCGAGACCATGACCGAGCGCGACATCGAGCGCGTGGCGGCGATGGGCGGCGGCATTGCGATCCAGAACCGCATCGCATTCCAGGAGAAAGAGTTCCTGAGCCGCTATGGCGCCAAGGCCGCCGAGGACGCTCCGCCAATCAAAAAGATGCTTGCGGCGGGCGTACAGGTCGGCGCGGGAACGGACATGAGCCGCGTATCGAGCTATTCGCCGTGGCTCTGCCTGGAATGGCTGGTAACGGGCAAAGGGGTGGGCGGCGCTCAACTGCTGGGACCGAACACGAAGCTCGACCGTGAAACCGCGCTCAGGCTGTGGACGGACAACGCTTGGTTTTCGAACGAGGAAAAGCTGAAAGGCCGCATCGCCCCCGGGCTGCTCGCTGACCTCGCCGTGCTGTCGGAGGATTACTTCACCGTGCCGGAGGCCGAGATCCGCAACCTCGAAAGCGTGCTCACCCTCGCCGGCGGCAAGGTCGCCTGGGGCGCGGAGGAATACAAGCCGCTCATGCCGGACCTGCCGCCGCTGCGGCCAGACTGGTCGCCGGTGAATGCCTATGGTGGAACATTCCGACGTGGCGCGTGATGGGTCGGCCACGGTTGTTTTGCTTTGCGGTAATGAAATGAAAATCCATTTCACGCATCGAAAACGGACTGCTTTGGCCGGCTTCAGCTTGGCGGGAGCTATCCTGCTTTCCACCCTGGCTCACGCCGTCGACCCGTTGACGTTGAACCTGACTGGAGTCGTGGAGCCACGCCAGCGCGTCGCGATCGCCAATCGAGTCACCGGCGTCGTTGGTAAGGTTCTCGTGGTTGCCGGCCAGCGGGTCGAGAAGGGAGATGTGCTGTTTGAACTTGAATCAGCGTCTTTCAAGATCGAAGTCGCCGCAGCCAAAGCCGAGCTTGACGAGGCCCGAGCACGTCTACGCCTTGCCGAAGATGTCGCCTCGCGCCAGGGGCGTCTTGCCGAGCGCGGCAGCGGAGCTGAAGCGCGCGCAACGCAAGCCTTGATCGAGGTGGACGTGGCGCGCGCCGTAGTCGCCCGCAGGGAAAGCGCTTTGGCGCTCGCAGAACTCGCTCTTGAGCGAACGCGCATTACGGCTCCGATTTCCGGCACGGTTGGCAAATCGATAACGTCATCAGGCGCTTTCGTCGAAGCGGAAGGCGGCACTGTGCTCGGAGAGGTTGTTCAGTTAGATCCGGTTCTCGTCGGCTACCGAGTTTCGTACGCCGACCGGCAGAGATTCCTCGAAAAAACAGGGGCGAAAACGCCGCAGACATTGTTCAAAAACGTGACGCTCACGCTGGTGCTCCCCTCGGGCGCGACATATGCACACCGCGGACAGCCGAGATTCGAAAGCGCCGAGATCGACAAAGATACGGGCGATCTAACGACATGGGCTGACTTCCCGAACCCAGATGGCGTGCTAGTGCCTGGTCTTACGGTCAAAATCATCTCGGAAATTCAAGCTGCATCGGTATTTCCAGGAGGGCCGCAGTGACCGACGCCACGAATCCATCACATGGTGCGAAGACAGGCGCCTGGCGGCCTTTCCAGCACTCCGCCTTCGCGGTTCTGTGGACAGCGACGCTCGTTTCCAACATCGGCACATGGATGCATGATGTCGGGGCAGGCTGGCTCATGACGGAGCTTTCGCCGTCGCCGGCCCTCGTGGCTGCCGTCCAGGCGGCGACAACACTCCCAGTCTTCTTGTTTGCGCTTCCAGCCGGCGCCTTGGCGGACATCGTCGACCGTCGCCGTCTGTTAGTGATCGTCAACATTTTCCTCGGCGCCGTGGCCGCTTTGCTTGCGGTGCTTGTAGCTTTCGGCGCCGTAACGCCGACGGTGCTGCTGCTGATCACATTCGCCATGGGAACCGGCGCGGCTTTCATGGCGCCCGCATGGCAGGCTATCGTTCCGCAACTCGTGCCGAGGCAAGAGCTGACTTCGGCGGTCGCGCTGAATTCGATGGGGATCAATGTCAGCCGTGCGATAGGGCCGGCCCTCGCGGGATTCCTGATCGTAGCTTACGGCCTTGCCGTACCGTTCGCCATCAATGCGCTGAGCGTGCTAGGCATTGTTGCGGCGCTCATTTGGTGGCGCGCTCCCCAGATAAAGACAAGCACGCTTCCGCCGGAGACAATTGTGCCCGCCATGATCGCGGGGGTGCGCTACGCACTGCATAGCGCTCCGCTCAAGGCGACATTGCTGCGGGCTGCCGCCTTTTTCGTCTTCGCAAGCGCTTTCTGGTCGCTTCTCCCCCTGATCGCGCGGGATGTGCTCAACGGAGGCGCGTCCCTTTACGGGTTGCTTCTGGCGTGCCTCGGATCTGGCGCGGTTGGAGGCGCGGTGCTACTGCCGAAGGTCAAAGCGAGCCTTGGCGCCGATCTCACGGTAAGAGCCGCCACCGTGGGCCTTGCTGGCGTCATGACGCTCATCGCACTGGCTCCAAACGTTTATCTTGCCGCCGCCGCGGCGCTGCTCGCCGGAGTTTGCTGGATTTCGGTGGTTTCGACGCTCAATATATCGGCGCAAGTGGCGTTGCCGAATTGGGTCAGGGCCCGAGGGTTATCGATTTTTCTTATGGTTTTCTTCGGCTCCATGACCCTGGGAAGCCTTATCTGGGGCAATCTTGCTTCATTCGTTGGTATTCCCACGACGCTGCTAGTTGCAACCGCCGGTGCGCTGCTGGCGATGCCTCTGACGATAGGCTCGAAGCTCAATCAGGGCGAAATGCTCAACCTAGCGCCGTCAATGCATTGGCCCACGCCGATTGTCGTTGCCGAGCAATCCAATGACCGAGGGCCGGTCGCCATTCAGATCGCGTACGAGATCGACGCCGCCGACAAGGATCGTTTCCTCGCACTTCTGTCACGCCTGGCGGAAGCCCGGCGGCGGAATGGAGCATACGGCTGGTCTGTGATGCAAGACGCCGCTTCGCCATCGCGTTTCGTTGAACGATGGGAAGAGGCGTCATGGCTGCAGCACCTCCGGCATCATGAGCGCGTGAGCGAGGCAGACCACGCGCTGCAGGATGAAATCGGCAAACTGCACCGCGGCTCGACTCCGCCGACGGCGGTGCATCTGATCTCGGTCAAGTAAGCCGCACCGGCGCCAGCTAACTGCGTTGATGTCATACGTCGCCCATCGAAACTGTCAGGGACCCGGAAACTGAAGAAGCGTAGCATAACGATTGAGCGTTATAGTTAGCCGTAATGCGCTCTCGGCAACATCCCCCAAGCTACGGAGGCGTTGGGGCGTAGCCTTATAGGGGTGCGCCGCCCTCTGTGGCGTCGCCTGCTCGGAAAGCGATGCCCTCGACCCAGAGCGCGCCATTGGCGCCAGGTGTCATCGCATAACCACGGCGGGCGAGCCAACCTTTAAAGGCGGATTTGCTTAAGTGTTTGACTCCTGCTGCTTCGAGAGCGACAGCGTAGTCGGCATAAAGCACTGTCAGCTTAGTGCGGGCGTTTGGCGATTTTTCGATGCGTACCCTTAGCCAGACATCTTCGTCAGGCAGCGCCACGGTCTGGACTGTCGGTAGGGCTAGTGCCGCCCGCATCGTTGTTGGCTCCATGGCGCTCATCGGATCGTCGGCGTTCTTGGAAGGGGTCTTGGCTACGCTGAAAGCTGGGGCTTTCGGACGTTCCTCCCAGACTGACATGACGACGAAAAGGCCAAGACCGGAGCCAAGCTCAATAAGCAGTGCGATCAGGAGCGCGAGCGCCAGTTTGGTGTGATCTTCAGGGAGGGCGAGCAGGCTTGCAAAAAGCTCGACCTGCGGATCGCGGCTTTCGCTTGTCTGCGGCCCTGCGTTTGCAAGCGCGAGGCGGAGATGCTGGATCTCCGCATCAAGTATGTGTGCCGCCTCGGCGTTCGCTCTCTCCGCTTTGAGACGGAAGTATCCGTCGCAGAAGGCGCGGCTTTCCGGGAGCGTGGCCTCCGTACACCCTTTGCTTGTCATCCAGCGCATATGCTGGCGTTCCGCCTCGAGCCGCGCGTCAAGGGCGGGGAGGGGGCGGGGAGGCCCCATCCCCGCCCGTGCCGTTTCTTTCCGCTCAAGCTCGCGTCTAAGGCCGTCGCGTTGCTCGATCCCGGCCTCGCGAATGCCTCCTTTCACCTCGCGGTTGATGGCGGCAAAGCCGATGGACGAGGTGAAGGAGTAGGCAGTGAACAGCGTCAGCAATATGAGGGCGGCGACGGTCACCAGCCAGCGCCGGATCGCGATCGCCCAGGCAAGAATGAAGGGCAGCAGCGCTTTCAGCGTATCAGCACAGGCCGAGGCGAGGCCGTATATAAGCTTGTCGGCGTCATCTTCGGCGAGCATGAGGCCGAAGCGGTAGTTCAAGAGGATGGAGACAGCGGTTAGGCCCAAGACAACGGGCAGGCCCAGCGCGGTGACGAGCGAGCGGATCATGAGCCCATCCTCCCCTTCTAGCGCTCGTATTCGGCGGTTGAGTCATGGCGGCGTTTGTCGAGCCAAGCGTCAAGATCGGCCTTGGTGTAACGCACGGGCGAACGCCGCCCGGGTCCTGCTTTGTGAAAAACGGGGCCGCCGCCTTCGTAACGAAGGCGTTCCAGCGTGCGCGGCGAGAGTTCGACGATACCGGCGGCCTGGCGGGTGGTCAGGTAGGTAAAAGGCGTCATTTTGAAGCTCCTTTAAGCAATGTCGGCCAGGGCAGCATTCGGCCGAAGGACCTCCCCGTAAATAGCCGCATCGATGCGGAAACGCTTTTTCGGACGGCTGCAAAGCCTTGCAAAACGCTACCTGTTCTGATGATCGCTAAACCCTTCATCAAACTTGAGAATCTTTTGTTGACGGAGGTGTTGGGTCTCGGTTGCTGTAACATTTGCGGCGACCTGCAAACCCGCGGAAAAAGGTCCCCACTGCTTTGCTCGCTGATTGCGTGTATGTTTTTGAAGTGACGTTGTTTAGCGGTGCGGGTGAGTCGCCGGCTGCGGGCCGCGAGTGGCAGGCGCGCGCGAAGGCACGCCGGATTCGGCGAGTGCTGAGGTCAGCTTTTCAATAACTTCATCAACGTCTGGCGATAACATGAGATCGAGCGAGTGAATGTTCGATGGCGCGGCCTTCGTGTGAGAGGCAACGGGCTGGTCCTGTAATAGGCGCGGGGCGTCCTCGAGAAGCGCGGCGCTCCGGGGCAGGATTTCGGCATGGTTTTCGGGCGAAGCGGTTGCGAGTTTCTTCCTAAGCTTCCTCAGATGGGTTTCGTGCGTCTCGAATAGGGCGCGAGCGTTGGGCGGCAGTCATCGCTTTCTTTTACGGAGGTGTGATCGATCAAGGATTGGAGCATGAGATAGGCTTCTTCTGGGTAGGCCTGCTTGAATGTCTATGCCGCGGCAAGACCGAAGGCGGTTTGCGTGGATCAGATTTGTTTGTCGTCAGGCGTTTGTAGCGGCGATCCCGCGGTGCTTGCAGCGGCGATATCTGCGAGATGCTGTCCTACCCGGTCGTTGATATCCCGGATGGCACCGGCAACCAGATGTGTGTAACGCATGGTCGTCTGGGCACGGGAGTGGCCAAGGAGTTGGCCGATATTGAGAAGGCTTGCACCATTCGCGCCGGCGTAGCTTGCGTAGGTATGGCGCAGATCGTGAATTCGAACATCTGGCAAGCCAGCCGCGTTACGCAACTGGTTCCATGGTTTCTGCAAGTTGACGAGATGCGAGAATGGTTTTTTGCCGACGAGCACATAAGGGTTATCCGCGGCGCGAGGCAGCGACTTGAGCAAAACAATAGCAGGCTCATTTAAAAAGATAGGCTTCGCGTGGGTTTTTGAGTCAGGGAGAATGATAAAACGGCGTTCGAAATCCACGTACTCCCATTTCAGGGTTAGGATTTCGGATAACCGAGCGCCGGTGTAGAGGAACAGGGAGATCGCAGTCATAGCGTAGCAGTTTGCGCTTTTTGAATGTGTGTTCGCGTCAATGAGTGCGAACAGACGCCCGAGCTGCGCACTGGAAAGGTATGTTTGCCGCGCGCGCTCCCGGTAGCGGTCTACGTCTGAGACGGGGTTGGAATGTTTTGGGCGAAGTTTCCATTCCTCGGCGATGTTGAAGAGGGTGGAGAGCAGGGCTAGGCAGCGGTTGGCGGCGATGGGGCCTCCTTTAACCGGGCGCGATGCATGTTTCGTTTTGTAATGGGCCGGGCGTGCAGTTTTGCCATTGAAGATGTCTCGCTTCAACTTTTCGATGTCGTCTTTCGTGATGTCGGCCACTTTCTTTTGGCCGAGTACGGGGACAACGTGGTTTTCGATGTTGCGGCGGTCTTCTGCAATGCTGGAGGCCTTTTTCTTCCCCGGCGCATAGTCGGCTAGGAAGCGTTGGCACAGCATCTCGACAGTCGGGGATTTCTGCTTTTCATCGCGCAGCCCTGCGAGATCGACCCCTTTAAGAATATCGCCGAGGATACGCTGCGCTTCCTTCCTCGCAGTCTCCACGGTCCAAGGCGAACCGTAACGGCCGATCGTAATCCAACGCTGTTTGCCTTCGATACGCGTTTTGAAGATGAACGTTTTTGACGCGCCTTGGCAACGGACGCCAAACCCCTTCACGTCAGGATCCCAGACAAGAGATCCTGGCTCCAACGCATCGATGATCCGCTTAGTCAGGCGTTGAGTGGTGAGTAACGGCATAACGCTTCCGTCTTGGCCAAAAACTTAGCAACCACTTAGCAACCAAAAGGGCGCGAAAACGTGGCGGAAGCTTAGGAGAGATGCGGAATGATGGATTGAAAAATATAAGGAAAAACAAATACTGAGCAGTGATGCGGAGTCAGTGCAACAGATTCCTAATCTGGGGGTCACAGGTTCGAATCCTGTCGGGGACGCCACGCAATACCAAGAATTAACCGGACAGACCCAAGCAGCGTCGATCGCTATGTGTTGGCGCATCAGCTGACCGCGAAGCCGGCTCCCACTGTCGCGGCCGATGCGGCTTTTCCCAAACCAGGCGCGCTTGAAGCGCATCGACTGCAGGATTTTGGCGGCGGGCGCCCCCTCTCTCGGACCACGGCTTGCGCGGTCTTGAGAACGGGCGCAACGCGCCTCAAGCCGACCTGATTGCAGAAATTTCCCGGAGAGCGGCGCCCAAATCCTCGCATTTGAACGGTTTTTGGAGCACGGGCGTGCTTGAGAACCGCGGCGGCACGCCCCCTGCTCCATAACCGGTCGCGAAGATGAATGGCACGCCGCGCGCGACAAGCCGGTCGGCGACGGGAAACGTCTGCTTGCCGTCGAGGTTCACGTCCAGCACCGCCAGGTCCATCTCCGCCTCGTCGGCGATGGTCAGCGCCTTTTCCAGCGAGGACGCCGGCCCCACCACGTCATAACCGAGCTGGTCCAGGTAATCCTCCACCAACATGAACACCAGCATCTCGTCCTCTACGATGAGCACGCGCGGCCTTTGCTGCTTATCGGCCATGAATGATCCTTTTCGCTACGAAGATTGAAGGCGAGCCTTCACTCTCGCTACAACGCCCGCGGCTTCATAATGGATGCTCGCCTCGCCGTTCAAGTCCAAGGCGAGGCTGCGCTCGATAAGGCGCGAGCCGAAGCCTTTGCGTTGCGGCGGGGCGACAGTGGGACCGCCGCGCTCCGTCCAAGTGAGCGTCAGATCGCCGCCGTCGCGATCGCGCGTCACGGACCAAGACACGTCAATCCGCCCGCGAGACGTCGACAGCGCCCCGTATTTGACCGCGTTCGTCGCCAGTTCGTGCAGCGCCATGGAAAGAGCGAGCGCTTGTTTGGGCGAAAGCGGCGCCTGCGGGCCGCGAGCCGCGATTTGCGGATTGCGGGGCGTGAACGGCTCCAGCGCCTCTCTAACGACCGTTCGCAGATCGGCCTTCTCCCAATTGTTGCTGGTCAGCACGTCATGGGCGCGCGAGAGGGCGGCGAGGCGCGACTCGAACAGCCGAAGGCCGTCGGCGCTTAGCTCCTCCGTGCGGAACGTCTGCATCGCCAGCGACTGCACTGTCGCGAGCGTATTTTTGACGCGGTGATTGAGTTCATTGATGAGCAAGGTGCGATGCTCCTCGGCCTCCTTTACGGCGGTGATGTCGAGCGTGACCCCGTCGAAACGGGTCGGGACGCCCGCATTGTTGGCGATGGGAAGGCCGATGGCCCGCACCCACTTCTGCGCCCGCGTTTCGGGGTGAATGGTGCGGTAGACAGCATTGAACTGCTCGCCTGTCTCGACCGAGCGTGCGACGGCCTCGCGCACGGGGACGCGGTCGTCCGGGTGCAGACGGTCGTAGAACTCGTCGATGCGGGGCGGCGGCGCATCGGGCGGCATGTGGAAATGCTCCTTCACCTGAGCGTTCCAGTTCAGCTCGCCCAGCGGAAGAGAGTTCAGCCATAAGCCGATGCCCGCCGAGTTCACCACGAAATCGAGCCGCTCACGCTCGGCGCGCAGGGCCTCCTCGATGCGGCGCCGCTCGGTCACGTCCTGACCGATCATGAGCAGGCCGTAGACGCGGCCGTCGCTTTCGCGCAGCGCCATCGCCTTTCCCTCGATGAAGATGCGTTCGCCGTTCTTTCGCATACGCCAGCGGATATTGGGCGCGGCGCCTAGGTCGATCGTTTGCCGGCGCTCCCATTCGTCGACGCCAGCCTTGCGATCTTCCGGCGTATACAAGACTGCCGACGATCGCCCGACGATTTCATCGGGGGCCCAGCCGAAAACCTGCTCCGCCCCGGCGTACCAATCCACGACGCGGCCCTTCAAATCGACCGTGAAGATGGCGTGGTCGCGCGCGTTCTCCACCACGTTGCGATATCGTTTGCGGCTATCGGACAGCGCCGCCTCAGCCTGTTTCGTTTCGGTGATGTCCTGGGCGATGCCGCCGACGCGGCGAATGCGCCCGTCCATACCGGGGATGGGGAAGCCGGTGTCGCGAATCCAGCGCAAGGTTCGATCGCTCGCCCGGATGATGCGATAATCCTGTTGGAAGCCTTGGCCCGCGAAAACGCCGGCGAGCTTGTCGCCGGCCCTCTCGCGATCATCCGGGTGCAGCAGCTCCGCCCAGCGACCGAGATCGTGGATCATGCCGTCGCGGCTTTCGCCCCACATCGCCTCGAAAGCCGGGCTGAGATATTCGAGCTGTCCTTTATCGTTCACAATCCAGAGGGTGTCCGAGGAATTTTCGGCGAACGAGCGGAAAAGCTCTTCGCTCTCGCTAAGGGCCGCCTCGGCCCGCGCGCGTTCGATCTCGGCCCGGATGCGCTCCGCCACATCGCGCAGAAGTTTGACCTCGACTTCGCTCCAGGATCGGGCCGTGGCCTGGGTCACGCACAAAGCGCCGATCAAACGGTCCTTTTTCATGAGCGGCGCGCCCATCCACGCAAGGATGTCGAGCTTGGCGCAAGCCGTCCGATCCGCTCCAGAAAACAAGGGCGAGGTTTGCGCATCGTCAACCACGTGACAGTCTCCGCGCCGCAAGACTTCGACCGACCATGAAAAATCGGCGATCCGATGCTCGCCGGTGAGCGAAATCGCGGCCGCGCGCAGATAGTCGCCTTCGACCCTGGCGACCCCAAGCGCATCGTCGACCTCAACGTAGTACGCGCGATCCACGCCCAGATGCTCGCCAAGGCGCGTGCACATCTCAGCCAGAATGTCGCTCGCATTCACCAGGGGGCGCACGGCGTCGGAAAGCTTGAGCAAAAACGCGTGACGCTCTTCGCTGTCTCTGAGCGCATCCTCCATTCGCTTCCGCGCCGTGAGGTCGACAACGAACGCGACGAACTGTTCGCGCGTCGGACCAAACAGCGTGAAGCCGACGAGCACAGGCACGCGCCCGCCGTCGGGGAGCGCATATTCCTTCTCGTAGGGCCGGCAGGAGCCGCACTCCTTCGCCTCGGCGATGCGCTCGGCGTCCAGCGGAAGCCATTCCGGCGGGGTGATCTTGTCCCAGCGAACCTCGCCGCGCTCCAACTGCTCACGCGTGTGCCTGACGATACGCAGGAACTCATCGTTGGAGTATTCGATCCCGCCGTGGACATCGCCGAACAGGATGCCGACGACGTTCGATTCGGCGAAGTGCCGAAGCCGCTCCGTGTTGAGGCGCAGCGCCTCCTCGTCTTGTTTGCGGCGCGTGATGTCGATATGGGCGCCGACGAGGCGAACGGCGCGACCGGCCGCGTCGCGCTCGACCTGCGCATTGGCCGCGATCCAGCGCACCTCGCCATTGCTCGGCCGTCGGATGCGATATTCGCTGAAATATGTTTCGCCGCTTTCGATCGCCTTGCGCAAGGTGGCGTCGGCGCGCTCGCGATCCTCCGGTACTATGCGGCTGAGCCAGCCCTCATGCGGCTCATAGGTCATGCCGGGCGGCAATCCATGCAGAAGGACATATTCCGGCGAGCGTTTGCCAATCAGCAGGGCGCTGGTCAAATCGACGTCGATGCCCGCGACGCCGCCGATTTTCTGAACGCGGCTTAACTCAGCCTCCCGCTCGCGCAGCGAGGCTTCCGCCCGCGCGCGCTCCACCGCGGCGAATATGCGCTCGCTAACCTCTTGAAGCAGAGCGATCTGGCCGTCCGCCCATTGTCTCGGTTGCGACGACGTGATGCACAGCGCTCCCACGAGCCGCCTGTCTTTAATCAACGGCACGGCGATGGCCGCCGCGATTTTGAGCGCCGCCAGATGCTCCCGTTCGTTGTCGGTGATCTGGTCCGAGGCGCTGAAGTCGGCGATGGCGTAGCTGCCCATGCGCAACAGCGCGACCGTCGAGCCGAAGTCGCTCAGGCGATGCTTTCCGGCCAGGGAGAAAGCCTCGCCGCGCACGTAATCCTTCTCGATGGTCGCCGTCCCCGCCGCCTCGTCGATCCCGGCGAAATAAGCCCTGTCGGCGTTCAGACGCTCGGCCAGCAGGCGGCACGCCTCGTCCTCGATCCGCCAAGCGTCGGCGAGCGGCCGCAGCGCGTCGCTGAGCTTGAGCAGAAACGCCTGCCGCTCTTGGCGCTCCCGCAGCGCATCCTCTGCCTCCTTGCGCGCGGTCACGTCGCTTGCCGCCCCGAACCATTCGATGACCTCTCCGCGATGGTCCAGCACCGGAACAGAGCGCGACGACGTCCATCCGAGGCTGCCGTCCGCGCGGATCACGCGATGCTCAAGCTCGAAGACAGTCTTGTTTTTGATCGCGTCTTGAATCGCCGCCCAAACCTGGGGCTGGTCGTCCGGGTGGATGTAGCGGTCGAACCATTCGTGGTCGGCCGTGTCCGTATCCGCCAAAAACCCGCCGCCGCGCAGTTGCCGCATCTCCGTCCAGTCCGCGTTGTGCCGGTAAAGCACCTCGTTCGACGCGGAAATGAGCGCCCGATAGCTTTGCTCCCGATTGCGCAAAGCGGTCTCCGCCCTGGCCCGCTCCACCGCCTCCCACGTCCGGTCGGCGATGTCTTGGATGAGCGCGATCTCGCTTTCGCTGAACGCATGCGGTTCTCTGTAGTGGACGAAAAGCAACGCAACAAAACGGCCGCTTTTGAGCAGCGGCATGTTGATCAGCGCTCCGATGTCGAGCGCGGCGAATGCGGCCTTCTGCTGCGGCGTTAGACTTGGGTCGGCGGCCACATCGCTTCGCACGTTTGGGCGACCGGCTCGCAACTCGTTAAGCATAGCATGATCATAATCGGCGTAGCGGTGGCGGCCCGTCGCCGTATCCACTCCGTTCGCGTAGCGCCCCGCGATGGTCATTTCGCCCGATTGGTCGTGATCCTCGCCATAGCCCACGCGGATTGCGCCGAGATGCTCGCCGAGCATGCGGGCGGCGGTTTCGATAACAGCCTCCGGGGTCGAGAGATCGCGCAGGCGACGCTCCAACTGCTCGCGGAGATCGACGCGCCGCTCGTCCAGCACCTTTGCCGTAGTCTCGGCGCAGGCACAAAAAACCCCCGCCACTGCTCCGCGGTCGTCGCGCACCGGCGTGTAGGAGACGCTGAAATGCGCTTCCTGAAGACGCGCGCCGCGCGTGAGCCAAAAAGCGATGTCGTCCATGTGCGTGAATTGGCCCGCGTAGGCTTTGTCCAGAATGGGGCCGACTTCGTGCATGATGTCGGCCCACACCTCGACGAACGCGCTTCCCATCGCCGCCGGATGCCGCTCGCCGCACAGCTGAGCGTAGCCGTCGTTGTAGAGCATGATCCGTTCCGGCCCCCAAGCGACGAACATTGGCTGCTCGGATCCGAGCATTAGGCTGACCAAAGTTTGCAGATTGCAGGGCCAGGCCTCTGGCGCCCCCAAAACCGACGCCGCCCAGTCATGCCGGCGCATGCGAGCGCCCATCTCCCCGCCGCCGGAAAGGAATGAAAGCGCTTCCGTTTGCGGCGTCCGATTTTCCTGAATCATGCGTGACACGTAGAATGCAGGCCGCGGAAGTGAGGCTAACCTATATCGCCGCCTTTCGGTTTACGAGCTTTAACCGCCTCTTCGCACGGGCGAACCCCTGTGGAACCGGGCGGCGTCGGTCTCGGTTGCCTTCAATGTTGAAAATCGAACGAGGTTCCCGAGTGGAAACGACCACGCTCATCGGGGCGGCGGCGGCGGCCGCGTCCACCCTCAGTTTCACGCCGCAAGCGTGGAAAATCATCAAATCGCGCGACACGTCCAGCATCTCGCTGCGCATGTACGCCATCACAACGGCGGGGTTCGCGCTCTGGCTGCTCTACGGCGTCCGTCTGGGCGAATGGCCGCTGATATTCACCAACGGATTTTGCTTTTGCCTCGCGGCGTTCATCCTCACCATGAAAGCTTTGCCGCAGCGCCGGAAGGAGCAAGTGGCCGACGCGCTCGACCCCTCCGCTTAACGCGCCGTTTCATCGCCACCGAGAATCGCTAGACTGCGCGCTCCGCAACCCGGGAGCCGCGCATGTCTGGACACACCATCGCCTGCCCGAAATGCTCATTCGCGTTCGCCCTCGACGAGTCCCTCGCCGGCCCCCTCGTGGCGGCCGCGCGCCGCGAGTTCGAGGCGAAGCTGGCGGAAAAAGACGCCGCCGTCGCCGCGCGAGAGGCCAAGCTCGCAGCAGGCGCCGAGGCGTTGGAGCGCCGTCGCGCGGCGTTGGAGGAGCAAGCAGCCCGCGAGGCCGCAGCGGCGCGAGCGAAGATCGCTGAGGAGGAGGCGAGCAAGGCGCGCCTCGCCGTCCAGCACGACCTGACAGAACGAGCAAACCAATTGAGCGCGCTGCAGGAGGTGCTCGCCGCCCGGGACGCGAAACTCGCCGAGGCGCAGGCGGCTCAAGCCGAGATGATGAAGAGGCAGCGCGCGCTTGAGGACGCCAAGCGCGAAATGGAGGTCACCATCGAGACGCGGGTGCGGGAGACGCTCGACGCCGTGCGCGAAAAGGCGAAGCAGGAGGCGGATCAGGCCCTCCAGCTCAAGATCGTGGAGAGCAAAGAGCAGATCGCCTCCATGCAGCGCCAGATCGAGGAGCTGCGCCGCAAGGCCGAGCAAGGCTCGCAGCAGCTCCAGGGCGAGGCGCTAGAGGTGCAGCTCGAGGCGATGCTGCGCGCCAAATTTCCTCACGACGCGTTCGAACCGGTGGCGAAGGGCAAATCCGGCGGCGACGTTCTCCAGCGCGTCATCGGTCCTGCGGGGCAGCCGTGCGGCTCGATCCTGTGGGAGACGAAGCGCACCAAGGCGTGGAGCGACGGCTGGCTCGCCAAGCTCCGGGACGACCAGCGGGCGGCGCGCGCGGATTTCGCGCTGCTCGTGTCGAACGCGCTGCCGAAGGGCGTCGCGGCGTTTGATTGCGTGGACGGCGTCTGGGTGGCCGAGACGCGCTGCGCCCTGCCCGTCGCCGTGGCTTTGCGTCACGCGCTGATCGAGGTGTCAGGCGCACGGCGCCAGGCGGAAGGCCAGCAAGACAAGATGGCGCTCGTCTATCAATATCTCACCGGCCCGCGCTTCCGTCACAGGGTGGAGGCGATCGTGGAGCGCTTCCGCGCCATGGAGGCCGATTTGCAGCGCGAACGGCTGCTGATGGCGAAACAATGGGCGAAGCGGGAGGAACAGTTGCGCGGCGTTCTGGACGCCACCATGGGCATGTACGGCGATCTTCAAGGCATTGCGGGAAACGCGCTCGCGGAACTGGACGGACTGGAGCCGCCTCTGCTGGAGAGCCCCGGCGCCTGACGCCTCAACCGCCCGGTTTGGCGGCCGGTTTTGCCGCTGCGGCTTTCGCCGCTTTTTTCTTCGCGGCCCGTTTACGCTTGGCGATGTGGCCGGCAAGACGCCGTCCGCTGCACACGATGTCGCTCACATTGCCCGGCACTTCGAGCACGGAAGCAGCGGGCGGCTGGGCGGCCTCGATGCTCGCGTTGAACAGCGATTTCCAGCCATAGTGCGAAAAGCCGTAATCCATCAGGTCGGCGGCGCGCTGCCCGCGGGACATGCCCGAGGTGGCCCCGAGCACGACCGCGATCATCCGCCGGCCGTTGCGCGTCGCGCTCGTCACCACGTTGTAGCCGGAGGCGCAGATAAAACCGGTCTTGAGGCCGTCGGCGCCCTCGAAGATGCGGAAAATCTCGTTGTGCGTGCTCAGCGTCCGTTTGCCGATCTGGAATGAGGTCATCGAATAGAGCTGCCCGTGCTGGGGGAACTCTTTCAAAAGCGCGCGGCCAAGCACGGCCATGTCGTGCGCCGTCGTCACTTGCTGAGGATGCGGCAGACCGTTTGAGTTGTGAAATGTGGTGCGGCTCATGCCGAGGCGCTTCGCCGTCTCATTCATGCGGGCGACGAACGCCGCCTCGCTGCCGGAGATCTTCTCCGCCAGCATCACCGCCACATCGTTCGCCGATTTCACCATCAGCGCTTTCAGTCCGAGATCGACTGTGATCTGGCCGCCGACGGGCAATCCGATTTTGCTCGGCGGCTGCAGCATGGCGTGCTGCGAGCACTGGATGGTGTCTTCGAGCGAGAGTTGGCCGTCGCGGATCGCCTCGAAGGTGATGAAGGCGGTCATCAGCTTCGTCAGCGAGGCAGGGGGCCAGAGCCGATATTGATCCTCGGCATAGATGACGAGGCCGGTCTCGGCGTCGATGACCATAGCGGGCGCGGTGTGGCCTCGTCCGACCGCGAGAAGCGTCAGGATGAAAAAGGATGCAATGAAAGCTCGCACGTTGTCCCCGTCAGAGTGGTGGGTGGCGGGTGGTGCCCCAAGCCTGACTCGAACAGGCACGCCCGAAGGCAACAGATTTTGAGTCTGCCGCGTCTACCGATTCCGCCATTGGGGCTTCCTTTGGCTTACGTCGGCGCGATCATAGCCATGCTTTGCTCCCCGTCAACTCGCGCAGGGCGCAAGCCTTCGCCGTGGACAAAAGCGCGCCGGGCCTCTAGTGAGGTCGCAACGGCGACAAGGGGCATGGGATGTTGCGCGGACTTTACAACTGGACGATGCGGTTCGCCGGCAAGCCTTACGCCGTGGGCGCGCTCGTCGCCGTATCCTTCGCCGAAAGCTCGTTTTTCCCCATTCCGCCAGACGTGTTGCTCATCCCGATGGCGCTGGCGCGGCGGGACAAGGCGCTGACGCTCGCCGGCTGGTGCACGCTCGCCTCCGTCGCGGGCGGGATCCTCGGCTACGCCATCGGCGCGCTGCTCTATGACTCGGTGGGCCAGTGGCTCATCAACGCGTACGGCTATGGCGACAAGGTCGAGCAGTTCCGCGCGTGGTATGCCGACTACGGCGCATGGATCATCCTCATCAAGGGCCTGACGCCCATCCCTTACAAACTTGTGACCATCGCCTCCGGCATTGCGGGCTATGACTTCCTTATGTTCGTGCTGCTGTCGCTTATCACGCGGGGCGCGCGGTTCTATTTGGAGGCGTGGCTGCTGAAGCGATACGGCGAGCCGATCCGCGACTTCATCGAGCATCGGCTCGAATGGATCACGGCCGGCGTCGGAGCGGCGCTTATCGGCGGGTTCGTCCTCGTGAAGTTCGTTTTGTGAGGGCGGCGTGCTGAAAGCGTTGTTCTGGCGGCTGGAGGAGCGCGGCGTCTGGGCGGTTCTGTTCGCCGCCACGGCGTCGGCCATTCTTATCGCGCTGGCGTTTGAGCACATCGTCGGCATGCGGCCCTGCCCCTTATGCTATCGGCAGCGCTGGCCGTATTACGCGCTGATCGCTCTCTCCACAGCCGCTCTGATCGCTCTCTACTCGCAAAACGCCGCCATAAAAGCGCATGCCGCTAAATTCAACCCCGCGAGTGCGACGCAAGAGGAAGCGGTGAAACACATGGCGGCGGCGCCCATCGGCTTGGGACCCGCAATATTTTCTTGGCTAGGGCTGATGGCGGCGTTTGTCATCCTGCTCGTCAGCGCGGGCATGGGCGCCCACCACGCCGGCGTCGAATGGGGCTGGTGGCCGGGGCCGGAGACTTGCGCGGGCGGCGCGGGGCCGGCCGAAGGCGCGACGCTGCTGGAGCGCATACAGAACACGCGGGTCGTGCGCTGCGACGAGGCGGCGGGGCGTTTCCTCGGCCTATCGTTCGCCGGGTGGAACGCGGCGCTCTCCGCCGCGCTGGCTGCATTCGTCGGGCTGTATTTTTACTCTCTGCGCGGGCCGCATAATTTCATCGCGGCGAAGCGATAAGTCATTTTTTGTGAGGCGTCATGGCGAAATTTCCAAATCCTTTCAAAGTTCGCGAGCACGGCAATGTCGAGTTCTGGATCTCCAATCTGGTGATCATCGTCTCCACCGTGCTCGGCGTTTATCTCGCCGCACAGGCCGGCTTCCGCACCGCGCTGCAATTCGAGGAGGCGCGCAACGACCGCGACGGCTACTTCATGCGCCGCTCGCTGCTGGATGAGGTGAAGGACAACCTGAACACCGCCGACCAGTTCGTCGATTTCATCCAGAACAAAAACGGCTGGCGCTATCAGGGCGCTCCCGACGCCTACAAGCTCCAAGGCTATGTGTGGGAGACGATGCAGGAGCAATCCGTCACGTTCCAGCTCCCGCCTGCGATCCTCACGGCCGTGCGCCGATACTACGACACGGCGCAGAACCTGGCCAAATCGCTGGCGCAGGGGCAAGGCACGGCCATCGAGGCGGCCAAAACGCTCGCCGAGGAAACCAAGAAGATGCGGGAGACGACCATCCCGGCGATGGAGCGCGACATCGACTCGCTTCGACAGCGCCTGGCCGCACGCGGCATGTCGACCGACTAAATCTTTCTTAGCCTCCCCCAAGATTTTTCTTGCGCTGTCGCAATTGCGCCGCCGAATCACTTTTCCCTGTGGACAGTGGCGAATCAGCCGAACAGGCTGTTCGCTGCAGCGTTGTTCTGTCAGTCAGTCGGATCAGGGAGTGCAAAGTGGACACCAAGTCGGAGTGGCGTCACATCGGGTCGGCCGCAAGCGGCGTGATGCAGCAATTGGCCGAACGCAGGCGCGAGCAGCAGCGTTTCATCGAGGAGAGCCGCGCCGAGGTCGCCTCTCGCTACCAGTCAAGGCCGGCGCTGCGAGGCCAGCTTGAGTTACCGCTGCCAGCGCCCATGTCGGCGAGCTTCGCGCTGCGCTGACCGTAACGCGGCCTCGATCCGAGGCGAGGCCCGCTTACGGCTCCAGCTCGGTGTCCCAGTAGAGGTAATCGAGCCAGCTTTCGTGCAGAAAGTTCGGCGGAAAAAGGCGCCCATTGCGATGCAGCTCGTGCACGGTCGGACGGTACGGCGTCAGCGCGGGCCACATCTTCGCCTTGGCCGGCATTTTACCACCCTTACGGAGGTTGCACGGCGCGCAAGCTGTCGTCACGTTGTCCCACCGCGTGAGGCCGCCGCGCGATCGCGGGATCAAATGATCGAATGTGAGGTCGTCGCCGCAGCCGCAATATTGACATTTGAAGCGGTCGCGCAGGAACACGTTGAACCGCGTGAAGGCCGGGTATAGCGCCGGCCGCACGTAGGTTTTGAGCGACACGACGCTCGGCAGTTTCATCTCGAAGCTCGCGCTGCGCACGGCCCGGTCGTAATATGACACGATGTTCACGCGATCGAGAAACACCGCCTTGATCGCATCCTGCCAATTCCAGAGAGACAGAGGATAGTAGCTGAGCGGCTGGTAGTCCGCATTCAGCACAAGAGCCGGATAGGAGTCCGGCGGCGATGTGAATGTCGCTAGGGCGGTCACGTCTGCCTTTCCCAACGGTTCCCGTTAGCTCGTGCAGGCTACGTTCGCACTACGTCGCACTCTGCTGTGGATACTAAACTTACGTGTCAATTCTGTGAATGCGTTTTTTGCACGCAGCGTGGCGCGTCCTGACCCGGTCTTTAAGGAGCCCTTAATCTTTTGCGTCGAAACAACGAATAGGTATTGCAACGCCGCAGGTCGGTGTTACACTTTTCGCATCCCAGAAAAAATCCCATTCGGCGAGCACGCTCATGAAGCCCGAAAAGTGCCGACTTTTGCTCGCGTCCGCCGTCATTGGCGCGGTCGCGGGAGCCAACGCCGCGTCCGAGCGCCTGTTTGAGGCGACGACGGCCGCCGCCCCCTCATTGGGCGAGGGACATCGCGAGAAACTCCACGGCGAACTGAAGGCCCATGGGGTCGATGCCGTGCCCGAGGCCGGGGCGGACATGCCACTCCACGGGTATTTCGGCGCTCGCAAGCCCGGCGCGCGCCTGGTGGAGGGCCTCGACCGGAATCACGTCATCCCGGTCGCCGTGGACGAGAAGGACGGGGGGGCGGGTGACCGCTTCGGCGGCGAGACGCTCCGGGCCGGCGAGAAGGCCAGAAAATCCGACGACGGCGCCAAGCCGGCGCGGACGGCGCGGGCCCGTATGGAGAGCGACCATGGTTCCTTGACTGAAGCCGACGAGGGCGAGCGCGTCGTCGCCAAGCCGGCGCGCCGCAAGCTCAGCGTCAAGAAACGCGTCAAGCGGGCCGCGCGCGCTCACCACGCCGCGCCAGCGTTCCGAGGGGTCGCGAAGCGTAAGCGGAAACCACTGTCGGCCGCCATACGGTCCCGGCAGCGGTTCGGGAGCGTGCGGTGAGACAAACGCGGCGTCGGGAAGAGCCTTGCGCATTTCCCGCGCCAGCCCGATGAGATCATCGCCGTTTGCGCCGTAACCGTGCAGAAACACGATCAATTGCTTGGCGGGGCCGCCGGATGCGGGCGCGACACGGGGGCCGTCGAGTTTGGGCGTCATGAGTGTCTCGATCACTGTGCTCTTTCCTTGCTTTTACCGCACGTCTTGACGTTTCGCCAGACCGGGGGCGCCGCATGACGGGAAGCGCGCGGCCCGTGCTCCGTTTCGCGCCAAGCCCGAACGGCGAACTGCATCTCGGCCACGCTTATTCCGCGCTGTTCACCTGGGAGACGGCGCGGGCGCTCGGCGGGCGTTTTCTGCTGCGCATCGAGGATATCGATCGCACGCGCTGCAGGCCGGAGTTCGAGGCGCAGATTTACGATGATTTAGCGTGGCTGGGTCTCACCTGGGAAACGCCGGTGCGGCGGCAGTCCGAGCACTTCGCCGACTACCGCGCCGCGCTTGCCCGCCTCGATGCGCTTGGCCTCATCTATCCGTGCTTCGCCACGCGCAAAGAGATCGCGGCGGCGGCGATAGGCGCCGATCCGGACGGCGCGCCGCTTTATCCCGGCCTCTGGCGCGGCGCGGATGAGGCCGATGTGGCGCGGCGAATGACGGCGGGCGAGCCTTACGCCCTGCGTCTCGACATGGCGCGCGCCCTCGACGCGACGGGGGCGGAGCCGATCGCCTGGCGCGCGTTCGAGATGCGCGGCGGCGCGTGCGAGGTCGCCACGGTGCGCGCCGCGCCCGAACGCTGGGGCGACGCCGTGCTCGCGCGCAAGGACACGCCGACAAGTTATCACTTGTCCGTGGTGGTGGACGATGCGCTGCAGGGCGTAAGCCACGTCACGCGCGGCGCCGATCTGTTAGCTGCGACCGATCTCCACGCGCTTCTTCAGCGATTGCTCGGCCTTCCCTCGCCGCTTTACGCCCATCACCGGCTCATCACACTGGAGGGCCGGAAGCTGTCGAAAAGCGCGGGCGACAGGTCGCTGCGCAGCCTTCGCGAAGCAGGCGTCACCGCAGCCGATGTCTTGTCTTTCCTGCAGCGGCAACGATCGTGAAAACAGAGCCTAGCCCGCCTCCGCCGGGGATTTGGCGGAGACGGCGAGCGCGTGCACGCCGCCCTTCAACTCGGCGTCAAGCGCGTCGTAGACCATGCGGTGGCGATCCACCCGCGATTTCCCCGCGAACGCTTCGGACACGATCGCCACGCGGAAATGCGTCTCGCCGGACTGGGCCGCCGGGCCGCCCTCCAGCACCTCGCGATGGTGCGCGTGCTTGTGGGACTCGTTCTCTATCGACAAGGCGTGAGGCGCAAAAGCCGCCTGTAATTTCGCCCGCATCGCCGCCTCAATGCTCATTCCGCGCGTCCTTTCGCTTTTCCGTCACACCGCCGTTACCCCCCCGCGAGGCCCCGGCTTCTTCGCTTGTGTGAGCCAATCCGAAGCACCATACTACGGGTCGCGACGGGTGGCTCCTCCGGACGCGCAACCTTAAACTCCTGTGCCGATCCTATGAAGCTCGACTCGAAATATTTTGACGCCATACGCGTGGCGGGCCGCCGGCAGAAAGCCACCCATGCGCGCGGCCGTCGATGCGAGTGGCCAGGATGCGGCGAGGCCGGCGTTTACATGGCGCCCAAGGGCCGCGGCCGCGACGGGGAGTATTTCTGCTATTGCCTCACTCATGTGCGCGACTACAACAAAACCTACAACTACTTCTCGGGCATGAGCGACGCCGAGCTGCGCGAGTTCCAACGCGACGCCGTCACCGGACACCGGCCGACCTGGGCGGCGGGCGTCAATCAATGGGCTGAGGAGCGCGCGCGGCAGTCAAAACGCGCCGGCGGCTTCCATCACACCTTCGAGACGGCCGATCCGTTCGGCGTTTTCGGCGAAACGGCGGAAGCGCCGCACAAACCGCGCCGCGTCATCCGCAACGCGGAGCGCAAATGCCTGCGCACTCTCAATCTGGACGACACCGCAACTGCGCAGGACATCAAAACCAACTTCAAGGCCCTCGTTAAGGCGCATCACCCGGACCGGCACGGCGGCGACAAAGCGTCCGAGGAAAAACTTCGCGAAGTCATCAGCGCCTACAACTATTTAAAACAAGCCGGCTTGTGCTAAACACAACGGCCTTGAGCGGCGCAAGACCCTGAACGAGAGTAAGCCTTATGAATGAAGCCCTTTTGCCCGACATGAACGTGTCGGTGCGACAAATGTTCGGCTTTGACGCCAATTTCGACGTGCCTGCCTTCAGCCAGCCGTCGGAGCATGTGCCGGACGCCGATCCGGACTATCAATTCAACCGCGAGACGACGCTCGCCATTCTCGCCGGCTTCGCGTTCAACCGCCGCGTGATGGTGCAGGGCTATCACGGCACGGGCAAATCCACCCACATCGAGCAGGTGGCGGCGCGTCTCAACTGGCCGTGCGTCCGCATCAATCTGGACAGCCACATCAGCCGCATCGACCTTGTCGGCAAGGACGCCATCGTGGTGCGCGATGGGCTGCAGATCACGGAATTTCGCGAGGGCATTCTACCGTGGGCGTTGCAGTCCAACACGGCGCTGGTGTTCGACGAGTATGACGCCGGGCGCCCGGACGTAATGTTCGTCATCCAGCGCGTGCTGGAGGTGCAAGGCAAGCTGACGCTGCTCGATCAATCCCGGGTCATCCGCCCGCATCCCGCGTTCCGCTTGTTCGCCACCACGAACACCATTGGCCTCGGCGACACGTCCGGCCTCTATCACGGCACGCAGCAGATCAACCAGGGCCAGATGGACCGCTGGTCGGTGGTGGTCACGCTCAACTACCTGCCGCATGACGACGAGGTGCGCATCGTGCTCGCCAAGGTGCGGGGCTACGAGACGGACGCGGGCCGGCGCACCATCGCCAATATGGTGCGGCTCGCCGACCTGACCCGCAACGCCTTCATCAACGGCGACCTTTCGACCGTGATGTCGCCGCGCACGGTCATCACCTGGGCCGAGAACGCCCGCATCTTCAACGATGTGAGCCTGGCTTTCGCGCTCACATTCCTGAACAAATGCGATGAGCTGGAGCGCGGCCTCGTGGCTGAGATGTATCAACGCTGCTTCAATCAGGACTTGCCGCAGTCGGCCGCCAACGCGCCCATGGCGTAGAGCCGCTGGAGACGCAAATGACGAAACGGCGACCCGATCCCCACCTGCATCTCAAGCGGGCCTTGAGCGTGGCCACGCGGGCCATCGCCGGCGACGCTAAGCTGCAGGTGGCGTTCGTCGGCGACGCGCCGGGATGCGACGGCCGCACCGCGCGGTTGCCGACCCCGTCGCGCGCGCCCTCGAAAAAGGAACTTGCGGTGCTGCGCGGCCAGGCGGACTCCATCGCCCTAAACCTCGCGTGCCATGATTCGAAAACCCATGCGGCCTTCGCCCCCCCGGCGGGCCCCGCGCGCGACATTTTCGAGGGGGCGGAGCGCGTGCGGTGCGACGCCCTGGGCGCGCGGGCCATGCCTGGCGTGGCGCAGAACCTGCGCGCGAAAGTGGCGGCGCGGTACGAAAAGATGCGCCCTGGCGACGTGACTAGCCGCGAAGACGCGCCGCTTGAGGACGCGCTCGCTCTCCTCATTTGGGAGCGTTTGACGGGCTTCCAGCCGCCCGCGAAAGCCGCAGGGATGGTCAGCGCCTGGCGTCCGGTCATCGAGGAGCGGGCGGACAGGCTGCTCGATCAGCTGGGCGACTGCATCGGCGACCAGCGCGCCTTCGCCCGGCTCACGCGGGAGATGCTGACCGCGCTCAATCTCGGCGACGATCTGGTGGAGCCGGACGCCGACGCGGGACGCGATGAGGAGGACGACGCCGAGCAAAACGCCGGCGCCGATGCGGGCGAGGACCAGGAGCCGCAGGAGAGCCGCGAAACCGGCGCTGAAGCGTCGGTCGGGGAAGCGCCGCAGGAGGACGCGGCCGAAATCGAGACGGCCGACACCGGCGAGCGCGACATGGAGGACGTGGGCGAGGATCCCGCGCCCGCGCCGCCCCGCCGCCCCAACCCGTCCGTGCTCGATAATCCGCAAGCGTTCGGCTACGAGGTTTTCACCCGGCAGTTCGACGAGGCCGTGGGCGCTGAGCACTTGTGCGAGGCCGAGGAGCTGGAGCGTTTGCGCGCGTTCCTCGACAAGCAACTCGCCGTCATCCAGATCGCGGTCAGCCGGCTCGCCAACCGGCTTCAGCGCCGCCTACTGGCGCAGCAAAACCGGGGTTGGGATTTCGATCAGGAGGAGGGGCTGCTAGACACCGCGCGTCTCTCCCGCGTCGTGACCGATCCCCACCAGCCGCTGTCGTTCAAGCGCGAACGGGACGCCAGCTTCCGCGACACGGTGGTGACGCTGCTGCTCGACAATTCCGGCTCCATGCGCGGGCGGCCGATCATGGTCGCCGCTTGCTGCGCCGACATTCTTGCGCGCACGCTGGAGCGCTGCGGCGTGAAGGTCGAGATTTTGGGCTTCACCACGCGTCAGTGGAAGGGCGGGCAATCGCGGGAGGGGTGGCTCGCCGCGGGCAAACCGGCGCATCCCGGGCGCCTCAACGATCTGCGCCACATCGTTTACAAAGCAGCGGACAGCCCATGGCGCCGCTCCCGCCGCAATCTTGGCCTCATGATGCGCGAGGGGCTGCTGAAGGAGAACATAGACGGCGAGGCGCTCGCTTGGGCCCATTCGCGCCTGCTCGCGCGCCCGGAACGTCGGCGCATCCTGATGATGATCTCGGACGGCGCGCCTGTGGACGACTCCACCCTCTCGGTCAACTCCGGCTCCTATCTGGAGAAGCACTTGCGGCAAGTGATCGAGGAAATCGAGACGCGCTCGACCGTGGAGCTGATCGCGATCGGCATTGGCCACGACGTGACGCGCTACTATCGCCGCGCCGTGACCATCACCGACGCGGAGGAACTGGCGGGGGCGATGACCGAAAAACTCGCCGAACTGTTCAGCGAAAGGCGCGGCGCGCGACTGGGCGCCCTGTCGCTCGGCTACAGACGTTGAGCGGCTCGGAGCGTCTCGCCAAGCTGATGGGGGCCGCGGGGCTTATGCTGGCGGCGGCGCTAACCGCCGGGGGCACGGCCAGCGGCCAAACCACCCCCGTCGCCGTCACGGCGGCGCCCGTCGCGCCCAACGGAGCGGCAAAAGGCGCGCGCATCGGCAAGCTCACCTGGCTTTGCGGCGTTGCTCTCTCCGCGCCGTCGCCCAAATTCGGCGGGTTCTCAGGGCTCGTGGTGAGCGCTGACGGCGCCCGCATGACGGCTGTGACTGACGAAGGCTCTTTTCTCACCGCCGATCTGACGTATCGCGACGGGTGCCTGACAGGCCTCGCCAACGCGCGGATCGGCGGCTTACCCGGGGCATCGGGAGCGTCGCTCGCCGGCAAACGCAACGCGGACGCGGAGGGCATGGCCGCGGCGGCGACAGGCCGCGACGGCGCGCTCTACGTCAGCTTCGAGCGCCGCCACCGCATCCTGAAATACGCGCTGCGGGACGGCGTTATTCTCGGCCCGCCGCAGAACATCTCCCTGCCCGCCGCGGCGAAGCTTTCATCCAACCAAGGACTGGAGGCCATCGCCGTGCTGCAAGGCGGCGCATACAAAGGGGCGATCGTCACGTTTGCGGAAAGCGGGCCGCGCTCGGCGCCCGAGAACGCGCCCGCCACCGGGTGGATGCTGCACGGGGGCAAAACGCACGCTCTCTCAATCCAATTGCGCGACGGCTTCAAGATCACCGATATAGCGAGCCTGCCCAACGGCGACCTGATCGTGCTGGAGCGCTTCTACAAGGGCCTGCTGCAGGGCGTGCATATGCGCATCCGGCGCGTTGCCGCGGCCACGGTCAAGCCGGGCGCGATGCTCGATGGCGAAACGCTGATCCAGATGGGCGGGTATGGCGGCGCGATCGACAACATGGAGGGCGTGGCGGTTCACGCAAACGCCGATAGTGAAACCATCATCACCCTGATATCCGACGACAACTTCAACAGCCTGCAGCGGACGCTGTTGATGCAGTTCGCCCTGCCGCGATAACCGTTAGGCCTCTGCGGGCGCCTCGGCCATGGTCTTGCGGATTTCGCGCTTGATGCGCCGCGCCGTCATCGACAGCTCGCTGTCGTCCGCCTTCATCAAAAAGGCGTCAAGGCCGCCGCGATGCTCGACCGAGCGCAAGGCGTTGGCGCTGATGCGCAGCCGCACCTTGCGTTTGAGGGCGTCGCTCAAGAGCGTGACCTGGCACAGATTCGGCTGATAGCGCCGCTTCGTTTTGTTATTGGCGTGGCTGACAAGATGTCCAACCAAACCGGTTTTACCCGTTAGCTCGCACTGCCGGGGCATGGCGCGTCTCCGATCCGAGATGTGTGTGGGCGCGGCTGCGCGTGTGCGCTGCGTTCGCGATGAGCTCAAATCCATACCGCCGGCCAACTTTTCAGTCAAGCAAAGGGTTCGACGCGGCCGGCGCGGGGAATCAATTTGCAACGCCGCCGCCTAAAGTGTACATCGACCGGGAACGCCATCGAGCATCTCGTTGTGAGCACCCCCATGAAGAGCGCCCTGATGACAACCGCGTTGAAAGCCTTGGCTTTGCTGGCGTCGAGCGCCGCCTGGTCCGGCGCAGCAACCGCGCAGGCGGGCATGAAGGTGGAGGCCACCTACGCCATCAATTTCAACGGCATCTCCATCGGCGATTTCAACCTGGTCACGACAATGGGCGCGCGGGATTACGCGATGAACGCGAAAGCCTCCATCAGCGTGCTTGGCGGCATCATGTTCGATTGGCGGGCGAACACGAAAAGCTCCGGCGTTGTGACTGCCGGCGGCCCGCGCCCTTCGGCCTATTCCTTCGCCTATCAGACGAGCGACAAGAAAGAACAGATCGATCTGAAGTTCGCGTCCAACGCCGTGTCGCAGATCACGCTCAATCCGCCTCGCGGCAACTCGTCGAAGCGCATCCCAATCACACAGACGCATCTGCAGAACGTGCTCGACCCATTGAGCGCCGTTGTCCAGCTCTCGCAGGCGCGCACCCAGAAGCAGAAAGCGGCCGCTTGCTCTAAGCGCCTTCAGATTTTCGACGGCAAAATGCGCTACGACCTCATCCTCTCGCCGAAAACCGTGAAGCAGATCGACGAAAGCGGCTATCGAGGCCAGGCGCAGGTGTGCCGCGTGAAATACATGCCCATCGCGGGGCACAAGCCGGGCAAGGACGACGAGAACGAGGTCGCGTCGGCCAACGACAACATCGAAATCTGGATGATCCCAGTCGAAACCGCTGATTTGTTCGTGCCGTACTATATCTCGGTTCCGACATCGGTCGGCAAAGCCACGATGACGGCGGTGAAGTTTGACGTGACTTTGCCCGCGCAGGCGAAGAAATCGATCATCAATTAGACTTACGGTCGCTAGCGCAGCCCCCACGTAGAGATGAAAAGCGAAATTGCTTTTGTGCGGCGTCAATGCGTCATGATTTCGCTGTTTTTGTTGGTTTCGCTTCCAGATGGCGCGATAAACCTTTATGGGCTTGGGAACCTCGCGCCATTTTTTCCGTTTCAATTGACACGATAGCCCGGACAAATCCCCATGGCTGACTTCGCTCAGGCACAAAGCGCCAGCCGCCCGGCCAGCGGACGCACTGTGACGGCCGTGCTTGGGCCGACGAACACGGGCAAAACTCATCTCGCCATTGAACGGATGCTGGGGCACCAATCGGGTCTGATCGGCCTGCCGCTTCGGCTGCTCGCCCGCGAGGTCTACGACAAGATTGTGGCCCGTGTGGGCGCGCGCGATGTGGCGCTCATCACCGGCGAGGAAAAGATCAAGCCGGACAATCCGCGCTACTACGTTTGCACTGTCGAGGCCATGCCCCGAGAAACGGACGTCGATTTTCTCGCGATCGACGAAATCCAGCTCGCCGCCGACCCGGATCGCGGGCACGTGTTCACCGAGCGGATGTTCAACGCGCGCGGGCAAAGCGAGACGCTTCTGCTTGGCGCCTCGACGATGCAAGAAACGATCCGGGAGTTGCTTCCCGGCGCCAACTTCATCTCGCGGCCGCGACTGTCGAAACTCACCTACGCCGGGCCGAAGAAGATCACGCGCTTGCCGCGCCGTTCGGCCATCGTCGCATTTTCCGCAGCCGAAGTTTATGAGATCGCCGAGCTGATCCGGCGTCAGCGCGGCGGTGCGGCTGTGGTGCTTGGCGCCCTATCGCCGCGTACGCGCAATGCGCAAGTCGCGCTCTACCAATCCGGCGACGTGGATTTTCTGGTGGCGACGGACGCCATCGGCATGGGCCTCAACCTCGACGTCGATCACGTGGCGTTCGCCGGCGTGCGCAAGTTCGACGGCCGCAATCATCGCCAGCTCTCGGCGGGCGAACTCGGGCAAATCGCAGGTCGCGCCGGCCGCTACATGAATGACGGAACCTTTGGCGTGACCGGCGAGGCGGAGCCGTTCCCGCAAGAAACCATCGACAAGCTTGAGAACCACGCGTTCGATCCGGTCAAGATGCTCCAATGGCGCAACGGCAAGCTGGACTACGACACCATCGAGCGACTGCAGGAGAGCCTGCGGGTGCAACCGTCGTCTCCGCGTCTCGCCCGCGCGCGCTCGGCCGATGACGTGATCGCGCTGGAACAGGCCGCCCGCGACGACGACGTGCGTCGAGTCGCCACCTCGGCAGGCGCCGTGCGCCGGTTGTGGGAGGCGTGCCAAATTCCCGACTACCGCAAGATTTCCGCCGCCAATCACGCCGAAATCGTGTCGTCGGTTTACAAATTCATCATGGGCGATGACGGCTGCATCCCCGAGGACTGGTTCGCCGCGCAAGTTGCGTTCTCCGACCGCATCGACGGCGACATCGACACGCTGTCAACGCGCATCGCGCACATCCGCACCTGGACATTCGTCGCGCAAAAGCGCGAGTGGCTCTCCAACCCGGATCACTGGCAGGCGCGCACCCGCGAGATCGAGGACGCGCTGTCCGACGCGCTGCACGAGCGCCTCACTCAGCGTTTTGTCGACAAGCGCACGAGCGTGCTGATGAAATCGCTGCGGGACAGCGACACGCTGTACGCGGATATCGAAACCGACGGCAAGATCATGGTCGAGCAGCATTTCGTCGGCCGCCTCGACGGCTTCCGCTTCACGCCCGACACAGCGGCGTCTGGCGTGCATGGCAAAGCGGCCCGCAGCGCGGCGATCAAGGTTTTGACCAGCGAACTCGCCAACCGCGCCGAAAAGCTCACGCAGGCGGCGGACGACGCGCTGGCGCTCGACAAAAACGGCATGATCACCTGGTCCGGCCACGTCATCGCGCAGCTTGAGCCAACCGAAGACCCGCTCAAGCCGGCCATCACCCTGCTGTGCGATGAAAATCTGCAGAACAACGACAAGCTGCGCGTGCTGCAAAAGCTCAACGAGTGGCTGACGCGGTATATCGAAATTCGCTTGAAGCCCCTGATCGACCTATCGAATGCCGAAGACGTGAGCGGGCTTGCGCGCGGCATCGCGTTTCGGCTCAAGGAAAATTTCGGCATCCTGCGGCGCGACAGCGTCGCCGACGAGGTGCGCGCGCTCGATCAGGACGCGCGGGCGCAGTTGCGCAAATACGGCGTGCGGTTTGGCGCGCACAACATCTATTTCCCGCTGCTGCTGAAGCCTTCGGCCTCCGACCTGCTGCTGTTGCTGTGGGCGTTGAAATTCGGCGCGGCGGCTGGCGTCAACGTCCGCGACATGCCGCAGGGGCCAAGGCAAGGCCTCACCTCGACACATGTCGATCCCGCCGTGCCCGAAGCTGTTTACAAGGCGATGGGCTTTCAGATTTGCGGCCCCCGCGCCGTGCGCATCGACATTCTGGAGCGCCTTGCCGACATCATCCGCCCGCTGATCTCGTGGAAGCCGACCGAGGCGCAGCCCAATCCGCCGCCGGGATCGCTCGGCCGCGGCGCGTTCAAGGTGCTGCCCGAGATGATGTCGATCATGGGCTGCTCGGCGGAGGTGCTGGGCGGCGTGTTGACCTCGCTCGGCTTCCAGAAAGAACGCCGCCCGCTGCCGAAAGCGGAGGCCGTCCCGCAGGCTCCGCACGCGCATGAGGCCGCAGTTGAAAGCGCTGAAGCTGGCGATGTGGTCGCCGCGCCTGCCTCCGCCGAGCCAACGGCAGAGGTTTCCGACGCGACGTCAGCCGCCGAAAAACCGCTCGCCATCGCCGAAAGCGACGCGGCGCCCGCGCCCGAATTCGAGGAGATTTGGCGGGTGAAACGGGCGCGGCAAGACCGCCGTCCGCAGCATCAGGCGCGCGAGCACGCCCGGGGTGGCGTACGACCGGATCGCCGTCCGCAGGGCGATCGAGCGGCGGCCGCCGACGCCTCGGGCGCGCCCCGCGAGGCGACCGCTGGACGCCCAGGGCGCGGACAATCCCCGCAAAGGGACGGCGCCGGCCGGCCGCAGTCGGATTTCAACCGCAAGCCGCAGGGCGATCAGGGTCGCCGACACGATCGTGGCGCGCCCCGTCCTCAAGCAGGCTCGCAATCTCAAGACGCGGCGCAGGCCAGCGCAAACGGGTCGCCGCAGCAGGCGCATCGCCCGGCCCGCCGAGATAATCCTCCGCCCAAGAAAAACCAACCCATGCGCGTGATCTCTTCGGCTCCCAAAGACGGGGCGAACGCCGATTCGCCGTTCGCCGCTCTTTTGCAGCTCAAAGAGAAGATGGAGCAAGGCGCGCAGGATCAGCGCTGAGGGATGGCGGCCGAAACTCCCGAGGGTCAGCGGCTGGATAAGTGGCTCTGGCATGCGCGGATTATCAAGAGCCGCACCGGCGCGGGCAAGCTGATCGCCGAGGGCAAGGTGCGCATCAACCGCGCAAAAGCGCTCAAACCCAGCCAATCGGTCAAGCCCGGCGACGTGCTGACCATCGTCATCAGCGGGCGCGTGCGCGTGCTTCAGGTGCGCGACGTGGCCCCCCGGCGCGGGCCCGCGGCGGAGGCGGCGCTGCTGTATGAGGACGTGCTTGCCACTGGCGGCGACGCGCAGGACCCGGGCGCGGCGCTATGACCGCCCGCCGGCCTTGCGGCCATGCCGCAGTTGGTATAGGGAACAAGTCTCGCGAAAACAGGGGCGCTCGCAACGTCGCGGCCGCCTGAGGAGAGCCTGCATGACCTACGTCGTCGTCGACGCCTGCATCAAATGCAAATTCACCGATTGCGTGGAGGTGTGCCCGGTGGATTGCTTTTACGAGGGCGAGAACATGCTCGTCATCCATCCGGACGAGTGCATCGACTGCGGCGTGTGCGAGCCGGAATGCCCTGTGGACGCGATCAAGCCCGACACGGTTGCCGGGCTTGAGAAGTGGCTGGAGTTGAACCGTGAATATTCGGAGAAATGGCCGAACTTAACCTCGAAGCGGCCGCACGCGCCGGATGCAAAAGAGTATGAGACGCAGACCGGCAAATTCGAGAAGTATTTCTCGGAAAACCCCGGCGAGGGGGATTAAAAAAAAGCCCGCGAAAGCGGGCTTTGTTGTTTTTGAAGAACTTTTAATTATCGAGGAAGCTGCGCAGTTTGCGCGACCGGCTCGGGTGCTTCAGCTTGCGCAGCGCCTTAGCCTCGATCTGCCGGATGCGCTCGCGCGTAACCGAAAATTGCTGGCCGACCTCCTCCAGCGTGTGATCCGTGTTCATGCCGATGCCGAAACGCATGCGCAGCACGCGCTCCTCGCGCGGCGTCAGGGAAGCTAGCACCCGCGTCGTCGTTTCGCGCAGATTCGAGTTGATCGCCGCGTCGATCGGCAGGATGGCGTTCTTATCCTCGATAAAGTCGCCGAGATGGCTGTCCTCCTCGTCGCCGATCGGCGTTTCGAGCGAGATCGGCTCCTTGGCGATTTTGAGAACTTTCCGCACCTTTTCGAGCGGCATCGCGAGCTTCTCGGCCAGTTCCTCCGGCGTCGGCTCGCGGCCGATCTCATGCAGCATCTGTCGCCCGGTGCGGACGATCTTGTTGATCGTCTCGATCATGTGGACGGGAATGCGGATGGTGCGCGCCTGGTCAGCGATCGACCGCGTGATCGCCTGCCGGATCCACCACGTCGCGTAAGTCGAGAACTTGTAGCCGCGGCGATATTCGAACTTATCGACCGCCTTCATCAGGCCAATATTGCCTTCTTGAATCAAATCCAAGAACTGCAGGCCGCGATTCGTGTATTTCTTGGCGATGGAGATGACGAGGCGCAGGTTGGCCTCCACCATTTCCTTTTTCGCCTGACGGGCTTCCTTTTCGCCCTTCTGCACGATCTTGACGATGCGGCGATACTCGGTGATGTCGAGGCCGGTCTCCGAGGCGAGCGTCTGAATTTCCTTGCGGATGTCCTCGATCTTCTCCGCTTCGCGCTCGACGAACGGTTTCCAGCCCTTGGTCTTCAGCGCGCCGACGCGCGCCGTCCAGTTGGGGTCGAGCTCGCGCCCCTGATACTCGTTCAGAAATTCATCGCGCTTCACGCCATAGGACTCTGCGAGCCGCATCAGCCGGCCCTCGAAGCCCATCAACCGCTTGTTGATGTCATAGAGCTGTTCGACGAGCGATTCGATCCTGTTCGAATTGAGCGACAGGCTTTTCACATCGGCGATAATGTCGGTTTTCAGTTTCTTCGCGCGCTTTTCTTGGCCTGAGCTGAGCGCGTCGTCTTGAAGCTGCTTCTCCATCGAGGCGTCTTGCAGCTTTCGCAGCTTTTTGTAGTTGGCGGCGATGTTGTCGAACGTCTCCAACACTTTCGGCTTGAGTTCGGCCTCCATGGCCGCGAGCGAGACGCTGTTGGCGAGTTCGTCCTCATCGTCGAGCATATCCTCCTCGACTGAGCGGGCCGGCTCGTCGCCGGGGTCGCCCGCTTCGGCGTCCGCTTCGACTACGGCGTCCGCATGACCGTTGGAGCCGGCGGCGCTGGGCATGGCCTCGGGCGGCCGCGCGAACGGGCCGGAATAGGTGGCCTCCAGGTCGATGATGTCGCGCAGGAGAATTTTGCCTTCGTTCAGCTCATCGCGCCAAATGATGATGGCCTGAAAAGTGAGCGGGCTTTCGCACAGACCGCCGATCATCGCCTCGCGGCCGGCCTCGATGCGCTTAGCGATGGCGATCTCGCCCTCGCGTGAGAGCAGCTCCACCGAGCCCATCTCGCGCAGATACATCCGCACCGGATCATCCGTGCGGTCGGTGGGCTCAAGGCTCTTTTCCTGCTTGACGGGAAGCTGGCTGATGGACGCGCCCTCGTCCTCGTCCTCGGCGATCTCAGGGACGCTGCCAGCCTCGTCGGCCTCCTCCACATCGACGACATTCACGCCGATGTCGGAGAACATGGACAGGATGTCCTCGATTTGCTCCGAAGTGACCTCCTCGGAGGGGAGCACTTCGTTAATCTCGTCATGCGTCACATAGCCGCGGGTTTTGCCCAGCTTGATGAGCCGTTTGACCGCCTGATCGGACATGTCCAGAAGCGGGCTGTCCTGCGTTGTCTCGGACGCCGCAGCGTCTTGATCTTCGCCTTTTGTCGTCGCCATAAGCACTCCCGACCCAAAGTCTGCTGTTTCAAAGCGTCACGCGCTGGGACTAACCACGTTAGTCGCACGGCCGCGCGGCTCTGTGTGAATGGATCGCCGTCGATGACTTCGCAGAATAAAAAACAAAACGGCGTTAGCAAAGAGGAACGTCAAGACTTGTCGGCGATCTGTGCGGCTTAGGCGGTTAACGCGCCTTTAACGCGCCCGCCCAAGAGCTGTTCACGCGGCGGATTGTCTTGCTCCTGTTGCAAGTATCCCTCAATGTTGGCCTCGTAGCCGTCGCCGCTCGTGAGCTGCCGGTTCAGATCTATAAGTCTTAGATACGTTTCTTCCGTCTGTTCGTCCGCAAACGCCTGTTTTGCCGCTTCCAATTCCGCTTTCAACGACGACTTACGGTTAAGCGCCATCATGTGCCGCCAGCCTATCACGACGCTCCTCCTGGGAGCGTCAGGCTGCGTGTGCCATTCGCAATGGTGAGTTATGGCGCCGTCCACCTGGGCCAAAATGGCCCGAAGTCCCCTTCGCGTCAATTGATCGCGTAGCTCATCTTTGTCAAGAGGACTTACGGCGGCGGCGATGTCGATGATCGCGTCCCGCAGCGCGTTCAAACCCGGGCTGTCAAAGTGCAGCGCCGCGATGTCCTCCGCTTCTTCTTCGATGAGAAAGGGATGGTTAAGGAGCGCAAGCAGCATCGCGGCTTCTCTCGGGGATACAGGCGCAAGGTTTAGAAGAGAACTGCGCAACAGGCTTTCGCTCGGCGGCGGCGTGGTTCGTGGCGTTGCGCCCCGCTGCCCCGGGCGGCGGTCGTTCGCGTCCTTGCCGCGCGGTTTCCGCCCCGCGTCGGCCTGAGGCTTCGGCTGATTGAAATGCGCCCACCACCGCTCCGACAACGCCCGCCGATACTCCGCCGCCAGCCCCTTGTCCTCGATCCGCGCGGCGCGGGCGAGCAGCCGTGCGCGCACCGCTTGCCGCGCCTCGGGGGTGGTCGCCGGAGCGCCCGTCGTCTCCATCGTCCACAGCACGTCGATGAGCGGCCGCGCCGACGATATGGCGGCGGCGACCGCTTCGGGCCCGCTCGCCCGCAGCAGATCGTCCGGATCCAGCCCATCGGGCAGAAAAGCAAAGCGCAGACTGGCGCCGGGCCGGATGTGCGGCAGCGCCGTCTCCAGCGCGCGGTGGGCGGCCTTGCGGCCGGCGGCGTCCCCATCCAGACAGACGACTGGCTCCTCCGCCATGCGCCACAGGAGCCGCAACTGCTCCTCGGTGAGGGCTGTGCCGAGCGGCGCGACGGCGTTGGCGAACCCGGCGCGCGTCAGCGCGATCACGTCCATGTAGCCTTCAGCGACGATCACCGCGCCGGTCTCGTGCGCAGCCTTGCGCGCCGCATGGGCGTTGAACAGCACCGAGCCTTTGTGAAACAGCGGCGTTTCTGGAGAATTCAGATATTTCGGCTGTTGGTCCGCAGCCAGCGCGCGGCCGCCAAACGCGATGACGCCGCCGCCCATGTCGCGAATGGGAAACATCAGCCGGTGGCGGAAACGGTCGTAGGGCGTCGCGATGTCCTCGCCCGCGATCAGCATGCCGGCTCGTGCGGCCTCCTCGGCGCTGAAGCCCATGCCCGCCAGATGCGCCTTGAGCTTGTCGCGGCTTTGCGGGGCGTAGCCGAGCCGGAAGTGCGCGATCTCCGCTTCAGAGACCCCGCGCCGATCTAGGTAATCGCGGGCTTCGCGCCCCTCGCCGCTGCGCAGACGCTCCTCGAAAAACGCCGCCGACGCCTCCGCGACTCGACGCAAACGCTCGAACTCCGCCTCGCGCGCCTCATCGCGGCGGTCGGGCTTCGGCAGGCTCACGCCGGCGTCTTTCGCCAGCCGCTCCACCGCCTCAATAAACGACAATCCTTCCGTCGCCATGACAAACTTGAAAATGTCGCCGTGCTCGCCCGACGAAAAGCAGTGATAGAAGCCCTTCTGATCGTTGACCGTGAAGGACGGCGTCTTCTCCGCCTTAAACGGCGACAGCCCGGCGTATTCGCGGCCCTGCCGCTTCAGCTTGACGCGGCGCGCCACGACCTGGCTCACCGGCAGGCGCGCGCGGATTTCATCGAGAATGGCTGGCGGAAAGCGCATGGCGGCCTCGTTTCGCGCCAGCATAGGCGATTCGCGCATCTCACGCGGACGGCGGCTCGTCGCCGCACGCTTTCCACAGGCAGGCGAGATCAACGCGCCCGCAGGCAAAGCTCCGCGCTCGCAAGGCATTTCTGCTCGCGCCCAATGGCGGCGCCAAAGTCGATGTAGTCCCGGCAAACGACCTTGCGGTTCCGCACCACGAGGCCGATCTCGCCCGCCGCGGTTCGGCGGCTTTTGGCGGCGTCGAGCGCGACCTCAAGATTGGACTCGGCGTAAGCGCGGGTTTTCTGCTCGCCGAAAAAGGCGGCGACGGCCGACACCTGCTGGCACGACGTCACGGCGATTTTGGCGGCGGGCTTTTTCAGCTTCGGCGCAGAGAGTTGTGCAACCGCCGGGGCCGCGCCGAGCGCGAAGGCCGCCAGAACCACAAACGCCGCGCGCGTCAATGACCGCTCTCCATCAGCGCGATGGCCTCCGCGAGCGCCACGGTGCGCCGTGCGATTTCGGCGTGCAGCAACTCCACCATCTCGCCGTCGATGGCGATGACGCCAAGGCCGGCGTTCTCAGGCGCCTCGAACGCGGCCAGAACCTTGCGCGACCACGCCACCTCTTTCGGAGCCGGGCCGAACGCGGCGTTGGCCCCGGCGATCTGGGTGGGATGGATCAGGTGTTTGCCGTCCATGCCGAGTTTGCGCCCCAGCGAGCAATCCGCCGCAAAGCCCAGTTCGTCGCGGAAGTCGTTGAACACCCCGTCGATCATGTCGATGCCGTGGGCGCGCGCCGCAAGCACGCAGGTGGAGTACCAGGCGAGCATGGAGAGCCGGTCGGCTGTGCGCACGGCCCGGGTTTGCCGCGCAAGATCGTTCGGCCCGATGACAAACGCCGCCAGCGGATAAAGCGGGTGCGCGGCCGCCGCGGCGATGTCGCGGATGTTGAGGATCGCGAGCGGCGTCTCGATCATCGTCCACAGCTTGATTGGCGGGCCCTCGCCAAGCTGTTCGCGCACCAGGGCTAGATCGCCCGCGCCGTTGATTTTGGGGATAACGATCGCCTCCGCCCCGCGCGCGGCGGCGAGATCGTCAGCGAAGCCCGGCGATTCGGCCCCATTCACCCGCACCAGCACCTCGCGACGCCCGAAGCCACCCGCCTCGACCGCAGCCGCGACAAGCCCGCGAGCCGCATCCTTCGCCTCGGGCGCCACTGAGTCCTCCAGGTCGAGCATGATGCAGTCGGCGGGGAGAGTTCTGGCTTTTTCGATCGCTCGCGCATTCGAGCCGGGCATGGAAAGCACGCTGCGGCGAGGGCGGATTTCGGCCATGCAAGTTCCCCTTCGATTTTTGGCGCGCCGCGCTGTATCCTGATTGTCGATGCGCGACAAGCTTAGCGAACCTGCGCGCGTATAAGAAGCCCTTGTTCACGCAGCGGAAAAGGTTTCGGCCCATGGCGGCGGTTTTGCTGTTCTCATCGCAGGTGGCTTACGGCCGGGTCGGCAACTCCGCCATGCAGTTCGCGTTCGAGCGTCTCGGCGCGCCGTGCATCGCCATTCCGTCCATATTCTTGTCCAACCGGCCTGACTACGCCGCGACGCACCACCGCGTCACCGACGTCTCGGTGTGCGACGGCGTATTTCGGGCGCTCGCCGCCAATGGCTGGATCGCTGGCGTGCGCGCGGTGGTGACCGGCTACCTGCCGAGCGCGGAGCATGCGACTCTCGCCGCCGAGTGGGTGCGCGAGATGAAGCAAGCCGACCCATCGCTGCTTTATGTGTGCGACCCCGTCATCGGCGACGAGCCGGGCGGGCCCTACATCGACGAAGCCGCCGGCCGCGCCATCCGGGCTGAGCTTCTCCCTCTCGCCGACATCGCCACGCCCAACCGCTTCGAACTGGGCTGGCTCACCGGCGCGCCCGTCGCATCGGCGGAAAGCGCGGTGGACGCAGCCCGCGCCCTCGGCCCTGCGACGGTGCTCGCCACATCCTCCCCGGCGGAGAACAACATGCGGCTCGCCAACACGCTGGTGATGACCGACGAAGCCTGGACCGCCACGGTCGCCCGCCGTGAGCGCGTGCCCCACGGAACCGGCGACTTTCTGGCGGCCGTCTTCACGGCGCGGCTGCTGCAAGGCTACAAGCCGCAGGACGCGCTGGCGCTTGCGACTGCGAGCATGGACGCGCTGATCTCGGCGAGCGCCGGCTCCTCCGAACTTGAGATGGTGGCCGCGCAGGGCGTTTGGGCGGACCCGATGCCGTGGCCCATCCACGAAGTGCGCGAGCCTTTCGAGCAGCCGGCGGCGTTGACGGCGTGAGCGCGGTCGCAGGCGCGGACGGATGCCGGCGCGGCTGGCTGGTGGTAACGTTGTCCGAAGGCGACCCTGGGGCCGCCGTCGCACACATTCACGCCACGTTCGCCGAGGCTATTGCGGCCGCGCCGGGCTGGTTCGCGGTGGACATTCCCATCGGATTGCCCGGCTTCGTCACGCGCGGTCGCAGCTGCGACACGACCCTGCGGGCCAAGCTCGGCGGGCGGCAGTCATCCGTGTTCGCGGTGCCGGCCCGCGCGGCCGTGATGCAGACCGACTACCGCGCGGCGTGCGAAACGGCTTTCGCCCTTTCCGATCCGCCGCGCAAGGTTTCGCAGCAATGTTTCCATCTATTCCCGAAAATCCGGGAGGTGGATTCGGCGCTCGACCCGAAGCGGCAGGAGCGCGTGTTCGAATGCCACCCGGAAGGCGCGTTCTGGGCGCTGAACGGTTGTGCGCCTCTCGCCGAGCCGAAAAAGCTGAAATCGCGGCCGTACCCGCCCGGTCTTGCATTGCGCCGCGCTCTCCTGGAGCGTGCGGGGTTCGCGCGGGAGTTTTTGGCCGCATCGCCGTTTCGGGCGGCCGAGGCTGGCGCGGACGACTTTCTTGACGCGTGCGCCTGCGCGTGGACGGCGTTGCGGCGGTCGCGCGGAGAGGCGATCCGCTTCCCCGATGCGCCAGAGCGCGACGAGCGCGGGCTGCGCATGGAGATTTGGGCGTGAGCGCTTAACTGCACCATGATGCAAAACATGGAGAAACGCGCCTTCACGCCCAAGCCGGGAATGCTCGCCCGGCGTTTCGCCGCGCGGCTTTGCGGCGCCGTTCTGCGCGAGCGCCGTCCGCTCGACGACGCCTTTGCGCACCTGGCTCAAAGAGCGCCTTTCAACGGCTTGGAGCCTCGAGACAAGGGCTTCGCGCGGGCGATCGCGCTGACGGCGCTGCGGCGTCGCGGGCAACTGGAGGACATTCTCGCCCGGTTCGTCGAGAAGGAGCCGCCGGTCGCCTCGGGGACTTTGCGCGACATCCTCATCACCAGCGCGGCGCAGCTCGCGTTCATGGGCGCGCCCCCGCACGCCGTGATCGACCTGGCCGTCGACCTCACGAAAGCCGACCCGGACGCGCGCCGTTTCGCCAATCTCGTGAACGCCGTGCTCCGCCGCGTGGCCGCCGAGGGCGCCGGGATCGCCGCCTCGCAGAACGCCGAAGCGCTCAACACCCCGGATTGGCTGTGGCTGCGCTGGCGCGCGCATTACGGCGTGGAGGAGGCAAGGCGCATCGCCGCGCAGCATATGGCGGAGGCCGCGCTCGATCTGACGGTTAAGAGCGATCCGGCCGGGTGGGCGGCGACCTTGGGCGGCGTCGTGTCGGCGACGGGCGGCGTGCGCGTGATAGCCAGCGGGATGGTGTCCGACTTGCCAGGCTATGCGGAGGGTGAATGGTGGGTGCAGGACGCGGCGGCGACGCTGCCCGCGCGGATGCTCGGCCCACTCGACGGACGCCGTGTGGCGGATCTGTGCGCCGCGCCCGGGGGCAAAACCGCGCAACTGGCGTTTGCGGGCGCATCGGTCGTGGCGGTAGACAGATCGTCCATGCGCCTCGAAAGGCTGCGCGAAAACCTTGCGCGGCTGCGGCTCAGCGCCGAAACCGTCGCCGCCGACGCCGCGCTCTGGCGCCCGGACGAGCGCTTCGACGCCGTGCTGCTGGATGCGCCCTGTTCGGCGACTGGCACGTTGCGCCGCAATCCGGACATCGCCGCGCTGAAAAGCGAGGCCGACGTGGCCGCGCTCGCTCCCGTTCAGGCGCGGCTCATCGACAACGCCTGCGCTCTCTTGAAGCCTGGCGGCGTGCTAGTCTACTGCACGTGCTCTCTGGAGCCGGAGGAAGGCGAATGGCAGGCGCGCAAGGCGGCGGATCGGCTCGATCTCGTTCCTGCGCCAGTCGCAGCCGACGAAGACGACGCGCTCGCCCCGCATCTCACCGGCGAAGGGTGGCTGCGCACAACGCCCGGCCGCATGCCCGCGGACAACCCCAACCTGGCCGGCATGGACGGATTTTTCGCCGCCCGCTTCGTCAAAAAGGCTTAACAAGCCGCGCGTGGACCGAGCGGCGGCAAACTGGGGCTTGCGACCGCGCGCCGATCGTCGTTAACGTGTCGCCATAGCGGCGCGTTGTGGCCACGAAGCGGCGGTAAACGCAAACAGGATGGTGTCGAACTCTATCAACGATCAAGCCCGCATAGCGCTGGCGTCCGTCGGCTCGGCGGGTCGCGCCGCCGTTCAATACGCGCTGCGCTCGCCCGTTTCGCGCTGGCTGTCGGGGCCGCCCGCCGCGCATCATCTGCTGATCGTGCCGCAGGAGCTGCGCACCGCCGATCCGAGCTTCGCCAGCGAACTGAACGACGGGTATTTCGGCCTGGCGGGCGCAGTTGCGCTCACCGGCTCGGAATCCCCATTCACAGTCACGCCGCCCACGCCTGCCTGGCAGCGCGAGCTGTTCTCGTTCTGCTGGCTGCGGCACCTTCACGCGGCCGACGACGACGTGGTGCGCGAGCGCGCGCGGGCGCTCGTGGCCGAGTGGATGGCGCTCGGCGGCTCGGCCCCTCGCATCGCATGGGATGAGGATGTGGCGGCGCGGCGCGTGATCGCCCTGTTCTCGCACGCGGGCTTTTTGCTGGAGGACGTGGACGCCGAGTTTTACGACGCGTTCATGCGGGCGCTGACGGTTGATCTGCACAATCTTTCGGTGACGGGCGCGCGCGGCGCGCAAGGGCTGCCCAAGCTGCGCACGCAGATCGCGCTGCTTTTCGCGGCGCTGTGCGTCGCCGAGCAGCAAACGGCCCTGCCGGCGCGCCTCGCCTCGTTTCAGGCGGAGCTCGCCGCTCAAATCCTGCCGGACGGGGGGCATGTTTCGCGCAACCCGGGCTGCCTGGTCGAGCTGCTGCTCGATCTCCTGCCGCTCAAGCAATGCTTTATAGCCCGCAAGATCGACCCGCCGCAGTTCCTGTACGACGCCGTGAACCGGATGCTGCCGATGCTGCGCTTTATGCGGCTCGGCGCCGGGCTCGGGCGTTTCAACGGCATGGGCGCGACGCCGCTCGATTTTCTCGCCTCCGTTCTCGTCTACCACGACGAGCCGTGGAAGCCGCGCGTTCATGCGGAGGCCTCCGGCTATGCGCGCCTGGAGCGGGGGGCCACCGCCGTGTTGATGGACGTGGGCGGTCCGCCGTCGCTTATGAGCAGCGCAGGCGCCCATGCCGGATGCCTGTCCTTCGAGATGGCCTCGGAGGGCGAGTTGATCGTCGTCAATTGCGGCGCGCCGCGCGACGCAGGCAGCGAATGGGGCGTGGTGTGCCGGTCCACCGCCGCTCACTCCACTCTGACCATCAACGACGCGTCGTCGTCCAAACTGGTGCGGAACCAGCTTTCCCAGGATCGGGAGGCGCACCTGCTCTCCGGCCCGCGAACGGTGCGCTGCGAAGTCGGCGAGGAGAACGGCGCCGTCGTGGTGCGCGCGGCCCATGACGGTTACCGCGATCGCTTCAATCTCACTCATCGCCGCCGCATCGCCCTTTCTGCGGACGGCATGACCTTGGAAGGCCTAGATCAGCTGGTGGGCCCGTCCGGCAAGGCGGCCTTCACCGTGCCCAACGCCGGCTTCGCGATCCGCTTCCATCTCGCGCCGGGCGTGGCGGCCATGCGTATGGCCGAGCCGGGCGGCGTGATGCTAGCGCTGCCCAACGGCGAGTTGTGGCGCTTCGCGGCGACGGGCGCGCAGGTGAACATCGAGGAGAGCATTTTCCTGGCGGATTTGGTGGGGCCGCGACGCAGCCTTCAGATCGTCCTAACGGGGCCGTGCTCCAGCGAAACTCAGGCGGCGTGGACGCTCGCCAGGGCCGGCAGGCAGGCGCAGCCGCGCGCCAAGTCGGAATCCGATTTGCTTGAAATTGAGCACGAGGAGGAGGGCGAATGACCGCGCCGGAACCGGTCATCCGCTTTGCGCTGATCTCGGTCTCGGACAAAACCGGGGTTGTCGAGTTCGCCCGCGACCTGGCTGAAATGGGGGTCGGCCTCATCTCAACGGGCGGCACCGCGGCGACGCTGGCGGCGGCCGGGTTGTGCGTCGTTACGGTCGAAACGCTCACCGGCTTCCCCGAGATGCTGGACGGCCGGGTGAAAACGCTGCATCCGCGCGTCCACGCCGGCTTGCTTGCGAAACGGGGCGACGCGGCCCACGCCGAAGCCCTTGCTCTCAACGGCATCGCCGAGATTTGCCTGCTCGCCGTCAACCTCTATCCGTTCGAGGCGGCGGCGGCGTCCGGCGCGAGCTTCGACGACTGCGTTGAGACCATTGACGTGGGCGGCCCGGCCATGATCCGCGCGGCTGCGAAAAACCACGACCGGGTCACCGTGGCGACCGACGCCGCCGACTACCCGCGCATCATCGCCGAAATGCGCGCCACGGGCGGGTCCACCTCGCTCGCGACGCGGCGCGCGCTCGCGGCCAAAGCCTTCGTCCGCACCGCCGCATACGACTCCGCCATCGCGTCTTGGTTCGCCGGCCAGAACGGCGACGAGACGCCCGCGACGCTGACGATCTCCGGCTCGCGCATCACGACGCTCAGCTATGGCGAAAATCCGCATCAGCGCGCCGCGTTTTACGCCTCGGGCGAGGCGCGGTTCGGCGTGGCCACCGCGCGGCTCGTTCAGGGCAAGGCGCTGTCCTACAACAACATTAACGACACCGACGCGGCCTACGAACTGGCCTCCGAGTTCGCCCCCGCCTGCGCCGCGGCGGCCGTCATTGTCAAGCACGCCAATCCATGCGGCGTCGCGCTCGCGCCGACCCTCGCCGAAGCCTACCGGCGCGCCCTCGCCTGCGATCCCGTGAGCGCTTTCGGCGGCGTCATCGCGCTCAACCGCAGACTGGACGCGCCGACGGCTGCGGAGATCGTCAAGCTGTTCACCGAGGTCGTCATCGCGCCAGACGCCGATGAGGACGCGGTCGCGATCATGGCGGGCAAAAAGAACCTGCGGCTGCTGCTGGCGGGCGGCCTGCCGGCGCGCGGCGGGGGCTTGCATGTCCGCAGCGTGGCGGGAGGCTTCCTGGCGCAAACGCGCGACGACGCGCGGCTTGATGCCGCCAATTTGCGGATCGTCACGAAACGCGCGCCGACGGAGCGCGAACTGGCCGACATGCTTTTCGCGTTCACGGTGTGCAAGTTCGTGAAGTCGAACGCCATCGTCTTTGCGAAAGACGGCGCAACGGTCGGCGTCGGCGCCGGTCAGATGAGCCGCGTGGACGCCGCCCGCATCGCCGTGTGGAAGGCGCAGGAGGCGGCGCGGCTTGCCGGTTCGGCGGAACCGCTCACGCACGGCTCTGCGGCGGCGTCCGATGCGTTCTTCCCCTTCGCCGACGGGCTCATCGCGCTCGCCGACGCGGGCGCCGCCGCCGTCATCCAGCCGGGTGGGTCGCTGCGCGACGACGACGTGATCGCCGCCGCCGACGAGCGCGGCCTCGCCATGGCGTTCACCGGCGTGCGCCATTTCCGCCATTGACCCGGACGATCGGCAAATTTAGGTTGCGGCGAATCCGCGCGACCATAATTCAGTCACAAGGGCGCCTGTCTATACTGCAGATCAACTCCTGACCGCGTACCGCCAATCTCGCCACGACTGTTCATTGGGTAGGTCAAATGTTAATCCGTCTTTTTGCCGCCGTTTCGATTTTCGCGGCCTTTTTTCCGTCAATCGCGTTCGCCGCTCCGGGCGACGACAGCCGCATCAACATCGTCCGTCTCGCCGCGCGCGGAGGCCAGGTGATCGGCGCCGCCTCGGGCTGTAAAGAGATCGCGCCTCTGCGCATCCAAGCCATCAAGGCGCGCGTGACCGAACTGATCGAGGGGTCGTCCGCCAAAAAGGAAGACGCCACGTTCCTGCTGGAAATGTTCGAGAGCAGCCTTGCGGGCGGACAGCGCGCCGTCGCCGCCGGGCAAGTGATGTGTGACGCGGCCGAGCGCGATCTGGCCGCGCTCGAGAAATCCACGCCCATGGGTCAGCCTGCCGGCGCCACAGCGGCGAGATCGTCTCAGGAAACCGTGACAGCGGCCGTGCCGCCCTCCCAGGTGGTGCGCGGCGTCAACGAAAAAGAGATCCGCTTCGGCATCTCGGCGCCCTTCACCGGCCCGGCGCGCGAGTTGGGCAACCAGATGAAGATCGGGATCGAGACCGCCTTCGCGGCCACCAACGAGGCGGGTGGCGTCAACGGACGGATGCTGCGCCTGATCGCGGCCGATGACGGTTACGAGCCGACGCGCACCGCCGAGACGATGAAGCAGCTTTACGAAAAAGATCAGGTTTTCGGCGTGGTCGGCAACGTGGGAACGCCCACGGCCGCGGTCGCCATACCCTATGCCCTTGAGCGCAAGATGCTATTTTTCGGCGGCTTCACCGGCGCCAACATCCTGCGACGCGACCCGCCGGATCGTTACGTGTTCAACTATCGCGCCAGCTACGCCGAAGAAACCGAAGCGGTGGTGAACTACCTCGTCAAAATCCGGCGCCTCAAACCCGATCAGATCGCCGTGTTCGCCCAGCAGGACTCGTTCGGCGACAGCGGTTTCTCCGGCGTGAGCAAGGCGATCCGAAACTTGCGCGGCGGCGAGGCGGCAACCGTGGTGCGCCTCAACTACAAACGCAACACGTTGGACGTGGACGAGGCCGTAAACCAGCTCAAGACCTTGCCGAACATCCGCGCCATCGTCATGGTGGCGACCTATCGCGCCGCAGCCAAGTTTATCGAGAAGACCCGGCTGCAGTACCCGCAGATGATTTACACCAACGTCTCGTTCGTCGGCAGCACGGCGCTCGCCGATGAATTGATGCTGCTCGGGCCGAGATACGCGAAGGGCGTGATCGTCACGCAGGTGGTGCCGGCGGTGAACGACTATTCGTCCGTCATCCTTGAATACAAAACCGCGCTGAACAAGCATTTTCCCGGCGTCGCGCCCGACTACGTCTCGCTGGAGGGCTACATCTCGGCGAAAGTGCTGATCGAGGGCCTGCGCCGCGCGGGGCCGCAGCTCGACGTGGAGCGCGTCGTCGAAGCGCTGGAGAGCATGCGCGACTACGACATGGGCCTCGGCGCGCCGATCAGCTTCACACGCAGCAAGCATCAGGGCGTGAACAAGGTGTGGGGCACCCAGCTGACCGAAGAGGGCAAGTACGAGTCCATCGAGCTTGAGTGACGAATGTCCGGTGTAATCGTCGCGGGGTTTTACAAGTTCACCCCAATGGAAGACCCCGCGGCGGTGAAGGCGCGCATCCAACCGACCTTGGAGCAGAGCGGGCTGTACGGGACGCTCATCCTCGCGCGGGAAGGGCTGAATGGAACCCTCGCCGGGACGCGGGACGGCATGAACGCTGCGCTGAGCGCGTTGCGCGCGCTGCCCGGCTGCGGCGATCTGGCCGTGCGATTGACCCCTAGCGCCGAGCAGCCGTTCCACCGGCTGAAAATCCGCATCAAGGCCGAGATCGTCACCATCGGCGATACGGCGATCGACCCTACAGTAGCCGTCGGCGATTACGTGGCGCCGTCGAACTGGAACGCCCTGTTGCGCGACCCGGATGTCGCGGTCATCGACACGCGCAACGCCTATGAGGCGCGCGTCGGCGGCTTCGAGGGGGCCATCGACCCTGGCCTCGCCTCATTCCGCGAATTCCCGCAATGGTTCGCCCGGTTCGCGGCCGAGCGCCGCCCGCAAAAGGTCGCCATGTTCTGCACGGGCGGCATCCGGTGCGAGAAGGCGACGGCGCTCGCCAAGGCGATGCTGCCGGACGCCGAGGTCTACCACCTTAAGGGCGGCATTCTCGATTATCTCGACGAAATCGCACCGGAAGACAGCCTTTGGCGCGGTGAGTGCTTCGTGTTCGATCACCGCGCGGCCGTCACCCATGGCGGCGCGCAAGGCGCACACAGCCTGTGTTTCGCCTGCCGCGAACCCGTGAGCGAGGCGGATCGCGCGTCGCCGCTCTATTCGCCGGGGGTCAGCTGTCCGCGCTGCCACGGATCACGGTCGCCGGAGCGTATTGCGGGCTTCCGCGAGAGGCGGCGGCAGATGGCGCTGGCCAAAAGCCGGGGCGCCCGTCACATCGGCGCGCGCCAGGGTGTCATTGAATCCTGACCGTCACTCGCTGGGAGCGCCCGGCGGCGTCGATGAGCGTGACCTCGGCGAAACCTTTGCCGTCCGGCGTCCACGAAAACTGCCGCCGGTGGGATGTCGCCGCCACAGCGCCGTTGATGAGCCAGGTGAGAGGCGGCGCGCCGCCCTCCGCGCGCAAAGTCACCGGAAGCGGGCCGCCGTTCTCCCCGCGCATGAGCTCGATTTCGGCGGCGTTCGGTGGAAACGCGATGCGAAGTCCCGCCCCACCCACGACGTCAGCGGAAGCGACCGGATCTTGAAGGCGGCGCAGCGGCGGCGGCAATTCGGCTTTTTTCGCGTCCAGCACACCGTAAGGAGCGGGCGCAAACGGCTCGCGACCCGGCGACAGCGCGGCGAACGCGTCGAATACGGCGGGCGCCGCGGCGACAAGCCCGGTGAGGCCCGGCGTGGGCGAAGCGTCCGCGTGCCCGACCCAGGCCGCGACCACGTGTCGCCCGTCATAACCGGCCGCCCACGCGTCGCGGTATCCATAGGATGTGCCGGTCTTGAAAGCGATGACGCCGGGCGGAGCGTTGGCGGGCGGCGGCGCGTTGCGCAAGGCCTCGGTGACGTACCACGCGGCGGCGGGCGACATGAGAGGCGGCCCGGGCGTCCGGATTGGCGCCGGCGGCGTCGCGCCCATCGGCCCGTCGCGCAGGAATTTCAGCCGCACTGGTTCGCCTCCGCGCCCCAGCGACCCATACAGCGCCGTCATCTCCTCCAACGTAAAACCGACGCCGCCGAGCGCGACGGTCAAGTTGCGCGGGATGTCGGCCCCGACCCCTGCGAGCCTGAAACGCGAGGCGAGACGCGCGGGCGTGACGGCCGCAAGCAGCTTCACCGCAGGCACATTCAGCGACAGTTGCAGGGCTGTTTCGGCCGTGACCTCGCCGCGATAGGTTTTATCGAAGTTTTGCGGCGAGTAGCCGTTGAAGGAGGCGGGGGCGTCCAAAATGAGCGTGGCCGGGTGGGCGACGCCTTCCTCGAACGCCAGGCCGTAAATGAACGGCTTCAGCGCCGACCCCGGCGAACGCACTGCGGCGCTCATGTCAATGGAGCCTTGCCTCGCGTTGTCGAAATACCCGGCGGAAGCTGCATGCGCCAGCACCTCGCCCGTCGCATGGTCGGCGACGATGACGGCGGCGGAGAGCTTCGCGCCATGCGCGGCGGCCTGCCGTGCGGCGATGGCCTCGGCGGCTTCCTGCAGGGTTGCGTCGAGCGTTGTCCGCAGCACGCTCTCGGACGGGTGAGCGGCCGTAAGGCGGTCAGCAAGATGCGCGGCGAGCGCAGGGAACTCCCGGCGGCGCGTCGGGGCCGGTTGGCTCTTCGCCCATTCCGCCTCGGCGCGCGTGATCACCCCGGCGGCGACGGCGCGATCGAGCACGCGGTTGCGGGCGCGCTTTGCGGCGGCGGGGTGGCGGTCGGGGCGGCGGGCTTCGGGCGCCTGGGGCAGGGCGACGAGCAGTGCGGCCTCGTGGGCGGCGAGGCGGCGCGGCTCCTTGCCGAAATAAGCGAGGGATGCGGCGCGCAGCCCTTCCAGATTGCCGCCGAAGGGCGCGAGCCGCACATAGATATCCAGAATGTCGGTTTTGCTCAGGCGCGCGTCGAGCGTGCGGGCTTGGGCGATCTGCGCGATTTTGGTCCAGAGCGAGTCCGTGGGCGCGCCCACGAGAAGACGCGCCGTCTGCATGGTGAGGGTCGAGGCGCCCGAAACGGGGCGTCCGGCGCGCGCGGCCTGCCACAGGGCGCGGCCCATGGCGCGAAGGTCTACGCCGGCATGGCTGTGGAAGCGCTTGTCCTCGTAGGCGATGAGCATGGCGAGATAGCGCGGGTCCACGTCGCGGGCGGCGGCTGGCAGGCGCCAGCGGCCGTCCGAGATGGCGTAGGCGCGCAACACCCGGCCGTTGCGGTCGAGCACCAGGCGGGAGGCTTCGCCGGCGGCGGTCAGGGCTGGGGCGGGGGCTAGGGCGTCTAGGGCGCTTAACGCGGCGGCCCCGACGCCGGCCGCCGCAATCGCGCTGAGGCATATACGCCGCGCCCCGACCGCGAGGGCCGCCGCCGTCCGTCGCGCGGGGCCTTGGTCGCCGCCGCCCGCCACTCGCCGCATCACGGCTTTACGATCTGAACCCGGCCCGGTTCCGTTCGCGCGAACCGCTCCGGCCGATACATATCCTCCACCTTTGCGCCCGGATGCAGATAGTCGCCGGGCGAGACCGCGCGTACGACATAGGCGAGCGTCATCTCGGCGGGGGCTTCGCGCTCCGGGTCGGTGAAGGCGAAGGCGGCGATGAAGCGGTCGTCGCGGAACTGCGAGAAGGCGGGCGTCTGATCGTCCTTCAGCCAAGAGAACGCTTTCAGCGTTGCGCCTTTCAGAAGCCGCGGGTTTTCAATTTCGAACCCTGCAGGAAGCCGATCCTCGATCACCACATGGCCCAGCAGCGCCTCGGCCTCTTTCACCTTCAGCACCACCACAAACCGGTCGTTCTGGCGCGCCTTGGCGAGGCTTGCCGGGCGGCCGTCGGGCGTGAACACATCGCGCTCGATGGTGAAGCCATTGGCGGAGGCCGGCTCGGGTTGCAGCCCGTCGCCGCTGACGATGATTGAGGCCGGCGCGGGCTGATCGCCCGTGTTGGCGATCTTGAGGGGCGCGCGGGCGATGTCGTCCGCAGACAGCGCGCGCGACACCTGCCCGCTTTGGGTCGCGCCGTTAACGGTCAGCGCCAGGTTCTTATCGTCGGTGATGAGGGCGCGCGCGGCGAGCAGCACCCATGCGGCCTCCTGCGTGTTCAGCCCGCGCGAGAGGTCGCGCAGACGCCGGACGGAGGACGAGAGCGCGGGCGCGGCGCCAGGGGAGGCGCCGCTCTCGGAAATCAGCGTAAGGGTCGCCGCGTTGTCGCGCAGCGCGGTGCCGAAGTCGGCGCGGCTGGCCGTCAGATCGGGGTCGGGGGCCGGCTTCAACGCCTCGACGGCGGCGGCGAACGCGGCCTCCGCGCGCTCCTTGTCGCCGTACATGGCGAGCGCGGCGCCGATCTGCGCCTTGGCGAGCGGCGTGCGGAATGCGTCGATTTTTGTGTCCGCGTAGTAGCGCAGGTCGCCGATCACGGCCCGGCCGGAACGCGCCAGCACGTAAAGCGCATAGGCGAGATCTTCGCCGCCGGACTCGAAATCCTCGGCCGCGTTGACGCTGTTTTTGAGCCGGTCTAGCGCCGTCTCGAGCGTCGCAGCGGGCACGGCGTGGCCTTTCTCCTTGGCGCGCGCCAAGAAATCCGCGGCGTAGGCGGTGATCCAGACATCCTCATTGAACGGCGACCACAGCCCGAAGCCGCCGTTGGAGCCTTGCAGCGCGGCCAGGCGTTCGATGGCTTTGGCGATGCGCGTCTTAGCGCCGCTCTCGCCCGCCATGCCGGCAGCTTCCGCGACTTCGTTGAAATACAACAGAGGCAGGGCGCGGCTGATGGTTTGCTCGGCGCATCCGTATGGGTAGCGGTCGAGGGAGAGAAGCGCGCCCGGCACGTCGAAGGCGGCGGCGCGACCGACATTGACGACGACTTTGGCGGACCCCGGTGCGAGATCGGCGATGAGGCTTTCGTTCACGGTGAGCGCGCCGGTTTTGGCGGCGAGCGTCTGGGCGATCCGCCGGGTGACGTTGGGCGCGGGCGGGGCCACATCAAGTTTGAACACGCGCGTCGCGGAGAACCCGCCTGGGCCGGTGAGAGTGAGCGTGACAGCGCCGGGGCCGGTCGCCGCCGCCGTGATCGGCACAGCGAAATTGGCGCGCGCGCCGGCGGGGAGGCTCGACCTGGTCACGCTGCCCGAGGTGGCGACGCCACCCTCAACAGCGGGCGCGACGACGTACTCGCCCGCCTCGCCCTCCACATTGTGGACGCTCACGTGGATTTCGGAAGCGTCGCCGAGGGTAAGAAAGCGCGGCGGCGTCGCAGTCATCACCACCGGATCGTGCACTGCGACCTCAGCGACGGCGTGCCCGAGCTTCGAGGCGCTCCAAGCGGCCACGTTCACCCGCACCGCGCCCTCGAAGGCCGGCATGGCGAACGTCACGTCGGCCGTTCCATCCGCCCGCGCCTCCACAATGCCCGAGAACAGCGACACCGGTTCGCTAGCGAGAGGCCGGCCCTGCATGCTGATGCCGCCGTCGCCGCCCGTGCGGATGGCGCCGCGCACGCCCTGCATCCCATCGATTAGGCGGCCGTAAAGGTCGCGCAGCTCCATGCCGAGGCGGCGCTGGCCGAAATAGAACTCGTCGGGTTTCGCCGGTTTGTGGCCGGTGAGATTGAGAATGCCCACATCCACGGCGGCGACGGTCAGATAGGCTTTCTCGCCGGGAGTGAGGCCGCCGAGCGTCACGGGCAGCGTCAGGCTGCCGTTGGGCCTTATCTTGTCCGGCGCGTTGAGCTTCACGGACAAAACCCGGTCTCGCGCGTTGAAGGGCAGCCACTTCACGCCGACCGCGCGGCTCGGCATGCGTTTGGCGGCCTCGTCGAGAGGCCGGAAGAGCAGAACGGTCGCGTAGGCACCGGCGCCCCATTCGGGCGCGACGGTGAACGACGCTTCGCCGCCCTGGGCCGAGACGGGAACGGTCTGCATGGCGAGGAGCCGGTCGCTGACGATGGCGACGATGGCCTCCCCGGCCATGCGCGGCTCGATGCGCACCCGCATGGCGTCGCCGGGAGCGTAGGCGTCTTTGTCGAGAGACAGCTCCAGGATGTCGGGCTTGTCGGAGGCTTCCGACATGCGCCAGCCGACGCTGAAATCGACGGTGGTCACGAGCGCGGGATTGCTGGGCGAACTGACCTCCAAGCGGTAAGCGCCGTCCTCCAGGGCGGTCTCGATGCGCGCGGGGCCGGCCGCCGCCGCATCGACCGAGCCATTGGCGATCTTGCGGGCGTACTCGACCACCTCGTAGTCCCAGCGGCCGTCGCGGCGATACCACTGGAAGCGGGACTCGAGCTTGACCGCCTCCCACGTCAGCCCGGGCGCGGCGGCGAGGCCTCCATCGGCGTGCGCCACGATCACGTCGAACCGCGCCGGTTCGCCTGAGCCGATCTGGCCGCCCTCGAACAGCGGCTTGACGCCGATGGCGTCGGCGCGCGCGGCTATGGGTGTCGTGAAACTGCGCTCGATGGCGCGGCCGGAGGGCTCGCGCAGGCGGATGGCGACGCGAGCCTCCAGCGGCTCGGCCGTGGCGGGGAGTTCGGGCAGAGGCAGAGAGAGGGCGGCGGCGCCCGTCGCGTCAGTCGCGGGCGAGCCGTTGAGCGGCGCGCGGCGTGGGGTGAAGGCCTCGCCGCTGGCGCCGAAGACATAGCCGGGATGCGCCGGCGAACCCGCGGCGCGCTTGTCGACCACGACCTCGCCCTCCAGACCGAGGCCGGAGGCGGGCGCGCCGTACAGATACCGCGACGCGACCGCCACCGCGATGGGCTTGCCAGGCGCGGCGATCTGGGCGGCGGGCGTCAGCGTCATGTCGAGGCGTTCCGGCGTGTAGTCCTCGACGAGGAAGCGCACATCGGCGAGCGCGGGGCCTTTTGCGTCCGCATGGGCGGCGATCCGCCATGTGCCGGTCATCGCGGTATGGCTGAGCGGTATGGCGAGCGTGCGTCCGCCAAGCCCTGCGTCGGCGATGGTTTCGCTGCGGTGTTCGACGCCGTCGGGACGGATGATTTTGAGGGTCAGCGGAAGCGTCGTCGCCTGGGCGGCGTCATCCCGGAGCAGCGCTGTGGCGTGCACGGTCTCGCCCGGGCGGTACACGCCGCGTTCGGTGAACAGGTGCGGATCGAGTGGACCCGGATGCTGTCGGCCACCTACGCCCCGATCTGTGAGGTCGAAGGCGGATTTCGTTAAGTCGATGAAGCCGTAATCATTCTCCGCGCCGCGCGCCACGATGATGGCCGGCGCCAGACCGCCCACGCCGCGCGCCAGGCCAGGGTCGAATTTGGCATAGCCCTGCGCGTCCGACGCCGCCGTCGCCAGCACCTCATTGTTGCGCGCGATGAGGCGCAGCTCCACGCCAGGCAGCGCGCGGCCGGAGGCCAGTGAACGGACGAAGGCGTGCACGCCGTCGCGGCCCGTCATCGCGGACAGGCCGATGTCGGACACCACAAACCACTGCGTCGCCTTCTCCTCCCAGGACTCCGACGCGTCGCCCACGGGCGCGGCCACCATCACGTACAGCCCGGATTTGAGGTTGGGCAGCAGCTGGTCGATGGGAAAGGCCGTCGTTACGTCCTCGTTTAGTTTCGATGCGACGGTCATCTCGCCGGACCAGAGCTTTTCGCCCTGCGCGTCACGGAGTTGCTCGGCCTTGTAGCCGCCGATAGCGTTGGCGAAGTCGCCGTCCAGCACCTCGGCCGCCAGGCGCCGATCGCCCACGTGGTAGATTTCGACCGTCACCGCCTTGGCGTTCACGCTCACGAGGGGCAGGCCCTGCTGACCGGCGCGCGGCAGCACATAGCTGCGGCCGGTGAAGCGGACGGCGGGCTTGCGATCGCGGACGTAGACGGTCAGGTCGACGCTTTTGGACAGCGGCTCCTCTGGGATAGTCGAGGGCACGCCCGCGCGCACCTTCACCTCATAGCGGCGGCCGTGGACAAGATCCTCAACGCAAAGCTGCGTGTTGTCCGCCTTGACGGACGGAGCCGCCGCGCCGTTCAGCGTGACGAACTTGGCCATGTCTTTTTCGACTTTAGAAAGCGGCTCCGAGAATTGAATGCATACGCGCGGAGCGGCGGCCTCGTTGTCCACGGTGTAATCGAGCATGCGGAAGCCATGGTCGGCGACAACCGCGTCATACGCCGCCTTCACCACAGTCGACGGCGCGAGCTTGAGGCTGGTGCGGTACGCCTCGATGGCGGGGCGCCAGCTGGATCGAATGGCGAGGCTCTCGCCGAGGACCGCCAGCGCCGCGGCTTTCGCGGCCGGGCTGGTCGCGCGCTCATAAGCGATGTAAGCGGCGGACGACGCCGAGGCGGGAAAGCTTTGTTTCTCGTTCGCGTTGTCGGTTTTGATGGCGAGATAGGCGCGGGCGAGGGCGAGCCAGGCGTCCGCCGCATTCTTATCGAGCACGACGGCCGAGGCGAACGCGCCTGTCGCGCGGCGGGGATCGACGGCTTTCATGGCCGCGTTGGCCTTCCCGATCCAGCCTTTAAAATCCGAGCCGGCGGTGGGCCAGTTGGCGACGAGATAGGCCTCATAATCGCGCGCGGCCCGCTCCACGTCGGCGTTCTTGAACGGTCGATCCTGGGCCTGGGCGGAAACACACAACAAGGAAAGACAAAAAGCAAAAAGCACACGCGACAGGAACGCCATGAACGCAACCTCCAGAAATGCGGCTGTCTTCGAGCCGCTACGCGCGAACTCCAGCAAATAGAAAAAGAGGAGCGCTGTCAAACCGATGCGGGCGAGCGCGACGGCTTTTGCACCTTCACGCGAAACGCGCAACAATGGCGCTTGACACGCAAAGGCTTTAATAATACTCAAATCCAACCTGAGGTTGAAAAACCGACTGACGCCGGATGAGCAGGCCGTTCGCCCAATCGACCTGACTGCGTTGCCCAGCAGTGTTCATTCTGTCAGTCGTCGCTTCCGGCGCCCCACGCGGACTCTTTGCCCAAGGATCCGCCCGGCGCGCAACCGCTCTCCGGGCGGTGCTTTTGTCGGCCTTCAGACGCGGCGGACAGCGCATGCTCCGCCGCTCTCGGTTGTCCCGCCGGAGGACAACCGCTCATTTTTTCTTGTCACACATCGCGGGAACATCTTGGACGCGCTGGGGTTAAGCGGATCAACGCACAACCCTGGGGAAATGACATGGCCATCGCCTCCATGCAGGATCTCTTCCTGCACACTCTCAAAGATGTTTACTACGCCGAAAAAGCGATCGCAAAAGCCCTGCCCAAAATGATGAAGAAGGCGCAGTCGGAGGAGCTTGCGACTGCGCTGGAGATGCACCGCGAAGAGACGCTGGGGCAGATCGAACAGCTCGAACAGATTTTCGAGATGCTCGGCAAGCCGGCCCGCGGCGTGAAATGCGAAGCGATGGACGGCATCCTCGCCGAGGCTCAGGATCATCTCGCTGAGATCGAGGATCCCCACGTGCGCGATGCGGCGATCATCGCGTCCGCCCAGGCCGTTGAGCACTACGAGATTTGTCGTTACGGGTCGCTGATCGCCTGGGCGAACGCTCTCGGCCACGATGAGATGGTCGGCGCGCTGCAAACCATTCTTGACCAGGAGAAAGCGGCGGACATGAAACTGTCCGACTTGGCGGAAGGCGTGGTCAATCCGGTCGCGGTGAAGGAAGCCGGCGCGAGGGAGACGGACGGCGCCGACCAGGCGAATGAAAGCCCGCAGTCGAGCGCTCAGAAATCCTCGTCCGGAGCCAAGGCCGGAAGAATGTCCGAACAAAAGCCGGGGAAAATGGCGGATGCGGGGAGCGCCAAAAAATCGGCTATGAAGAAGGCGAGTTAATCGTCAGTCCATTGCATCTAGAGCGCCATTGGCGCTCTTTTTTGGTGATTTGCCGCAGCCGCAAACGCTCGCCCACGGGCGGGCGTTCGTTAAGGGCGGTTCATGCGATTCTCTATAAGGTCATTGACCACGGCGGGCTCCGCCAGCGTCGACGTGTCGCCGAGGTTCGAGAAATCGTCCTCGGCGATTTTGCGCAGGATGCGCCGCATAATCTTGCCGGAGCGGGTTTTCGGCAGGCCCGGCGCGAACTGGATGAGGTCGGGCGAGGCGATGGCGCCGATCTCCTGCCGCACCCAGTCGCGCAGCTCCTTGCGCAGCTCTTCCGTCGCCGGCTCGCCGCTCATCAGCGTCACGTACACATAGATACCCTGTCCTTTCACCGGGTGCGGGTAGCCGACGCAAGCCGCTTCGGCAACTTTTGGGTGCGCGACGAGCGCGGACTCCACTTCCGCCGTGCCCATGCGGTGGCCGGAGACGTTGATCACGTCGTCAACGCGCCCCGTGATCCACCAGAAGCCGTCCGCATCGCGGCGGCAGCCGTCGCCGGTGAAATATGTGCCCGGGTACGTTGAGAAATACGTCTGCACGAAGCGCTCATGGTCCTTGTAGACCGTGCGCATCTGGCCGGGCCAGCTGTCGGTGATGACGAGGTTGCCCGTGCCGGGGCCGTACATGGTTTTGCCTTCCGCATCGACCATCGCGGGCTTCACGCCGAAGAACGGCCGCGTCGCCGAGCCGGGCTTGAGCTTGGTTGCGCCCGGCAGCGGCGTGATGAGGATGCCGCCGGTTTCGGTCTGCCACCAGGTGTCGACGATGGGGCAGCGGGCGTCGCCGACGACGTTGTAATACCACTCCCACGCTTCCGGATTGATCGGCTCGCCGACGGAGCCAAGCAGCTTCAGACTGGCGCGGCTCGTTTTCTTCACGTGCTCGTCGCCCGCGCCCATCAGCGCGCGCAAGGCCGTTGGCGCGGTGTAGAAGGTGTTGACCTTGTGTTTGTCGATCACTTCCCAGAAGCGCGACGGCGTCGGGTAGTTCGGCACGCCCTCAAACATCAGAGTGATCGCGCCGTTCGCCAGCGGCCCGTAGAGGATGTAGCTGTGGCCCGTCACCCAACCGACATCCGCCGTGCACCAGTAGATATCGCCCGGCTTGTAATCGAAAATGTACTGATGCGTCATGGCGGCGTAGACGAGATATCCTCCGGATGTGTGCAGCACGCCCTTCGGCTTGCCCGTCGAGCCGGAGGTGTAGAGGATGAAAAGCGGGTCTTCGGCGTTCATCGGCTCCGGCGGGCAGTCGGCGGAGACCGTCTCGGCGGCCTCGTGCAGCCACACGTCGCGGCCCGGCGTCCAGCCGACTTCGCCGCCGGTGCGGCGCACGACCAGCACTTTCTCGACCGTCGGGCATTTCTCGAGCGCTTTGTCGGTGTTGGCCTTTAGCGGCACTTTCTTGCCGCCGCGCAGGCCCTCGTCCGAGGTGACCACGATATTGCTATCGCAATCCTGGATGCGCCCCGCGAGGCTGTCCGGCGAGAAGCCGCCGAATACGACCGAGTGGATCGCGCCGATGCGCGCGCAGGCGAGCATGGCGTAGGCCGCTTCCGGGATCATCGGCATGTAGATGGTGATGCGGTCGCCCTTTTTGGCGCCCAGCGATTTCAGCACGTTCGCGAACTTGCAAACCTGCTCGTGCAGTTGCCGGTAGGTGATCTTGGCGTCTTCAGCCGGGCTGTCGCCCTCCCAGATGATGGCGACCTGATCACCGCGCGTGGGCACATGCCGGTCGACGCAGTTGGCGCACACGTTCAGCACGCCGTCCTCGTACCATTTGATGGACACGTTTTCGGGCGCGTATGAGGTGTTCTTCACGCGCATGTAGGGTTTGATCCAGTCGATGCGTTTGCCGTGCTCGCCCCAGAACGCGTCCGGCGTCGCGATGCTGTCCAGATACATCTTGAGGTATTTGGCGTCGTCCACATGCGCGCTTTTCGCCCATGCAGGCGGCACATCGTAAACCTTTGCGTCAGACATGGGGCTCCTCCTCGATTTTATACTTTGCGCGCATTATGTGCGGCTCAAAAGCCGCTCGCAACGGATCATTGGTCGAAGCGCGCGCGCCGAGGCTTTCTATCTCGGACGTTGCATTTTGCCCGTCGCCGTTTCAAAACATAAAAAAAACAACAAGGCCAAATGGCGTCCCATGGGCCGAGAGCCGATCGATCCGCCGATTTACGTCTGCTCCGTCGAGGGGCTGAACGTCGCCGCGCGCTTGATCGGGGCGAGCCGCCTCATCAGTCTCCTCAACCCGGAGATGATGGCTGAACTGGCGACCCCGGCGGAGATTGCGCCTCACAACCATCTGCGGCTCGTGATGAGCGACATCGTCGCGCCCGCGCCAGGCCGCGTTCTGCCAACGGCGGAGCATGCGCGTCGGCTGATCGCGTTCGCCGCTGAGTGGGATGGCGAAAGCCCGCTGCTCATCCATTGCCGCGCGGGACGGAGCCGCTCGACCGCGGCCGCCTTCATCATCGCGTGTCAGCTGCGACCCGACCTGCCCGAGACGGACATCGCGGAAGCCATGCGGGCTTCGTCGGCGACCGCACAGCCGAACGCGCTTCTTGTGCGCTTGGGCGATGAGGCGCTGAACCGGGGCGGGCGCATGGTGCGAGCGGCTGAGGCGATCGGCCAGGGCGATCCGGCTCACAACGCGCTGTTCAGGCTGCGTCTGCCGGCTCGCGCCGCCGAAATCGCTGAGGCTTAAGCTGCGTCCTCGAACGCGGCCTCAATGGCGGCGAATTGCGCATCCACCTGACGAAGCTCCTCGGCCAGATCGAGCAGCCGTTGCATGAGCTTGTCGGAGAAATGCCGGGCGATTGTCGGGTCTGCCTCCATCACCGGCAGCAGCGCGGACCGCTGAATGGACAGCGCGCGGATGCGCTCGCTGGCGACGACGGTGGTGGAGTAGGTCATCTCGACGAGCATGGCCAACTCGCCGGTGAACGATCCCGGCAAGAGGTTCACGTCGGCGGCGGGGTCGACCGGTTCGCTCACGCGCGCCCGGCCTGACAGAATCAGATAGGCCGCCGACCCATCTTCGCCGGACCTGATGATGGTTTCCCCAGCCTCGAAAAAACACTTTTTGCCGGCTGCGGCGATCGCGCCGATCTGAGCCTGCGTTAAACCTTGAAAGATCGGAACCTGCGCCAGAAGCTCCGTCGTCGTATCCATCGCCATGCCACGCCTCGCTCAAACTTTCTCAACGCAGCACCAACTTCGCTGAGTATCGAGTGAGTCGCGCGGGGCGGGCAAGCGCTGAAGCGCGTTTTCAGGGCACGAGTTTGTATCCGCCGGTCTCCGTCACCAGGAGTTCCGCGTTCGACGGGTCTTTCTCGATTTTCTGGCGGAGACGATAGATGTGGGTCTCAAGGGTGTGGGTCGTCACGCCGGCGTTGTAACCCCACACCTCATGCAGCAGCACATCGCGGGAGACGACCTTCTCCCCAGCGCGATACAGATATTTGAGGATGGACGTTTCTTTCTCGGTAAGCCTGATTTTGCCGCCTTTCTGATTGACGAGAAGCTTGGCGGCGGGGCGGAAGCTGAACTCGCCGATGGCGAACACGGCGTCCTCGCTCTGTTCATGTTGGCGAAGTTGCGTGCGAATGCGGGCGAGCAGCACGGCGAATTTGAACGGTTTCGTCACATAGTCGTTCGCGCCGGACTCAAGGCCCAAAATTTCATCCGAGTCGGCCGACTGACCCGTCAGCATGATGACGGGCACCTTGACGCCCTGCTTGCGCATGAGCTTGCAAGCTTCGCGGCCGTCCATGTCGGGCAGCCCGAGATCGAGCAACACGAGATCGACCTCGGCCTTCGCCGCCGCGATCCCATCGCCGGCGTTCGCCGCCATGGACACGTCGAACTCCTCATAAAGGCCAAGCTGTTCCGCAAGCGATCCGCGCAAGTCGTCATCGTCGTCGATGATGAGAATTTTTCGCGCCATGCTCATGGAAAAAGCTCCCGCCGTGTTATGTCGTCAAGTCGCTCAGATTTAAGCAACTGTGGAGCGTGAGGCAATGGCGAGCGCAAAGCGTAGTTCGCGTGTGGCGGTCTTCTCCCGTTCGGCGAGCGCGCAAAGCGGGCGCATCGTCGCGGGGAACGTGTCGGCGCCATGCGCTCTTGGGCGAGCGGGCGTGAGGCGCGACAAGCGCGAAGGGGACGGCGCGACGCCGGCGGGCTGCTTCCGCATCCTGCGCGGCCTGTACCGGCCGGACCGCCTCATGCGACCGAAAAGCGCGCTGCCCTTCACGCCCATCCGAGCACGGGACGGCTGGTGCGACGCCCCCGGCGACCGGAACTACAACCGGCGAGTCGTTTTGCCTTACCCCGCTTCGCATGAACGCCTTTGGCGAAAAGACGGCCTGTATGACGTTGTCGTCATACTCGATTACAACGTGACGCGTCGGCGGCGGATGCGCGGCAGCGCGATTTTCATGCATGTGGCGCGCCGGGGTTTAAAGCCGACGGCGGGCTGCGTCGCGCTGGCCTTGCCGGATATGCAGCGCGTGTTGCGCGCCCTGCGGCCGGGAGCGCGGCTCGTGGTCGGCGGCTGTGTTCAGCGCGGGCGGCGCGGATTGAGATAAAGATCGACCTCGTGGGCGTCGAGGGCGGGCGCGGCGCCGTTGCGCACTTGCTGGACGAGGTCCTCCACATGCCGTTTGGCGCGCCGGTTATACCGGAGCATTCCGCAGAACAGTTGCAGCACCGTGTTCAGGCGCGGGGTGTCGTGCCGCTTGTCGATCTCCACGTCCCAGCGGCCGCCGATGTCGATGACGCGGCCATTCAGGTGTCCGATGCGCGCGCCTGTCTGGTCGTAGAGCGTGTAGTCGGCGCCGAACTCGATCCAGTCTCGCCGCAGGCGATAAAGGCGCGGCTTATTGTCTTCCAGGATGAAGAACGAGAACTTCTCCGGCATCAGCGGCCATTTGCGGGCCGAGCGCTCCACGTCGATGATTTGCTCATGGCCTGAGACGTTCACCGAGAACGCCGTGACCGGGAAGCCGCCCGCCCCGAAGGAAAGCTGCAAGCTGCGCCCGATGAGCAAATCCATCGTGCCGCGCCAGGTCATGGATGGCGAGAACAGCTTGATGACGAGGCGGCGGTCGGCCGGGTTGTCGGTCTTCCACAACGCCTCGCGATACGAAAGCAGCCCGGTGCGCTCGCCGTTCGCCTTCACCTCGCCGATCACGTCGGAGTCCGCCGTGAACTGGCGCGACTTGGCCCGGTGCCGCGATTGCCGGAACAGCCCGAACTCGACGTCGTTCAGGTCTGTCCACCACATATCGACCGTGTATTGCGTCGCTCCGCTCATGCGCGCCCCCTGATGTGCGAATCAAAACAAAGTATCCGCCAGGCGAGACGGCAAAGCCATGAAGCCGCCGCAGCGTCCACAGGGTTTCTCGGCGGGGGCGACAGTGTCGTCCGCGCGACTTCTAGGATTGCGCTGTATAGGGCGCGCTTCCGGCGTTTCGTTCAAACGGGGCCGGAAACGTCCGTCGCGAGCGTAAGCTTTAGGCCTCGAAGCCGCCGTCCACGTTCAGCGCCGCGCCGGTGATGTAGGACGCCTCCGGGCTGGCGACAAACGCGACCAAATCCGCGACCTCTTGCGTCTTGCCGTAGCGCGGGATGGCGAGCGCCGGAATGAGCGCTGAGGCGAAGTCGCCGGAGGCCGGGTTCATGTCGGTGTCGATGGGGCCGGGCTGCACGACGTTCACGGTGACGCCCTTCGGCCCGAACTCGCGCGCCCAGCCGCGCGTAAAGCCCTGCACCGCGAATTTCGTGGCGCCGTAGAGCGCGCCGCCGCTGTAGGGCACGCGGTCGCCGTTGACCGAGCCGATGGTGATGATGCGCCCGCCGTCGCCCAGATGTTTGGAGGCCTCGCGGACGGCGGCGAACACGGCCCGGACGTTGACGTCAAAGAGGCGATCGTAGTCGGCGTCCGTCACCTCGGCGACGGGCTTCACGTCCCAGACGCCCGCGTTGTTGACGAGGATATCCAAACGGCCGAAATGCTGCGCGGCCTGCGCAACGGCCCCTGCGGCTTCGCTCGCATTCGCCGCATTGGCTTTGAACGCCACCGCCTCGCCGCCCTTCGACTTGATCTCAGCGACAACCGCGTTCGCGGCGTCGGGCGACGCGGAATAGGTGATGGCGACCTTGGCGCCGTCGGCGGCGAGCCGTTTGGCGATGGCCGCGCCTATGCCCCTGCTTCCGCCCGTGACGAGCGCGACTTTTCCGGAAAGTTTCTGATGATGCGACATGTTGTTCTCCTGTTGCTATGCCGAGCATATACGCCGGCGTCCCCATGGTTCAAGATTATTGAACTGTTGTATTTTTGCTTCGCTTAGGCCACGTTAGGCCCATGATGTGTTTTAATCACCCGCCGGCGTCTGAAATCAGGCTGGAGCGCGTGCTCTATGCGCTCGGGGATCCGATCCGGCTCAAAATTGTCGAAAGCCTAGAGAAAGGCGTGGAGCTGGCGTGCTCGGCGGCCTCCTGCGGTCTCGATCTCGCCAAGTCCACGCAGTCCTACCACTTCCGCATCCTGCGCGAGGCGGGGGTCATCCGCACGCGCAAATCCGGCATCTACTACATGAACAGCGTGCGCCGGGAGGAGCTAGACGCGCGCTTCCCGGGCCTGCTCGACGCCGTGCTCGCCGCCGCCGCGAAGGGCTGCCCGAACGCCGCGCCTATGGCCGGGACACATCCGCCGGTGAAATGAGCACCCCGAACTGCTTGCACCACACGACCACGCTCTTGTAGTCCGCTGGGTTCACGCCCGCTGGGATGGCGTAACGCTGGCTTCCGCTGAAACTCTTGATCTTGCCCAGCTCGACCGTCTCGGCCGCCTTGAACGCCTCGTTGGTGCGGATGCCCGACTGCTTAACCAGATAAACGTAAAACGCCGGGCCCGGGCCGACCTCGAACGACGGCTCCAGAAACACTTCGCGGTCGTAGACCGTCACCTCGCCTTTGCCCCAGTGCACGGGGTCGCTAGGGTCCGCGTGGATAAAGGAGCCTTTCGCGATCCGCGCGCCCTGTTCGCCGGAAAGCGTCTCTGTCGCGGTCGGCGGCGCGAAGACGTAAGGGTATGCGATGAAGCCGGCGAGCACGCCTGCAACGAGACCGAAGAACGCCCCGACAATAAACGCCCAAATCCTGCGAAACATGCTCACTCTCCAATGACGACCGTTGCAAAGACTTCGCGCCTCTATAACGCGGCGTTACGCGGGCGGCCGTGCGCCGAAAATCGCCGAGCCGACGCGCACATAGGTCGCCCCCGCCGCGATGGCCGCCGGGAAATCCGCGCTCATGCCCATGCTTAATGCTGCGAGGCCGAGGCGGGCGCGCAAATCTGCCAGCAGCCGGAAGTGGGGCGCGGGGTCGTCCTCGACCGGCGGGATGCACATCAACCCATCGATGTTCAAACCGAGCACGCGGCACTGAGCCACAAACGCCTCCGCCTCGCCCGGCGCGACGCCCGCCTTTTGCGGCTCCTCGCCCGTGTTCACCTGCACGAGCAGGCGCGGCGTGCGCCCCTGCCGCGCCATCTCGGCGGCCAGCGCCTCCGCGATCTTGGGCCGATCAACAGTGTGGATCACGTCGAACAGCGCCACCGCCTCCCTCGCCTTATTGGATTGCAGCGGCCCGATGAGATGCAGTTCGATGTCGGGGAAGCGCTCACGCAAGGGCGGCCACTTGCGCATCGCCTCCTGCACGCGGTTTTCGCCGAACAATTGCTGCCCGGCCTCGATCACCGGCAAGATGGCGTCCGCCTCGTAGGTCTTGGTGACGGCGATCAGCCGCGCGCTATGGGGCGACCGGCCAGCCGCGACCGCCGCCGCCTCCACCGCCGACCTCACCGCCGCATAACTCGCCGTCATGTCGCAAATCTCCGCCGCCATGCTTGACGCTGAATGCTTTTCGCCGCTCTATGCCCGCAACACAACCCGAAGATCACCCATGGCCGCAGAACGCTACAACGCCCCCGACCGCGAACGCCACTGGCAGTCCGTCTGGCGCGAACAGAAAACCTTCAAGACGCGCCGCGATCCGGCCAAGCCGAAATACTACGTGCTGGAGATGTTCCCGTATCCCTCCGGCCGCGTCCATATGGGCCATGTGCGCAACTACACGATGGGCGACGTGGTCGCGCGCTACAAACGCGCGCGCGGCTTCAACGTGCTGCACCCGATGGGCTGGGACGCCTTCGGGCTTCCGGCCGAGAACGCGGCGATCGAGCGCGGCGTCAGCCCAAAGGGCTGGACGTACGACAACATCGCCGCCATGCGCGCGCAACTTCAGAGCCTTGGCCTGTCGCTCGACTGGAGTCGAGAACTCGCCACCTGCGACGAGAGCTATTACAAGCAGCAGCAGCGGCTGTTCCTCGACTTCTACGAAAAGGGACTCGTTTACCGCAAAAAGTCGCGTGTGAACTGGGACCCGGTGGACAACACTGTGCTCGCCAACGAGCAGGTCATCGACGGGCGCGGCTGGCGTTCCGGCGCGCTCGTAGAGCAGCGCGACCTGGAGCAATGGTTCTTCCGCATCACGGATTACGCAGAGGACTTGCTCGCGGGCCTCGACACGCTTAACCGCTGGCCGGAGAAAGTGCGGCTTATGCAGCGCAACTGGATCGGCAAGTCGGAGGGCGCGCGGCTGCGCTTCAGGCTCGAAGGCGAGGCGCTGCCCAAGGCTCACACCGAGCTTGAGATTTACACGACCCGGCCAGACACGATTTTCGGCGCGAGCTTTCTCGCCATCTCGCCGCAGCATCCGCTCGCCGCCGCGCTCGCCAAGAAGAACAAGGGCTTGCGCGAGTTCATCGCTGAATGCGCCCGCATGGGCGTCAGCCAGGAGGAGATCGACACGGCGGAGAAGCGCGGCTTCGATACCGGTTTGAAGGCCGCGCACCCGTTCCGCGCGCAGACGAAGCTGCCGGTCTATGTCGCCAACTTCATCCTCATGGAGTACGGGACGGGCGCGATCTTCGGCTGCCCCGCGCACGATCAGCGCGACCTCGACTTCGCCAACAAATACAAGCTGAAGGTGAAGCCGGTCGTCATTCCCGAAGGCGAGGACGCCAAGGCGTTCAAGGTGAAGACGGAGGCGTACACCGGCGACGGGCGGCTGGCGAACTCATCGTTCCTCGACGGCATGAGCGTGGAGGCGGCGAAGGCGGAGGTCATCCGCCGGCTCGAAGCGAAAGGGGTCGGCAAGCGCGAAACGAACTATCGCCTGCGCGATTGGGGCGTCTCCCGCCAGCGCTATTGGGGTTGCCCGATCCCGATCATCCGCTGCCCGGCGTGCGGCGTTGTGCCCACGCCCGACGCGGATCTGCCCGTGCGCCTGCCGGAAGACGTGGATTTCAGCGCGCCCGGCAACCCGCTCGACCGCCACCCCACGTGGAAGCATGTGAAATGTCCCCAATGCGGCGGCGCGGCCCAGCGCGAAACGGACACGCTCGACACGTTCGTGGACTCGTCGTGGTACTTCGCCCGCTTCTGCTCGCCGGAGGAGGATGCGCGTCCGGTTGACCCCGAGGCGTGCGACTACTGGCTACCGGTCGATCAATATATCGGCGGCATCGAGCATGCGATCCTGCACCTGCTCTATTCGCGCTTCTTCACCCGGGCGATGCGCGACTGCGGGCACCTGAACCTCGCCGAACCGTTCGCCGGACTGTTCACGCAAGGTATGGTCATTCACGAAACGTACCGCGACGGAGCGGGTAAGTGGGTTAGCCCCGACGACGTGCGCATCGAAGGCGACGGGCCAACGCGGCGCGCGCTGACGCTCGACGGACGGCCGGTCGAGATCGGCCCGGCGGAGAAGATGTCGAAGTCGAAGAAAAACGTCGTCGATCCGGACGCCTTCAAGGCGCACTACGGCGCGGACACAGCCCGCTGGTTCGTGCTTTCCGACAGCCCGCCGGAACGCGACGTGCTGTGGACGGACGACGGCGCGCAAGGCGCCTGGCGCTTCATTCAGCGCGTCTGGCGCATCGTGGACGACGCGGCGGAGAAGGGGGCGAAGCCAGGCGCGCCGAAACCGGCGGAGTTTAGCGCGGAGGCGATGGAGCTGCGCCGCGCCGCCCACCGCGCGCTGGACAAGGTCAGCCGCGCTCTGGACAGCCTCGGCTTCAACCGCGCCATCGCGGCGGCCTACGAGTTCGCCAACGCCTTCAGCCCCGCTTTGCAAGGCAAGGGCGACGCGAGCCTCGCCTTCGCCCTACGCGAGGCGGCGGAGTTCCTGACTCACATCATCAACCCATTCATGCCGCATTTGGGTGAAGAATGCTGGTCGCGTCTCGGCTACAACACCTTGCTCGCAAACGCGCCGTGGCCGGAGGCCGATCAGGCCTTGCTCGTTGACGATACAGTGACGATGGCCGTACAAGTGAATGGAAAACGCCGTGACGAGCTTATTATCGCGCGGGACGCCACCAAGGCGGCGATCGAGGCTGAAGCCCTGAAGCTGGCGAGCGTGGCGAAAGCGATCGAAGGCCGGCCGGTGAAGAAGGTGATCGTGGTGCCGCAGAGGATCGTCAATGTCGTTGCATAAAATCACGCGCATGATCGGCGGCGCCATCGTGATCGGCGCAGTGCTCGGCGGTTGCGGTTTTCAACCTTTGCATGGGCCCACAGCCAGCGGCGCAAATCTTAGCGACGTCATGAAGTCGGTCGACATTGCGCTCGTCCCGGGCCGCGTCGGGCAGAAAATCCGCAACGAGCTGATCTTCGCGGCGACGGGCGGGGCGGGCGACAGCGGGGCGAAGGCGGAATATCGCTTGGAGATGATCGTCAAAGAGGAGCTGCGCAATACGCTGGTTGCCTCCACCGGCGCGGCCCAAGGGCAGATCGTGGAAGTCAACGTGGACTTCAAACTCATCAAGCTCGCTGACAATAAAACCGTGTTCGAAGGCAAAGCCGCCGGGCGCGCGGCCTATGACAAAGTGTATGACGACGTGACCACGACCGCCACGCGGCGCAACCTGTTCTCCGACCAGCGCGCAAAATTGGACGCTGAAAACCGTGCAGCGCGCACTGTTTCGGAAACCATCAAGATCCGTCTCGGCGCTTTCCTGTCGGGCAACGCGTAAACGCGGGGTCGCCGCCGTGGTGGCGGTCAAATCCGACGATGTAGCCCGGCTCATCCGATCGCCTAAGCCTAATTTCGTTGGCTATCTGGTTTACGGGGCCGACGCTGTCGGCGTGGCGGATCGAGCGCGCGAACTGTGCCGCGCCTTGAGCGCCGCCGCCAAACCCGCCTCAGACATCATCCGCCTCACCGAAAGCGATATGGCCCAGGACCCGGCCCGGCTCGCGGTCGAACTCGGCACGCTGCCCATGTTCGGCGGGCCGCCCGTCGTGTGGGCAAAGGGTGCGCCGGCGTTGAGCGCGGACGACGTCTCTCATGCGCTGGCGCCCTCCACATCCGCGCGGCTTGTCATCGAAGCCGGGGCGCTGGCAAAAAGCTCGAAGCTGCGCGCCCTGTTCGAGACCCGCGCCGATCTAGCCGCGCTCCCGTGCTACGGCGACGACGTGGACAGCGTCGCGGCTTTGATCGAGACCAGCGCCGCGCGCGCCGGACTGAAGCTCGATGGCGACGCACTGAAAACGCTGAAGCACGCGTTCGCCGCAAACGCCGCGCTCGCCCGCACCGAGATGGAGAAGCTTTGTCTTTACGCCGCGGGGGACGGCGTCGTCACTGCTGAAGCCATCGAAGCGTGTGTGGGAGACCCGCTTGACGGAGTCGCCGACGCGGTGGTCAATGCGGCGTTTTCCGGCCAGGCGCCTGCGGCCCTGCGCCAGGCGTCGAAGCTGGTCAGCGCCGGCCTGTCGCCGCAAGCGCTTCTCGCGATGCTCAACAGCCACGGCTTGCGGCTGCTTCGTGTGCGCGCGCGGATGGATCAGGGCGAACCATTCGCCACGGCGGTAAAATGCCTGCGACCGCCGCTGTTCTTCAAGGCCGAGCGCACGTTTTCATCGCAAATCCGCACATGGTCGTCGGCCAACCTTGCGCAAACCATCGCCGCGCTGGGCGACGCCGTCCGCGCCAGCCGCCTGAACCCCGCCTTGGAAACCAGCCTAATGGAGAGCGCCGTCATACGCATCGCGGCGCTCGCGCGGCCCGTCAACGCCGAGCGATGAGGCGCGTGCGAACCGTCTCGAACTGGTCGAGGGACTTGTAGCGAATGATGATTTCGCCCGTGTTGTTCGCGCCCGGGCTGACAACGACCGCAAGGCCGAGCGCGTCGCACATCTCGCGTTCGGCTGCGCGCGTGTCGGCGTCCTTGGGAATCACCGCGGCGGCCGCGCCGCCCCCAGCCCGGCCCGGCTCCGCGGCCTTCTTCGCCTGGAACAGCGCCTCCACATCGCGAACGTTCAATCCCTCCTTCACGATCTCGCGCGCCACCGTCTCCGCATCGTCGCGGCCTACAAGCGCGCGGGCGTGGCCGGCGCTTAACTCTCCCGAGCGAACCAGCTTCTGCACGCTGTCCGGCAGCTTGAGAAGGCGCATCGTGTTGGCGAGATGGCTACGGCTTTTGCCGATGATGTCGGCCAGCTCCTCCTGCTTATAGCCGAAACGGTTGATCAACTCGCGATATCCGGTCGCTTCCTCAATCGCGTTAAGGTCGGCGCGCTGCACGTTCTCGATGATCGCGATCTCAAGCGCTTCTTGATCTGTGAGCGCGCGGACAATGACAGCGATCAGATGTACGCCGGCCCGTTGAGCCGCTCGCCACCGCCGTTCGCCCGCTACAATCTCGTAGTCCTGACCCTGGACGCCGGTGGGCCTCACCACGAGCGGCTGCACGAGCCCGCGCTCGCGAATGGAGGCGGCGAGTTCATCCAGCTCCGCCTCATCGAAGCTCTTGCGCGGGTTGAAAGCGCTTGGCCGCACCTTGTCGATGGGCACCAGCCGCTGCTCGCCCTGGTTTGGCAGCACGCGGCCCGCGATCGGCGGATTATCGCCGATGAGGGAGGCGAGACCGCGGCCCAGGCGGTTTTTAGGCAGTGGAGCGGAAGCGTTCATGGTCGTTCCTTCGGCGTCTGGACGGTCAAGCGGCGGAGGCGTGTTCTTCGCGGCGAATGATCTCCGCCGCCAGTTCGGTGTAGGCGCGGCTGCCGGGGCTGCGGCTGTTGTAAAGCTGGACGGGCTGACCGTGCGACGGAGCTTCGGCCACCGCCACGTTGCGCGGGATCACGGTCGCGAACACCTTATCCTTAAAGAAGCTGCGAACCTCGGTCGCCACTTCGTCGGCGAGCTTGGTGCGGCTGTCGTGCATGGTCAGAACCACGCCATGGATCTCCAGCGTCGGATTAAGGCTGGCGCGCACGAAGTCGATGGTTTCCTTGAGCTGGGTGATGCCTTCGAGCGCGAAGAACTCGCACTGCACTGGCACGAGAACCGAGTCCGAGGCGGCCATGGCGTTCAGCGTCAGAATGTTCAGCGACGGCGGGCAATCGATGAGGACATAGGCGAGGCGGTCGTGCGGCGGGCGGTCGTGCTCCGACGCCTTCAGCGAGACGATGGCGTCGCGCAGGAAGTACGCCCGGTTTGGGGCCGCGGCGATCTCAGGCTCAAGGCCGGCCAGGTCGCGCGTCGCCGGGGCGACATACAGGCCCGGGATCATGGTTTGCACCATGGCCTGCTCCATCGCCGCACTGCCGCCGAGCACGTCATAGGTGGAGACAGGACGGTTCTCTTCCGGCACGCCCAGCCCTGTGGAGGCGTTGCCCTGCGGGTCGAGGTCGATGACCAGCGTTTTCTGCCCGGCGGAGGCCAGCGCCGCGCCGAGATTAATGGCGGTCGTGGTTTTGCCGACGCCGCCCTTCTGGTTCGCCACCGCCAGCACGCGGAGCGCGGTATGCGTGAAATGTCTGCTCACAGCCCCTTATCCCTTTTTGCCTCAAGGCTCCACACCTTGATGATTTGCGCCTCGCTGTCAGTCCTTGACGGCGATGTTTTCCACTGAAAGGCCCAGTCTCGCCGCGCGTCTTCGATCTCTTTCTGCGCGTCGCGGCCTTTGGGGAACAATCCGAACCCGCCGTCCCGCATAAATCCCACCGCATGACCCAGAAGATCCGGCAGCGGCGCGAGCGCCCGCGCGCTCACCACGTCCGCCACGCCGATCTCGCGCGTCGCATCAGCGACGCGCTTGTCGTGAACGCGAACCTCCACGCCAGTCCGACGCGCCACATCTGACAAAAACGCGCATTTGCGAGCGTTACTCTCGACCAGATGCACCGCTCGATCTTCCTGATTCGCCGTGAGGATGGCAATGACGAGGCCTGGGAAACCGGCGCCGGAGCCAAGATCGACCCATGTGCGAAAGCTTGGGGCAAGCGCCAGCAATTGCGCGCTGTCGGCGAAATGGCGCCGCCAGATGTCCGACGCGGTGGCGGGGCCGATGAGATTGACCGCCTTGCCCCAGCGTCCAAGCAAGGCCGCGTACTGCTCGAAACGCTCCAGCGTTTCACGTGAAACGCTGAAGTCCCGGGCGAATTCTCTTGGGCCGTATTGAGCGGTCATCGTCGCCGGCCGTGTTTCACGTGAAACTAGCCCGCTTTGTCGAGACGCTTGATGTGGGAGACAAGCAGCATGAGCGCAGCCGGCGTCACGCCCTCGATTGCAGCGGCCTGGGCGAGCGTCGCGGGCGCATGGCTGGCGAGCTTCTGCCGAACCTCGTTCGATAGGCCCGCGATGGCGTGAAAATCCATATGCGCAGGGATGGGGACCGCTTCGTCCCTCCGCAACGCCGCAACGCTCGCCTCCTGCCGGTCGAGATAGACGGCGTAGCGCGCGTCCGTCTCCAACTGCACGGCGATGGGCGGCTCGATGCCGGCCAGTTCGGGCCAAACAGCCGTGAGCCGTTCGAAGGTGATGTTCGGAAAGGCCAGCAGATCGTAAGCCGTGCGACGTCGCCCGTCGCTGTTCAAATGCAGGCCAGCGCGTCCGGCCTCCGCCGGCGTCAACGAAAGCCCGCGCAGCATGCGCTCGCCCTCTGCGATCTTGGCCTGCTTGGCCGCGAACGCCTCGCGCCGCTCCCGCCCGACGCATCCGGCAGCGGCGCCTATCTCGGTCAAGCGGGCGTCGGCGTTGTCGGCGCGCAGCTTCAGCCGATATTCGGCGCGGCTTGTGAACATGCGATAGGGTTCGGACACGCCTCGCGTCACCAAATCGTCGATCATCACCCCCAGATACGCATCCGCCCGCGAGAGAGTGAACGCGCCGCCGCCGCCCGCCCGCAGCGCCGCGTTGACGCCCGCCACCAGGCCTTGCCCGGCCGCTTCCTCATAGCCCGTGGTGCCGTTGATTTGCCCAGCGAGAAACAGGCCCTTAAGCCGCTTCACCTCCAGCGTCGCGGTTAACTCCCGCGGATCGACATAATCATATTCGATCGCATAGCCCGGGCGCAGGATCGCCGCCCTCTCAAGTCCGGGGATCGTGGCGATGAGAGCCCGCTGCACGCCCTCCGGCAGCGATGTCGAAATGCCGTTGGGATAAATCGTGTGGTCGTCGAGCCCCTCCGGCTCAAGGAAAATCTGATGCGCCGTGCGGTCGCGGAACCTCACCACCTTGTCCTCGATGGACGGGCAATAGCGCGGCCCCACGCCCTCGATCCGGCCGGAATATACGGCGGATAGGCGCAGGTTTTCTTCGATGACCGCGTGCGTCTCAGCCGTCGTGTGCGTGATGAAGCACGGAACCTGCGGCGTCTCGATGCGCTCGGTCAAAAAGGAGAATGGTTGGGGCGGATCGTCCCCGTGCTGCGGCTCCAGCTGCTCCCAGGCGATGGTGCGGCCGTCGAGCCGCGCGGGCGTGCCGGTCTTCAAGCGGCCCATGCGGAGCCCAAGCGCGTAAAGCCGATCCGACAAGGCGATCGCCGGCCCCTCGCCGACGCGCCCAGCGGGCGTGCGTAGGTCGCCGATGTGGATGACACCCTTAAGAAACGTGCCAGTCGTCACCACCACAGCGCCGCAGCCATAAACCGCGCCGCTTTTCGTCGCGACCGAGGCGACGCGGGCTTCGTTCACGCCCACATCCTCGACCGCGTCGGCGATCAAGGTGAGATTGGCGCAGTTGGCGAGCGCCTCCTGCATGGCGCGCTTGTAAAGCTTGCGGTCGGCTTGCGCGCGCGGACCTTGCACCGCCGCGCCCTTGGAGCGGTTCAGCACACGGAACTGGATGCCCGCTTGGTCGATCACTCGCGCCATCAGCCCGTCAAGCGCATCCACCTCGCGCACGAGGTGACCCTTGCCAAGCCCTCCGATTGCGGGGTTGCACGACATCTCGCCGATGGTTTCGAGTTTGTGGGTGATGAGCGCGGTGTGTGCGCCCATGCGAGCGGCTGCGGCTGCGGCTTCACAGCCAGCGTGGCCGCCGCCGATTACGATGACGTCGAATGCAGTTTTCATGGCGGTGCTGAAGTTTGTTTCGCCAACACCATTACCACGCCGCCAAGCGACGTGAAAGATCACCGTTTTTGGGGGGCTGTTCGCGGCAACTTGGAGCGTTTGACGGAGGCCATATCGTCGAGCTCCTTCTCGGTCATGGAGTCGTACATCTCCCGCGAGGCCCCTTCCAGCTCATCCGGGTCTTGCTCTCCACGCTTGGCGGCGAGGGCCGCACCCGCCGCCATTTGCTGCTTTTTCGACTTCGCCGCCACGTCAGTCCCCGAAGCCTGCAGCCGCCGGCAAACGCAGCCGTCGTGGCTCCACCCCGCGAAGTTGGCGCATATTGAAGGGAAGGCGGATCTCCCGCGCGGCCGTGGCGATGCGGCGGCCCGGCGTCTCCAGCCCGCGCGACAGAAGATAATCCCGTACGGAAATCGGCTTTATCAGCGATGCGGTCATGGGAACCTCCATATTGGCCCGCTAGAACGATGCAGCCCGGTTTCTGGTTCCGCTCACTTTCCAATGCAGAACTGCGAGAAAATTTCACCCAGCACATGCTCCACATCGACGCGCCCGGTGAGGCGGCCAAGCGCGAAAGCGGCGGCGCGCAGGTCCTCCGCCCGCAACTCCACAGCGTCCGGATCGCCCATCTGGAAATCGTCGAGCGCGCGGCGGGCCGCCTCAATTTCGCGGCGATGCCTAGCGCGGGTGATGAGCGCAGGAGCCTCGTCGCGGGGCTGGTGGGCGGCAAGGGTCAGCCGCTGCGCCAAAAGCTGCAGCCCTTCGCCCGTGACGACCGAAACCCCGTCGTCATGCTTTGGCCCCAGGTCGATTTTGGACGCGACCATCCACACTGTCGCGCCGGATAAACTCGCGGGAGGCTGCTGCGGCGCGTCCACAGGCGAGAGCCACACCACCACATCAGCCGCGCGCGCCGCCGCCCGCGCGCGCCGCACACCCTCCAGCTCCACGGCGTCGTCAGCCTCGCGGATGCCCGCCGTATCCGACACAATCACCGGAAAACCGCCGAGATCGAGCCGCACCTCGATCACGTCCCGCGTTGTACCCGCCGTCTCGGAGACGATGGCCGCGTCCCGCCCGGCCAAGGCGTTCAGCAGGCTGGATTTGCCGGCGTTGGGCGGGCCAGCGATCACCACGCGCAATCCGTCGCGCAGAATTTCGCCGCGACGGCCGTCGGCGAGCCGCGCATCGATCTCGCTCTTAAGCCGCTCGACAATGCCGCGGGCGGTGGACACTGCCTGCGCTGGAACATCCGCCTCATCGGAGAAATCGATGGCGGCCTCCAACGCCGCCTGAGCTTGCAAAATCCCGTGTCGCCAGCCCTCTAACGCCTCCCGCAAAGCTCCGTCCGCCTGGCGGAGCGCTTGGACGCGCTGCTCCTCTGTTTCAGCGTCGATCAGATCGGCGAGGCCCTCCGCCTCGGTGAGATCGAACCGACCGTTCTCGAACGCGCGTCGCGTAAACTCGCCAGCCTCTGCGGGGCGCAACCCGGCGGCCGCAAACGCCTCCAGAACCGCCGTCACCACGGCCTTGCCGCCATGGGTGTGCAACTCGGCCATATCCTCGCCCGTGAAACTGGCGGGGCCGGGGAGCCACAGAACAAGTCCGCGATCCAGCGTTTCACGTGAAACAGGATGACGGAGCTTGCGGAGACTCGCCCGGCGAGGCTTTGGCGAGGCCCCGCACATCGCCTCCACAACGCGACGTGCGCCCGGCCCCGAGACGCGGAACACGGCGACGCCGGCCCGGCCCGGAGCGCTCGACAGCGCATAGATCGTGTCATTCACGGTCGCCAAACTGCGCTCCTCGCATTTGCAGTCCCTGCCCGAGCAACTATGATGACGCAGACGCGTTGCGCAACCGACAAGCCAAGCGAGCCGCCATGTCCGAGAACAAACTCGCCGCCGAAACGAGCCCATATCTGCTGCAACACAAGGACAACCCCGTGCATTGGCGGCCCTGGGGCGAGGCGGCGCTGGCCGAGGCGAAAGCGGCGGACAAACCCGTGCTGCTCTCCATCGGTTACGCGGCCTGCCACTGGTGCCACGTGATGGCGCACGAAAGTTTCGAGAATGACGCCATCGCCGCGCTGATGAACGAGCTGTTTGTAAACATCAAGGTCGACCGCGAGGAGCGACCGGACGTGGACGCGCTCTATATGGCCGCGCTGCATCACCTGGGAGAGCAGGGCGGGTGGCCGCTGACGATGTTTCTGACGCCCGACGGCGAGCCGTTCTGGGGCGGCACCTATTTCCCCCCGGAGCCGCGCTTCGGGCGGCCCGGCTTCCCGCAGGTGCTGCGCGAGGTGGCGCGCATCTATCGCGAAGAGCGGTCCAAGGTCCGGCACAACGCGGACGCGCTCACCAACGCATTGAAAGAGCGCCGCGCGGCCGATCCGGCGGCTCTGACCATGCCGATGATCTCGGAGATGGCCGCGCGCCTCGCCACCGCATTCGATCCGGTGCATGGCGGCCTGCAGGGCGCGCCCAAATTCCCCAACGCAAGCATCCTGAACTTCACGTGGAAGGCGGCGCTGCGCTTCGGGCATCGGCCCTGCGCCGACGCGGTGGAGAACACGCTCCTGCACATTTGCCAGGGAGGCATCTACGATCATCTCGGCGGCGGCATCGCCCGCTACTCCGTCGATGCGCGCTGGCTGGCCCCGCATTTCGAGAAGATGCTCTACGACAACGCCCAGTTCGTCGCGCTGCTGACCCAACTTTGGCGGGAGCGCCGCACGCCGCTTTTCGCCGCCCGGATCGAGGAGACGGTCGACTGGGTTTTGCGCGAGATGCGCGCTCCCGACGGCGGCTTCGCCTCAGCGCTCGATGCAGACTCCGAAGGCGTTGAGGGCAAATTCTATGTGTGGAGCCACGATGAGATCGTCGCCGCCCTCGGTGCGGACGACGCGGCGGCGTTCGCCAAGGTCTATGACGTCACGCCGGGGGGCAACTGGGAGCATACAAACATCCTAAACCGGCTGCGGACGCTTGAACCGCTTGCCCCCGAGGATGAGGAGCGTCTTGCGGCCATGCGGGCCAAGCTGCTGGCCGTGCGCGGGGGGCGGGTGCGCCCGAGCTGGGACGACAAGGTTCTCACCGATTGGAATGGGCTGATGATCGCCGCTCTCGCCCAAGCCGGGGCGACATTCGAGCGGCTGGACTGGCTCGACGCGGCCCGCGAAGCGTACGGCTTCGTGCGCGAGCGATTGTCGTCCGGCGGCCGCTTCATGCACAGCTACCGGGCCGGACAAGCCAAGACGCCGGGGGTCGCATCCGATTACGCCAACATGATCGCGGCGGCGATCGCGCTGCAGCAAGCGACGGGCGACGCCGGGTTCATCGCGGACGCTGAAAGCTGGGCCGCGACCCTCGACGCGCGCTACGCGGCGGAGACAGGCGGATATTACCTCTCCGCCGACGACACGCAGGATGTGATGGTGCGCACGCTCGCCGCCCATGACGACGCCGCGCCCAACGCCAACGCGGTCATGCTCGGCAATCTGAACGCGCTCTACATGCTGACAGGCGACGGCCGCCACCGCGCCCGGGCGCAGCGGCTTTACGAGGCGTTCTCCGGGGCGGCGGCTGAACGGTTCGTCGCCCATTGCGGCTTTCTGGACGCCTTGATGGACGTGATAGAGCCGATTCAGATCGTGCTGATGGAGGGCGACGACGATGCGGCCGCCGGGGTCATGACGCGCGCGCTGCGGCGATTGGCCCCGCCGGGCGCTCTGCTTAGCGTTTACAGGAGCGGCGATGCCCCGCCTGTAGGCTCGCCAGCGGCTGGCAAAACGGCGGTCGGCGGCAAGGCGACGGCGTATGTCTGCATCGGCCAAACCTGTTCGCTGCCCGTGACCGACCCAAACAACCTCGCGGCCATTCTGAAAGGGAAGGGCGCCTAGGTGTTCATGCTGTCGAAGAAGTCGGCGTTGTTCTTCGTGTTCTTCAGCTTGTCGAGAAGGAACTCAATGGCGTCCATCGAGCCCATGGGGTTGAGGATGCGGCGCAGCACGAACATCTTCTTGAGCTGGGCGGGCGGCACCAGCAGCTCCTCCTTGCGCGTGCCGGAGCGCGCAATGTCGATGGCCGGGAAGGTGCGCTTGTCCGCCACTTTCCGGTCGAGGATGATCTCGGAGTTGCCGGTGCCCTTGAACTCCTCGAAGATCACCTCGTCCATGCGGCTGCCGGTGTCCACCAGGGCCGTGGCGATGATGGTCAGCGAGCCGCCTTCCTCCACATTGCGGGCTGCGCCCAGGAAACGCTTGGGGCGTTGCAGGGCGTTGGCGTCCACACCACCTGTCAGCACCTTGCCCGAGGAGGGCACGACGTTGTTGTAGGCGCGGGCCAGGCGGGTGATGGAGTCCAGCAGGATCACCACGTCCTTCTTGAGTTCGACCAGGCGCTTGGCGCGCTCGATCACCATTTCGGCCACGTGCACGTGGCGCGCGGCGGGCTCGTCGAAGGTCGAGGCGATGACCTCGCCCTTGACGGTGCGCTGCATCTCGGTCACTTCTTCCGGGCGCTCGTCCACCAGCAGCACCATCATGATGCTCTCGGGGTAGTTGGCGGCAATCGCGTGGGCGATGTGCTGCATCATCACGGTCTTGCCGCTCTTGGGCGGGGCGACCAGCAGGGCGCGCTGGCCCTTGCCGATGGGGGCGATGATGTCGATGACGCGGCCCGTGATGTTCTCTTCGCTCTTGAGG